>JACPQL010000048.1 GCA_016190445.1 Chloroflexota bacterium
GTTGCTGACAACCAAGCCCCACGGGACCACCTGGCCAGTTCCCCAGGAGGGCGACCTCCGGTGAAAGCGACGGTCAAGCATCTGGAACCATCCCATCCCAATCAGACAACTAAAAGCCTCACAGCCTCTCAGGATGAGCGGTAAGGGAGGATTTCCCCGCTCGTGGTGAGCCTGTCGAACCATGAGCGGGCGACTGGGCTCTCCAGCATTGTGAAAGGTATTACGGGGGCACCACACTAGGCGTGCTCCTCCCACCACTGGATGGTCTCCCTGGGGCCCAGCTCACGGTTCATCTTGGTCAGCTCCTGCACAGGCGGGGCGAAGTGGAGGATGGTGTCCCACTCACAGCCGAAGAACACCGCCTGCCTGAACCCCTGCATGTCCATGACGCGGTTCACCGCCAGCTTCTTCATCCGCAGCACATCGGGGTGCACCTTGGCTATGCGGTGGGCGATGGCCCGCACCTCCTGCTCCAGCCTGTCGGCGGGGAAGGCCCTGTTGGCCCACCCCCACAGCTCCGCCTCCTTGCCGGAGATCTGCCGCCCCGACATGAAGGTCATCTCCTTGGCCCGCTTGGGCCCCACCAGCCAGCACCACATGGGCGAGATGAAGCCCCCGCCGATGGGTATGGATGGGACACCTATGCGGGCGTCCTCGGCCACAAAAGTAAGGTCGCACATGATGGCGAGTTGGCTGGCGCCGGCCAGGCAGTACCCGTGCACCTGGGCTATGATGGGCTTGGGGTAATCCCACACCTCCATCCAGCGCTCCATGGTGGCCCGTAGCCTGGCCCAGTCGTCGTAGACGGAGTCGTGGGCCCGCCCCCTGCGCTCGGCGGGGGAGAGGTCGTAGCCAGCGGAGAAGGCGCGGCCCGCCCCCTTGACGATGATGACCCGCGTCTCCGGGTCGTCCTTCATGCTGTGGATGGCCTGAGTGAACTCCTCCATCAGCCCCTGGCTCAGGGCGTTCAGCTTCTCGGGGCGGTTCAGGGTGAGGATAGCCACTCGCCCCTCGTGCTCCTCCACCAGGTACTGGTACGCCATGGGGGACCTCCTTCTAGCTATTGCGCACTCGTTTCAAAACCCTTACCCCCTTTGTCCCCCTCTCCCTTAGGGAGAGGGGGAAGAGAAGGGAATCTGGGGGATACCCCCAGACCCCCGCCAGAGGGGCAAAGCCCCTCTGGACTCCCCTTCTTCCGCAGCCTCCTACGGATGCTCGGCCCACCCGACCGTGGTTTTCCTCACCCACCCTGAGTTGCGTTCGACGGCTCTCCCAGACCCCGGCAGGCGGCTCTGCTCCCTGCGCCCACGAATACGTCAACAGAGCCAAGCCACCTCCAGAGTGGCGGGGGCAGAGGACCTACCCGGAGGCGGAGAGCACCTGCTCCACCTTATCCAGAATAGCCGAAGGGCTGAAGGGCTTGGTAATGTAGTCGTCGGCGCCAACCTCCTGCGCCCTCTCCCTGTCCGCGCTCTGTGCCAGCGCGGTGAGCATCACGATGGAGATACACCCCGTCTCCGGGTTGCTCTTCAGCTCGCGGCACACCTGGAGGCCGTCCTTTCCTGGCATCCGCACATCCAGAAAGAGGAGCGCGGGCTTCTCCCGGCGAGCAAGCTCCACGGCCTCCAGCCCGTTGCGAGCGACCACCAGCCTGTAGCGGGGGTCACCCTCCAGGATGGCCGTCATCAGCGCCACCAGGTTTTCCTCATCGTCCGCAAGCATCACCTTAATCGTCACCGCGGACCTCCATTGCGTCGTTGCTGTCTGTGGGCAAGGTGAAAGAGAAGGTGGTGCCCTCGCCCAGCTCGCTGGAGACCCAGACCTCGCCACCCATCAGCTCCACCAGCCCCTTGACAATGTACAGCCCCAGGCCCGTGCCGCGCACCCCAGCCGTCTCCGGCCGCCTGATACGGTGGAAGGTGGTGAAAAGCCGCGCCTGGTCCTCTGGGGCTATGCCCATCCCCTGGTCGCTGACGCTCACCACCAGCCGGTGTTGCTCCGGCTCCTCCATGGCCCGGACGACCACCTCTCCTCCCTCCGGCGAGTACTTGATGGCATTGTCCACCAGGTTCCACAGGACCTGGGAGAGCTTGTCACGGTCGGCAATAGGAGCCGGAAGCCTCTCGGGTACGTCAATGGCGAAGCGGTGGTGCTCGGTGGTGGAGCCCACGGAGCGTAGGACCTCCTCAGCCACAGGAAGGAGCGGCACGGGCTCCTCCCGAAGGGTGATGCGCCCGGACTGGATGCGGGAGACGTTGAGCATGTCATCCACGATGCCCGCCAGCCGCTTGCTCTCCTTGTGGATGCGCTCCAGCCACTCCATGCGGCGGGCCCTGGAGACCTCCCTTGTCAGGAGCAGCTCGCTGAAGCCATAGAGGCTGGTCAGCGGGGTGCGGAGCTCGTGGGAGGCGATGGAGATAAAGGCGTCGCGGCGACGCAGGGCCTCCCGCTCCGCCGTTATGTCCCTACCAAGGATGCAGTGGCCTGTCCCGGCCCCCTGCCTTGAGGCGATGGGGAAGGTGGTGATGACCAGCTCCCGGCGCTGGGGGAGCAGCAGCACGGCCTCCACCGTCATGTACTCTGGTCTCTCCTGGCCCAGCCCGTGCAGGAGCCTCAAGGGGACGGAGGGGTCTTCAAAATCGCTCGCCTTTAGCTGCGCCATGGCCTCCAGGGACTGGCCGTGGACCTCCTCCGGGCGCATCCCCAGAATACGCCCCGCTGCCGCGTTGCAATAGACGACCCGCCCCTGGGCGTCCGTCACTACCAGCCCATCCGTCATCCCCTCCAGGACGGCGCTGAGGGTCTGCCGCTCCTGAGAGACCTCGTCGAACAGGAGCGCGCTCTGGACGATGGCCCCCAGGTGACCTGCCATGGCTTCTACCAGGGCCACCTCATCCCTGGAGTAAGCCCTGGGCCCCGAGGTTGTGGTGAACTGCAAGGTGCCTATGACCCTGCCACTCGCCACCAGCGGGACCACCAGGGCCGAGTGTACACCGTAGCGCACGGCTAACTCCCGCTGCGGCTGGTCGGGCAGAGCGGCGATGTCCTCGATCACCAGGGGCTGCCGCTTCTTCACCACCTGCCTGAGCAGGGGCAGCGAGTCCAGCTCCAGGTGGGCGCCTTGACCGGGATGCGGGGGAGCCTCTCCCCGCGAGTATGTGGCCCTGACCACCGCCTCCTTTCCTCCAGCGTCCAGCAGCATGACGCCCCCACGCTCCAGCCTCAGCACATCGGTGGCCACGCGCAGCGCCTCGGCCAGCACCTTGTCCAGCTCTCCGGCCTGCGTGCCCGCAGCCAGGACGCCGCTGATTGCCTGGAGCTCCTCCACGCGGCGCTGGAGGGCGGCATCGGTCTGCTGGAAAAGGCGGGTGTTCTCCAGCGCCATCCCCACCTGGTACGCTACGGCCTGTAGGAGGACGGAGTCCTGCTCGGTGTAGCGGCTGGGCTGGCGATGGGCCACGCTAAGCGTCCCCAGCGCTCGCTCTCCCACGAACATAGGGGCGGTGACCCTTGACCGTAGCCCTGCGGAAGCGAAAGCCCGACTGGTGTAGTAAAGTTGAGAGCTGGCATCAGATAGCATGTCGCTCTCAACCATAGGACGCCGCTCCCGCAACACCGACTCCGACGCGGTGCCGCGGATGGGGAAGGTGGAGGTGGAGCCATAGTTAGGAATCTCCATCCCAGCGATGCTAAGAGTCTTCAGATGACCCCCGTCCTCCGATAGCAGAAGGAGGGTAGCCCTGTCAAATGGCACCACTGAGGGCAACTCACCTGCCAGGACGTTGCATACCTCCTGGGGGTCCAGGGTCCGGCTGACTGCTGCGGCGATGCGGTTGAGGACGGCGCGCCGCTCCGCCTCCACGGCCAGCGCCTCTTCTGCCCGCTTGCGCTCTGCCAGTTCACTCTCTAGCTCGCTCACCAACCGCCTGCGGTCGTAGGAGGAAGCTACCTGGGAGGCCACGGAGCCCAGCAAGGATAGCTCGTGCTCTGTGAACGTCTCTCCACGCCGACGGCCCACGATGACCGATCCAACCAGCCTCTCGCCTAGCATCATGGGAGCTCCGGCAAGGGCCACGAACCCCTCCCTGGCGATGGCCGGCGCCAGCCGCTCAGTAGGGTACTCGCTAATGTTCATGGCCACCGGCTGCCGCAGCTCGGCTGCCCGGCCAGATATGCCCTCCCCCAGACGGATGCGGCGGACGCTCTCCACAAACTCATCGGGGAGACCTCGATGGGTCCTGATTTCCAGTTCCCCGCTGTCCAAGAGGATATAGATGCCCCCGCCGTCGGCGGCCACCACGTGCAGCAACTCGTCCAGGGCAGTGGAGAGGACCTCTTCCGTGGGCCGGTCCAGGGAGACGGCACGGTCAATGGCCAGGAGGGCGGAGAGTTCGCGGGTGCGGTCGGCCACGCGCCGCTCCAGGCTCTCCCGCTCCTCTTTCAGGCTGCGGCGCATCACATCGAGGTCGCGGGCCAGGGCACCTACCTCGTCCCGCCCCATGTCAGGCACCGGCTGGTCTAGGACACCTTCGGCCATGCGGCGCGAAAGGCGGGAGAGGAGCCCCATGCGGAAGACCCAAAGCCACGCCCCCGCCAGGCTCAGGCCGAGCGCCACCACTGCCAGAGTACCCCCGGCCAGGGCGAGTTGGCGCTGGAGGCGACGGGCGGGCGCCGTCACCTCAGACACTGGGGTCATGGTCACCAGGACCCAGGAGGGAGTCTCGTCCAGCCGCGCGAAGGCCATCAACTGCTCCTCCTCGGACTGCCGGGAGCAGTTGCGGCAGTAGGCGGTACCGGCGGTGGCACCGGAGAGCAGCCCTCGAAGTCCACGCTCCTTCCCGTCAAGCTCGTACCTGGCCTCGGGCCACAGGCGGGCCGCCGCGGCCCCCTCCACATCCAAAAGAAACACGCGGCCCTGCTCCTGGTCACTCACCTCCTCTCCCACCAGGCCCTGCACTTTGGCCAGGGCCACCACCCCACCCGCAGGCGCATTCAGGGAGACGGCCTGGGCCAGATAGGACTCGCCACCGGCCCCCTCCAGTGCCCCTGAACTCTGGGGCTCCCCTGTGGCCAGAAGCCGCTGGAAAAAGGGCCGCCCGGCCAGGGGCGGGAGGGCGAAAGACGCGGGCTCCGCCGCCACCACAGAGCCGTCCTGTCCGACCACGGCCAGGCCATCGGCCCAGTGCCCCAGGAGGGGTAGCTGCGCCTGGAGCTGGCGCCGCAGGCCGGTGGTGTCTCCCTTCTCCAGAAGCGAGGTCAGCGCAGGAGCCCCCGCCTCTAGCATGTCACGGGTATGCCCAGCCTCATTGCTCAGATGGAGAGCAAGGTTCACCGCCAGGTCCAGTCGTTCCCGGCGCTCGTGCTCCGCCAGGGAGCCTTCCGATGAGACTCGGACCCAGGCTAGAACACCTGCCACTGCCAGGAGCGCCAGGGCACCCAGCAGCCCAATCTGTAGGAGGAGGCCAATCCTCCAGATGGAGCGGCGAGCCAGGGCTCTCACGGCCCCTCCCCTGTGACAGGTGAGACGGTCACGCCCCGCTCAGCCCTCGACCGGTCCGACTGTGTCGAGATGCCGACTGTGTCGAGCACACACGAGGGACTCGGCACTCTCGATATATCGGAGCGCAGGGCAGGCCCTGTCGGACCATGGGCGGATGGCGTCGCGGCGCCTGTCACGAATGCAAGTATATGCCGTGGCACCGTTACTCCTTCATTATCGCCAGGTTGCGGAATGTGTCCGCCGCGGCCACCCATCCCGGCGGGACCACGGTGGTGGCGTCCATCTGGAAGAGCACCGCAGGGCCTGGGACCACCTCCCCGGCGTGGAGCCGTTCCCGCAAGTAGAGAGCAGCGCTGGTGGCCTCGCCGTTGAAGATGACAGTGCCGTGGCCCAGAAGGGCGTCGCCGGTCGGGCCCTGGGCCGCCTCGTCGAACACCGGTGGAAGCTCAACAGGGGAGACCACCCGGACCCGGACGTTCACCACCTCGATGGGCTCGCCCTCGTCCCTGTACCCGAAGCGCCGCATGTGGGCCATGTGGAAGCGGCGTGCCACCTCCCGGTAGAGGTCCCGCGCCCTCGCTGGCCAGTCCACGGTCAGCTCGTAGGACTGGCCCACGTAGCGCACGTCCAGGGCCCGCTGGGCGCGCAGGGAGCGAGGCGGCAGGCCTTCGCTAGCCATCTCGCGGCGGCCCCGGGCCTCCAGGTCGCGGAAGGCCCCTTCAAGGAGAGGGCGGCTGATGGCCTCCCCTCGGAGCATGAGGGTCTGGGAATAGTCCTTCACCACGTCGGCGATGGCCACGCCAAGGGCGGAGAGGATGCCCGGGCGGGGTGGCACCAGCACCCGCGGGATGCCCAGCTCCTGGGCCAGATGACAGGCGTGCATGGGGCCCGCCCCGCCAAAAGCCACCAGGGTGAACTCGCGGGGGTCGTACCCTCGCTCCAGGGAGATGGCACGTAGGGCGCGCTCCATGTTGGAGTTGACCACCCGCACCACCCCCTGGGCGGCGCCAATGGCGTCGGCGCCCATCTGGCGCCCCAGGCGCTCCAGAGCGCGGCGGGCGCTGGCCGTGTCCAGGGACATGCGCCCTCCCAGGAAGTGACGAGGGTCCATGCGGCCCAGCACCAGGTTGGCGTCGGTCACCGTGGGCTCGGCGCCCCGGCCATAGCAGGCGGGGCCGGGCTCCGCTCCCGCCGACTCCGGGCCCACCACCAGGGCGCCTCCCACGTCCACGCGAGCGATGGAGCCGCCGCCTGCCCCCACGGTGTGGATGTCTATCATGGGGACACTCACCGGGTACCCGCCGACAGAGGAGCTGGTGGTGGCCTGCACCCGACCGGGGCACAGAGAGACGTCTGCCGACGTTCCCCCCATGTCAAAGGTGATGACGTGATCAAAGCCCGCTATCCGGGCCACATAGGTGGCGCCCACCACACCCCCCGCCGGGCCGCTGAGGATGGTGCGAACGGGCTGGCTGGCCGCCAGCTCCGCCGGTATGCTGCCGCCCGACGACTGCATGATGCGCACGGGCATCCCCGTGGCCTCAGCCAGCCGCCTCACGTAGCGCGACACCACCGGCCCAATGTAGGCGTTCACCGCAACGGTGCTGGTGCGCTCGTACTCCCTGAACTCCGGGAGCACCTCGCTGGAGAGGGAGACGAAGGGCCTGCTTCCCAGGCGCCCCAGGGCCTCACCCAGCGCCCGCTCGTGCTCGGAGTTGAGGAAGGAGAAGAGGAGCGAGACCGCCACCGCCTCCACACCAGCGTTTGCCAGTTGCTCCACCACCCTCTGTACCTCCTGTGGGTCCAGTGGGACCACTACCCTGCCCTGATGGTCAACGCGCTCTGGTACGCCGAAGCGCAGGTCGCGGGGCACCAGGGAGGGAGGACGCCGGTAGAGGAGGTCGTAGAGGGCGGGCCGGTTCTGCCTGCCGATCTCGATGACATCTTCGAAGCCGCGAGTGGTGATGAGGGCGGTGCGGGCGCCCTTTCGCTCCAGCAGGGCGTTGGTGGCCACGGTGGAGCCGTGGACCAAGGTACAGTCCCTTGGGAGCTTCAGGTCGCGCAGGCCCTCCACCACCGCCTGCACCTGGTCCCTGGGCGTGGAGGGCACCTTGTGGACGATGAGGCGGCCGTCACGCAGGAAGGCGAAGTCGGTGAAGGTGCCCCCAATATCCACGCCCACCACGGCAGCGGCCACGGTGCCCCTAGCCTCCCACCAGATCCAGGTACTTGAGGCCGGAGCCGGTGTTCATGAGCACCGCCGACTCCTCAGGTGCCAGGGTACCCGCGGCCAGCAGCTTGCGGTAGCCTGCCAGGGTGGCGGCCCCCTCGGGGGCGGGGAAGATGCCCTCCAGCCTGGCCATCTCACCCACGGCCTGGAAGATCTCCTCCTCGCTCACCGTGAGGGCGGTGCCCCCGCTTTTCCGGATGGCCTCCAGTATCAGGTAGTCGCCGATGGCGCTGGGGACCCGGATGCCCGCAGCGGCGGTGTGGGGGTCCTGCCAGGGCTCGGCGAAGGTGTCACCCCGCTGGAAGGCCCGCACGATGGGGGCGCACCCCTCCGCCTGGACTGCGATGAGCTTGGGCCGCTCATGGCCGATCCACCCCAGGGCCTCCATCTCAGCAAAGGCCTTCCACATGCCCACGATGCCCGTGCCGCCGCCGGTGGGGTAGATGATTGCGCCGGGCAGCCGCCACTCCAGGTCCATGGCGATCTCCATCCCCATGGTCTTCTTCCCCTCCGCGCGGTAGGGCTCCTGGAGGGTGGAGACATCGAACAGGCCTTCCCTGGCAGCCCGCTCCCGGGAGATGCGCCCGGCGTCGCCAATGAAGCCGTCCACCAGATCCAGATGGGCGCCGCAGATGACGCACTCCTTCCTGTTGGCCTCTGGGGCGTCCTTGGGCATGAAGACGTATGCCTCCAGGCCAGCGCGGGCGCAGTAGGCGGCCAAGGCGCCGGCGGCGTTGCCCGCCGAGGGCATGGTGAGCCGCTTCAGGCCCAGCTCCAGGGCCCTGGAGACGGCGGCGGAGAGGCCCCGCGCCTTGAACGAGCCCGTGGGGTTGAGCCCCTCGTCCTTGATGTACAGCTCTCGTGCGCCCAGAGCGCGCTGGAGGCGCCTTGCCCGGTACATGGGAGTTGCCCCCTCGCCCAGCGTCACCACCTTGTCAGGGTCGCGGACGGGCATGACCTCAAAGAAGCGCCACATGTTGGGCGGGCGTTTCGCCAACGCGGCGGGGTCCAGGGCGCGGCGGGCCGCCTCCAGGTCATAGCGGGCGTACAGCACCTTGCCGCAAGCGGGGCACGTGCGGTGGGGCTCGTCGGCGGAGAGGGTCTTGCCGCAGCAGGTGCACTCCAGGTGGGAGAGGTAGCTTCGCATACTCGCTCCTCTTGTGGGTGAACGGCCATCATCATAACATACGGCTGCCGCTGGTGAGGCGGTGTCCGCCACTCCGACGGCAAGGAGGAACGCCGTGTCCACCATACAGGAACGCTACCACCAGTTGCACCCCACCTCGGCGCGCAAGTTCGAGGAGGCCAGGCGGCTCTTCCCAGGGGGCGTCACCCACGACACGCGGCGGGTGACCCCCTTCCCAGTGTTCATGACCCACGGCGCCGGGCCGCTAAAGTGGGACGTGGACGGCAATGAGTACGTGGACTACGTGGTGGGGCACGGCGCTCTCCTGCTGGGCCACTCCCACCCCAAGGTCACGGCGGCGGTGGCCCACCAGGCGGGAAGGGGCACCCACCTGGGTGGCTCCACGGAGCTGGAGACCGCATGGGCCTCGGGGGTGCAGCGGATGGTGCCCTCGGCGGAGAAGGTGCGCTTCACCAGCTCCGGCACCGAGGCCACTCTCATGGCGCTGCGACTGGCCCGGGCCTACACAGGTCGCAACAAGGTCATCAAGTTCGAGGACCACTTCCACGGCTGGCACGACTACCTCATCAAAGGGGTGCAGCCCAACACCTCCGGCGTGCCCGATGCCGTGGTGGACACCGTGTACGTGGCCGAGCCCAACAACATCGCCTCGGTGGAGCGCATTCTGGCCCAGGACCCCGACGTGGCTGCGGTCATCCTTGAGCCCACGGGCGCCCACATGGGGCTGTACCCGGTGTTCCCTCGCTTTCTGCGGGAGCTTCGGGAGGTGACCAGCCGCCAAGGCGTGGTGCTCATCTTCGACGAGGTGGTCACCGGTTTCCGCACCTCCAACGGCGGGGCCCAGGCCCTCTACGGGGTGAAGCCCGACCTGACCACCATGGCCAAGGTGCTGGGAGGCGGCCTCCCCGGTGGCGCCGTGGCGGGAAAGGCGGAGATACTGGACATGATCGGGCACCGCGACGACCCGGAGTGGAATGCCCGTCACCGGGTGAACCATCCGGGGACCTTCAACGCCAACCCCCTCTCGGCGGCGGCTGGCTCCACCGCCCTGGGCATCGTGGAGCAGGAGCCGGTGAATGCGCGAGCCGAGGCTGCCGCGAGGCGGCTGCGCCAGGGGCTGAACGAAGTGATGCGCAGCCTGGAGGTCCCGGGGTTGGCCTATGGCGTCACCACCTGCGTCTTCATCGCGCCAGGCGTGCCGGGGGAGGTGGACGCCGACGGCGTGTGCACCATCCCCCACGACAAGCTCAGGTCGGTGCCGCCCGCCGTCTTCGCCGCGTCCAAGCGAGCCCTGCTCAACGCTGGGGTGGACTGCATGGGTGGCCGCACCTTCCTGCTATCGTGCACCCACGGCGAGCAGGAGGTAGATCGCACCGTCGCTGGCTTTGAGCAGGCGCTTGCGGCCATGCAACAGGAGGGGCTGGTGTGAGGGGGGTATTTGGTGGCTCACCACGAGCGGATGGGTAGGCAATCTTCGTCCATGGGTGGCGAAACTCTGCCGTATTGATAGCTGCCCAGAATGTGGCCGCTTGCTTATCCTTCGACGCTCAGCAAAGCAGTGAACAAGGGTGATAGGGTGGTGAACCATGAGTGTCCACGAGTCCCAGGTAGAGGAAGTTCTTGCCACATATCCGGATATCTGTGCGGAACTGATCGGCGCAAGAGAAGAGCTAGTTCTTATGAGTCGTCAGAAGATCCTCCCTTCAGGAGATCGCTTGGACCTTCTGTTTACGCACGGGTCACAACTCATCCTCGTAGAGTTGAAAGCCGTCCCTTTTAAGGGAGAATTCTTGGAACAAACCCGAAGGTACTGGGAACAACTTCGGCAATTGCAAGTTGAAGGACAGCTTGTCTCTGGTGAAGTTGTTGCCTACCTGCTCTGCCCCTCTTTTCTCCCTGGGCAAATCGCCGCATGCCAGCAGCGAGGCATCAACGCGGTTGAATATGGCCCCAGCCACGTTCTGGAATTGTTTTTCTCCAGGTTTCAGCAGATTGCAGCCTTTTTCAATCTCCAACCTCCCGACCATGGCGTCTGGTCTCTCCATCTGCTCAATCCGCTTCTGTATGCCCTCCGCAAGGGCCCACTCTCAACACAGAACATCCAGACCAACGTTGAACTTGCCCCGACCACAATTGGCAGCTACTTGCGCTTCGCCGAGGAGATGAACCTAGTCCACCGAGGTGGAAGAGGAGCCTTTCAACTAACCGAGATAGGGACTGGCTACGTAGATAATCGAGACCCCAGTAGAGGATTGGATTCAATATCAGAGCCCCAAGCTACTATACTCAGGGGCTTGATCATAAAAGACCCCTTTGCCTCAAGAGTGGTATTTGGAATATACACAATGGTTGAGGTAGTCTTCAATCTGGCCAGGAACATCCATCCAGTGCCAGAACACATGGTTATTCTTCACTTTCGCGATGCATCTGGAAAAGCATACACTTGGCCTTCACCAAAGGCGGCATCACATGGAGCGCACATGTACTCTAACTATGCGACCGAGCTTGGTCTTATCGGAAAGATTGCGCGGCAGTTTTATTTGACTCCTGTCGGGATTAGATTCATCCTGCTGTTGCAATTGCACAAAGCTATCAAGATTGTCGATGCGCTCGGTTTGGTCAGGTCTTGACATCGCGAGAGTCGCGTCGCTCCTGGCCCCTTGGGCTCTTGTTCTTACGGGGTCTATTCAGCAGACTGGCGTACGGTCGCGACGTCAGCGTCCTGACTAGGCGTCCTGTCCGTCCTGTTATTACGTCTGATGCTTGTGTAGGCTGGGCTGTGTAGGATGTGGCGGCGTGCCACATCCCGCTCTACCTAGCCGTTAGTCACGGGGTAGCCAGTCTGTACACATATCCACACTCGCGGCCCCCCCAAGTAGATGTCCATGCCTGCCGAGCAAGCTCCGCCTCCTGAGCGGTCTGCCATGTCGTGCGCGGCGGGTCGCCGTCGTCCTCGATGACATCGCCCTCACCATTCGTGAAGCAGTACAAGGGTGAGTCGTAGTAGCCGCTGCGGAGCCGTTCAAGGCAGATGCCCACTACGATGCCTACAAGCTGCGGAGTGGCGCCGCCGGACAACCGACGCAAGGTTTCTGGCTCTATGCGGCAGACCGCTTCCACTATGTCTCGCAACCACCTGTGTTCATCAGAAGAGGCCGTGTCGGCGAGAAAGCGGGCAGCGGCTTTTTGCAACGGCGCTGCCTCCTCGGAGCACCGTGCGTGGTCGTCGTTGTGCTCCCGCCAGCACGCGTCGCACAACCTCGTGCCGTCGCCGCATCCCTCGCATTCTCGCAGGGCTAATCGCCACACGCCTTGCGCGTGGTTCTCACACCACAACTGAATGTCATTCGTCATGGGTCGTCCTCCGCCACGGCCTTTGTCGCTAAGGCGATTAGGCCAGGGCTGTCCCCCGTCGTCGCTCGTTTCCACAGCTAACCCACGTCACCCAATCTTCGTCCATGCCCCTTGCGGGGCCGTCCCCTCTTTGGGGCCGGGATCAGTGGCGCGGTGTTGCTATGCGTCACATACTCTGCTACAGACTCGCGCAGGACCATCCAGTCCCGCCCCATCTTGGTGCCTTGTAGCCGACCTTCTCGCACCAAGCGCCGGGTGTGCTGTATTGTGTACCCAAGGGTCTCTGAGGCCTCTGGGGTCGTCATATACAGGCTGTCATTGTCCATGGTTCAACCCTGGGCATATTTTGTTCTCTGGAGAACAAACTGTCAATAGCCTGGAGACGCCTGTTGGGGCAACTTCGGACACAATTGGTGGACATCGGTGCCAAGGGCTCCCGCACGCCCGCGGTCCCACAAGCTCGGCCCTGCTCAGGGTCTCTCAAAGGTCCTTCACAGTCGCCCTGTGCCGCTCACGGTTCGACAGGCTCACCGTGAGCGGCAACACTACCTAACCTGTCCGCTCGTTCTTCGACAGGCTCAGAATGAGCGGACAAGAGCCGGTGTTGAGAAAACCGAAAGACCCTGCCACCCGCTCCCTGCGGGTTGACAGCCAGGCAGGCCCGTAGCTATCCTTGGGCTTTGCTGAAAGGGAGGTGTTCCGTGGCCCAAGCATACGACGTGGTGGTCATCGGCGCGGGAGCAGCGGGCATGACGGCGGCCCTCTTCGCCGCCAGGTACGGGTACCGCACCGCGCTGGTGGAGAAGCTCATGGGTGGCGGCCAGATCATCAACGCAGAGCACATCGAGAACTACCCCGGCTTCCCCCAGGGCACCTCCGGCTACGAGCTTGGCCCCATGATGCAGGAGCAGGCCGATAACGCAGGGGCCCAGTTCCTCATGGCGGAGGTCTCGGCCGTCCGGAGCGACGGCCCCTACCACGTGGTGGCGACCACCGAGGGCGAGCTGCGGTGCAAGGCGGTGATCATCGCTGGTGGCTCCTCGCTCCGCAAGCTGGGCGTTCCGGGCGAGGAGGAGTGCCAGGGCCGGGGGGTCTCCTACTGCGCCTCTTGCGATGGGCCATTCTTCCAGGACCAGGTGGTGGGGGTTGTAGGTGGCGGCGACTCAGCCATGGACGAGGCCCTCACCCTGACCCAGTACGCCTCCAGGGTGCTTGTCTTCCACCACAGTCACGCCTTCCGGGCCCAGAAGGTGCTCCAGGACAGGGTGCTGGCCAATCCCAAGATAGAGGTGCGCTGGAACACGGTGGTGGAGGAGATACTGCCCGCCGATAGCGGTCTGCGAGGGGTGAAGGTCCGGGACGCCCTCTCCGGGGAGACCTCTCAGGTGGAGCTGTCCGGCCTGTTCATATTCATCGGCCTGGACCCCAACACCGCCTACCTGAAGGGCATCCTCTCCATGGACGAGGGTGGCCACATCGCCACCGACATCTGGATGGCCACTGAAAAGCCCGGCATCTTCGCTGCGGGGGATATCCGGCAGAACTCGGCGGCCCAGGTGGTGACGTCGGCGGGCGACGGGGCCACCGCGGCCACAGCGGCCCACAGGTACATCAAAGGGCGCCGGTGGCAGTAGACCGCTGGCAGGTTGCCGAACCTCTTCGACCATCCCCCTGGCCCCCTTCCTCGCCAGGAAGGGGGAAGAAATCATACCTGGGGGACACCCCCAGACCCCCGCTCCTTCGACGGGCTCAGGACAATCTCCGGGGCCTAGCCCCTCTGGACACCCCTTTTTCAACTGAACTCTACGCGCGGAAGCGGTAGCCCACGTTCCACACGGTCTCAATGAAGGTGTGACCGGAGTCCTCGATCTTGCTCCTCAAGCGGCGTATATGCACGTCCACGGTGCGGGTTCCGCCGAAGTAGTCGTACCCCCACACCTGATTGAGGAGAGTCTCCCTGGAGAAGACGCGACCCGGGTTCTCCGCCATCAGCTTCAGCAACTGGTACTCCTTGTAGGTGAGAAGCACCTTGCGCCCCGCCAGGTACACATCGTAGCTCTGGGGGGATATGACCAGATCGCCCACGTGCAACACATCGTCATTGGAGGCGTGGTCTGCGCCGCGCTCCAGCACCTGGCGCACCCTGGCCGTCAGCTCGCCGGGGGCCGGAGGGCAGAGGATGAAGTCGTCGGCGCCGATGCTGGGGGTGTAGCCGGCCACGCTCTCCTGCCCCAGCACCATAAGGACCGGGAGACGCAGCCCCTGGCACTGCTCCACCATCGCCTTCAGCTCGCCGTCGCTGGCGTTGGTGGCGTCCAGCAACACCGCGTCCAGTGCGTGCTCCAGGGAGTGCAACTCCTGTACCACGGAGTAGGCCAGTCCCTCCCTCCCCAGGGCCTGCACCAAGGCGGGCCTGGCATGGCCGGAAGGCGCCAGGACGCACAGAGTGTACACGGCGTTAGTTCCCCCTCTGCAAGTCATTGTAGCGCCCTGGCAGCGGGGGCGCAAAACAGGGTCCCATCTTCCTGGGAGCGAAGAGAGGTCTGACTAACATGACGAGCACCTGCTGTGCCTTGCTGCACAGGTACGCCGTTTGACATTGCCTTTCGCCGATTGTACTTGTGTTATGTAGCACAATGTTGACCTGCAAACATCCCCCTTGCTACCATTCGTAATATATAGGCGAGAGGGTGGTGAAGATGGGAGGCCCTCCTTGCCTCCTGGAAGGAGGAGATCATGTATAAGCGACTGCTCATACCCTTGGACGGCTCCAAGGGGTCGGAGGATGCACTGCCCCACGGGGCAGCATTGGCAAGGTCCTTTGACGCGACGGTGCACCTCCTCCTGGCGGTGTCCCCACAGGAGATGGTCAAGAGAGGGGTGCGGGAAGTGGAAGCGTACCTCGGCTCCACGGCCGAGCGGCTGCGAGGCCAGGGAGTGAGGGTGAAGACGGAGGCACGAGGTGGTAGCCTCCCGGAGGTGATACTGGACACCATTGAGGCCAGGGGGATTGACCTGGTGGTCATGTGCACCCCGGCACAGGGCGGCATTGCCCGGCTGACCCAGGGAAACGTTACCGAGCAGGTGGTACGCAAGTCGGGACTGCCGGTCATCGCGCTACGGGTACCGTATTCCGCAGCGGCAGGCCCTCCGCTCCGGCGACTACCCGCGCGCAAAGAAGGACGTGCGGACGCCGGCACACCGATGCCCCGGCACGTCCTGAGGGAGGTTGACATACTTCGTGACCTCTCTCCCGAGCAGATAGACCGCGTGGCTGCGTTGGGCCAGCCCCTCACCATTCCCTCAGGCTGGGTGCTCGGGGATGCCGGGCATGCTGGGGACCACCTGTTCATCATCATCAGCGGCCAAGCCCTGCTATCGGCTCCCTCGGCTATCGGAGAGGTGACTGTCCGCATTGTCGGGCCGGGAGAGTCCTTCCCCCTGGCCACACTGGTCGGGTCAGGCACCCTGATCACCTCGGCCACGGCCATGAGCGACATGAGGCTGCTGGCCATACCGCGGGCACAGTTGGTGGCGCTGCTCTCCAAGAATACAGAGATAGGGATGAAGATGTACCACTCCATGGCTGAGGTGCTGGCCAATCGCTACCGGAACACCCTGACGCACCTCACGGAGAGTGTGGGAATGGTGCTACATGAGGCCGGTTTCTGGGCAAACATGTAGCTGGCACGACCCTGCCACGACAAGTTGAATATCAGTACGCCCTGTGGCAGTGGCTCGGTGGTGGAAGTCCAAGCGGGGAGGGAGGAAGACATGTCGTTGGGACGTACACTCGCAGCGTCTGCGCTTTTTCAATCGCTTGACAAGTCGCAACTGGAACGAGTGGCCAGTGTAGCCAGGCTGGTCAGCTACCCGGACCGGAGCACTCTCTTCCAAGGGGGCAATACACTAACAGACATCTACGTGATCGAGCGGGGCAGGGTGCAGCTATGCGCTGATGTCCGCCTCTGGAGTCGGCACACGACGCTGTGTACGATCATCACAACGGTGGAGACAGGCGGCGTGTTCGGGTGGTCCGCTCTCGTTGAGCCGAACATGGCTACCCTCTCTGCAACGACCGTGGGGCCATGCAGGCTTGTGGCTGTCCATGGCCAAAGCCTGCGCCGTCTGCTGGACGAAGACCCCCGCATGGGCTACGAAGTAATGACGGCGCTGGCTGCGCTGGTGGCACAGAGGCTGCAGGCTACCTGGGCGAAGCTAGCATCTGAGCGCGGAGCAGACCTGGTCCGGCGGCCCATCCCCGTCGGGATGTGAACGGCCTGGGGCAAGGGGTGCCGGGCCGTGGGAAAGAAGAAGGAGGTGGACCATGGTGACCGCGGTGACCGCGGTAGGCTCGTTGAAGATACGCAAGCGGCAGTTCAGCATCGCGCCATACAAGGAATCGTGGCACGAATACGAGGCCTTTGACGGGGAGCACCTGGTGGGGCGGGCCGTCTCTTTCGAAGCGCCTCGCGGCTCTGGGGACTGCTGGCTCCACGATCTCTGGATAGCCCCGGAGTGCCGCCGGTCAGGGGTGGGGTCGGAGCTTCTGCGGGAGACCATCGAGAATGCCCGCGCTCACCACTACCTGCGCATGCTGGGCGAACTGCGGCCTTACGACGGGGCCCCCATAGACGGCCTGGCAGCCTTCTTCCGATGCCACGGCTTCATCATCGACGCCAACTGGGAGAGAACAGGCAAGCCCGTTGTAATGCTGCTGCTGGCCTGAGCCCATGCCTTCTCCCAGCCGACCAGGCCGCAGGGGGGCGTGTGCTATACTCGTTCTTGAGCCATGGGGAGGAGAGAGGAGCGTCTCAGGCAGACTGAAGGCAGCCGCCGGTGGAAGAACGGCCTGGCTGACCGTGGCGGTGGCCCGGACCGTCGTGCCAGCCGCCGGGCCATGCTGGTCGCACTGGGCATCTCCGGCGTCTTCTTCGTGGTGGAGGGGGTAGCTGGATACCTCACCAACAGCCTGGCGCTGCTGGCGGACGCGGGCCACGTCCTCACGGACCTGGGGGCCCTGCTTCTGGCGCTGATGGCCTTTTGGGCAGCGGCCAGGCCGCCTTCTGACGCTCGCACTTACGGCTATCACCGCCTGGAGGTCTTGGCCGCGCTGGCTAACGGCCTGGCTGTGTGGGGCGTGGCCGCGTACATTGGGCTGGAAGGGTACCGCCGCCTCTTGGCGCCGCCCCAGGTCATGGCCGTGCCCATGCTGGCGGTAGCCATTGCGGGCCTGGCAGGCAACGTGGCTGCGGCCCTGGTGCTGCGCCCCTCAGCCCAGTGCAGCCTGAACGCGCGGGGCGCCTTCGTCCACGTGACCACAGACGCCGTCCAGTCGGTGGGAGTGGTGCTGGCGGGAGCCCTGATGGTGGCCTTCGGCTGGTACCTGGCCGACCCCATCATCAGCCTGCTGACAGCCATCCTCATCGCCTATAGCGGGAGCCGGGTGGCCTACGCCGCCGTCCATATCCTGCTGGAGGGAACGCCCTCCCACGTGAACCCGAGCGCGCTGATGCGCCGAATGGAGGCGGTGCCCCAGGTGCAGATGGTGCACGACCTCCACACGTGGACTATCACCTCTGGCTATCATGCCATGAGCGCCCACGTGGTGGTGGGGTCCGAGGCAACTCACGACGACGAACAGCTAGTGCTGGCCCGCCTCCGGGATGTGGCGGCCAGGGAGTTTGGCATCACCCACGCCACCATTCAGCTCGAACACCCTGGGTTGCTGTGCCAGGAGGCCCACGCCCCAGCAAGCACAGAGCAGCGGCCATCCTAGATACCGGTAATGCGCACCATGCTGCGCCCCTTGTAGACACGGTTGATGTTCAACAGCAGGGCGGTGAGGTCCTCCACGTACCGAGCGTTCTCCAGAGCGCCGCCGTCAACGGCCCTCACGCCTCGGATCTCCTCCGCCAGCGCCATCACCTTCGCCTTGGGCCCCGGGTGATCGCTGCATACAATCACATCGCCGTCAATGGGGCGCTCTGGCTGGAGTAGATCGTGGGCGCTCACGTTCTGGAATGCAGCGACCACCTGCGAGTCCGGCAGGAGCGCCTGGGCCTGCTGGGCCGCCGAGCCCTCCTCCACCGCCACCGCCCTGGGCACCCCGTTCTCAAAGACCACCGGTGCCACCACGTCTATCACTGTCTTGCCGGCCAGCAGAGGCCGCAGCGCCTCCAGGGTGGGCCGTTGGGCCGCATAGGGCACCGTCACCAGCGCCCACTCCGCCTCCCTGGCCACCTGCTCATTGAGGACGCCCGCGATGTCCAGGCCGGCCCTCCTGGCAGCGATCTTCTCCACCGCCTCCCGGGCGCGCTCTGCCTCTCTGGAGCCAAGGAGCACCCGGTGGCCTGCCATGGCGAACCTTAGGGCCAGACCGCGCCCTTCCGGGCCCGTGCCACCGATGAACCCCAGTACCATCATGTGTACCTCTGTGGGTGTGGAGTGCTCCAACGAGCTTTGTGCTACTATAGCCGCAACTGGCCGGAGTGGACAAGGTGGGCCGCTCTTTCTTGGGCCCACTGGCACCCTCTGGTATAATGTCCGCAACGTAGTGGGGAGGTGTGGGGGCCATGTCCTCGGCGGGCGAGAAAACTCGGGTCCTGGTGCATGGCGCCGCCGGCAGAATGGGGCGTGAGGTGCTGGCCGCAGTGTTGCGCCAGCCCGATATGCTCCCCGTGGCGCTGGTGGACCGGGTGTCGCCCCCAGCAGGCAGCGTGCCCCACTTTGCCGATGTGATGGAGGCCATACGCCAGACCAGGCCCCGGGTGACGGTGGACTTCAGCACTGCCGAGGGGGCCATGCAGGCGGCCAGGGCTGCCCTTCCAGCAGGCGTTTGCCTGGTTGTGGGGAGCACTGGCCTCTCTGACGGGGAACTCGAAGAGATACGGGCCCTCTGCTCCAGGCACGAGGTAGGGGCGGTGGTGGCGCCCAACTTCGCCCTGGGGGCCGTGTTGCTGGTCCATATGGCCCGCACCGCCGCCCGCTTCTTCGACTACGCGGACATCGTGGAGATGCACCACGAGACGAAGATTGACGCCCCTTCGGGCACGGCCCTGGCCATCGCCCGGGCTATGGCCGAGGCGAAGGGCCAGTTCCAGCGGCCCATGCCCCAGAAGGAGCCGGTGCCAGGCACCCGGGGCGGAGAGCAGTCTGGTGTTTCCATCCACAGTGTGCGGATGCCGGGGCGCATGGCCCACCACGAGGTCACCCTTGGCACCTCGGGCCAAACGCTGACCCTGCGCCACGACACCATCAACCGGGAGTGCTACATTCCTGGGGTGATGCTGGCCATCCGCGACGTGACGAAGCGCCGTGGACTGGTGGTGGGTCTGGAGAAGGTCCTGGGGCTTTAGCGAGTCGCTGAGAAAGGCCTCCGGCCTTTCTCAGCAGCCTGTTGGTTATACATAAGGGAGGCGGCAGGTGCCAGAGCAGGGTCGGAAAAAGCCCCTTCGGGGGCAAGAAGTTAGTCGCTAGTCACCATCAGTCTGTGTCGTCCCAGCCAACGGCCAGACCTTTCTGAAATCACCTTACCCCTTTGCCTTTTGAGGAGGACATCTTGAACGGTCCAACGGTTGTAGTAGTTGGCGTCACAGGCGCTGTGGGTCGCGTTTTCCTGCAAGTGCTGGCGGAGCGACGCTTCCCGGTGGGGGAGCTGCGGCTCTGTGCCTCCAGCCGCTCGGCTGGCAAAGAGCTTTCCGTCAACGGTGAGAGGCTGAGGGTGCAGGAGACCACCCCGGACTCCTTCCGAGGCGCCGACCTGGTCTTCATATCGGTGAGTTCTGGTATTAGCCGCAAGCTCGCCCCCATAGCTGTTGAGGCCGGGGCAGTGGTCATTGATGACAGCTCGGCCTTCCGGATGGAGCCCACGGTGCCCCTGGTGGTGCCAGAGATCAACGCCGACGACGTGGAATGGCACCAGGGCATCCTGTCCATCCCAAACTGCTCCACCACCCAGATGGTCATGGCCCTCTATCCGCTGCACCGGGCCAACCCCATCAAGCGGGTCATCGTGGACAGCTACCAGTCTGTCTCGGGCACCGGCGCCGCTGCCATGGAGGAGCTGCGGGTCCAATCGCGGCAGGTACTGGAGGGAGAGCCCACCAAGGCAGAGAAGTATCCCCACCAGATCGCCTTCAGCGTACTGCCCCACATCGAGCCCTTCCTGGAGAACGGCTACACCCGGGAGGAGTGGAAGATGTTGGAAGAGACGCGCAAGATAATGCACGCGCCGGAGATCGCCGTTTCCGCCACCTGTGTGAGGGTGCCAGTGCTGGTGGGGCACAGCGAGGCGGTACATGTGGAGTTCACCCACCCCATGACCCCAGCCGAGGCCCGGGAGCTACTGGCCGCCTTCCCCGGCGTCCGGGTGGTGGACGACCCCGCCAACAACACCTACCCCATGCCCATAGACTGCGTGGGGTCCGACGACGTGCTGGTGGGGCGCATCCGCCAGGACGCCTCCCACCCCAACGGCCTGGCTATGTGGGTGGTGTCCGACAACCTGAGGAAGGGGGCGGCCACCAACGCGCTCCAGATCGCTGAGGAGGTGGTCAAGCGGGGCCTGCTGACCCGCCAGCGGGCACAGAAGCTCGCGGCCCGCATGCGCGCGAGGTAGGGAGCAGGAATTATGGTCGGTTGCACCGTTTCGGCGCAAGGAGGAGGCACCATGGGAGAGATTGGACGGCTTCTCACGGCAATGATCACCCCTTTTGACAGCCAGGGCCAGGTGGACTACGACCAGGCGAGACGCCTGGCTGTGGCCCTGGTGGACTCTGGCAGCGACGGCCTGGTGGTCACCGGCACCACCGGGGAGTCCCCCGCCCTCTCCCACGAGGAGAAGGTAAGGCTGTGGCGAGAGGTGAAGACGGCGGTGGGCGACCGGGCCTCGGTGGTCGCCGGAGCCGGCACATACTCCACCGCCGAGAGCATTGAACTGGCCCACGAGGCAGAGTCCGCCGGTGCCGACGGCGTGCTGCTGGTGGTGCCCTACTACAACAAGCCTCCTCAGGAGGGGCTCTACCAGCACTTCAAGGCCATCGCCGAGAGCACCAGGCTCCCCTGCATCCTGTACAACGTGCCCAGCCGTACCTCCCTGAACATGGCGGCGGAGACCACCATCCGCCTGAGCCAGGTACCCAACATCGTAGGGGTGAAGGAGGCCAGCGGCGACCTGGACCAGATCGCCAAGATCATCAGCGGCGCCCGCAAGGGCTTCCTGGTGTGGAGCGGCAACGACAACGACACCTTCGCCATGATGTGCCTCGGTGGGTACGGTGTGGTCAGTGTGGCCTCTCACCTGCTGGGCAGGCAGATCAAAGGCATGATGGAGCTGGTGGTGAAGGGGAGGCTCGCCGAGGCGGCCAAGGAGCACCACCGGATGATGCCCATGTTCAAGGGGCTCTTCGTGGTCTCCAACCCCATCCCGGTTAAGTATTGCGTGAACCTGTCCGGGTGGCGGGTGGGGAAGCCCCGCCTGCCCCTCACAGAGCCGGATGACAAAAGCGCCGCCTTCCTCCAGGGGCTGATGAAGGAGTACAAGGTAGACCTGCCAGTGCCGGTCAAGTAGGGCCAAACATAAGATTGCTTCCTGCTGGTGGCCAGTCCCGTCGCTGCTGAGGTACCCTGGCTCCAATGTGGTGTCGTGTCCGACGGGGTATCAATCTGGCCTACCTGGTGCCTGAGCCCACCTGGGCCTTCAGATAGCGTAGCGCGGCCTCCACGACCGGGTCCCGCCCTAGCCGCAGGTCGTCAATGGTGGGCCTCACCCCCTCGTCGGGCGTGATACCCTGGCCCTGGATGGCGCGCCCCTCTGGCGTATACCAGTGCGCAACGGCCACGTATATGGCCAGGCCGCTATCTAGCTGGCGGAAGCTGTTGAGGGTGCCCTTGCCGTAGGTCTGCTCGCCGAAGAGTCGCCCTCTGTGGTGGTCCTGGAGGGCGCCGGCCACGATCTCCGCCGCGCTGGCGCTCTGCTCGTCCACCAGCACAGCCAGGGGTATCCCCAGGGCAGTGCCCTCTTCCTTCACGGGCCAGTCGGTGCGTGTTCCATCGTTGTCCATCTCGTAGTACACCAGCCCCTGCCTCACGAACTGGCTGACTATGTCTACAACTCCGGCCAGAGAGCCTCCGGGGTTGGAGCGCATGTCCAGCACCAGGGCCCGGGCGCCTCCGTCCAGCAGGGCGCGCAGCTCCTTCAGGAACTCCTGGCCTGTGTTGTCTGAGAAGCGCCCTATGTACAGATAACCGATATTGTCAGGAAGCAGCCGGCCTGCCACCGTGGGCATCTGCACCGTGCCCCGCACCACGCGTACCTCTCGCGGCCCAGCCCAGCCCTCGCGCAGGACGGTGAGGACCACCTCGCTGCCCTCTGGACCCCTCACCCGCTGCACCAACTCCTCCACCGTCAGGCCGTCGGCGCTCTCCTCGTTCACCGCCAGAATGGAGTCGCCAGGCTCCAGGCCCGCCTGCTCGGCGGGTCCCCCTGACATGATGGCAGCGATAATGTGGTGGTCCCCTTGCTCACCCACCACTGCACCGATCCCCTGGTACCCTCCCTCAAAGAACTCCCTGGCCCGCTCATAGTCCTTAGCGTTCAGCACCTCCACCAAGGGGTCTCCCACCGCCAGCGCCATGCCATCCACCGCACTCCGTGCCACCGCCTCGGGGTCCAGCTCCGGCTTCTGCATCAGCAGCAGCACCCATGTGCGCCACACATCCTCCAGCCCCTGAGGCACATCCTTGGGGAGATCGCCCTTCACTTCGTCCAGCCGGGTCAGCAGCGGATAGGGGGAGGTCTCCGCCATCTCCAGCATACCCTCGATGGCCCCGCCCGCCAGCCTCTCCGTACTCACGCTCCCCGTCTTCACATACGACTCGTCCAGGACGCCGGCCGCCTGCCATACCATGCCCAGGCGCTCGGCGGAGGGTAGCTGCGGGGTACTGGTGGACTCCAGTGTGGGCGTGGAGGCAGGTTGCCTGCCGCAGCCGGACACGACTACTGCCAGAGCGGCTACGGTCAGAAGCAACGCGACTTTCGCTTTGTCGAGTCCCATGTGACCCTTCACGCTGCGCCACTATGGCGCGGAGGAGAATGGCCCCCTTCTAGACAGCTCGCAGAAGGCTCGCTCATCTGATTGTACACCCGAATCGGGGCAGAGATGCGGTGTGTGGGGGCCACGGGTCTGGGGGCCACCGCTACGACCGTGCCAGGGCAGGCAGGACCACGTCCCGGAAGGCCCTGACGGTGCTGTCCGGGAACCGGTAGGTGTCCGTGGTCATCACGTACAGGCGGCGCACTCCATGCCGGGCCGCATCCTGCAAGCGGCGTGCCACGTGCTCAGGTGTGCCGAAGAGGCCGATGGCCTCGGCCACCTGGACCACCATCTCCTGAGGCATGAAGGCGCAGGCCCGCTGGGCCTCGGCCCAGTTCTCGGCGTGGGGGATATCCGGGTACAGGCGCCAGACGGCGTCAGGGATGGGCAGCGCGTTGGTTCGCACGCCAGCCGCCTCAAGCCAACCTCCGCGGTTGGGTTCGATGTACCACTGGACTGAGATGGGGCGCGCGTGCTGGTAGGCGGCCTCCATGGAGTCCGTCACGTAGGTGCGCACGGCGTGGATGATGTCGATCTCGGCGGGATCGCGTCCAGCGCGACGTGCCCCCGCATCAACCCGCTCCTGGGCCGCGGCCATGATGGCCGGGTGGAGGCCCACCATCAGCAGGACACCATCGGCCACCTCACCGGCCAGCTCCGCCATGCGAGGGCCGGAGGCCGCCATGTACACCTTCACCGGGCTCTCTGATGCGAAGTGCAGCCGTGCCCCTGAGCCATCGTCCCCCGCGGGCCCGCCCGAGAGCACCCGCTTGGTCGCCTGGACGTACTGGCGCATCTGGGCGCGCGTGGCGGCAGCCCAGCCCAGGGTGCGGACCGAGCTGTACCCGGCCCCCACTATGAGGGTCACGCGACCTGGCGCCAGCTCCGCTACCGTCTGGGCGGCGGATGCCGTCACCGACGCATGACGGGTCAGCGGGTTGGTGACCGCGACATGCAGGTCCAGGTGGCTGGTGCGCTGCGCCACCAGCGCCATGGCGACGTACACGTCCCGCGACAGGAGCTGAGAGTCGGGCAGGCCCACCCCGGCGAACCCGATCCGCTCCAGCTCAGCCGCGTAGTCGGCCACCTGGTCGGCAGGGGCACAGGCGGGAACACGCATATCCACTTTCAGCGGCATCGAGTCCTCCTCGGCGGACGACGTTCCGCCGCAATTCTACCCGCCGCTCCGCGCGGTATCAAACGGTATGGTACCATGGGGCCAGCTTGGTTGGCTGGAGGCACCTTATGACGCTCACCGTGGCGGAGATGCCCCTCACTCCACGGGAGGTCCGGGCGCAGATCCGCCTGGGGCGATGGCGCAGACCCACTCCCGCCCTGGCGCCGGGCTTTGCCCAGGCCAACCTGGTGGTACTGCCCAGGGAACAGGCCTTTGACTTTCTGCTCTTCTGCCAGCGCAACCCCAAGCCATGCCCGCTGCTGGAGGTCCTGGAGCCGGGGCAGACCGAGCCTGTCCAGACCGCCCCCGGCGCCGACATCCGTCTGGACCTGCCTCTGTACCGGGTCTACCGGAATGGCAGGCTGGTGGCGGAGGTGGAGCGCCTGGAGGAGCACTGGAGTGACGGTCTGGTGACGTTCTTGCTGGGGTGCAGCTTCACGTTTGAGGGCGCCATGCGCAGGGCGGGGCTTCCGGTGCGCCACGTAGAGGAGGGAAAGAACGTGCCCATGTACCGCACCAGCATCTCCACACGCCCCGCAGGCACCCTACACGGCCCCCTGGTGGTGACCATGAGACCCATCCCTGCCAGCCAGGTGTCTCGGGCGGTGCAGGTGACGGGCCGCTTCCCTGCTGTCCACGGTGCCCCGGTGCACGTGGGCGATCCCCACGCCATCGGCATCAGGGACCTGGGCTCGCCGGACTGGGGAGACCCGGTGACCGTGCGTCCAGGGGAGGTGCCCCTCTTCTGGGCCTGTGGTGTGACTCCCCAGGCGGTGGCGTTGGAGAGCAGGCCGCCCCTCATGCTGACCCATGCCCCAGGCCACATGTTCATCACCGATGTGCCGGACGAGGAGCTGGCGGTGATGTAACGGGGCATCGAGGAGTCCTCCGGTCATTCCGCCACGCAGCCGACCTCCTGGCATTCTGCCGAGTAAATACCTTTGACTGCTTTTGGGGTTCTGGTATACTGGCGGCGCTGTTTGGCGCAAATTTCACGTAGCTATCGAGGGGGAAGATGCCTGCCTTCGCCGTGATCGGTGCTCAATGGGGGGATGAGGGCAAGGGCAAGGTCGTTGATTTCCTGGCCGAGCGGGCCGATATTGTCGTGCGGTACTCAGGCGGCAACAACGCCGGCCACACCGTCATCGCTGACCAGGGGGAGTTCAAGTTCCACCTGATCCCGGCGGGCATCCTCTGGCCTCACCTGCGCTGCATAGTGGGGAACGGGGTTGTGGTGGACCCCAATGTATTCCTCCAGGAGGTAAAGGGACTGGAGTCACGAGGGGTTGACTCCAGCCGGCTCCTTGTCAGCGACCGCGCCCACGTTATCATGCCCTATCACGTCCTGCTGGACCAACTGGAAGAGAAGGCGAGGGGTGGAGCGGCCCTGGGCACTACCGGCAAGGGGGTAGGCCCCGCCTACACCGACAAGGTGGGCCGCGTCGGAATCCGCGTGGGCGACCTGCTGGACGAGAAGTTCCTTCTGAAGCGCCTGGAGGTGGTCTGCGACCAGAAGAACGCCCTGCTCACCCGCGTGTACGGCGCTGCGCCCATCTCCCTTGAGGAGACGCTGGGTGAATGCCGTCGCTATGGCAGGGAGCTGAGTCAGTTCATCGCCTCCACTGATACCATCATCCAGAATGCGCTGGCCGAGGGAAAACGGGTGCTGTTGGAGGGCGCCCAGGGAACTCTGCTGGATGTGGACCACGGCACATACCCATATGTGACCTCCTCTTCTCCCTCCATCGGCGGCGCCTGCGTGGGCGTTGGCATCGGCCCCACCGCCATCAAGAAGGTAGTGGGTGTCTTCAAGGCATACTCCACCCGGGTCGGCTCGGGGCCCCTGGTGTCCGAGATACAGGGTGGCATGGGGGACGTCATTCGACAGCGGGCCTGGGAATACGGCACCACCACGGGCAGGCCGCGTCGCTGCGGCTGGTTCGACGCTGTGGCGGGCCGCTACAGCGCCCAGCTCAACGGGTTCACGACCGCCGTGCTGACTCGCCTGGACGTGCTGGACGGCTTCGAATCAGTCAAGGTCTGCGTGGCCTACCAGGTGGACGGCAAGACCCTGGACCACTTCCCGGGGAGCGTGTCGGTGCTGGAGCGGTGCCAGCCTGTGTGGGAGGAGTTGCCCGGCTGGGACCAGCCCACCGCCAGCGCCCGGCGGTTGAAGGACCTGCCTCCGGGAGCTGTCCGGTACGTAAGGCGCCTGGAGGAGCTTATCGGCTGTCCCATACACCTCATCTCCACCGGACCACGGAGGGAAGAGACTATCCTGGTCCGCCCCATAGTGGTCTAGCAGGCTGCCAGGTAGCCCAACTCAGACGGAGAAAGGAGCCATGGAATGAAGCTTGTCCTCTTTGACGACTTCCGGTTGGGTGTGCTCAAGGACGGCGGTGTGGTGGATGTGATGAACGCAGTCAAGGACGTGCCTGCTCACACTCCCCAGACGCTCATGGCGGGGGTGATCGAGGCCTTTCCTCGCCTGCGGCCCCGGCTGGAGGAGGCGGCTGCCAAAGGCGCCGTCAAGCCTCTGGGGCGGGTGCGCCTGCGAGCGCCTTTGCCCCGGCCGGGCAAGCTTGTCTGCGCCGCCGTGAACTACATGGAATTTGGCACACGCCAGCCGGAGGAGCTGCCGCTGGAGGCGTTCCTCAAGGCATCCAACGCGGTCATAGGCGATGGGGACACGGTGGTACTGGACGAAGAGTGCAAGGCCACGGTTTTCCACCACGAGGCGGAGTTGGCCCTAGTCATCGGGAAGGTGGCCAAGAAGGTGCCCCAGAGCAAGGCTATGGACTACATATTCGGCTACACAGGGCTGATGGACATCTCCGCCCGCGGGTTCAACCCCGGGGGCCGAGTGAGCTTCTTCCAGGTTAAGTCGTGGGACACTTTTGCCCCCATGGGGCCCTGCATCGTGACCGCCGATGAAATCCCTGATCCCAGCAACCTGAACCTCCGCATGTGGTGCAGTGGCGAGCCCCGCCACAACTTCAACACCAGCGACATGGCTCACAAGATACCCGAGCTGGTGGAGTTCCTCTCCCGCGTCATCACCCTTGAGCCGGGGGACGTGGTGGCAACGGGCACCAATCACCAGGGGATAGGCGCCATACAGGACGGGGACGAGGTGGTGATGGAGGTCCAGGGCGTCGGCAAGCTGACGGTCCACGTCAAGGACCCCGCCAAGCGGCAGTGGCCCAGGGGCGTGGACGAGGCTATGGCCTCTCGGATGCGAGGTCCTGCGGCCCCGCGGCGGTAGTCCAGCCGGCTGGACATTCCAAAGACGAGTGCCCCTTGGTGGCAAGGGACGATTGCTGGACTTCAAGAGTGGTGAGCTTGACGACACAAAAAGGCACACCGGCGCCGTCCGACCTGGCAAAAGTGCTCAGGGCAACTGCTCAGGCCCTTGCAGCCTTTGAGGCCCTGCGGCCCTCGTGTCAACGGCGTTACGCTACGTGGATAGAGGAAGCCAAGAGACCGGAAACGCGGGAGCGAAGGATACGGAGGGTGGCTGAGTTGGCATTGGAATGGAAGCAGAGATACGAGAATCGCCGGAGCAAAGCTTCAGCCCCTAGCCTCAAAGGCTAGGGGCCCTACGCACAAGGCTCCGTTGACACCCCCTCGGAAGCGGTGCTACCCTGAAGCCAGATGCCTCCGGTAGCGGCAGTGGCCGCCACTGCAAGGCAACCTGCCGTGGGGATATAGCTCAGCTGGGAGAGCGCGGCCCTCGCATGGCCGAGGTCGGGGGTTCGAGTCCCCCTATCTCCACCATCGCAAGCACGCTTATCGGCAGTCCACTCCACTGCTACCCCCAGGCAGCACTTCAGTGACCGGAGACGGTCCCAAGAACACCCCGCGCTGACCTTCCGAGGAAGGATGCGTCGTATTGACACTCGTTGGCCCGGTGTTACCATTGGACTCACCCTGCGCCCGGCAGCCCTGAGAGGTGCACATGGAGATCACCCCGGACACCCTTCGCTGGCTCTATCGCGCCATGCTCACCATCCGCATGTTTGAGGAGCGGGTCATAGCTGAGGTGGTGCGGGGCAAGACCTTTGGCTCAGTCCACACCTCCGACGGCCAGGAGGCGGTGCCCGCCGGGGTGTGCGCCCACCTGCGCAGGGAGGACTACATCGCCTCCACCCATCGGGGCCATGGCCACTGCATCTCCAAGGGTGTGGAGCCCAGGGTGATGATGGCGGAGATATTCGGGCGGGCGACGGGCTCTTGCAAGGGGAAGGGGGGCTCCATGCACATCGCCGACTTCTCGCGGGGGATGCTGGGGGCCAACGGTGTGGTGGGTGCCAGCGTCCCCACGGCCTGTGGGGCAGCCCTCACTGCCAAACTCCGTGGCGAGGACCGGGTATCGGTGGCCTTCTTTGGCGACGGTGCCTCCAATCAGGGAGTGGTCCACGAGAGCATGAATCTGGCCTCAATCTGGAAGCTCCCGGTCATCTTCGTCTGCGAGAACAACCTGTACGCCGAGTCCACCCCCGTGGAGTACTCCACCAGCGTGGCCAGCATCGCCGAGCGGGCCAGGGGATACTCCATGCCTGGGCGAATGGTGGACGGCATGGATGTCCTTGCTGTCTACGACGCTGCCGGCTGGGCGGTGGGCCGCGCCCGCGCTGGCCAGGGCCCCACTCTGCTGGAGTGCCGCACCTACCGCTACCACGGCCACTTCTACGGCGACAACCCATCCCTCTACCGCCTGAAAGAAGAGGAGGAGGAGTACCACCGCAGGGACGCCATCGCCAGCTTCAAACGCCGTGCCCTGGAGCAGGGGATGCTGCCGGAGTGCGACGTGGTGGCCATAGAGCGCGAGGTGGCGGCCACTATTGAGGAGGCAGTGGCCTTCGCCGATGCCAGCCCAATGCCCTCTGCGGAGGAGCTGCTGGCCGATGTGTATGTCTCCTACCCGTAGAGGTTATGTGACATCCTTCGCCCTTTCTCATCCTTGGGGGTGCAGGGGGCTTCGCCCCCTGCCGGGGTCTGGGGTGTCCCCAGATGTTTCTTCTTCCCCCTCTCCATTGGCAAGGGAGAGGGGGATCGAGGGGGTGAGGGCTTAGAGCCATGACAGCTACCCAGACTAGGGAACTACGGTACCGCGACGCGCACAGCGAGGCGCTGCGCCAGGAGATGCGGCGCGACCCCTCCATCATCGTCATGGGCGAGGATGTCGCCGGGGGAGCGGGGCGCGCCCACCTGGGCATCATAGACGCCTGGCAAGTGCCCCTGGCCGCCACCAAGGGTCTCATCCAGGAGTTCGGCCCCCAGCGGGTCCTGGACACCCCCATCTCGGAGGCTGGCTTCATGGGAACGGCTGTCGGGGCGGCCCTCACCGGCATGCGCCCGGTGGTGGAGCTGATGTACATAGACTTCCTGGGCACCTGCCTGGACCAGCTCCTGAACAACGCCGCCAAGGTACGCTACATGCTGGGTGGCCAGGCCAAGGTCCCTCTCACCGTTTTCTGCCGCATCGGCGCGGGCGTGGGTGCGGCGGCCCAGCACTCCGAGAGCCTCTACTCCATCCTGACCCACATCCCAGGCCTCAAATGCGTGGCTCCCTCCGACGCCTATACCTGCAAAGGGCTGATGATATCCGCCATTCGGGATGACGACCCGGTGGTCGTATGCAACCATAAGGCTCTCCTCAGCCGGAGCGGCCCCGTGCCCGAGGAGCCCTACGCCCTGCCCCTGGGCAAGGGACGCATCCTGAGACCGGGCCGCGATGTCACTCTGGTGGGCATCGCCTATACCACCCACGTGTGCCTGGAGGCAGCGGAGCGGCTGGCCCAGGAGGGGGTGGACGCCGAGGTGGTAGACCTGCTCAGCCTCTCCCCGCTGGACGAGGAGTTGATAATGGAGTCGGTCTCCCGCACCGGTCGGCTGGCGGTGGTGGACGAAGACACGCCTCGGTGCAGCGTGGCCAGGGACATAGCCGCCACAGTGGCCGACCGGGGTTTTGATCGCCTGAAGGCGCCCATCAAGTGCGTCAACGCCCCCCATGCCCCTGTGCCCTACAGTCGGCCCCTGGAGCAGGCCTACATACCCAGTGCAGCCCGGGTGGTGGCCGCCGTCCATGAGCAACTCAGGAGGAAGTAAGGCGGACTGTTGTTGGGGTGGGGATTACCTTTCCCCGTCCCGACGCGAATGCGTCGGGACGGGGCGGGTGGGTTGGGTACCAACCCTGGGAGGGGAAACACCATCCTTGGATTTGGACAGCCGACTTCTGACTCAGGATACCAGTAATGTCTTTCTGTCTTTGCGAGCCCCGATGAAATCGGGGCGTGGCAATCTGGTGGCGGGGCACACCCCTCCTCCAGATTGCTTCGTCCCCCGGCAAGCCGGAGTCCTCGCAACGACAATTGGTGCGTTAACCTCCGGGGCAGTACACTAGCAGGCTGCTGAAAAA
>JACPQL010000044.1 GCA_016190445.1 Chloroflexota bacterium
CGAGGCGTCCATCGCAGCACCCGGGAACTGGAGCAGGCCATCCTTGATTACGTCCAGGCGACCAATGCCCAACCTAAGCCCTTCCAATGGACGAAAACGGCTGACCAGATACTCACCACCTTAGCCCAATTTTGTGAGCGACCTCTTGACTCAGGACACTAGAGGCTGTTCGGAATACCTCACCCCCTGTATCCCCCTCTCCTTTGGCAAAGGAGAGGGGGAAAAGAATGAATCTGGGGGACACCCCAGACCCCGGCAGGGGGCAAGCCCCCTGCACCCCCAGCATGTCCACACGGCCAAACAGCCTCTAGCCACGCATCCCGGCGAACCGCAGCGCCTGGTCTACGATGTCCAGCCCCACCCGCTCGCTGTAGGCGGCAAGGAGATGCCTGGTCACGGGGCCCGGTATCTCATCGCCTATGTGCCGACCATCCACCTGGCTCACCGGGCTGATGCCAGGACTGGTGCGAGTGAAAAAGACCTCGTCGGCGGTGTACAGATCGTAGGGCTGGAGGTCCTCCTCGGCCAGCGGTATCCCTAGCTGGCGCGCCAGGGTCATCACGAAGCCGCGAGTGATGCCCTGGAGGACGCTGCGGTCAGTGGGCGTCTTGAGCACGCCACCCGATACCAGGAAGACGTTGTAGCCCCTGCCCTCGGTGACGTTGCCATCCCGGTCCAGGAGGAGGGGCATACCCTGCGGGTCCACGTCCCTGGCCTCCAGGTCGGCCAGGACGAAGTTCAGCCGGCTCTGGTGCTTCACCTTGGGCTCCACCACGTCGCTGGTGTAGCTGCGCGTCCTGACGATGATGGCGTGGGCGCCCTCCACGTACAGGCGGGCGAACACCTCGAAGGCCACAGGCTCGACGTTCACGCAGACCGTGGGGGAGGCAACCTTGTGGATGTCGCCGCCATGGGTGGTCCCCCTGGTGACAAACTGGGTGATCCTGAAGTCGCCCACCTCCGCCCTGTAATGTTCATTACGGCGCACCGCGTCGTAGCTGATCTCCGTCATCTCCTGGAGCGACAGCCCGGGGTCAAGGCGGAGGTACTTGAGAGACCTGTACAACCTATCAACGTGCTCCCCCAGAAGGAAAGGCTTGCCGTTGAACGTCCGCGCCATGTCGAACACCACGTCGCTCATGGTGAACCCGCGGTCGTGTGGATGGATCATGACACGGCTGAACGGTACCCACTCCCCGTTGAAGTATGCCATGTAATCACGCATGTTGCCCCTCCCTAGCCCTCGGTGCGAGACCACTAACACCTCTAGCGTAGCCACACGTCGGGGGGACAGTCAAGCGACAAGGGGCTGTCTGGGCCTTTTAATGCCTCAAGAAACACACATCCCATGTTGCACGGGTCCGCCTCAACCCGTCAACACTTGAGGCACTTGGCACTCATTCGCGGCACCTCAGACCCTTCACGCTCACTATGCCTAACTCTCTGTCATGCGATCTGCCCGATTCAAAGCTTGTGAAACCTGCTCGTATGATGTCCGTCCTTGTGGCGTCATGATAGACGCTGAGAATCCCCGTCAACAGAAACTGCAATCCCAGATGCTCCTCGTCCTCTTTGTGCTTTACCAGAACATACCGTGCAGATTGAATGCTTTCAGCATCTGGCTCAGGCCTTGCCTTGAACACTGTGAACGCATCTATCACGACGGTCTGGCCAACTAAACTATCAAACGACTGATGCTCCCCACAATCCTTAATGCCGTTGAAGATGTCGTCCGCCCACGTTTCCACCGAACCATCTTCTCTAGAGAAACCAAACAAAGAGATATTTGGCCCTCGGACCCATTCTTCCTTCACGTTTTTGTAACGGCATAACCGCACAACGTTGGACAGAGCCTCGAGTTCTTTCGGGAGTTCCTGCCTATACAGTGTCTTCTTCACAGAGATCACCGCAACAACGCCTTCCGGAGGTACAACTACAAACTCCTCGAATTGCACATACATAGGGAAGTGCGCAACATCGTAAACAATAACGTCCAGTTGTGGAGAGTGTTCATCACCGGAGGGTAGTCTACCCTTGTTGCCGGATCCGACCTTGGTTGCAGGCCTCAAAACAAAGCCTGAGAAAGCCTTAAGTTCTCTAGGCAGATGTTTGTCTAGGAAAGACCGAAGGAGACTCTCAACATATCGCCCTTCTTCTCCTGAGTGCGTTGAACCCTTTCGGTCTTTCGCAGGCAAGAGGGTTTCGACATTCCGATAGGCATCCAGCAATGCCTTGGCTTCTGCTCTGAAGAACCGCCTGACCGGTTTACCGCTGTGAGGGTATGGCATCAGGTTGTCGCTCTCGCTAGTTCTATGTAAGGCCTATCGGAGCAAGTAACCAAGTTGGGATATACGTTGAGCCTACCTAACGCACACCTTGCCAAATAGTCACGTCCACGCCCACACCTCGCTCACGGGCGCCTCGCACAGCCCAGTCGCCTCTCACTCACCCCCCCACCTCTGGCCGCCGGGTATGCCAGTCGGTGGCCTGCTCGTAGGCGTGGGCCAGCCGCAGCACCACGTCGTCGGCGAAGGGGCGCCCCGCGATCTGGAGCCCCAGGGGCAGGCCGTCCCTGCTGAAGCCGCACGGCACCGAGATGGCGGGAGCGCCGCAATCGTTAAAGGGGCGCGTGTACCGGCTGAGCTCGCCATAGGACGCCACGTCCTTCGTATCTATGCGGGGTGCCGGCACGGGGCATGATGGAGTCACCAGCAGGTCCACCTGCTGGAAGGCTTTTGCCACGTCCCGGCAGAACACTGTGCGCGCCCTCTGGCAGAGCATGTACTCCGAGGGGCGCACCAGTGTGGCCAGGTCCAGCCGGGTCACCGCCGTCTTGCCATACAGCTCCCGGTAGCGTGGGTAATAAGGCCGATGGGCCGCGACCGCCTCGGAGAAGGATATGACCGGGTGGAAGCGGCTCACCTGGCCTATGGTGGGGACGGAGACCTCCTCAACGGAGCAGCCCAGCCCCTCCAGGACCCTCAGCGCCTGCCGGAAGGCGGCGTCCACGTCGGGGTCGTTCTTGTAGGCGCCCAGCTCTCGGATGAGGCCCAGGCGCAATCCCTTGATCTCACCGTTCAGGCCAGCGCGGTAGTCGGGGACGCGCCTTCGGGCCACGGTGGTGGAGAGGTCGTGAGGGTCAGGGCCCACCATGGCCTGGAGCAGGATGACGGCGTCCTCCACGGTGCGGGTCATGGGGCCCACGTGGTCCATTGTCCAGGAGAGGGGCATGACCCCCATGCGGCTCACCAGCCCGAAGGTCTGCTTGAACCCCACGATGCCGCACAGGCAAGCCGGGATGCGCACCGAGCCGCCAGTGTCGGTGCCCAGGGCCGCCATGGCCGTGCCCGCGGCAACGGCGGCGCCGGAGCCGCTGCTGGAGCCGCCCGTCAGGTGCGCGGCGTTCCAGGGATTGCGTGCCGGACCGAAGCAGGAATCGGTGCCCGTGCCCCCCATGGCAAACTCCTGGAGGTGGGTCTTCCCCAGGATGATCGCTCCGGCCTTCTTGAGCCTGGTCACCACCGTGGCGTCGTAGTCGGGAACGTGGTCCGCCAGCACCCTGGAGCCGCAGGTGGTGAGAACACCCTTCGTCCAGATGAGGTCCTTCAGGCTGACAGGGATGCCTTGCAGGGCACCCCGGCGCCGCCTTCGGGCCGCACCCCCATCGTTCCGGCGCGCCTCCGCCACCGCGGAGTCGGCCATGATGGTGATGTAGGAGTTGAGACGAGGGTTGAGCCTCTGGGCCCGCTCAAGGAGGGCCCCTGCCAGCTCCCCGGAAGAGATCTCCCGCCGCTCCATCAGGCGGGACGCCTCGGCCACCGTCATGAAGGCAAACTCTGCCGATGGCGCGGCCACGGCCCTACTCCTGCACCGGCGACTGGAGGGGCTGAAAGATGAAGGCCGGCTCCACCTCGGTCAGGTCCATCTCCCTCTCCATGGCGTCCAGGTCGTCCAGGACCGTCTGGAGTTGAGGGACCAACTCATCGGCTCGCTGGTCAGAGAGATCCAGCCCAGCGAGCAGGGCCGCCTGCTGGATGCTGTCGCGGGTCACCTTGTGCTGAGACATGGGCATCCTCCTTCCCTGTTGGGTCAGGCCCAGTGATGGCACTCTTCGCACACATCCTGGCTTTGTTGACATCCCTCCGTGCGCATCCCCTCCGCACCCCAACCCTCATCCCCTTGGTCCCCTTCTCCCTTGGCAAGGGAGAAGGGGAGATTACAATTCCCTGGGGACACCCCAGACCCCGGCAGGGGGCGAAGCCCCCTGCACCCCCAAGACGTCTAGCAGAGCCAAGTAACATCTACGGCGGGCCCTCCGGTGCTCCGGCCAGGTAGTCCTTCAGGTTCAGGACCTGGATGGTGCTGGTGGTACCTGAGACTCCGGTGAGAAAGCCGTGGACTATGGTCACCGTGTCCACGGGCGAGACCTGGCCGGAGTCCACCGCAGCCTTGACCACCATGGAGACCAGCCTTGGAATGTCTCTCTCCGCTGGGATCACAGAGACAGGCACCAGGCCCCACCCAAGGCACACCCTTCTCAGAATGGCCTCGTCGTGGGAGAACACAAGAATGTCGGTGCTTGGCCGGAAGCGGGAGACCTCGAATGCGGCCCTGCCGGTGCTGGTGACCACCATGGGATGCGAGTCCAGCGACTTGACCAGAGAGGCCGCCGCGCCCGCGATGGCCTGGGTCCGGTCCCGGGCAGGCAAGGGCTTGTAGTAGGGGTATATCTTCTCCGACTCTTCGATGGTGGCGCGGGCCACCCTCACCGCCTCCACCGGGTACTCGCCGATGGCGGTCTCGTCGGACAGAAGGATGGCATCGCAACCATCCAGGACGGCGGTGCAGATGTCGGAGACCTCAGCCCTGGTGGGCACCGGGGTGACCATCATTGAGCGGAGCATCTGGGTAGCGATGATGGAGGGCCTGCCCACGTCGTTGGCCTTGGCCACGATCTGCTTCTGTACCACCGGCAGCGTGGCCATGGGGAGCTCCACTCCCAGGTCCCCCCGGGCCACCATGACTGCCTCCGCCTCCTTCACTATGGCATCCAGGTTCTCAATGGCCTCAGGTCTCTCCAGCTTTGCCACTATGGGTATCTCCCCACCGCACTGGCCCACGTAGTCCCTCACCTCCCGCACCTCGTCGGCCCTGCGCACGAAGGAGATGGCCAGCCAGTCCACCTCATGCTCCACCCCAAACCTTATAGCCGCTCGCTCACGCTCCGTAACAAGAGGCTGGTCCAGGTCCACTCCCGGCACGTTGACCCCCTTGAGAGAGGAGACAATGCCGCCTCGGGTCACCCTGGTCCTCACCGCCGGGCCGGGAGCTTCGGTCACCTCCAGGCTGATGGTGCCGTCAGCTATGAAGACCCGGCTGCCTGGCCGGAGGCGGCGCATCACCTCCGGGTGGGGGAAAGGGAGGGCGTCTCGCCGGTGGGAGCTGGGCTCGGGGACCAGGTCTATGGTCTCCCCCACGTTGATCCTGAAGTTGCCCCTGACCCGGCCCAGACGGAGCTTGGCGCCGCCCAGGTCCTCCATGATGGCCACGAAGCGCCCCCCGTCCTGGCGGAGACGGCGAAGGACGTCTATGACCTCCCCGTGCTCTTGGAGGGTCCCGTGGGAGACGTTGAGGCGGGCCGCGTCCATGCCCGCCTCAACAAGCTGCTCCAGGACGGCCGGGTCCTGGGAGGCGGGGCCTATGGTGGCAATGATCTTGGTCTTGCGCAAGGGCTCACTCCTAGTAGGCCGCTGCAAAACTCCGTTTCGCAACGGGGTCTCCCCACCACCAGAGGGGCGGGGGTATCTGCCACAAAAGTCCGGGGACCTTTGCAGCAGTCTCTAGTCAGGCACCTCCAGGTCAACAAGGGGGGCATACTGCTGGCCGCCGTAGACGTCGCTGTCCCCCAGGTCACCCGAGGCGATGGGACGCGGAATGCTGATCTTGATGGCCAGGGCATTGTCCACGTGGTACAGGTCCACGTCCTCCTCACTGACATTGTACAACCTGGCCATGAGCGCCTTGCTCAGCACCCCCGAGTCCCGCGCTCGCCGGTAGAGGTCCGGGTCATCAAACATGATGTCAAAGGTGAGGGCGAAAGGGCCGGCGTTCTTGCTGCGTATGAGCTTGGTCATCTCAAAGAGCTTGGCCACGGCTACACCTCCACCATCTCCATGGGAAACATCTCATATGGGGTGTCCGGCTCCACCACGTGGTTCAGGTTGAACCGGTACACCGCGCCCCTGTCCAGCACCGGGGGGCTATATGGGAAGGCCAGGCCGCTGATGAGGCCGTGCCACTCTGGCACGGGGAAGTGGAGGGCCAGGTGGTGGGCCGAGTCGGCGATGGCCCGGGCCAACTCCGCCGAGGAGGCCGTGATCTCGATGAACAGGCACACCTCATGGGCGGGGGTCTTGACCGGCTCCAGGGGCCCCATGGTGCCGTTGAGGCCGTACACCCGGAAGCCCACCCGGTAGTCGTCGTCCATCTCCAGACCTCCGAAGGCGTCGCGGATGCGGCCCGCCAGGCGCTCCCTCATGCGGGCGAGCCAGTCGTCCAACTGGCGGATGATGATGGGGTCCCGGACGCCGCCGATGACCACGCTCTGGTACCCCACCAGCTCCGCACCCTCCAGCTTCACAGTGTACCTCTTGGCGGGGACGAACTGGCTGCCCCGCACCCGGACGGCGCGGTCGCTCACTGCCTCGTAGCGGGCCTTGGAGGTGTCCAGAGTGCCCGAGGACTCCACAAGGTAGAATGGGTCGGCGTTCTCGTAGAGAGTGTGGGAGGCCACGCTCTGGGGCGTGCACCAGTACTCCGGGTTGGGTGGCTCCACCACGAAGTGATCCTGGCGGACCCACGCCATCATGCAGTCGGGCGACTTGCGCACGGCCACCGAGGCCGCGCCGCACTCCAGGATCTTGGCGGCGTGCCACACGGGGCCCGGAGAGAACCCCTTGCGCACGGGCAGCGCCGCGAATATGGAGGTGTCGCTGGAGCGGCCCGCCAGCACCATGTCGGCCCCCTCGTCTAGGACGGCCCTGGCGAAGGGCTCAGCACCCATCATGCCCACGATGTGGGCGCTCCGGTCTATTATCTCCTCGCTGACGGACGGCGCGGGCCTGAGCGGCTTGATCCTCCCCTCCCGGAGCCTGCGCTTCAGGTACTCCTTGTCCTGCTCCGAGTGGATCACGGCCATGCGGAAGTGGAGCCCCTCATCGTAGGCTATCTCCTCCACGATCTCCCGCGTCCAGGCCAGGTTCAGGTCGCCACCGGCGGTGCCTGCCGAGCCTACGATGGCGGGCACCGCCTGGGAGCGGGCGGCCAGCAGCATGAGGCGCAGGTCGCGCTTGACCGCCGCCTTGGGGAACTGGCAGCCACCCCGGCCAAGGGCGTCGGGGCCGGGGTCGGAGGAGCCGGCGTCGCACCCCAGGAAATGGGGCTCCCATTCCATAGCCCGCGAGAGGGACGATTCCAGATACCCGGACCCTAACATGCCGCTGGGGGCCAGCACCCGAATCTCGTCCACGCCACACCTCCTCTTTTGCGTGTTCTGCGTGCGGGGTCCCAGTCGCCTGCCTTCTGCGTAGCGCCTTCAAGCCCTCGCCGCCGCAGCACCGACAGCCAACCGCGCTAGTACCAGGTTGCAAAAAAGCGCGTCATAATCGCCCGCTCGTGGTGAGCCTGTCGAACCATACGAGCGGGCGAGAGTTCCCGCTCATGTCCTTCGACAGGGCTCAGGATGAGCGGGAACTTCAGGCACCCCCTTGTGTACGCTGACTTACGAAAGCAAGTACTAGACAGGGTTCACCCTACGCCCCGCCTCTCCTACAGCGGAGCATACGCCCCCCCTAGAGGGTGTGCAAGGGCCAGGTGGTCTTGTTTCCTCTGGCGACCCCGTAGGCTAAAATGGGCGCGGCCCAAAACTCCCCAGGAGGCAAAGCGATGAAGATCACACGCGTCAGCACGCTGCTCCTGTCGGCTACGCTACCCCAGGAGCGGCGGTGGCGTAGCGACCTGGGCACCATGGTGAAGGCCGACATAGCCCTGGTGCAGGTGGAGACCGACGAGGGTATCAGCGGCTTGGGCGCCGCCCAGGGGTCGCCAGAGGTGATCAAGGCCATGGTGGAGGACGAACTCCAGCCTCTCCTCCTGGGGGAGGACCCCACCTGGACGGAGCGGCTATGGGCGAAGATGTACAACGGCTCGCGCTTCGAGCCCAGCCTGGCTCGGGGGTATAGCCTGCAGGGCCACGGTCGCCGCGGGGACATGATGGCCGCCATCGCCGGGGTTGACATCGCCCTGTGGGACATCTTTGGCAAGGTGCTGGGGCAGCCCATATACAAGCTGCTGGGGGCCGCCAGGGACCGGATACGGGGCTACGCCAGCGGCGGCTGGGCCCCGGGGGAACAGGCCGGGGAGGAGATAGCGGGCTACATAGCCAAGGGGTTCACCGCCGCCAAGATGCGAGCTGAGGGGATGGACGGCTTCTCCATCCCCAAGTCCATCCGCCGCATCGCCGCAGCGCGGAAGGCCATAGGGCCTGAGGTGGAGCTGTTCGTGGACGCCCACGGCTCCCTGAACCCCTCTACCGCCATCCGGCTGGCGAAGCGTATGGAGGAGTACGACGTAGGCTGGTTCGAGGAGCCGGTCTCTCCAGACTACCACTCCGGTATGGCGGAAGTGAGGGCGGCCACCAGTGTTCCCATCGCCACCGGCGAGAGGGAGACCACCCGCTTCGAGTTCCGTGACCTCCTGGAGAAACGGGCGGTGGACATCATCCAGCCGGACATCGCCATATCCGGCGGCTTCACGGAGACAAGACGCATCGCCGCCATGGCCTCCGCCTACGGCGTGAGGTTCGCCCCCCACGTCTGGGGCTCGGGTGTGCTCTTCGCCGCCAGCATCCACATTGCGCTGTCAGCGCCCAACTGCCACATCTTCGAGGTGAGCCAGGCCCGCTACGGGCCCCTGGTCTACGAGATCTTCACCGAGCCCTTCGACATCAGGGAGGGCCACGTGTACGCCCCCAAGGGCCCCGGCCTGGGGTTCGAGTTGCGCCCGGACGTGGAGAAGCGCTTCGCCTACGTGCCCGGCCCTGCCTACGTATACACCAGCGCGTAGCAGGGTGTCCGAGAGGGGCTACGCCGCCACGGGCCCGATGGGCTTCTCGATGGTCGGCTCCGGCGCAGCGGAGGCTGGCGGGCCCGCGCAGACGGTGGCCGTGGGTTCGAGTCCACGGCGGCCCACCACAGTCGCGCTAGCCCTATTGATATTCCTACCAGTGCCGTCTACAATACCGTAGACGATGCAGTGGACAGGAGACGCGACGATGCCTACAACCACCGTTAGGGTGACACCTGAGACCCGTGCGGTCATACAGGAGCTGGCCAGAGAGTCGAATCAGTCCATGCAGACGCTCATCGCCAGGGCTGTGGAGCAGTACAGGCGCCAATTGGTGCTTCAACATGCCAACGACGTGTACGCAGCACTCCGGGCCCAACCTGAGGTATGGGCAGCAGAGCAAGAGGAGCGGCGCATCTGGGAGGGCACCCTCGCCGATGACCTGGAGGGCAACGAGTGACTTCACCGCTCCCGTCCCGCGGGCAAATTTGGGAGGTGAATCTGAACCCGACGCGAGGACACGAACAGGCGGGTAGACGCCCGGCTTTGGTGGTGTCCGTTGATCGCTTCAACCACGGGCCGGCCGGGCTCGTTGTGGTCTTGCCTATCACCACCACGGCCAGGGGCATACCATTTCACGTGCCTCTCGGTTCGCCGGAAGGTGGGGTGAGGCGGCCAAGCTTCATCAAGTGCGAGGACGTCCGGTCAATAGCACGAGAACGACTCATAGCCCCGTGGGGCTCGGTCTCGGCGAGCACCATGAACATGGTGGAAGACCGCTTGAGGATCTTGCTTGACCTGTGACTGATGTAGGGCGTGATTCAATTGAGAGACCCCCTGCTTTGTAAGCAGAAGGTCAGGAGTGCGGGTCCCCCTGTCTCCGAGTTCTTGGGGATAAGGTAGGTGCGGGGGAGGCTACAGAAGGCCGTGTCATGGTACAGAATCCGTAGCTGGACTCCAAGCACCCTCGAAAGGTCTTCAGGGGGATGTTCGCTGATGCTGATATATGGGGAGCGGTTCCGCAGAAACTGTTTTACCTCGGTCTTCGGCCAATACAAGTAGTCACGGTATCTTGAGAAGGTCCGGTCCGTTTCTCTTCTTCGCTGCTCCTCTGTCTTATGAAAAGCAGCTTCATCCTCCATCGCTGGAGCCCAGGAAACGGATAGGTCGATGTCGCCGAGGGATTCGGCATTGGTGGTGTAGCTGCCGAAGACGCCAATCCAATGCACCTTCCAGAGCCAATACGCTTCGCAGCGTACTTCGTCTGCCCGCTCAAGCAACCCGCGAACCAGCCGCTCGGCTGTGGATCGCTTGAGGGGTTTCATGGCGGTCGCTGCCTGGAGAGACATGCCGGTCGCGGTGGGCTTCCACCAGTCCCCTCCGGGAGTGGACCGCTCAACGTAGCCCGCATCCTCTATCTGCTCAAGAATGAGACGGGCTTCACTCTCGCTCGTCTTGATGTACCCCGCCACAAACGCGGAGCCTGCCTCATGCCCAGGGGTTCCAGCAATTGCGCGCAGGACCGCCCTGGCCTGGAGGGCTGGGACCCCGGCTATTAGCTGGCCACGTGCGATCCTCATAGCAAGCTCTTGGATCTCCTTTAGGGCCGGGCTCCCATGATACCAGTGTCACAACAGCCGTGCCTCAATGGCATTGAGGAGGTCAGGGGTTCGAATCCCCTCACTCCACCAAATCACATGCTGCTATTCTAACAGTTGCCTTAGCCCGGCCACCAGCTCAGGCAGCAGAAAGTTCGAGTGGTGTCCACGGAGGCCCACTGGCAGTGACTCGAACTCTGCCAGGCTGCATACCCTTGGACGCTCGCCCTCTTTGCGCTACACTGGCGCGAGCAGGCCAGGAAGGAAGTGCACCTATGCCCAGGCTGTCGGCGGGTCAGGCGATGGTGGAGGCGCTGCGCGCCGAGGACGTGCGCTACATCTTCGGCGTGGTGGGTTCCTCATACTTGGACATCCTGGACGCCATGTACGGGCGCCAGGACATCCGGTTCGTGGGGTGCCGCCACGAGCAGGGCGCCGGGTTCATGGCGCTGGGCTACGCCAGGGCCAGCGGCCAGGCGGGCGTATGCATCGCCCAGAACGGCCCCGGCGTGACCAACCTCGTGACCAACGCCGCCGCGGCTCTCCTCTGCCACACGCCCATGGTCATCCTGGGAGGCGCCCCCATGATGGCGCAGACGTACAAGGACTCCTATCAGGAGCTTGACCAGATGGGCGTCTTCCGCCCCGTCTGCAAGGAGGCGCTCCAGGTCAACCGGCCGGAGCGGGCGCCGGAGATACTCCGCCACGCCTTCCGGATCGCCACCTCGGGCAAGATGGGGCCGGTGTACGTGGACCTGCCCAGAGACCTGCTTGGCGCGAAGGAGCTGGAGGTGCAGTTGCCTCCCCCTTCGGCCTACCGCCCTGACCAGCGCCCCGAAGGGGACAGCCAGCGGGTGCGGGAGGCGGCGGCCCTCCTCCGCGCCGCCCGCTCGCCGGTGGTTCTGGCGGGCGGGGGAGTGGTGTGGAGCCTAGCCCACCAGGAGACGTGCAGGCTGGCGGAGGTGCTGGGGGCACCCATCGTCACATCCTATGAGCGCAACGACGCCGTCCCCAACAGCCACCCCATGTACGTGGGCGCCCTGGGCCGCGCCGGGGCGCCGGAGGCGCTGGAGGCGATTCGGCAAGCGGACGTGGTGCTGGCCCTGGGGACCCGCCTGGGCCACTTCACCACCTTCTACGAGTACCGCTACGTCCCGGAGAGCGCCCGCATCATCCAGGTGGAGATAGACCAAAAGGAGCTGGGCCGTCACTACCCGCTGGCGGTGGGCATTCTGGGCGACGCAGGGGCGGTGGCCCGCGCCCTGCTCCGCAGCCTGGAGGAGGCCGTTGCTCCCGCCATCCGGCAGGCCCGGGCCAGCGCAGTGGCCAGGCTGCGAGAGAAGCGACGCCAGCGCCTGGAGGCGGAGGCGCGGCTGGAGGGCCTGCCCATGAAGCCCCAGCGGGTGTACGCGGAGCTGCGCCGGGTCCTGCCTCCAGACACCGCCGTGGTGTTCGATGCCGGGGGCTGCCCCGCCCTGGGCTACGACCGCATCGAGTTTTCCGGGCCTCGCACCATGTTCGCCACGCTGGACCTGGGGTGCATCGGCTCGGCTTTTCCCGAGGCCATTGGCGTGAAGATGGCGCGCCCCGACCAGCCGGTGCTCAGCATCAACGGCGATGGCGGCTTCTTCATGAACGCCCAGGAGCTGGAGACGGCGGTCCGCTGGAAGGTGCCGGTGGTGACCATCGTGATGAACAACGGCTCCTGGGGCTCGGAGAAAGCGTACCAGAGGTTCCTCTACGGCGAGCGGTACGTGGAGGCGGACATCGGCAACCCCCGCTACGACAAGCTCGCCGAGCTGTGTGGAGGCCGGGGGTTCTACGTCGAGCGCCCGGAAGAGGTGGGCCCGGCGGTGCGGGAGGCCCTGGCGCTGGAGGTGCCATCGGTCATCGAGATGCCGGTGGACCCCAACGAGCTGCCCTACCCGGCCCGCGTGGCGGACGTGTTCCAGGCGGCGGGCAAAAAGACCACACCGTAGTACCTGGTTGCGAAAAAGCGCGTCATCATCCGCCGCTCGTGGTGAGCTTGTCGAACCATACGAGCGGCGGAAAGTTCCCGCTGATGTCCTTCGACAAGGCTCAGGACGAATAACAGATATGGCTAAACATAAGCCTGTTGCCCGTCTGCCCCATTATGGCAGATTTTTGGGCAGGGCGCGCGGGCCCGCTCAGACAGGAGGGCACGCGTGGACGCCAGATAGGATTTCGCGCCATAAGTCCCAAGGCGGCGCTGGGATGGCCGGTGAGGCTCCACCCACGGAGGAGGAGGCGCGTGCCCTGAGGCACTACCTGCGCTTCCTGCGCTGGGACCGGGACCACCCCGCTGATCCACCATGAGGAGGGGCCATGGACTGGGCATTGAGCACCGCCATCTCTGTCCTCGTTGCTGCGTTGGTCGGTTCTGCTCGATTTTAGTTGATTCACGGTTTGCCGCCTGTCCGAATCTCTTGGCGGTGGTAGCCACGGTGGACAACGGCAGCCCAGTTCGTAAAGGGAAACTGCACCTTTGCCATCTCCCCTGGCGTCTTGCCGTGCAGGGCTTCGTGGGGTCGGAAGAAGTTGTAATTGACAAGCCACCCGCCCATGACCAGCTTGGCCGTCTCGATGTTCTGCATCCCGCGCATGACCTTCGTACGCTGCTTGATGGTCCCGTGGAAGCGTTCAATCAGGTTGTTGTTTATTTCGTCTCTGATGCCACGGGAACGGATGTGAACGGTGTCAGCGCCGAACACTCTGTCTACGGCGTCGGGATAGGCTGCAAGGCCGTCTGAGACGATGAACCGTGGCGGGAGCATCGCCACCTTCTGAGCACGGACGAGCACCGCTACGGCATCCTCCATCGTCCGGCTCACCGACAGGTGCGAGGCCAGCAGGAAGCGGGTCTCGTCGTCTATCACGTCCCAAAACCAGGCGTTCTTGCCGTCAATCTCCAGCACCGTCTCGTCTACCGCCCACACCTTGCTGGCGTGGACACAGGCGTGATTGGCCTCCCACTGAGCAGCCTTGGTGAACCGGACAATCCACTCGTACACCGTGGAGTCCGATGGAAGCTTGCCGTAGAGTTGGTCAAGCTGGCGCCGGATGGCGTTCAGCGACAAGCCCTCATAGAAGCTCTGGAGGGCCGTAGCGATTTGGTCCGGCGGGAAGTGCATGTGCGGAAGGGCCTGATTCCCCGCGAACTTCCGGCGACAGTCCTTGCACCAGTAGTATTGGACACTCCCGTGCATACCGTATTTGACGACGTTGGTAGAGCCGCAATACTTGCAGGCTATGGTCACGGTCTCGGTGCGGGTTACGTCGTGAACCTCTAACACCTGTTTGAGATGATGCTTATGGTGGGTATGTTCGTCCATGTTAGTGGCTCCTCACTCTATGCGGCGCCTCCTCAAACTTTGCCCAATCGCCACCCTCTCTTAACACCAACGTGTACATCTGAACGAATGGCCGCTTCAACTTTGGCTCAGAGAGCACAGTTATGGTGCAATGTAGGCACGAACCCACTGGGGCGAGTGCCCCGATTGTTTCCGTAGCAGTAAAGACGTTCAGAGATTCCATGCCATCATTTCGGCCATGCGCTTGAACAAGGTCAAGTTCAGCTTCGCCGTCTGCCTTCAACGAAATGTTCGGCGCGTCCCTTGCACCCCGCCACTTCCCACGAAATGCCAACTGCCCTCTATCTGTTCGTGCAAGGTGAACACGCACCTCAAAATCCGCCGTATGCTCACCCGTATTCGTGATTGTGAACCAAGCCTTGTGGCCTTCACGGTGCGGCACCACTGCCACTGACGGGCGTAAATCCGAGAGTTTCTGGCGCTGACGATACTCCGAGTACCATCCCCATGCAACAAGGAAACTGAAAACGCTGAAACTAACGACACCAGCCCACCGCCAAGGGGGATGTATCCCGCCGACTTCACTTACTTGCGCAGCATCCAGAGACCATGATGCGATGGTAAACGCGTAGCTTATCATCGCACCCACCACGCGGGACATCGCCTGTTTGCCCATGCACCTCGCCCCGGAAGGGATGGACTCATGCTACGCCACCTCCTCCCTGCTGTCCACCACATCCGAGCAGAACCCGTTGGTCTGGCTGATGGTCAGGCGTAGAATGTCGTCCCGGGAGTCCACGCTGCCACCGCCATCACGACCCGGCTCTCCCTCCATCGCGTCCACTCTGGAGCAGCCCGCCCAGAGCAGCGCGCAGACCCGGGGGAACATCGCGGGGCTGACTGGGCAGCACGGGGATGCTATGGCACTCGTCGCTGAAATTCTCCCGCGCGCCTTTCTGTGGGGGATCGGCGTGGCGCTAGGCGTTCTAGTGGTGGAGTCAACTTTCGGCACAATCCTGGTCTGGCTGTGGCTGCAAATACTACTCCCCTAGTCCATTATATGGACGGCGGCCCTCCTCAGCTATACAATGCTTCGACAAGCTCAGGACGAGCGTACCATTCTGCCACTCATGGTTCGACAGGCTCACCATGAGCGGCTATTTCGGGATAGCTTGTAGGTCGTTGCCAAAGGAGCGCCGGTGTACGACGTGATTGTGGTAGGGTCTGGGAACGCAGCGCTGACCGCGGCCCTGGCGGCGCGCCAGGCGAGGGCGCGGGTGCTGGTGCTTGAGAAGGCACCCCAGGAGGAGCGCGGTGGCAACAGCAAGTTCACCGGCGGCATCGTGCGCTTCGCCTACATGGGCCTGGAGGATATCCTGCCCATAGTGCCCGGCCTGACCGAGGCGGAGGTGGCCCGCCTGGATGTGGCACCCTATCCTGCCGAGGCCTTCTACACCGACGTCATGCACCTGAGCCAGGACCAGGCAGACCCGGAGCTGACCCGCAGCATGGTGGACCGCTCCTATGCGACGGTCCGCTGGATGCAGGGCCTGGGCGTCCAGTTCGAGCTGTACGACAAGTCCATCAACTTCGGCGGGCGCCGCTCGTTTCCGGCGGGGGCGGTGGTGCAGTTCTGGGGCGGCGGCCCGGCGCTGATGCGTTCGCTCTTCCACGCCGCCGAAGGGCACGGCGTGGACATCGTCTACAGCGCGGCGGTCACCGGCCTCCTAGCAGGTGCCGGCGGGCGTGCGTGCGGCGTACGAGTGCAGACCCCAGAGGGCGCCGAGGAGATTGGCGCGGGCTCGGTGGTGCTGGGTTCGGGCGGGTTCGAGGCCAGCCCGGAGATGCGGGTGCGCTATCTGGGCCCGGAGTGGACGCTGGCCAAGGTCAGGGGCACACGGCACAACACGGGGGAGCTGATAGATAGATGCCTGGAACTGGGCGCGCAGCCCGCGGGCCACTGGTCTGGATGCCACGCTGTCCCGGTGGACGCGCACTCCCCCGATGTGGGCGACCCCAAGCTGGGCGACCTCACCACGCGGGTCTCGTACCCCTTCGGCATCATGGTGAACATCGAGGGGCGCCGCTTCACCGACGAGGGCTCGGACTTCAAGCTGTACAGCTATGCCCGCATGGGCCACGCCATCCTGCGCCAGCCCCGGGGCATCGCCTACCAACTCTTCGACCAGCAGACAGCGGAGCTGCTGGAGCCGCGCTACCATTCGGGCTCGGCTCCGGTCACCGCCAACACCCTGGACGAGCTGGCCGCAAGGCTGGGAGTGGACAGGGAGACCCTGGTCAGCACCGTGGCCGAGTTCAATGCTGCCGTCCACGAGGGCACTTTTAATCCCGCCGTCAAGGACGGCAAGGGTACCCGCGACATCCATCCACCCAAGTCCAACTGGGCCCTGCGCCTGGAAAAGCCCCCATTCCTGGCCTACGCGGTGAGCTGCGGCATCACCTTCACCTATGGGGGCATACTCACCGACCAGGAAGGCAGGGTGGTGGACACGGCGGCGCGGCCTATCCCGGGGCTCTATGCCACGGGCGAGATCACTGGCGGCATCTTCTACCACAACTACCCCGGCGGCTGTGGCCTCACCCTGGGGGCCGTCTTCGGCAGAGCAGCAGGGACAGTCGCCGCCAGGGAGGCGTTGGCAAGCTAGAGGCTCTTTGGAAGTCCCATCCTGGGGGAGTCCAGAGGAGGTGCATCCCCGGAGCTTGTCCTGAGCCCCGATGCAATCGGGGCCGAAGGAGCGGGGGCCTGGGGGTGTCCTCCCAAATACCTTTTCATCCCCCTCTCCCGCCTCCGGTGGGAGAGGGGGACACAGGCCCCGTCCTGAGCTTGCCGAAGGAGGGTGAGGGTTCTTGGACAGCCACACACGCACACTGGCCCGGTGGACCGTCACTACCAAGTTCGAGGCCATACCGCCGCCCGTCATTGACCGGCTCAAGTGGCTGGTCCTGGACTCGCTGGGGTGCGCCATCTTCGGCTCCCGGCTCCCCTGGTCCCGCCTGGCCCTGGAGGCGGTGCTGGGCCTGGATGACACGCGCCGGTGCACTATCTGGGGCACCGAAGTCCGCACCGCCTGCACCAACGCCGCCCTCCTCAACGGCGCATTCACTCAGGGCTTCGAGCTGGACGACATCCACACCCTGGGCTTCCAGCATTGCGGCGCCGTGGTACTCCCTGCGGCCCTGGGTATCTCCGAGGACCGTCGGGACGTGGACGGCAGGCGGTTCCTGGCTGGGGTAGTCTGCGGCTACGAGACGGTGCTGCGGGTCGGACGTTGCATGGGCCCGGGCCACATGCTGCGAGGGTGGCACCCCGCCGGCACCAACTCCCCCTTCGCCGCCGCAGCCGCCGTGGGCAACATCCTGGGCCTGGACGAGGAGCGTATGCTCAACGCCCTGGGGCTGGCGGGCAACCGCGGAGCGGGCCTGGAGGCGGCCAGGGTGGCCTCCATGGACAAGCGGATGCTGGAGGCCAACGGCTCCATGGCAGGGCTCTACTCCGCCCTGCTGGCGGAGCGGGGCTTCACCGGGGCCGCCGACATCTTCGAGGCCGAGAAGGGATTTTGCCGCACCTTCGCCTGGGGCACGGGGGAGTACGACCTGGCAGAGCTGACCCGGGGACTGGGCGAGCGGTACGACATCCTGACAGTGGAGCTGAAGAGGTACGCCGCCAACGCCAGCACCCACACCGCCATCGAGGCCGCCAGGCAGCTCCGCGAAAGCCACCACCCGGACCCCAGTCAGATTGAGAGTGTCCGGGTGCGGGTCTCCACCCTGACCTACGAGCACACCAACCCAGTGTACCGCCCTGAGAGCGTCACTTACGCCCAGTTCTGCATCCCCTACGGCGTGGCGGCCATGCTGGTGGAGGGCGACATGTTCGTGGAGCAGTGCACCGAGGCGAAGACACGCGACCCGAAGCTTGTCGCCCTGGCCCGCCGGGTGGAGGTGAGCCCCTCGGCGGAGATTGACGCCCTGGACCCATACCGCAGGCGCCGCGCCGAGATGGATGTCCACCTGAGGGACGGCCAGGTGCTGCGCGCCACCGTGGACCACCGCCCTGGAAGCACCCACCTTCCGCTGAGCACGGAGCAGATCATCGCCAAGTTCCATCGCCTGGCTGAAGGCGTCATACCCAGGCCGCAAGCTGTCCGCATCGTGGATATGGTCGGGGAGCTGGACAAACTCGGGGACGTCTCCCTGCTGGCACGAGAGATGGCCGTCGGCCCGGCCTCCCGTGACCCACGTCCTCACAGTGGGATATAATGCAGACCGCTTGTTGGCGGCTAATCAATCGAGGACATCTATGGCCGCGGAGGTGCAGCCTTGGAACTGGCACAGCTTGAGGCATTCCGCATGGTGGTGCAGTGTCGCAGCTTCAGCAAGGCCGCCGAGGCGCTTAACCTGACCCAGCCCTCCATGAGCGCCCGAATCATCACCCTGGAGCGGGAGCTGGGCGAGCCCCTTTTCCACCGCACGGGACGAGGCGTGCGCGTCACGGACGCAGGCCGGGCCTTTCTGCCCTACGTAGAGAGGTCCCTGGCCACACTACGCAGCGGCAAGGAGGCGATGGAGGCCTCCCGCTCTGCCTCTCTCGGCAAGCTGTATATAGGCGCCGCCAGGGCGGTGTGCGCCTATGTCCTGCCCAACATAGTGGAGACTTTCCGTGAGCGGTACCCCGGCATTGACGTGGCCATCAAGACGGGGCGCTCCTCTCACGTGCTGGAGATGGTGCTCTCGGAGGAGGTGCAGGTGGGTGTTTGCCGCACCCTGGTGCACCCGGACGTGGAGTCCCGCCACCTGTATGACGAGCAGGTGGTGCTGGTGACCCACCCCCAGCACAGGTTTGCCCGCGTGGGGGAGGCCAGCATCTATGACGTGGCCACCGAGCCTCTCATCCTGTACGACAAGGAGTCCAGCTACTTCGTGCTCATCAACCGGGTGTGCCGCGAGGCGGGCATAGTCCCCAAGGTGCAGATGGACCTGGACAGCATCGAGGCTACCAAGAGAATGATCGAGCAGGGCCTGGGGCTGAGCTTCCTGCCCCTCAACTCCCTGCACCGGGAGCTGGAGATGGGCACCCTGGCACATGTCCGCCTGAAAGAGGGACACCGGGTGATTCTACCCACCTCGGCGGTGGTGCGACGCGCCAACTCTCAAGGCGCCATCGTGACTGTTTTCCTTGGGCTGCTGGATGAACTCTTCCCCCGGGCTGCTGAGCAGAACAAAGGCGGCAGCCAGCTATCCACCTAGCGTCTTGGCCACCAGCTCCCAGTAGGCCCGCGTCAATCGGGCCGTCACAGGGCCAGGTGCACCGTCGCCTACGGGGTGGCCGTCCACCGACGTCACGGGCACTGGCCCGCTTACCACGTTGGTGAGCACGACCTCCCTCGCCCTGTACACCTCCTCCGGCTGGATAGACTGTTCCCGTGCCGCCATGCCAAGGCTGCGTGCCACCTCCAGCAGGGTCTTGCGAGCTATGCCAGGAAGGGCTCCATCCTCCTGGCGTGGGGTGGCCAGTGCGTCGTCTATCACCACGAACACATTGCTGGAGGAGGCACAGGCTACCGTTCCAGTGGTGTTGAGCAGCAGGGCATCGTCCGCGCCGCGGCGGCGCACCTCCAGGCGGGCCACCACCCCCTCCACGTAGGCCAGCGACTTTACTCGCGTTATGGGTGAGTGCTCGTTGCGGCAGATGGGCGAGAGGGCCAGGCTCCGCCCAGGTAGCGGCAGAGAACTGGGCGGCCCCTGCCATGGAGTGACGCGCACAATAAGGGTGGGCCTCGTCCCCGGGCGCACGTCCAGGCCCCGCCCGTGGTCGCTACCGCGAGTCACTGTCAGCCGCACCACCGACCGCTCGCGCCCGTTGCGGCGCAGGGTCTCGCGGACTGCCGCCTCAAGTGTCCGCGAGGGCGGCAGGGGCAGCCGCAGAAGGGCGGCGCCCCCGCGCAGGCGGGCCAGGTGGTCGGGAAGCCGGAAGACGCGGTCCCCAAAGGCCACCATGGTCTCGAAGAGGCCATCGGCAAGGGTGAGGCCGCGGTCCAGCACCGAGACGCTGGCCTCTCCCTCCGGCAGAAGCCTGCCGTTCACGTACACTGTGGGGGCTATCTCATGCATGGGCTTCAGCATACGGGAACGGCCACGGCCCAGGGCCGCCCGCTAGAATGCGGCACCAAGGGCACGGCGCAGCCCTTCGCCCTTGTGCAGTGTCTCCTGGTACTCCGACTCAGGGTCGGAGTCAGCCACGATGCCGCCTCCCACCTGGAGGTAGAGCCGGTCCCGGGCCACCACGATGGTGCGGATGGCTATGCTGGTGTTCATGTCTCCGGTGAATGAGATATAGCCGACGGCGCCACAGTACACACCGCGTCGGACGGGCTCCAGCTCCTCTATGATCTCCATGGCCCTCACCTTGGGCGCGCCGGTCACCGAGCCGCCGGGGAAGCAGGCTCGCAGCAGGTCAACGGCGTCCAGCCCATAGCGCAGGGTCCCAGCCACGGTGGACACCAGGTGCCACACCGTGGGGTGCTGCTCCACAGAGAAGAGGGCTGGCACCTTCACCGACCCCACGCAACACACCCTGCCGAGGTCGTTTCGCAGCAGGTCCACTATCATCACGTTCTCGGCGCGCTCCTTTTCGCTGGAGAGCAGCTCGGAGGTCAGGCGCTCCTCCTCCTGCGGAGTCCGGCCACGGGGCCGGGTGCCCTTGATGGGGCGCGTCTCCACAGACCGTCCCTCCAGGCGCAGGAACTCCTCCGGCGAGGCGCTGAGCACAGTGGCCTCCGGAAAGCCCAGGTACGCCGCGAAGGGCGCCGGGTTGCACTGGCGTAGCCGCAGGTAGAGGGGCCACGGGTCGCCGCCGAAGGCCGCTTCGAACCGCTGCGACAGGTTGACCTGGTACACGTCGCCGGCGGCCAGGTACTCCTTGATGCGACGCACCGCCGCCATGTATTCCTGGCGGGTGAAGTTGGAGCGGAGGCGCGGTCCTTCACACGAAGGACGCGGCCCTACCCTGGCATCCGCTATCCCTGCGCCGTCGGGGGAGCGAGAAGAGCCCAGCCTGCGCAGCACCTCCCGGGCTCGGATCTCCGCACGCCCGGGCGAGCCGTCCGGCAGGCCAGTGGAGACCAGGTAGGCCTGCCCCGTGTCGCCGTCGTGGGCCACCACCCAGTCGTACAGGCCCATGCACAGCTCCGGGAGCCCGGTGTCATCCCTGGCCAGTGACGGGAGCCGCTCTATGTGGCGGCCCAGGTCGTATGACAGGTACCCGACTGCACCACCCTGGAGCGGCGGCAGTCCCGGCACCCTGGCCAGCGAGCAGCGGCGCACCAGCCCCTGGAGCACCGTCCACGGGTCTCCCTCCACCTCCTCGCAGGCGCCATCCTGCTCAAGCGTCACCCGACGCCCCCGGCTGCGCACCACCAGGAAGGGGTCCGCCACCAGGTATGAGTACCTGCCGCCGGTGGCGCCGGGCGCGGCACCACCCAGCAGCGCGGGGTACGGCACATCGCTGAACGCCGGGAACACGTCGGCCAGGCCAGGCCAATGGCCCAACTCGTAAACGACAGGCGCGGCCACCGACCGCGTCCTTCGAAGGAAGGACTGTGCACGGGATGCGATGGGTGCTGCTACGTGGCGGGACACGGCGCTCCAAGAAGTGGGAGTGTGTACCGCACATTATACACAGGGAGTGGCGACGGCAATGCTGCCACTCCCTGTCAAGGTGGGGGTGTCCCCCACCTTAGTCCTCCCCCGTCCACGGGGGAGGAACAACTCACAAGCCCTGAGCCGCTCGAAAAGGGAGCAACCACGTTGTGAGCAGGTGCTAGCAGGCTGCTGAAAAAGGGGTGTCCAGAGGGGCAAAGCCCCTTTGGCGGGGGTCTGGGGGTGTCCCCCAGGCGTGCTGTGCCCGCTACCGCGCTCCACGGAACGGCTACTGGTTTGTGCCGATACTTGCGCTGGAGAGCGCGGGTGCCCCGACGTGTCGGGGCGAGCCCTGCCTCCCCGCTCCCTTGCCAAGGGAGCGGGGAACCAAAGGGGTGAGGGTCCCTGTGCCTGCCTACCCCGCCTGGCGGAGGGCGTACAGTATCTTCTCGTGGGGTGAGAGGGCGGAGAGGTCGGGCCCGGAGCGGGCCGGGGCCCCCGCGGGCACCCGCTGGCTGGCGGCCTGCGTCTCCATGCGGGCGCGGATGCGCTCCACCATCTGTCGCGCCCTCGCCAGAGAGGCGTCCACCTCCTCCACCGACTCTCCACTCACCAACTCCTGGGGTACGTCAGGGGCGGAAACCAGGACCGCGGCCCGATAGCTGGCGACGGCGGCGGACAGCCGCTCCCTGAGCTCTCCCAGCGAGGCCCTCAGCTCCCGCTCCGAGCCGTCTGCCTGGTGCAGCCTCCCCTCCAACTCGGCCACTCGGGCCTGGAGGTCCTCCTGGGGCTGGGCCGCCTCAGTGCCGGCGGCAGGGTCTTCTGTCCCACCCTCTCCCTGGACCATCTGCTCCTCTTCCATCACCGCCGTCTCCTCGGCCATGGGCGCCTCCTCAAGACTCTTGCCGCCATTCCGCGTAAGCGTTGGGCGCGGCACGGGGCTATGAGAACACATGTGCGATGCAGAGAGCAAGGGGCCGGTGTCGCTCCTCAAAATAGTGATTGCCCCCCCCGTAGGGCATCCCGACAGGTCGGGACGACCTACACGTTGAATCGCTGTTTTCGGGTGTCGCTGATGTGCGTGCATCACTCCCTGGTGAATTTGTAAGGGGATTCACAAACAACGATGTGCGGGTGTAATATTCCGTGTCGTGCGCACACAATCTTGGAGACGTATCACGCGACAACCTGGTGACGCTGGCACAACACCACGCGGTTCGTCTACACTCTATATCGAGAGGAGATGGATGAGACTGTTCTTCCGAGTACCAACTGTGTCCGCCCTGCTGGCAGCGGTAGCCATGACGCTGGTGCTGGTGGGCTGCGGTGGCGCAGCGGCCAAGGAGACCATCACCGTCTATTCGGGCCGCAGCAAGGAGCTGGTGGAGCCCATCATCCAGCAGTTCCAGGATGCCACGAACATAGAGGTCAAGGTCCGCTACGGCGGGACGTCGGAGCTGGCCGCCACTATCCTGGAGGAGGGCAAGAACACCCCGGCGGACGTGTTCTGGGCCCAGGACCCCGCAGGGCTGGGAGCGGTGTCGCCTCGCCTCACGCGACTCCCGGACAGTCTTCTCAGCCAGGCGGATCCTCGCTTCCGCTCCAGTGAGGGCAGGTGGGTGGGCATCTCTGGGCGTGCCAGGGTGGTCGTCTACAACACGCAGCGGGTGAAGGAGCAGGACCTCCCAACCGACATCTCTGGCTTCACCGACTCCAGTTGGAAGGGGCGCATCGGCTGGGCACCCACCAACGGCTCTTTCCAGGCCATGGTCACCGCCATGAGAAAGCAGTGGGGGGAGGAGAAGACCAGGCAGTGGCTCCTGGGCATCAAGGCCAACGAGCCCAAGGCGTATCGAGATAACACCTCCATCGTCAACGCGGTGGGCACTGGCGAGATTGACGTCGGCTTCCCCAACCACTACTACCTGTTCCGCTTCCTCCAGGAGAAGGGGGAGTCCTTCCCTGCCCGGAACTATTACCTCCAGAGCGGCGGCCCCGGGGGCGTGATCCTGGTGGCCGGCGCGGGAGTCCTGGAGACCTCCAAACACAAAGATGCTGCTCAGCGCTTCGTGCAGTTCCTGCTCTCCCCCGTGGCGCAGCAGTACTTCGCCTCCCAGACCTTTGAGTACCCGGTGGTGGAGGGGGTCAGGACCCACCGGCTGCTGAAGCCCCTCTCCGATATCCAGAGCCCCAGCATTGACCTGAGCGACATGACTGACCTGGAGGGGACGTTGAAGCTGCTCCGGGACGTGGGGGTGCTTTAGGCAACCATGGTGGATGTTTCCGTGGATAGGGCTACGCCCCGGGCGCGGCGGGTGGGCCGGGCGGCCACCGTGCCCCTGCCTCCTGCCCTGGTATGGGTGCCGGCGGCGATGGTGGCGGCTGCCATGCTGCTGCCGCTGGCCTATCTTCTAGTCCGGACCCTGGGGGCCGGTGGTGAGGCCCTGGACCTCCTTCTACGCGGGCGCACCCTGGCGGTCCTGGTGCGCACCGTCCTGCTGGCGCTGGCGGTGACGGGCGCGTCGGCGGTGGTGGCCGTGCCCCTGGCCTGGCTGACGGTGCGCACTGACCTGCCCTTGAGGCGCGTGTGGTCGGTGCTGACGGTGCTGCCCATGGTGATCCCCTCCTATGTGTGGGGGTTCATCCTGGTGGCCGCCTTCGGGCCCAGGGGAATGCTACAGCAGATGCTGGCTGGCCCCTTTGGAGTAGAGCGGCTGCCCGAACTCTACGGCTTTACGGGGGCGATGCTGGCCCTGGTCCCCGTGACCTACCCGTACATCCTCCTGAGCGTGCGGGCGGCCCTGTGGGGCATGGACCCGGCGGTGGAGGAGGCCTCCCGCAGCCTGGGCCACGGCGGAAGGTCTACTTTCTTCCGGGTGGTCTTGCCGCAGCTCAGGCCGGCGGTCGCCGCCGGGGGCCTGCTGGCGGCGCTCTACACCCTGAGCGACTTCGGCGCAGTCTCCCTTCTCCGGTTCGAGTCCTTTACCCAGCAGATCTACGTCCAATACCAGGCCTCCTTCGATCGCACCATGGCGGCCCTCTTCTCCCTGGTGCTGGTGGGCCTTACGGTGACGCTACTGGTGGCGGAGGCGCGGGCCCGAGGCCGGGCGCGGTACTATCGCAGCAGCGGCGGTGCCGTGCGGCCACCCCACCAGGTACGCCTGGGCCCGTGGCGCTGGCCCGCTCTGGGTTTCTTCGGGCTGGTGGTCTTCTTCGGCCTGATGGTGCCCATCTCCGTGCTGGCCTTCTGGCTGGCGCGGGGCGTCGCCGCCGGGGAGCCCCTGCGACTGGTGTGGAGCGCGGCCCTGCGCTCCGTGTACGCCTCGGGGCTGGCGGCCCTGGTCACCGTGGCGGCAGCCCTGCCGGTGGCCATCCTGGCTGTCCGGTACCGGGGACGCTGGAGCGGCATACCGGAGCGGGTCGCCTACATCGGCTTTGCACTGCCGGGCATCGTCGTCGCCCTGACCCTGGTGTTCTTCGGCGCCCGCTACGCCACCCCTGTGTACCAGACCCTGGGCCTGCTGGTCTTCGCCTACATGGTGCTGTTCCTGCCTCAGGCAGTGGGGGCGGCCCGCGCCTCGCTCCTTCAGGCAAGCCCCCGCATGGAGGAGGCGGCCCGTGGCCTGGGGAGCCCCTTCCTGCGGGTACTGGCCCGAATCACGGTCCCTCTCGTCAGACCGGGGCTGCTGGCAGGAGCGGCCCTGGTGTTCCTGACGGCGATGAAGGAGCTGCCCGCTACCCTCGTCCTGAGTCCCATCGGCTTCAGCACCCTGGCCACCGAGGTCTGGAGCGCCGCCTCCGAGGGGTTCTTCGCCCGTGCGGCGGCGCCAGCCCTTCTTTTGATTCTGGTCTCGGCGGGCCCTGTGGCGATGCTCACCCGTCGGCAGGGGTGGCACAGATGAAAGGCGCCTCTTTCGGTTGCACTGGCATCAGCAAGGGGTTCAGTGGAGTGCGCGCCGTGGAGCACGTCAGCCTGGACGTGGAGCCCGGCGAGACCCTGGCGCTGGTGGGCCCCAGCGGGTGCGGCAAGACTACCTTGCTGCGCATCATCTCGGGCTTTGAGGCGCCCGATGAAGGCGTGGTGGCCCTGGGTGGCCAGGTGCTCACGGGGCCGGGTGTATGGGTCCCGCCCGAGGCGAGGCGGGTGAGCTTGGTCTTCCAGGACTACGCCCTCTTCCCCCACATGACACTGGCCCAGAACGTGGCCTTCGGGCTGAAGGGGTGGAGTCGGCGGGAGCAGGAGCGCCGCGTGAAGGAGTGCATGGCCCTGGCCCGACTGGAGCACCTGATGGGCCGGTACCCTCACGAGCTCTCCGGGGGCGAACAGCAGCGCGCGGCCCTGGCAAGGGCGCTGGCCCCCCAGCCTATGTTGTTGCTCTTGGACGAGCCCTTCTCCAACCTAGACGCCAACCTGCGCACCCAGGTGCGGGAGGAGCTGCGGGAGATCCTCAGCGAAGCGGCGGTCACATCGGTGTTCGTGACCCACCACCAGGAGGAGGCCCTGTTTATGGGGCACCGAGTGGCGGTGATGAGAGAGGGGTGCATCGAGCAGGCGGACACCCCGGAGGGGATCTTCCACCGCCCCGCCACCAAGTTTGTGGCGAAGTTCATGGCTATCGCCGACTTCTTGCCCGCGGTGCGTACTCCCGATGGGCTGCGAACAGAGGCTGGCCCGCCGCCGCCTGGCACCCCCGCACCCGAGGGCGATGCCCTGGAGGTGATGGTGCGCCCCGATGACGTCATCATCCGGCCATCGCCGGAGGGGCAAGGGCGCATCGTGGGCCGCGTCTTCCAGGGCTTCTTCTACCTCTATACGGTGGCCCTGCCGTCCGGGGCGGTGGTGCACAGCCTGGCCTCCCACACTCAGACCTATGTGCCAGGCACTCGCGTGGATGTCTCCCTGGAGGCTGGCCATCCCCTCCTCTGTTTCGCCAACGGGCGGGCAGTCGTGCCCAAAGGGTCCGAAATTGCCCCAGGGTCGGTTTGGGTCAAGTCATCTTGACGACTTGTTGACGACTTGCCAGGAGGTGAGAAATGGGCGCGGCCCTTGTGATAACGGCGCGGGAGGCCGTGGAGGTCTCTCTGGTGCTGACTATCTCTTGAGGAGGCAACTCTGATGGGAGAAGCACTGGTCATCACCCTGAGAGAGGGGATCGAGGCAGCCCTGGTCGTGGGCATCATCCTGGCCTATTTGGCCAAGACGGGCAGGCTGGCCCTGCGCCGCTACGTCTACCGGGGCCTAGTGGCTGCCATAGTGGCCAGCTTGGCCCTCGCCGCCTTCTTCCAGATTAGGGGCATAGACCCGGAGAACGAGTACTTGGAGGGCGCCCTTCTCACCGTGGGCGGGCTGTTCGTGGCCAGTATGGTGGTCTGGGTGTGGCGCACCTCCCGGGAACTGCGCCGCCGTATGGAGACGCGGCTGGAGACGCTGGTAGCAGGAACGCCGGGCCGCGGCCCTGGACTGGGCCTGTTCCTGTTCACCTTCTTCATGGTCTTCCGGGAGGGTGCTGAAACCGTCCTCTTCCTCATGGCGGCGACCCTGGGCCGCTTCGACCTGTTGACCCTGACGGGCGGCGCCTTTGGCCTGGGCCTGGCGGTACTGTTCGCCATCCTGCTGGTCCGAGGCACCCTGCGTATCAACCTGGGCCGTTTCTTTGCGATCACCACTATCGTGCTCCTGGTGCTGGCGGCCAAGCTGCTGGCCGGCGGCATTCACGAGTTCGCCGAGGTGGGTGCATTGCCCATGTCGGCCACAGTGATGCAGGTCCTGGGATACTTCGTGCGAGACAGGTCGTCCATCATAATCCTTATGGCCTTGCTGGCATTGCCGCTCCTGCTTGTCCTCTGGGACTCGGGCACCCAAGCCCCAGCCCCAGCGGAGACTGCTACGGGCGCTGAGCGGAGGAAGCTCCTGGCCGCCCGGCGACATAACCTGGTGTGGCGAGTGGCCCTCTCTGCGGTGGCGCTGGTAGTTTTGCTGGCCATGGGCTCCACTGCCCTGGCCCGCGGTCCCTACGACCCCCAGCCCGTTGAGGTGACCCCAGTGCAGGGGGAGGTCCACATCCCTCTGGCTTCTCTGGAAGTGGGCAAGCTGCATAAGTACATGTATACCAGCAGCGACGGCGTCGCCACCGTGCGCTTCCTGGTGGCACGCCTGGAGGACGGCTCGGTGCCCACGGCCCTGGACGCCTGTGCCATCTGCGGCACCATGGGCTACATGCAGGATGGCGACCACGCCGTGTGCAAGCGGTGCAATGCCCCCATCTACATGCCTACCCTGGGCTTCGGAGGAGGCTGCAACCCTCTGCCCCTGGCCTCCACCGTGGAAGGCGGCGATGTAATCATCTCCCAGGCAGAGCTGGCCAAGGCAGTGGCCGTTTTCAAGTAAGGCAAGTAAGGTATGCTCTTTCGGATATTGAGGGAGGCCCTGGGCCGACGCCGTCGTCGGGTGGTGCTGGCCCTGCTGGCCATCCTGCTAGCGGCGGCGCTGACCACCTCCCTGTTGGGCCTGTCCACCAGCGTGCTGGAGCGCATGAGCCAGGAGCTCCGCGCCTATGGCGCCAATATCCTGGTCACTCCGCGCTCCGAGGAGATACGCCTGGAGATCGGAGGCATCAGCTATACCCCACCGGGCGAGCAGCCCTTGCTGGACGAGACCGAGCTCTCCAAGCTCAAGACCATCTTTTGGCGCAACAACATCGTGGGGTTTGCCCCGTTCTTGAACCTGGTGGCCTCCGTGAAGGGGGAGCCGGTGGTGGTGACCGGCACCTGGTTCGAGCGCCAACTCACGCTGGCCCGGGGCACCCGGCTTACCACCAACGTGGGCCAGAGCGCCACGGCCCGGGCAGCCCAGGAGTTCACGGCCGGGGTCAAGGGCATCTCCCCCTGGTGGCAGGTAGAGGGCCAGTGGCCCATGGAGGGTAGCGATGGGCAAGCTCTGGTAGGCTCGGCCCTGGCCCGAAAGCTGTCCATCCGGCACGGGGACACGCTGACCGTGGAGTCGGGTGGCCGCTCGCACACTTTGGAGGTATCGGGCATACTACATACGGGCGGGCTCGAGGAACAGCAGGTCTTCGTCTCCCTGGCGGTGGCTCAGGAACTGGCCGGGGTGCAGCGGGGAGCCTCGCGGGTGCTGGTCAGCGCTCTGGTGCTCCCCGAGGAGAAGCTGGCTAAGGACCTGCGGGGCAAGTCTCCCGAAGAGATGACCCCCGAACAGTACGAGGTATGGTACTGTAGCCCGATCATGGGCGCAGTGCTCAAGCAGATTGAGGAGGCGCTGCCCGGCGGCCAAGCTCGCCCCATCCTTCAGGTATCTGAGGCAGAGGCCAACTTCGCCAGCAGGATACAGCTTATGGCCCTCATCATCACCGTAGTGGCGCTGGCCGCCTCAAGCCTGGCCGTGATGACCACCATGACCACGCTGGTGCTGGAGCGCCGGCGGGAGATCGCTATCATGAAGGCCATCGGCGCTGATAATACCCAGGTGGCTGTTCTTTTCCTGGCCGAGGCGGGTGCCCTGGGCCTGCTTGGAGGCGTGCTGGGGTTCGGTCTCGGCATAGCCCTGGCCCGAGAGCTGGGTGTGTGGGTCTTTGGCCGGGCGCTACCAGTGGGGGCGGAGCTGTTGCCTCTGGTGTTGATACTCTCCCTGTCGGTCGCCCTGCTGGGCAGCCTTGGCCCGCTGCGGCAGGCCATGCGCACCCCACCCATCTACGCGCTACGGGGAAACTGAAATGCTGCTGCGAGTGGTGCTTAAGTCTCTGGGCCGCCGGCGCCTGCGCGTGGGCGTGGCCGTCCTGGCCGTTGCTCTGGGAGGGCTGCTAGTGTCCTCCCTGGCCCTCCTCTCCTTGAGCGTGGGGCAACAGTCCCGGCAGGAGTTGCAAGCCTACGGGGCCAACTTGCTCCTGGTGCCGGAGACAGTTAGCGCACCAGTGGGGCTAGGTAGTCTGGGGATGGGCACTGTAACGGAGCAAGCTCAGCTACCCTCGTCCGCACTGGCATACCTGCAACAGAGGTCGCAGCCGGTGGTAGCCTATGCGCCCTTCGTCTATGGGGTGGTCCGGCTGCCCGACAACTCGCGCAGCGTTGTAGTAGCGGGGACTGAGTGGGATGGGGCCAGAACGCTTAGCCCTTGGTGGCAGGTAAAGGGAAGCTGGCCCCAGGGCCCAGAACAGGTGTTGGTAGGCGTCGAAGCCGTCAAAAGGTTGGGCCTGGCCCCAGGGGATGAGATAACCCTGACCGGCACCAAAGGCCCTGCTGTTTTCCGGGTGGCGGGTGTGCTGAATACGGGTGGCTCCGAGGACAGCCAGGTGGTCATGTCTTTAGGGCAGGCCCAGGCTCTCCTGGGCCGAACAGGCGTGGACCTGGTGCTGCTTCGCGCCCAGGCGGGTGGCCCAGCCCTGGAGCCTCTGGCCAAGGAACTTGAGGTCGCCATACCCGGGGCACAGGCTCGGGTCGTCCGCCAGGTAGCCTCGGCGGAGCGCACTGTGGTGGCCAAGGTACAGGGGCTCATGGCCCTGGTAGCCCTCCTGGTGCTGGCTGCCGCCAGCCTGGCCGTATTCAGCACTATGGCAACCACGGTCATGGAGCGCACACCAGAGGTGGGGTTGATGAAGGCCCTGGGAGCCGGCCCAGGGCGCATAGGGCTGCTCTTCACCCTGGAAGCGGTCTTCATCGGGGCTGCTGGTGGTCTCGTGGGTGCTGTAGTGGGCCTGGGAGTAGCCCAGGCTGTTGGGCGCAGCGTCTTCGGGTCCTATGTTCCCATTTCCCCCTGGGCCTTCCCATTGACAGTGACCGTGGCCTTAGGGGTCTCCCTGCTGGCCAGCCTGATGCCCATACGCCGGGCGGTGAGGATCGAGGCCGCCCGCATTCTGAGGGGGGAATAGGTTATGGCGCCCATCATTGTCGCCCAGGACCTTACCAAATACTACAACGGGCAGACCTGCGCCCTGGACCACGTGAACCTGACGGTGGCCCCTGGCGAGTGGCTGGCCATCATGGGGCCTTCGGGCTCGGGCAAGACCACTCTGCTCAACCTGATTGGCTGTCTGGACGTACCCAACGAGGGCAAACTGTGGGTGGCCGGCACCGAGGTCACCCATCTGGCAGGCCGGGAGCTCACCCGCTTTCGCCGGGAGACGGTTGGCCTTATCTTCCAGCAGTTCTACTTGGTATCCTACCTGACAGCCCTGGAGAACGTGATGCTGGCCCAGTACTTCCACAGCATGGCAGATGAGGCCGAGGCCAGGCGGGCACTGGAGGAGGTGGGACTGGGTCACCGGCTCCACCATCTCCCCTCGCAGCTCTCGGGAGGCGAGCAGCAGCGGGTGTCCATTGCCCGCGCCCTGATAAATGAGCCCAAGCTACTGCTCGCCGATGAGCCTACCGGCAACCTGGACAAAGCCAACGAGGACATGGTGCTGGAGCTGTTCCGGAAGCTCCACGCCAGGGGTCACACCATCGTCATGGTGACCCACGACCCCAAGGTGGCTGGCCTGGCCGGGCGCACCATCCACTTGGACCACGGCAAAGTGGTGGAGGCTGTTCCCGCGCCCTCCGCCTAATGGAACAGCGTGATAGCGCCCGCCACCACCAGTGGTCCCACTGGTACCTGGCGGGCGTTGTCATTGATGTGACGTAGCTCTCCCCTCCTCCTCCAGCCATTGCTTCCACTCCGCCTCCGGGTCCTCCACCCCCAGGTTGGCCATGGCCCGACGCCGGCTGTGGATACCCGCCTCCACCAGGACACGCTCCTCCTCCGCCAGGCGGCCCCTGTCCTGGGGCAGGAGCGGCCCCCATACGATGCGCTGTCGCACCGGCAGGTACCTTTCGCCCGTGTGCTGCTCCAGGATGCGCAGCGCCAGCTCGTTGCGGCGCCGGTAGGCGGCGGTGCGGATGAGCCGCTTGCGTCGCACCCGCTGGAGAAGGGGGTGCATCTCCATCTCCAGCGCCACTCCCGACAGGCTGCGAGGGTTGTCCCCGAAGCTGGTGCGGGGCGCCTCCGAAAGGTCGTGCAGCGCCCGGTAGATGACCTCGATGAAGTCCACGTGGAGCTTGATGCCCCCGCCCTGGAGCAGGTCCAGCAGATAGGCCCGCGCCCTCTCCGGCAGCTCCCACACCGCGCCGGGCTGCACCGCTATGTCCCTGGCCTCCTCCACACCCTCCAGCACGGCGATGGGGTTGCCCGAAAGCTCAAGTATCATGGAGAGCTGGCTGATGGCCCGGTTCAGCTCCCGGGCGGGCTCCATCAGGGGCGGGATGTCGCTCACGCCCCAGAACCTCTTGGGCTCCCGCAGGTTCGGGAACACCACGAAGGGGACCACCCCGTAAGGGTTGGGGCCTTCCCGGTGCAGCCCCTGGTCCACCCACAGCTCGAACCTGTCCTGAGTCCACACCTCGGTGACGGCGGTCTCCTTTGCCCTCTGCCCCGGCACTGGCGGGCGGACCCCGTACAGTGCTGCGGCCTCCTCGGAGGAGAGCTGGTAGCGGGAGGCGATGCGCCACACCCTAGAGACGTCGTCCCCCACCCACCAGGCGTAGAGGCCCTGCACGTCGGGCGCCGAGATGCGCACCCGCTGCTCCTCCGGGTCCCACGTCACCTTGTAGGCGCCGTCCCCCAGGATGGCCGCGTCCAGCTCCGTGTCGAAGTCCAGTTGCTCCAGGTGGTCCTCCTCCTGGATGCGGCGCAGCGCCTCCTCCGCCCGTCTGGCGCGTGCCTCCGCCTCCGCCGATGCCTCCACAGGCTCCACGGCGAAGGTCATCCCTGCCATCAGGTAGGAGGTGGCCTTGTCAACAAAGGCCTTGGCATAGTTGAAGGTCAGGTGGCGCTCCCGTCGCCTGGGCGTGCCCACCCACTGCTGGCCGCCGTAGAAGTCCAGGTTCTCCCTGTACCTTCTCAGCCGGTCCGGGTCCATCCTGGCTATCCTCTGCACGATGGTCTCCGTCATGGTCATGGCTTCCTCCTTAGACCCTCACCCCCTGTGTCCCCCTCTCCCACGGCGTGGGAGAGGGGGAGGAGAATGAGTCTGGGGGGCACCCCCAGGCCCCCGGCCCTTCGGCTGTGCTCAGGGCAAGCTTCGGGGCTTTGCCCCTTCTGCACACCCCTTGTTACCCAACATCTGCTACTGGCCGTTCACGCTATGACGAGCTTCGGTGGCTGTTCCCTGAGGTGAGGCATCCTCGCCTGTGGCAAGGATACGCTGGATGGTGCGAGTGCTGACCCCGAAGCGGCGAGCAAGCTGGACCACCGACGCTCCCGTCCTTCCACGGAAGGACAGCACCTCCCTGTCCCGCTCTCGCCGCTGCTCCCTGTAGAAGCCCCCAGGGTCGTCGTACTTGCAACGAGGCAGGGGGCAACCCAGGCAGGATGGCGACACCTCGCAGCCGTCGTCCCGGTAGGTGAAGTACTCCGGCAGCGCGTCCACCAGTGGCTCGTGCCGCCTGCGATTGGTCCTTCCGTGGAAGGACTGGCTCATGCCTCTCCTCCCGCTGCACTACTCCGCCACTCGCCCCCGGGCGCTGCGGGGCAGGTAGCCTGATCCCTCCACCAGCAGGGCAAGGCTCATCACGAAGTCGTCGTGGCCCCTGGAGGGCGGCACCCCAAAGTCCATGGTCCGGTTGGCCCGGAACCTTTGCTCTGTCTGCGACACCTGTCGCCATAGCTCCCGGTGCTCCGGGGAGCTGTCGGGGGCGTACATCTTGAGGCGTCCGCCATTGATGGCCGAGAGCAGGTTGAACCCCAGGCGCGACTTGCTCGCCGCAGTGAAGGTGAAGGGCGACAGTGTGGCGCGCCCCAGGGCACGCTCCAGGAGCGACGCCATCCCCTGGCCCAGGCCCGTGGCGTCCACCACCACCCGGCGGCAGTGCCAGACGCTCTTCAGCAGGTCCGCAAGCTGAGGGTAGAGGGTGGCGTGGTCCACGCCCGTCCACCAGTAGTGCTGCACCACCCGGACTGCGGGCTCCCGGAAAACGGCGTCGCAGGCGGAGAAGTCCAGCTCCCCTACCGTCACCACCGTGGAGTCGCGCCGACTCTCTTCGCGCCCCAGGCTACCTTCCTCCTCATTGGCGTATCCTCCCGCCAGGTCAATGCCTGCCACATACACCTGCCCCGCCCGCGGCGAGAGCAGGCGAGGGTGGTGCCCCTGGAGCTGGGCCCGCTGAGTGGCGCTGAGAAGCCCGCCGCCTCCGTTCACCGTCTCCAGGAGGTACTGGGTGCGGAAGAGAGGGTGGTCCTCCCCCAGGCGCTGGCGCTCCTGCTCCACGTACTGCCCGTACAGAGGATTGAGGCGGGCCACCTCCTGCCAGTCGAAGCTGAAATGGCGCTTCACCCCGTCGCGGCGCTCCAGCTCCAGGTTGGCCTGCTTCATCTCTTCCAGCAGCGCGTCCTGGCGCCACGGGGTGCCATACAGCACCGTGGTCACGTTGGAGGAGGCCCCCATGGGGCGGAACTCCTTGTAGAACTTCTCCTTCTCCACGTCCTGGGCCTCGTCCACCTCCAGCAGGTGATGGGCCGTGGCCCCCACCACGTTGGCCGTGGGCTCTGCGCTGAAGAAGAGCTGTCGCGCCCGCCCCACGCAGACCGTGTAGCCGCCCCTGGTGTGCCAGAGGTCACCATAGCCAGCATCCCGCAGCCGGTCGGTCAGGCGCTGGATGCTGGTGCGCACCTGAGGGGTGAAGGTGGGTGCGCACTTCACCAGGTTGCCTCCGGAGCGCATGGCCAGGGTGAGCAGAAGCAGCTCAAGCTGGGCGCTCAGCTCGTTCTTGCCTCCCTGGCGCGCGATCTCCACGGTGAAGGTGAGGCCACGACGGCGCAGCACGCTCTCCAGCACTGCGTGCCCTATCTCCACCTGGTAAGGGCGAAGGATGTGGGCGATGGCCATTCTCTATTCCTACAAGTTGTTCGGAGGCTGTTTTTCAACCCCCGCCTGAAGGCGGGGCCCCGACAAGTCGGGGCTGCCCCCCTATGGTCATTGACCAATTACAGCGACATTGGTGTCGCTTCCTTGGCGGATACCTCATCCCCCTTGCCCCCTTCTCCTGCTGGAGAAGGGGGGAGAAAAGGTATCTGGGGGACACCCCCAGACCCCCGGCAGGGAACCCAGGTTCCCTGCACCCTCCTCGAGGTGACGGTCACTCTATTTTGCTAATGACCATCAGGGGGCAGTGCCTTCGCTAGACCCCCGTAGGGCAGGTTTCCGAACCTGCCCGCCCACGACGGCCAAAGGGCCGTTCTTGAAACTAGCGCTAGTCCAGCAGCCTCATCACCACCTGGACCACCAGGGCTCCCACCACCAGAAAGAGCAGGCCGTTGAGCCGCTGCTTCAGCTCCTCCACCTGCTGCTCCAGACCGCGCATCCGCTCCTCCAGCAGGGCGTCGAAGGCCGAGGCGGGGGAGACGTCCACCCTGGGCGTGGCCTCCCGCCGTCGCTGGGCCAGGTTGCGGATAGCCTCCTTCAGCTTCTTAGACCCCATTCCCGAAGGCCTCCAGTTGGAAGGCGCCGCCAATGTCCCTGAGCACGGCGGCTATGTTCCCCGCCAGGTCGTCCTGGGCCTGGGGCGAGAGCCTGTATCGTGTGGCGACCGCCTGCACCAGCAGCCGCACCCCCTTGAGCAGGAGGTCGGTCTTCTCCGGCTCTTCCTGGGCCAGCCGGGCGATGCGGACCCGCAGCAGGGCGATCTCATCGTCCAGCCCCTGCACCTGCCTGGCACGGGCCAGCCGCATTCGCTCCGCCCGGGATAGGGTTTCCCCGTAGAACGACTCCTCCGCTGGGGCGCTGCCCAGGCTACTAGGAGAGGTCATGCTTCTCCCCTGCCAGGGTCTCCAGGAGCGCCGGCACCGCCTCCTGGGGCACCTGTTCCACCGCGTTCACCAGCGCCAGCAGGATGCAGTAGGCCGCCACCTGCCACCGCTCCTCCCGTATCGCCTTGCTGAGAGTTGCCACTTTCCTATCGCCTCCGCAGGGCGCTGCGCAGCACCAGGGCGGTGATGAGCAAGGAGGCAGCCAGGGGCACAGTGGCCGACGCCGCCAAGGGACGGGGCGCCACGAGCAGAAGCCTGCCGCCTGACGACAGGTACGGCAGGAGCCCGAGGTACACGGTGCTCAGCAGCAGCGCCAGGTTCACCAGGGCCAGGGCCGCCGCCGCCCACCGGTAGCGCCGGCCCGCCGCCCGGTACCGGGCGAAGTAGACCGCGTTGAAGCCGCTGGACAGCACCGTCAGGCCTCGCTGCGCCAGGGCCGCCAGCTCCAGGGCCGACATCGGCACACCGCCCTCCCAGATGTAGAACATGCGTTCCAATAGTAGGTGGCGAGCCTCTCCCTGTCAAGGAGGCAGTGGCGCGGGGATAGTCGGGGGAAGGCACTTGCAGGGCAGGTTTCCGAACCTGCCCGCGCGGGACGGTCGGATTATCCCACCATGTCGGGCCTATACCGGAGTTCTGGGGGTTTCACCCAGGCGCCGCTTACGCCCGCTGAGAGGTCACACGTGCCGCCAGCAGCTCCGCCACTAGGCGGTCTATGCGCCCGGCCACCCCGTCCTCCTGGAGCGCCCTGCGGATGAGCTGCCTTGCCCTGACAAAGTGGGTGCCCTCCTTGAGCGGTACCGCCGCGGCCACCTCCCCAGCGTGGGCAGCGGCCCTGGCAAGCTCCTGGTGCAGAGGGCTGGAGGCCTCATAGCGAGGGATGGGAAGGGAAAGCAGCACCTTATCGAAGTCTCTGGGACCCCACTGGCCGCGGCTCTGGAGGTGCTCGGCCATCTTCCTTGCAGTCTCGCTGTTCAGGATGGCGACCAGATAGCGGCCTTCACCTTCGCTCCCGACACTGGACCAGTAGAGCTTGTGATCCACGATGCCTTGACTGTCAGACAGAATGGCGGCAGCCGGGAGGGTGCCAGCCTTGCTGTATACCACCCTCAGGGTCGCGATAGGAAACTGCGCTGTGAGCTTGCTCCAGTAGTCGATCTGCTGGGCAAAGGTGAGGCCTCCCCTGCCATGCTCAGCCCAGAGCCGTTCTGCCTGCCCCAACCAGCTCGCCAGGTGGAGGTAGCCCGCCTTCTGAGCGGCCGGGGCGTCCAGGAGGCGATTGCCGCCCTGCTCCAAGGGGATGACCGCCAGCACCGGCTCCAGAAGCCGAAAGGGTGCCACGGACTCGCCCTGGTAGAGGGGCCGCAGGAACTCCTCCTCCACGTTGCCGCGCAGCGCAGGCAGATGCTTCCACGGAGGTTTCTCCTGGCTGGTACGGCGGCTCTCCACTACAGGGGCTGCCGGGTTGCCACCCAGGGCACCGAGTGGGGCAGGCTGGACCACACAGAGCACACGGGGAACTATGGTGGCACCTTGACGGAACAGGTCACGATATGGCGAGCCTGCGGCTTCCTCGTCTGAGACCGGCGGCCACGGTTGCTTTCTCCACACCAGGGCCGCCTCCGCCTCTGCCGGAGAAGCGTCGCGTCTGGGCAGTGTGCCGGAGGCGGCAAGCACCGTGGCTGGGAGCGCCTTCCCCGGCGCCGCACCCGGCCGCCCAAACAGTACGCAGGAAGGGACCTGGAACAGGGGCTGTACGTCGTCGCTGAAGGCCCACCCCTCGGTGAACTGCACAATGGCGAAGATCTGCCCCACCCCCCTGCTGGTGCCGTAGGTCCCGGAGCGGAAGCCCTGGAACTGTCTCCGGGACATGGCGGCGTAGGGCATGACGAAGGCGATGACGCCCGTGGGCTTCAGGTAAAGCTCCACACAGCGCACGAAGAAGTAGCCGGACAGGTCCTGATGGGTGGCCACCTTCCCTCCGGCCCAAAGGCCGCGGCGCTGGCACTCTTCCCGGAACCGCTGCTGAGTGTCCCGGTCCATGTAGCGGTAGGAGAGCCACGGAGGGTTGCCAATCACCACGTCCGCCCGCTGCTCTGCCTGGGAGAGCCACACCGGGCGCACCAGGTTGCGGGCCACGAATCCCCAGATGTGGTCGCGTCCCTCACCGTGCAGCCTGCGCAGCGTCTCGTAGGTCTCGGCCAGCTTCTCGACAGTGCCAGTATCCAGGTGATAGGTGCGCTCCAGCCAGGTGCTGAGACCATCGGGCGGGGCAGCCTGTCCGCTGAGTTCCAGCATGCGCCCGATCACCGCATCGAAGAGAGTGGGATCGCGGGCCACTTCAAAGGGAAACTCAAGGAGCAAGCCGCTATCGGGGACTTCAATGAGGACCTCGCGCTCTGCCAGGAACCCCTGGGTATTCCACTGGAGGGAGTCGCCCATGTACACGGGAACGGCCATGTGGGCTGGCTTGTGACGTAGCCGCTCCTCTCCCAGGGCGAGAAGAAAGGTGACCCGTGCGACCTGGACCGCCACCGGGTGGACGTCCACCCCAAACACCTGGCGGCAGGCCCGCTCTATACCCTCCCTGGTCTCGAGCCCAGCCGCCTCTGCGGCGGCGAGGAGGCGGCGCACCGCGTGGAAGAGGAACGTTCCTGAGCCACAGGCTGGGTCAAGTACTCGCTGCTCCAGGGGACGGTCAATGGTGCGGGCGCAGATGCGCTGGGCCAGCCAGTCAGGCGTGTAGTACTCACCCAGGTCGTGGCGTTGTTCTGGGTCTATTAGAGACTCGTACAGTCCTTTCAGTACGTCTGCTTGGACGTCCCGTAGCCGGAACCGACCCGCCTGCAAAGCGATGCGGCGCACCAGGTCGTTCCCCCGGGTGGTTGCAAGCAGCCAGTCGAAAAAGTCCGGCTCCACCGCCCCGCCAATCCCGGCCTCGCGGAATGGGCGTCCGGCAAGCAGGTCGGCAGGCTCAGGCACGTCAACGCCCAGGACGTGGGTGGCCATGGTCTTGACGATGATGGAAAGGTAGGTGTGCTGGAAGAAGAGCGGGTCAGCGTCCACCGGGGAGCCATAGACCCGCTCCAGGAGCCGCGCCCACAGCTCACGCTTCAAGCGCACGTCGGGGCGGCCGCCTATCTCCTGCCACAGCGTGGTCAGTTCCTCTCTGGCCACGTGCCAGGCCAGACTCTCGCGTCCCAGCTCCCGTCGCACAGTCTCGGGCGTGGGTTCCAGGTCCGCGCTGACGGCTACAGCCGAGCTGAGCCAAGCAAGAAGGTCTCTGGGTTTGTCCACAGATGCTGCGAAGGAAGGGAACTGGCGAAGCTTGCCAGCCCGCAATTCGTAAGGGATGAATACGGCGCCATCCGTGGCGATGCCCACGAAGTGCTCGCCCGTCTCAGCCTCTCTCTGGGACAGGTAGTCGGGCAGTTTCCCTTCGGCGTCGCGCCTCTCCCGCCGGAGGTCCGACTTGAATTCAAAGACAGTTCGTCCGAGCAGGGCGTCAATTCGCCCGTGCACCTCAGGGACAGCGCGCTCGAAGTCCACCTCGGTGCTCTTGGCATCCAGGCCGTCCACGAGCAACTGGTACACAAGCACCCGCACCTTCTCGTGTCCCGGCCGCGAGGCCAGTTCGCTGACGATCTCCCACAGACGCTCTGTAGATAGTGGCATCGTCACCGTCCTACGGGCCTGCCCGCTTTAGCCGAAGCTCGTTGCGCGCCTCCACCGAGGCGGGGTGGATGAGGTGTCCCTCCCTCAGCATCCTTGCCAGCTCACGCTCCAGGCAGGCCAGCACGGCGGCGTCCAGGTCACGGAGCGCAAGGGCGTGAAGCTGGCGCGCTGTGGGAGAGCGCCGTCCCTTCTCGGGGTCCAGCTTGTCGGCAAGGAAGACCACCTTCCCAAGAGCGGAGAGCCCGGGCCGGGCTGTGCTGTGCCAGCGGATGGCATCCAGCACCTCCGGATCGGTGACGGCCCCCTCCCGGCGCAGTAGCTCCGCCGCCACCGGGCCATGAAGGAGCAGCGGGACCTCCGCCTCAACATCGTCCACCGCCAGCCCCAGCTCTCGCGCCAGGGCAACAAGCTCCTCTGTGGGAAATGCGCGGGCCACGTCGTGGGCGGCAGCGGCCACATCCGCCAGGTCCGGGTCTACTCCACTGGCCTGGGCCAGCTCCCTGGCTATGGCGCGTGACCGCTGTGTGTGGGAGCGCAGCCCTGCGGGCAACGCCTCCAGCCGGGCCGCCAGCTTGGGAGACAGGTCAACAGTCATGGTGGGCGCCTGGCCGGGCTCAGCCCATGGCCCCCAGCCGCCTGCCAGCCAGCAGGTGCAGGTGGAGGTGGGCAAGCTCCTGTCCTGAGTCCGGCCCTTGGTTGATCACCAGGCGGTAGCCGCTTCGGGTCACTCCCTCCTGCTTGGCCATCTCCCTGGCCACGATGAGCAGATGGCCCAGGATGGCCTCTTTCCCGAGGTCCATGTCGGCCAGGCTGGTGAGGTGCTCCTTGGGAATGATGAGCAGGTGCTTGGGGGCCTTGGGCCTTATGTCCCGGACGACAAACACCCTGTCGTCCTGGAAGAGCAGGGGCGTGTCTATCTCCCCTCGCCCGATGCGGCAGAAGATGCAGTCGTCCGCCATGATCTCCTCCGGCAGCCCTGGGCGAGGGCTCCAGCTCGCCCTTCGACCCTTCGGCGGTGCTCAGGGCAGGCAAGCTCAGGGTGAGCGGTTTCTTTCCTCCGCTCGTGGTGAGCCTGTCGAACCATGAGCGGCCCTTTCGGGGTGGCCTCTACGCGCCCATCTCCTGGGCGACCAGCTCCCGGTGGAAGTCGGGGTCGCCGAAGGAGAGCTCCCAGGCCTTGGCCCGCCGGGTGAACAACTGTAGGTCGTGCTCCATGGTGAAGCCGATGGCGCCGTGGCTCTGGTGGGCCAGGGAGGAGACGCGGGCGCTGGCGGCGGAGCACCATGCCTTGGCCATGGCCACCTCCAGCCCTGCCTTGTCTCCCTGGGCCAGCTTCCACGCTGCCTGGTACATGATGTACCGCGAGCCCTCCACGTCCGTCGCCATATCGGCGCAGTGGTGCTGGATGGCCTGGAAGCTGCCGATGGGCCGCCCAAACTGGACCCTTTGCTTGGCGTACTCCACCGTCATCTCCAGCACCCGGTCCATGTTGCCCACTAGCTGCGCGCAGAGGGCCACCGCCGCCCAGTCGCGCATCCTCTCCACGATGGCCCATCCCCCGTCCACCTGGCCCAGCACACTATTCCTGGGGACAGCCACGTTCTCCAGGGCCACCTCGCACTGCCGGTCCGAGGCGATGGTCTTCAGCACCCTGCGCTTCAGGCCACGCGCGTCTCCCGGGACGATAAACACGGTGACGCCCTCCTCAGGGCCACCGCCGGTCCCGGTGCGTGCCGCCACCAGCAGGTAGTCCGACACGTGGGCGTCGGGCACAAACAGCTTGGTGCCGTTGAGCACATATTCCCCTGCCCGTGCCTGCGCCTGGAGCTGGATACCAGAGGCCTCAAAGGTTGCCGATGGCTCTGCGATGGCGGCGGTGCAGATGATCTGGCCTTGCGCTATCTTGGGCAAGAGGTCTCGCTTCTGCTCCGCGGTGCCGAACTCCGCCAGCGGCAGCCCTCCCAGCACCACCGTGGGCAGGAAAGGCCCCGGCAGCAACGCCCGGCCCATCTCCTCCAGGAGCACCGCCAGGTCCACGAAGCCCGCCCCCATTCCGCCGTGCTCCTCCGGCACCATCAGCCCCAGCCACCCCAGCTCAGCCATCTTGGCCCAGAGTTCTGGGCTGTAGCCCCGCTCGTCCTTCTCCGTGGCCCGCACGAAGGAGGTGGGACACTCCCGCTCCAGGAACTCTCGGGCACTGTTCTTCAACATCTGCTGGCTTTCACTCAGACCCAGGTCCATTGGAGTCTCCTTAGCAGGGTGTTGGAAAACACCCCCAAACCCCCTCAAGGGGGTTCAAGGTATCCCCTTCGGGGATGAACTTTTATCAGGGGGACACCCCCTGAAACCCCCGGCAGGGGGGCGAAGCCCCTCTGCACACCCCTCTTTCAGCAGCCTGTCAGGCGCAGTCCAACCACCGGTAGCCACAGCGCGGGGCCGGTGTCAGGCGGATGGGCGCGGCTTGTGCCCTAGTGACCGCTCACGGCCAGGCAGGTCACAGTGCGCACTATGCCGCTGACGGTATGGATCTTGCCGGTCACCAGGTCGCCCACCGAGTTGAGATCGTCCGCCTCGAGCACAGCGATAATGTCGTAGGGTCCGGTGACTACATCTACCGAGGCAACGCCTTTCACCCGGTTCAGGGCCATCACGACATCCCTGGTCTTGCCCACCGCCGTCTCTATGAGCACGAAAGCCTTGGTCGTTGCCATGGTCCCACCTCACGGCACAGCTTTGGGAGAGGCGAGGTCATTCTATGACGCCCTTCCTAAGGTGTCAACGCGCGGGCCTGGCAGCGTCAGCCTTATGTCGCTACGGGCATGGTATAATCGCCCCAGTCGTTACTACTGGAGGTGTGGTGGAGGTCTTACGCGAAGGAGCACGCCGCCTGGGGGTGGAGCTATCGCCAGCGCAGCTAGAGCAGTTCCAGCGGTACTATGCCGAGCTGGACGACTGGAACCGGCGCATCAACCTGACCTCTATTACCGGCCTGGTGGAGGTCCAGCGAGGCCACTTCCTGGACTCCCTCACCGTGGCCAATGTGCTCCCAGATGCGGTGAAGACGGAGGGGCGCCTTATTGACATCGGCTCCGGCGCAGGTTTCCCGGGCCTGCCCCTCAAGATCGCGTTCCCCGGCATGACAGTGGCGCTGGTGGAGTCCGTCGCCAAGAAGGCCCGCTTCCTGCTCCATCTGGTGAGCGTGTTGGAGCTGGAGGGCGTATTCGTCCACAGCGAGCGGGCCGAGGTGCTGGCCCACCAGGAGGGCCTGCGCGAGTCCTTCGACGTGGCCGTGTCGCGGGCGGTGGTGGCAGCCGTGCCCGCGCTGCTGGAGCTGATGCTGCCTTTCTGCAAGGAGGGCGGCTTGGTGGTGGCCCAGAAGAAGGGAGAAAGGCTAGAGCAGGAGCTGGCAAGCAGCCGGCGAGCCCTGGCCCTGCTGGGAGGCGCGCTTCAGGAGGTGCGTCCCGTGGCGGTGCCAGGCCTCTCCGACGGCCGGGTGCTGGTGGTGGTGAACAAGGCAGCGGCCACACCTACCGGCTATCCCCGGCGCCCCGGAATGCCGGTCAAGCGCCCGCTGTAGATGGTTGCCAAATTGGTAGATGAGGTGAAATCGTGACGGAGCGTGACCGACCCCAAGGGGGAGCGACCGGGCTCGCCCTGGGACGCCGGGTGCTCTCGCTGCCCACACTGGTCTCTTTCGCCGTGGCAGTCGCCCTGGTGGCGTTCCTGCTGACCCGCTTCCGGGTTGACCTCTCCTCCACCTGGGATACCGTCCGTCAGAGCAACCTCGCCTTGTACCTGCTGGCTGTCGCCGTCCACTACCTCACCTTCGTCTTCCGGGGGGCCCGGTGGCGTCTCCTCCTGGCCAACGCGAAGGACGGGCCCGCTGAAAGCCCGGCCGCCCGTGTGTCCGCCCTGCACTGCGGCCAACTGATTCTGCTGAGCTGGTTCGTCAACTGCATCTCCTGGTTCCGAGTGGGGGACGCCTACAGGGGCTACGCCTACACCGAGGACACCGGCTCCCCCTTCTCCCGCACCATGGGCACCATACTGGCCGAGCGGGTCCTGGACGTGGTCATGGTGGTCATCCTGGTCTCCCTGGCCGCCCTGGTCCTGTACCTTGAGGGAACGGGCCCCGCGCCCATCTTTCTGGCGATGGCCCTGGCCATGCTGGCGGTGTCGGTGGCAGCGCTGGTGGCCATGCGGCTTGTCCGGGCGCGGCTGGCCCACCTCCTGCCGGAGCGGCTGGAGCGGGCCTACCACCGCTTTCACCAGGGGACCATGGGCAGCTTTCGCCGCCTCCACTGGGTGTTCCTCCTGGGTGCGCTGGCCTGGGTGTGCGAGGTGGGGCGGCTCTACCTGGTGGTGCAGGCGGTGGGCCTGCCCGTGGGGGTGGGGCTGCTCCTCTTTGTTCCCCTGGCCAACGCCCTCCTCACCACCATCCCTCTGACCCCTGGCGGCCTGGGCATAGTGGAGACCGGCATCACCGGCCTCCTCATGCTGGCCCTGGGGCGGGAGGAGGCGGTGGCGGTGGCCCTGGTGGACCGGTCCATCAGCTACCTGAGCATCGTAGTGGTGGGCGGCGCCCTCTTCGCTGCGCGCCATCTCTCCCGTGCCCGCCGCTCCCGCGGACGCCCCTACCCCGTGACCGGGGCGGAGTAGGACTATACCGCGCTTGAGGTTGGTCAAGCTCGGCATGCCACCCTCAGAGGCCCACAGGACGGGCCATTTCACGGACTAGTGTCGCGGGAGCCCCCCTCCCCCCAGCAGCGCCTCCACCTCCGCTCGCGTCGGCATGGCCTCCTGGGCGCCGGGCCTGGTCACCGCCAGCGCCCCCGCCGCCATGGCCCACCTTAGCGCCTCCTGCATCGGCCTCCCCTCCGCCAGGGCCACCGCCAGCCCCGCGTTGAAGGCGTCGCCGGCGCCCACGGTGTCCACGGCCCGCACCGGGTAGGCGGGCAAAATCCCTTCGCCGTGGCGGTCCGCCCACGCCGCCCCCTTCTCCCCCAGCTTCACCACCGCCGCGGGAGCGCCGCCCAGTCGCAGGTCACGCGCCGCCGCCCGCGCCTCCTGTAGCCCAGTCACCGGGAGGCCCACCAGTGGCTCCGCCTCCGTCTCGTTGGGCGTCATCACGTGGAGGTACCGCCACATCTCCAGTGGGAAGGGCCGGGCCGGGGCCGGGTCCAACACCACCCAGCACCCCCTGGCGTGGGCCTGGCGCGCCACCTCCAGGGAGACCTGCGGCGGCACCTCCAGTTGCAGCATCAGGGCGTGCGCCCCCTCCATGGCCGCCACTGCGCGCGCCGCGTCCTCGGGTCCGGTGGCCCAGTTGGCGCCAGGGACCTGGATGATGCGGTTCTGGCCCGTGGTCTCCTCCACGTCCAGAATGGCCACGCCCGAGGCGTGCTCGGTGTCCTCCGCCACGCCGCTCACGTCCACCCCGGCGCGGGCCATCGAATCCAGGAGCTCGTGGCCAAATGCGTCGGCACCCACCCGGCCCACCATGCGGCACAGCGCACCCAGCCGGGCGCAGGCCACTGCCTGGTTGGCCCCCTTGCCGCCCGGGGTGATGAAGTAGCGCGAGCCCACCACCGTCTCCCCGGTCTCCGGCAGCCGGGGCGCCACGGCAAAGATGTCCATGTTTATGCCACCCAGCACCACGATGGTGGGCCTCTCCCCCGACCCGGCCTGTCTCATAAGGGCCTCCTCTTTCTACCAGGGCCGGAGGCATTATAGCGTCCGTCCTTTGCCATTGCTGCCCCAGCTCACCGTAGGGCATCACGACAGGTCGGGACGATCTACAGATTCAATCGCCGTTTTGGCCCCCCCTTGCCGTTGCTGCCTGGGGGTGGCTACGCTAGACTCTACGACCCAGACCCGAGTACACCCAGGAGACAGGATGAGCGCGCAGGATACCCCCGAGCTTGAGCGCGAGCTAAGACGCCACCTGGAAGGCGAGGTGCACTTCGACCGCATGTACCGGCTGCTGTACGCCACCGATGCCTCCATCTACCAGATGGAGCCGGTAGGCGTTGTGCTTCCCCGCCACCGCGACGACGTGGTGGCCGTGGTGAAGACGGCGGCCCGCTACGGCGTGGCCATCCTTCCCCGGGGCGCCGGCACCAGCCTGGCGGGCCAGGCGGTGAACCACGCCATCGTCCTGGACCTCTCCAAGTATATGTGCGGCGTGGTGGAGGTGCTGCCGGAGGAGCGTGTCGCCAGGGTCCAGCCAGGCATCGTGGTGGACGCCTTGAACCGCCACGTGCGCCCTCACAGCCTCCAGTACGCCCCGGACCCCACCACCAGCAACCGCGCCACGGTGGGCGGAGGCATCGGCAACAACTCCTGTGGCTCCCACTCCGTCATCTACGGCAAGACCCTGGACCATGTGAAGGGGCTGGAGGTTGTCCTGGCCAGTGGAGACGTAGTCCACCTGGGGCTTCTCTCGGCCCCGGAGCTGGAGCGAAAGCTGGCCCTGGACACCCCGGAGGGCCACGCCTACCGGGAGGTGCGCCGCATCGCCCACGAGCAACGAGATGAAATCGTGGGCCGCTACCCCAAAATCATGCGGCGCGTCTCCGGCTATAACCTGGACAGCTTCCTGGACGACGCCCCCTTCGACTTGGCCCGCATGGTGGTGGGCTCCGAGGGCACTCTGGCGGTGGTCACCGAGGCCACGGTGGGCCTGGTGCCCGTCCCACGGATGAAGGCCCTGGCGGTGGTCCACTTCCAGGACGTCATCCGGGCCATGGAGGCCACCATGCCCATCCTGGAGCACCGGCCCTCGGCCGTGGAGCTGGTGGACCGGATGGTTCTGGAGCGCACCCGCCAGTCGGCGGGGTTCGCCCGGCGGCTCACCTTCGTCGAAGGCGACCCTGGCGCCCTGCTCCTGGTAGAGTTCTACGGCGAGAGCGAGTCGGAGCTACGGGGCAAGCTGGAGGCGCTTCGCCAGGACATGGAGCGCCGTCGCCTGGCCTCCACCACACTCGCCATGACAGACCCCGCCCAGCAGGCCAACGTCTGGGCGGTGCGTCGGGCAGGCCAGGGCCTGCTCATGAGCGTCAAGGGCGACGCCAAGCCCCTCGCCTTCGTGGAGGACGCCGCGGTGCCTCCGGAGCGGCTGCCCGAGTACGTGGCCCGCTTCCAGGATGTCCTCCGCCGCCACAACACCGAGGCTGGCTTCTACGCCCACGCCAGCGTCGGGTGCCTCCACATCCGCCCCATGGTGGACCTCAAGACCCAGCAGGGCCTGGAGACCCTGGTCTCCATCTCCCGGGAGGTCTCCGACCTGGTGCTGGAACTGGGCGGCTCCCTCAGCGGCGAGCACGGCGACGGCATCGTCCGGGGCGTGTGGACGGAGAAGATGTTCGGCGCCGCGCTGACCGATGCCTTCCGCCAGGTGAAGCGCGCCTTCGATCCCCAGGGCATCATGAACCCCGGCAAGATCGTGGACACGCCCCCACTCACCGAGAACCTGCGCATCGGGCCCACCTACCGGGCCATGGACCTGGACACGCACCTGGACTTCTCCGCCGACGGGGGCTACGCCGGGGCCGCGGAGCTGTGCAGCGGGCTGGGGGCCTGCCGCAAGATGGAAGGTGCCATGTGCCCCTCCTACATGACCACCAAGGAGGAGGAGCACACCACCCGCGCCAGGGCCAACGCCCTGCGCGCAGTCCTCTCCGGCGCCCTTCCTCCCACCGAGCTTGCTGGCAACCGACTGTACAGGGTGCTGGACCTCTGCCTGGAGTGCAAGGCGTGCAAGGCAGAGTGCCCCGCCGGGGTGGACATGGCCAAGCTCAAGTATGAGTTCCTGGCCCGCTACTACCAGGCCAACGGCACTCCTCTGCGGGCCTGGCTCTTCGCCCACATCGCCACCTGGGGCCGCCTGGGCTGTGCCCTGGCCCCAGTGTCCAACTGGGCGGTCGGCAATCCACTGTCCCGCTGGGCCATGGAGAGACTATTGGGTATTGACCGGCGGCGGCACCTGCCGCTCTGTGTCCGGCCCACCTTCCAGTCCTGGTCCCGCCGTCACCGGGCAGAGGTAGCTTCACCCCTCCGAGGCGAGGTGGTCCTGTTCGACGACACCTTCATGGACTACCACTACCCCCAGGTTGGCGTGGCGGCCACCAGGCTCTTGGAGGCACTGGGCTTCCGGGTGGTGGTGGTGAAGAAAGGGTGCTGCGGGCGTCCCATGATATCCAAGGGACTGCTGAAGAGGGCCAGGGACAACGCCCAACACAACGTTGACCTGCTCTACCCCTACGCTACACGCGGGGTACCCATTGTGGGGTGCGAGCCCAGTTGCCTGCTGACGTTGCGGGACGAGTACCCCGACCTCCTGCACGACGACAAGGCGCGGGTGGTGGCCAGCCAGGCGCTGATGATGGAGGAGTTGCTGATGAAGGTGGCAGGGGAGCAGAACATGGCCCAGGTCTTTCGGGAGACCCCCAGGGACATCCTGTACCACGCCCACTGCCACCAGAGGGCGCTGGTGGGCGCCGAGCCCGCCATCCAAGCGCTGCGGCTGGTTCCGGGCCACAGGGTGGAGCTGGTGGACGCAGGGTGCTGCGGCTTGGCGGGCGCCTTCGGCTACGAGAGGGAGCACTACGACGTCTCCTACGCTGTAGGCGCCCAGCGCCTTTTCCCAGCCCTCCAGGCGCCGGAAAAGGCGGGGTGCACCGTCGCCGTCTCCGGCGCCTCCTGCCGCCAGCAGGTCGAGCACTTCACCGGCCGCCGGGCCCGCCACTGGGTGGAACTTCTGGCCGACGCGCTGGCTGAATAGCACGTGGCTAACTAAAAGGAAGGAGGCCCCATGGGGCCCCCTTCCTACCAAAGGCCGCCGTAGCTGTGCTGGGCCTAGACCAGGACCTCCTGGATCTGGGCCTCGGTGCGCGTGACGTGGCCCAAGAACTCCTTGCGGAGTTTCTGGCGCTCGGTGGTATCCAGAATCCGCTGTAGGGCGCCAAGGTCCTTGACAGCGATCATTATGGTGCGCTCCGGCCAGCCCATAAGGGCGTCGCCGTACACGTGGAACTCCGTGACGCCGGGCTGGCTCGTCCAAAACCGCTTTGCCGTTTCGGTCAAAAAGCGGTCAAGCTCATCCGATTTGCCGGGAGCCGGGTCGCAGCGAACGGTGAAGTAAACCATCGCTCCTCCTCTCCTCTTTCCCCTTCACCTCAATCTGACCCAACTACGGCGGCCCTTGGTTTGGTCCCGAGGCAACTCACCCACGCCTCTAGCTGACCACTATGCTCGCCTGGGCTAGCGACATCCGTAGCCGCATAGGCGCTTTGCCCGCCCACAACTACGGAGCTACACTAGGTGCTAGGCCCCAGGTCGTCCCCCTCTCCTGCCAGGCATCCGCTTTGACCCGCGGAACCGCGGCAAGCAGGGCCTCACCCGCCCGAGCCAGGAGAAGCCTCGCGTTAGTCTCCCGAACCAGGCCATCTCCACCCCACCTCCCCGCCGGCAAAAGCGAGAAACACTCACCCTCCGCGCCTGCATCAACCTTTTCGCTCAGCGCCTTACGGAACATCGCAAATATCTGACGAATTCCTTTGTACCACAGGGGTAAAGGAGTGTCAACATTGTGACAGAGAGAACGGGCAGGCCTGCCCTCCACCCTGCGGAGCAACGGACCGGCGCACTGGCGGGAGTCGTGTGAGGCCAAGCAAGAAGGAGGCCCAATGTGGCCTCCTTCTTGCTTGCTTGCCAAAGAAAGGCCGCCGTAGCTGTTGCTGTGCCTAGACTATTAGCTCCTGGATCTGCGCCTCTGTGCGCGAGACGTAGCCCAGGAACTCCTTGCGGACTCTCTGACGTCCCTCGCTGTCTAGGACCTTCTGTAGGCTGGCCATGTCCCGGACGCCGATCGTTATGGTGCGCTCGGGCCAGCCCAAGAGCTTGTCACCGTACACGTGGTACTCCGCGACGCCGGCCTGGCTCGTCCAGAACTGCTTCCCCGCGCCCGTCAAGAGGCGATCCAACTCCTCTACTTTGCCAGGAGCCGGGTCGCAGCGGACAGTGTAGTAAACCATCTCTCCTCCTCCTCTTCTCTCGTCACTTCAACCTGATCCAGCTACGGTAGCCTTTGCTTTGGCCCCGAGGCCACTCACCCGCGCCTCTAGTTGACCGCCATGCTCACCCAGTCTAGCAGCAAGCAGACTCACCTAACCGCTTCTACGTTTTCGGCGTCTGCTTTGACCTGCGTAGCCGCGGCACACGGCACCTCACCCGCCCGAGCCAGGAGAAGCCTCGGCTAGTCTCCCGAACCAGGTCATCTCCACCTCACCTCCCCCACCTGTCAAAACGAAAAACGCCATCCCCGGCGTCTCTGCCAACCCATTCAGTCAGCGCCCTACGGAACGCTGCGAATACCTGACGAATTCTTTGTACCACAGGGGGTAAAGGCGTGTCAACATTGTGACAGATATAACGGAATGCCTGCCCGCCACTGGGTGGGGCTCATGGCGGAGGCGGTGGGGTGACGCTGTGGAAATGCACCGCGTGGGATGCTTGAAGCTATGCCGAACTGCTCCAAGGCACCGCCCCCTGAAGGTGATCAACTAAATAGAGTGACATTTTCATGGTCTCTGATAGTTCTCACCCGCTCATCGGACTTGTCGAACCATATGATCGGGCAAGAATCGCCGCCGCTCGTATCCTTCGACGGGCTCAGGACGAGCGGCGGCGGGCACTGGAAACCGTGTCAACATATTTTGTCAATAACCATCAGGCGGGGGGGGCCAGGAAAGAGTTTCGGAACAGCCTCCTGTCACCGGCAATCTTGCCCTTTCCGGTTTCTCGATCCGATCTATTGCGCATGGCACAGAGGAGGGACTGAAGACAAGGGCGATGCTGGAGTGTCGAGGTGGCGCCTCTCTGTTCTGTTGTTCGGCGTGTTCCCCTCTCGTCCACGCACTGTCTAAAGTGTAAACTCTCCCCGGGAGGCACTGAGTGAGCACGTCCTGGGCGGCTGACCTGTGGAGGCTCTGGTTGAAGCTACCCTACAAGTGGAGAAGAAACATTCTCCTATGGGGTGCGACGTTCCTTGTGGTTCGCATCGCCATATCGGTCTGGGATATCGGGATTGTCCTTGTGTGGTTCTTGCTCATCGCGGCTCTCGCCACCGGATTGGCAGAGCGAGGAGTCCCTTTCCTCCAACGGCTCGGACGGTGGGCCGATCAGCAAGCCTGGAGTGTCATCCGCGGCATGGTCGTCTCGGGGCTCTTGCCCCCAACATGGGACCGTTTCACCATCTGGTTCCGCGATCGCTCTCTGTTTAACTTCCTGGTGTTCCTCGTGCCGGTGTTCTTGATGGGCATCATATGGCTTAGGTTTATGACCCCATTTCTACGCAGCAAGGGGTCAGACTGACACAACCCCTACCCTCCCCCCAACTCCCCCCGCACCCTGCCCACCGCCGCCATCATGTTCCGCAGCTTCCCCACCGTCTCCTCCTCCGTGCGCGTCTTCAGGCCACAGTCCGGATCAATGAATAGACGCTCCGGCCGGAACACCTCCAGCCCCCTGCGGATGCCTGCCACTATCTCCTCCACCGGCTCCACCCGGTGGTCGTGTACGTCCAGCACCCCCATGGAGACGTACTTGTCCGTGGGATGCCCCCGGAATAGCTCCAGGAGGGCATATCCCGCGTTGGCCATCTCCAGGTCCAGCATGTCCACCGGCAGGGCGGTGAGCTGGTCGAACACCTTGGCGAAGTCGCCGTAGCACATGTGGGTAACGGTGAAGGCGCCCAGCCCCTTGGTCACTACACCCAGGGCCCGCGACGCCAGATCCATCTCCTCTGGCCGGGTGGACACGGCGGGCTCGTCTATCTGAATATATTTGGCCCCTGCCCTCTCCAGGTCCCTGGCCTCCTCCCGCACCAGCCGGGCCAGGTCCATGATGAACTCCTCCCGGGTGTTGTAGTACTCGTTGAAGGACCAGTCGGCGATGGTGTAGGGGCCAGTGAGCATCCCCTTTACCGGCCTTTTGGTGAGGGCCTGGGTATGCTTCCACCACTCCACGGTGATGGCGGAGCGGCGCCCCACGGGGCCCACGGCCACCGGCTTGCGGTAGTACCGGTTGCCGTAGGAGCGCACCAGCCCGCTGATGGCAAACCCCTCCATGTGCTCCGAGAAATAGGTCACCATGTCGCCCCGGTACATCTCTCCGTCCACCAGCAGGTCCATGTCCAGCTCCTCCTGGATACGGACCCAATGGGCCACCGCCTTCAGCTCCAGCTCCTGTAGCTCCCCAGGCGATATCTTGCCCTGGGCCAGCGCCGTGCGGGCCCGGGTGATGTAGTCCGGCTTGGGGAAGCTCCCCACCGATGTGGTCGGCAGCACACTCCTCATGCCAGCACCTCCCTGGCCCGCCGCGCCGCCTCGGAGAGCCGCTTCAGCTTCTTCACCGCGTTCTCCCTGGGAAGGTAATCCAGCCCGCAGCTAGGGCTCAGGTGTACCCGGTCCAGCGACACGTGCCTGGCCGCCCGGCGGATGCACTCCACCAACTCCTCTACCGGCTCGATGCGCGTGTTCCGCCCGTCCATGATCCCTAGCCCCAGCTCCTTCTCTGGAGGGAAGTGGTTCAGCACCCCCCAGTTGGCCGGCCCCCAGACAAAGTCCAGGCCGAACACCTGGTAGGGGAGGCGGAAGAGGTCAGGCGCCACGCTGGCGACGTCGCCGAACCAGGTGTAAATGGCGGTGCGGGTAGTGAGGCCCCTGGTGACGGTATGGGACACCTCCTCCAGCAGGGCCATGTCTTCCTTCCACTTCACGATGGCGGGCTCGTCAAACTGGATGAGGGGCGCGCCAGCCTCCTGAAGGGCCAGTGCCTCTTTGTTGAGGACCTGGGCCAGCTCTCGCGCCAGCGAGGCCACGTCCCCATAGCACCCGGACTGGGAGAGACGGGCCAGGGTGCAGGGTCCAGTGATCACAGCCTTCACCGGCCTGGGGCTGCTGGCGACGGCGAGCCGGTAGTCCTCCACGGCAATGGGCCCCTGCCACTCCAGCTTCCCCTCCGGCACCGGCTGCCGGTAGTAGGTGTTGGTGTCGAAGTAACGGATGAGGCCGTGGATGGCGAAGCCCTTGATGCCGCGAGCGAAATAGGTCTGGCCGTCCTCCCAGTGGACCTGGCCGTCGGTGACCATCTCCAGGCCCGCCTCCACCTGCTGCTGGATAACCTCTTTAGTGGTCTCGTCCTCAATGCGCCGTAGCTCCTGACCGTCTATTTGCCCCGCATCGAGGCGGTGGATAGCCGCCCGGAGGCTGGGGGCCTTCGCGGGAGGGCCTATCTTGGGATAGCTTCCCACTGCAGTGACGAGCAAAGGGGGACTCCTTTCAAAGCGCTCGGATGTCAGGATTCCGTAACATTCTACCCGACGCCGTGGCCAAGGGGCAACACGGAGGGACTTGCGCATCCTGCAATGTCATCCTGAGACCGCCTTTGGTGGGTGACGACCCCCGGGCAGCCCCGTCCTCTCGCTAAGGGTGACATGCAGAGGTTAGGGAAACAAAAGCTCAGCAATACCTGTGGTGTCATTCTGAGTGAAGCGAAGAATCTGGGCCCGCTAGCAGGAATTGGACGGCTTCTTGAGGAGCGATAAGCCGGACAATACCTAGGGAACGCCTCTGGCATACGGATGCTTTTTGAGGGAAAGGTGCTATGAAGCGTCTTGAAAGGTCGGCATCGCTTTGGTGGAGTGGCTACGGGGGAAGAGAGGCAGGCCAAGGAGAGAGGTGGGGTGTGCAAACCCGTAGCCCAGGAGAAAGGCCACGTCTGACCGCCCTGGAAGGGCAGGTCCTGAGCCTGCTTTGGGACGGCCTCACCAACGAGGAGATCGCCGAGAGGCTCTACCTGAGCCCCAACACGGTGCGGGAGTATGTGAGCAGGCTGCTGGAGAAGTACGGCGTGTCCAACCGGACGGCGCTAGCAGGTTGCTGGAAAAAGGGGTGTCCAGAGGGGCGAAGCCCCTTTGGCGGGGGTCCCGACTTGTCGGGATACAATTTTTACCCCCTTCCTGGCCAGGAAGGGGGATGGTCGAAGGAGTTTTTCATCACCCTGCTAGTTCCAAAGAGTACAGCACGATGTTTGTTCCCGGACAAACCAACCAGGCTCAAATGCAGTATGATGGCGGAACTACCAGGAATGTTTCGATAACCTGGACTCCGACCAAGTGGCACAGTTTTGGCGAAACCCAGAACTATGGCACGCCCAACAAAGGCGACCATGTCCCGGGAGATACAACGAACAAGATCCACGGAGACAGCGTCAAGTACCGCGATTCCTCCTACAATTGGCAGTGGGCATCCATGACCAGCCACGACGACGGAGGGCACGGTGACGTTGATTTGATCTACCTTGGGTTCAAGATTTGGGACACCCGGTGCAGTGAGTAATACGGGTCGCTACCATTGGATATGGCGCAGAACCCAGCCAAGTGAATACGACAGAGAGGAATCGTATGAAAACACGCATGATGCTCGGTTTGACCTTTCTGGGTTCTGTAGCAGTTGGAGTAACGATGCTGGCATTTACTCTCTCCATCGGACCCCAAAACGAAACTACGAAGGAGATCGGCGCGATTTTCGATCCCGCAAACAGCCAGATTGCGTCCGCATCGTTTGTTCCAGCGGTCTCCAGAGCGCAGGTCGTTGCCCGGACACGTCAGAAACTGCCACTGCATTTCGAATCCATCGATCCGAATACCTTCCAGATACAAGCGACGGTTGCCCGGTATTCGGGCAGGCACGAGCGCACTGGTGAGTTGGTGGCAGGCCGTGAGGTGTGGGTCGCCGTCGTGGACGACTTGCCCATTTGTGTTGTATCAGGTCCACAAGCCGCTGATCGGCTAGCGAGGGGGCAACGTCCGGCGTGCCAACTCACTGTTGTATACGATGCGCAAACAGGTGAACAGATAGACGGCGCAGTCAACGGACGTTGGGAGATGCCTACCGGCAAGTAAACAACAGACGGCGTGTGACAAGAGGGAGAAGGCGAACCAAGCTGGTGGCATTCCAGAGACGCCCCTGAGCGGGCATCTCTCCATTTTCACGCAAGAACTGGGCTGCAACGACCTCCGACAGCCCTTCTACAGCCCCGGCCTCCTGCTGTGCCGCCTCCTTGACCTTGCCGCCGAACCCACAGTTCATGTCTAACTTTACGATAGGCCGTGCAGCACCCTTCGCCAGATCCTTAGTCAAAGAAGCGATGTTATGGGTTCGCCAGGCATAGAAGGCAGTTACTATTACTAGACCTACTGAGCCATGCATAGCCATGTAAACGTTTCCAGCGGTCAGCCGGGATTGATGGGTGTCATTCTGAGCGAAGCGAAGAATCTGGCGGGATTGGGGACAGCCTCGCCCCAGATTCTTCGTCGCTGCGCTCCTCAGAATGACAGCGCATATGTTTAGCTCACCGTTCAAGGCTCTGTAATGTAGAGGCAGCCATTACTGCCCCAGAATTCCCATTGGGCCAACTGACTATCTCCATCATGAGCCTCCAAAGATGGGGTGAGTTCGAGCAACCTTGAGCCGGAACGGGGCGAAGCCTCACGCCGCGCTCCCCTCCAGGCGCACGGCGGTGGAGCTGCCCAGCATCTCCCCCAAGCGTCGGTGCAGCTCGTCGCAGTAGGAGGTGGTGATGATGGGCATCTCCAGTCGCCACCGCTTTCCCTGGCTTGAGATCACCAGGTCCACCCCGTCACGGCCAGGGAACTCCAGCAGCACCTGGAGGACCTCCCGCAGCAAGTAGCGGTCGTCCTCTGGCCGGTCCGTCTCCGCCAGGTTGATGAGGAGCTTGCGCGGCGCGCCGTTCTTTTGGGGAGGTGGCGGGGACGGACGCGCGGCGGGCTTCTTCTCCTCACTCCACTCCCGGGCGCGGGGCGCCTCGGCCACGGGGGCGGCGGCGGGGGCAGGCTCCTCACCGTGCGGTTGCTCTTCTCCAAGGGGATACAGCGTAACCTCGTCGCAGGCGATGCTCACCTCGTCATCCCGCACGCGCACCTTCCCCACCACCCGCAGGATGTTGCCCACCTGCCACAGCTCCTGCGCCTTCTCGTAAACGTCCGGCCAGGCCACCACCTCTATGCTGCCGCCGAACAACTCCATGACGCCGGTGGCGAAGGCACGCCCCTCACGGGTCTTCCCCGTCCGGACAGAGGAGAGCTGGCCTGCCAGGTGGACCTGCTCTCCCTTCCTCTCCGCGTCTATCTGGTCGCGGGAGAGAATGTCCTGATTGGAGGCCCGGAGGGCCAGGGCACTCATGGGGTTGTCCGAAAGCCACACGCCCAGCAACTCCTTCTCCCAGGCCAGCTTCTCACGTATCGTAACGGGCTCAGCGGGCCGCAGCTCCAGGGTGCCCATGGGGGTGGGCACCGACTGGCCGAACAGGTTGAACATGGTGGACTGGCCCGACTGGCGAAGTTCGGCCTCCTTGTGGGTCGCCGACAGAAGGCGGTCCACGCTGGCCAGGAGGGCGCTCCGATGGCCCAGGGCATCCAGCGTGCCCACCTTGATGAGACTCTCCAGGGTACGGCGGTTCAGGCCCTTCAGGTCGGCGCGGCGGCAAAAGTCCTCCAGCGAGGCGAAGGGCCCCCCGGCGCGGCGCTCCCCCACCAGCGGCTGCACCGCCGCCGGTCCCACGTTCTTCACCGCTCCCAGCCCGAAGCGCACGGCAGGGGTGCCGTCCGGGGCGCGGTCCATGGAGAACTCCACCTCGCTGGAGTTCACGTCCGGAGGCAACACTCTGATGCCCAGCCTGCGACACTCGTCCACGGCCACCGCCACCTTCTCCATGTTGCCCCGGTGAGAGTTGAGCACCGACGTCATGTACTCCAGGGGGTAGTTGGCCTTGAAGTAGGCCGTCCAGTAGGCGATGACGGCGTAGGAGACGCTATGGGCCTTGTTGAAGGCGTAGCCGGCGAAGGGCTCGATCAAGTCGAACACCTGCGTTGCCAACTCCGCAGCATGGCCACGCTTAACTGCCCCCTGGATGAACCGCTCCCGCTCCTTGGCCATAAGCTCGGCTATCTTCTTGCCCATGGCCTTGCGGACTATGTCGGCCTCTCCCAGGGTGTAACCGGCGAAGGCCTGGAGGATGAGGAGGACCTGGTCCTGGTAGACAATGATGCCGTAGGTCTCCTCCAAAATCGCCTTGAGAGCGGGATGCGGGTAGCGCACCGGCACCTGCCCGTGTTTGGCCTGGATGAAGGTGGTGATCTGCTCCATGGGCCCTGGCCGGTACAGGGCGATCATGGCGGACACGTCCCCCAGGGAGGAGGGCCTTAGCTCCTTGATGTAGCGGCGCATCCCGCCGCTCTCCAACTGGAAGATGCCCGTGGTCTCGCCGGAGCTAAGCAGGTCGAAGGTGCGCCTGTCGTTCAGGGGCAGGCGGTCCAGTTCCAACTGAATGTCTCGAGTGCGGGCCACGGTGTCCCGGGCCCGCGCCAGTATGGTCAAGTTGGCCAGCCCCAGGAAGTCCATCTTGAGCAGCCCAAGTTGCGCGATGGGCTCCATGGAGAACTGGGTCATTGGCGTGCCCTGGTCGTCGCCGCGGATTGGCCGCTGGAGGGGTACGTACTCTGTCAGTGGGTCCTGGGAGATGACCACGCCGGCGGCGTGTGTGCTGGCATGGCGCACCACACCCTCCAGCTTCCGGGCGGTGTCTACGAGGTTGCGCAGTATGGTGTCTTCCTCGTACACCTGGGCCAGCTCCGGGGTCGCCTGGATGGCCTCGTCTATGGTGATGCCCAGCTTGAAGGGGATGAGGCGGGCCACCCGGTCCACGTCGGCGTACGGGAGAGCCAGGGCCCGGCCCACGTCCCGCACCGCGGCCTTGGCACCCAGCGTGCCGAAACTGATGATCTGGGCTACGTGGTCCCTGCCGTACTTCTCCGCCACGTACTGGATCACCTCGTCGCGGCGGTCGTCCTGGAAGTCCATGTCAATGTCCGGCATCTCCTTGCGTTCCACGTTTAGGAACCGCTCGAAGACCAGACGGTACTCCAGGGGGTTGATGTTGGTGACTCCCAGGCAATAGAGCGCCAGGCTGGAGGCGGCGCTGCCCCGCACTCCCATCAGGATGCCCCTCTCCCTGACGAAGGCGGCGATGTTCCACACCACCAGGAAGTAGTTGGCGAACCGAGTCTTGTGGATGACCTCTAGCTCGTACTCCAGGCGCTTGCGGGCCTCCGGCTGGTCCGGCCCAAACCGCCTCTCTAGCCCCTCCCAGCAAAGGCGGTCCAGGAACGCCTCCGGCTCCTCGCCGGTGGGTGGCTGGTACCGGGGAAGGTGGACGGTGGCGAAGTCCAGCTCTACGTGGCACTCGGCTGCTATTCGCCCGGTGTTCTCGATGGCCTCCGGCACGTCTGCGAATAGCTCCGCCATCTCCGCCGGGCTCTTCAGGTAGTAGGAGTCGTCGGACATCCGCAGGCGCTTCTCGTCATTCACGTTGGTGTTGGTCTGAATGCACACCAGCACGTCCTGGAGGGGGGCGTCCTCCCTGTCCACGTAGTGAAGGTCGTTGGTGGCCACCAGGGGCAGCTTCAGCTCCCTGGACAGATCCAGCAGCTCCCGGTTCAGCCGGTCCAGCTCCGGCATGTTGCCGTGCCGCTGTAGCTCCACGTAGTAGGAGGATGGGAAGGTCGAAGCGTACCAGCGAGCGACCTGTGCCGCCTCCTGGCGCCTTCCATCCAGGAGCAGGCGGGGCACCTCGGCGCTGGGGCAGCCGGAGAGCACCACCAGCCCCTGGGCGTGCTGGGCCAGCAGCTCCCTGTCTGCACGGGGCCTCTGGTAGAACCCCTCCAGGTGCGCCTTGGTCACGACCTGGAGCAGGTTCCGGTACCCGGTGTTGTCGCGGGCCAGCACCGTCAGGTGATGGGGGGACCTGTCCTGAGGGCGCTTGCTGTGGCGGCTTTCGGGGGCCATGTAAAGCTCGCAACCCAGGATGGGCTTGATGCCCGCCTCCTTGCAGGCCCGATAGAACTCCACCACACCGTACATCCCGCCGTGGTCGGTGATGGCCAGCGCCTCCATGCCAAGCTCCCGGGCGCGTTGCACCAGGGACTGGGTCCGGCTGAGGCCGTCCAGCAGGCTGTACTCGGTATGGACGTGGAGGTGGGTGAACACAGGGCTGTCTCCGGGAAGAGTGGCGTTGCCATTATAGAGGCGGTACCCTTTCGGGGCGCAAGGTGCCGAGGCACCGGTTTCTGCAAGACCCACAACATCTTGGGTTGCGCACCAGTCCATCCACAGCAGCTAGCCCATTCCTGCGGGTGTGCTTGTGGCGTTGCCGCCTTCGTTGACAGGGTATATCCCCTTTGCTACGCTGCCGCTGTGATGGGAGCGCAGTCGGAGGGTAGTGGAATGGTCCTGGTCACCGGAGCCACCGGCTTCGTGGGCCGACAGGTGGTGCGGGTGCTGCGGGCCCATGGCAGGCCCGTGCGGGCCCTGGTGCATACCTCCGTCCGAGCAAGCGTCCTGGCCCAGACGGGGGCCACCTCGGCCCCCGGCAGTGTGCTGGACCTGCCCTCCCTTCGGGCCGCCGCCCGGGGAGCGGAGGCCGTGGTGCACCTGGTGGCTATCATCCGGGAACGCCCACGCAGGGGCCTCACCTTTCAGGCAGTGAACTACCAGGGGACCCGGAATGTGGTCCAGGCGGCGCGGGAGTCTGGCGTCCGGCGGCTGGTCCACATGAGCGCCCTCGGGGCCCAGGACAACCTGCGCTATCCCTACCTGCGCTCCAAGTGGCAGGGGGAGCGAGCGGTGATGGAAGGGGGCATCCCCTACACCATCCTGCGCCCCTCCATCCTGTTTGGCGAGGGGGACGAGTTCCTGAATTCCCTGGCTGCGGTGGCCAGGGCGCTGCCCGTAGTACCCGTCATAGGCAGCGGGCGCACCCGGTTCCAGCCCATCAGCGTCGAGGACGTGGCGGAGTGTGTGGCCCGGGCCCTGGACAGTCCTGCACTGGAGGGGCAGATAGTGGAGTTTGGGGGGCCCCACCACCTGACTTACGACGACCTCATGGACATCGTGGTCCGCACCCTGCGGGTCCGACGGGCCAAGCTCCACGTGCCCGTGGGCGCCATGCGGCCTGCGATCGCCGTCATGTCGGCCCTCCTGCCCCGGCCACCCATCACCGGCCACGAGCTTGACATGGTGGCCGTGGACAACGTGGCGGAGCTGGACTCCACGCGGCGCCACTTTGACCTGGAGCCACGCCCCGTGGAGGGCAACATAGACTACGTGCGGCGATTGACCCTGGCCGATAGCTGGAAGATACTGCTGGGCCGCATGTCACCCCACGTGCGTGACCATTAGCAGGCTGCGGGAAAAGGGGTGTGCAAAGGGGCTTCTCCCCGAAGCTTGCCCTGAGCACAGCCGAAGGGCCGGGGGTCTGGGGGTGTCCCCCAGATACAATTTCCTCCCCCTTCCTGGCCAGGAAGGGGGAAGGGGGGATGGTCGAAAGGGTTTTTCAGCAACCTGTTAGGAGACTCCGTGGACTACAGTGAGGCCCTGCACCGGGTGCTGAGCCTGGCCGACTACGAGCGCATGGCGGGCCGGGCCGCCCCGGCGCAGAAGGTTGACCTCTCCCGCATGGAGGAGCTGGTGCGCCGGATGGGCCACCCGGAGCGGTGCGCCCCCGTGGTGCACATCGCGGGCACCAAGGGCAAGGGGAGCGTGGCCGCCATGGTCACCTCGGTCCTCACCGCCGCCGGCTACCGGGCGGGCCTCTTCACCTCGCCCCACCTCCACATCATGCGCGAGCGGGTCCGCATAGGCCGCGAGCTGGTGAGCGAGAGGGAGTTCGCGGAACTGGTTGAGTCGCTGTGGCCGGTGCTGGAAGCCCTGGGGCCAGTGGGGAGCACGTCGCGCCCCACCACCTTCGAGCTTCTCACTGCCATGGCCTTCACCCACTTCCAGCGCCGCGCCGTGGACGTCCAGGTGCTGGAGGTTGGCCTGGGGGGGCGGCTCGACTCCACCAACGTGGCCCGCGGCGACGTGTGCGTCATCACCTCGCTGAGCCTGGACCACACGGAGGTGCTGGGCGACAGTCTGGAGGAGATCGCCGCAGAGAAGGCGGGCATCGTCAAGGCAGGCTCCGTGGTGGTCAGCGCGCCCCAGGATGAGGTCGCGGCCGCCGTTATCCAGGAGACGTGCCACCGCCTGGGGGCTACGCTGCATGTGGCCGGGCGCGACGCAACCTGGCAGCGCGGCCTCTCCAGCCTGGAGGGGCAGACCCTCCGGGTGCGGACATCCCGGGCCGCCTACGACTTTTGGATGCCCCTGCTGGGAGGACACCAGTTGGAGAACGCCGCCATCGCCGTGCTGGCCCTGGAGGCACTGGAACAGCGAGGCTTCGCCATCGGGCCAAAGGAGGTCGCACAGGGAATGGCCCTGGTGGAGTGGCCAGCACGCCTGGAGGTGGTAGGCCGCCGTCCCCTGGTGGTGGTGGACGGGGCCCACAACGCTTACTCTATGGGACGGCTGGTGCAGTCGGTGCGCGAGTATTTCACTTACCGGCGGGTGATCACAGTGTTTGGCTGTTCCGCCAACAAAGACCTGGAGGGGATGGCGACGGAGCTGGCATCGCTGGGGGGGCGGATGGTAGTCACCGGCTCCCGCCACCCGCGGGCCACGCCCACGGAGCGCCTGGCCGCCGCGTTCCAGCGGCTGGGGGTGGCGGTGCAGGAGGTGGAGGAGGTGATGCAGGCGGTGCAGGTCGCCAGGGCCCTGGCATCGCCTGACGACCTGGTGCTTGCGACGGGGTCGCTTTTTGTGGCTGCCGAGGCCATCCAGAGTTTGCGGGGCATAGCGGGGGAGCGATACCCTGAGATGGAGCCGCCCAGGGCCGGTACCCCAGCCCACGGAGTGTAAGTATGCAGCATGAGAGAAGGCGCGTGGTAATAACAGGCATGGGGGCCATGACCCCCCTGGGCCAGACGGCGGAGGCCTTCTGGGAGGGTCTGGTCTCGGGGCGCTCCGGCATCGGGCCCATGACTTTGTGCGACCCCACCGGCTACCCGTGCCGCATCTCGGGGGAGGTGCGTGGCTTCGACCCGGACAACCACATGGACCGTCGAGAAGCCCGGCGAATGGCCCGCTTCAGCCAGCTCGCCGTGGCCGCCGCAGGCCAGGCCCTCAAGAGCGCCAACCTGGACGTGACCAAGCTGGACGCCGAGCGGGTGGGCGTGCTTCTGGGCAACGGCAACGGCGGCTTCCCCACTACCGAAGAGGCGGTGCGGGTGCTGGTGGAGAAGGGTGGCATGCGCATCACCCCCTTCTTCTTTCCGATGGTCCTGCCCAACATGGCCGCCTCCAACGTGGGCCGCCTCTGCGGCGCCAGGGGGTACAACAACACGGTCATCACCGCCTGCGCCGCCGGGACCCAGGCCATCGGCGACGCGTCGGAGGTCATCCGGCGCGGCGTCGCCGACGTAATCATCTCCGGCGGTACCGAGGCGGGAATAAGCCAGCTCGGCCTGGCCGGGTTCTGCGTCATGCGGGCCCTCTCCAGTGCCAGGAACGAGGAGCCGGAGAAGGCCAGCCGCCCCTTCGATGCAGACCGCGACGGCTTCGTTCCCTCCGAGGGCGCGGCCATTCTGGTGCTGGAGGGGCTGGACCACGCGCTTCGCCGCGGTGCGCCCATCCTGACCGAGGTCCTGGGCTACGGCGCCTCGTCGGACGCGGGCCACCAGGTGCAGCCCGACGAGGACGGCGCAGGTGCAGCCCGGGCCATCCGGTGGGCGCTCCAGGACGCGGGGGTGACGCCGGAGGGTGTGGACTACATCAACGCCCACGGCACCTCCACCCCTCTCAACGATGTCTCGGAGACCAGGGCCATCAAGCTGGCCTTCGGGGAGCGCGCCTACAAGGTGCCGGTAAGCGCCACCAAGTCCATGATAGGCCACTCCCTGGGCGCGGCGGGAGCCCTGGAGGCGGTGGCCTGCGTCCAGACCATCGCGACTGGCACCATCCACCCCACCATCAACTACCAGCGCCCCGACCCGGAGTGCGACCTGGACTACGTGCCCAACCAGGCAAGGCGCGCCGACGTGCGGGTGGTGCTCTCCAACAGCTTCGGCTTCGGGGGCCAGAACGCCTGTCTCGTCTTCGGGCGGTACGGGCGTTGAACGTCGTCACCGGCGCCTTTGGCTACACCGGGCGGTATATAACTCAGCACCTTCTGGAGCTTGGAGAGCCCGTTGTGGCCCTCACCGGACACCCGCAGCGCCCCAGCCCCTTCGGACCCCGGGTACAGGCCATCCCCTACTCCTTTGACGACCCCCAGAAAATGGCCCGCAGCCTGAAGGGCGCATCCGTCCTCTACAACACCTACTGGGTCCGCTTTCCCCGCGACCACATGACCTACCAGCAGGCCGTGGCTAACTCCCGCGCTCTGCTACAGGCCACCGCCGAGGCCGGCATCCGCCGGATTGTCCACATCAGCATCACCAACGCCTCGCCCGAGTCACCCCTGCCTTACTTCCGCGGCAAGGGACAGGTGGAGGAGGCCGTCGTCCGATCGGGCCTCTCTTACGCCATCCTCCGGCCCACCGTCGTCTTCGGGCGGGAGGACATCCTCATAAACAACATCGCCTGGCTCCTGCGCCGGTCCCCCGTCTTCGGCCTTCCTGGCAGGGGCGACTACCCCATTCAGCCCGTGAGTGTGGAGGACGTGGCGGGCCTGGCGGTGAGAGCAGGCCACCTTGAGGAGAACCTGGTCATGGACTGCGTGGGGCCGGAGACCTTCGCCTTCCGCGACCTGGTGGCCCTCGTCGCCCGCGCAGTGGGGAGCCGGGCCAGGGTGGTCTCCCTTCACCCACGCCTGGCATACCTGGCCGCCTGGGCACTGGGCCCTCTAATGCGCGACGTGGTGCTCACCTGGGACGAGGTGCGCGGCCTGATGGCCGGGCTGCTGGTCTCCCGGGACTCGCCCACAGGGCAGACCCCTTTCAGCCAGTGGCTGGCCCAGAATGCGGAGACCCTGGGCACACGGTACGCCTCCGAGCTGGCACGCCACTTCAGGTGACTGCTCGTGACACCAGAATTGGAACATCACCGACACCGGCTGGAGGGCAACGAGCTTGACGCCGTGCTCGTTTAGCCGCCGGAGCGGGTCACGCCAAGCCTTCGGCCTTCATCTCTTCGTGCATCTTGGCGATCTGTTCTCGGTCAAACCGTGGTTTGAGGCTACCTACGATCTCGATCAGTTGGCTTCGCTGTAGTGGATCAAGGAGGTGGTTAACGTAGTGAAGGGTGGCGGCTAACTCGAGTTCGTACGCAGGCCTCTCTGCGAAGAGCTGTGAAACTCTTTGAACTTCGTTCTTGTATGCGGCCACGGGTTTGCCCCACGCGGCTTCAGGTTCGTCTGCGGGTTTCACATGGAACCCATAACCCTCCGGATCTGGCGAGATGTTCACATAGCCTGTTACCTTCAGCAGCACCAAATCATCGTCGAGTTCTTCCGAGTAGGGCCCATAATGGTGCATCCGAAAGCCGTAGCCTGTTGGCACATGAAAGGCCTCCTGGAGAAAGTACACCATCTTCTGAAGCTTGATCTTCCCCGCATCCTGGAGAGTGCGAACCAGGTGAAACAGAAGGGCAAGCCGTAGAGTGCGCGTGTCTGGGTCGGAATTGCTTCTCATGGTCTGAGTGCCTCCGCTTTCTACTTCATGAAGTCGCGGCAATACGCTTCCACTTCGCTCTGCAGAGCGTCATCGCCGCGGACGTCTGCATACAGCCGCACCTGTCCGATTTCCTCAAGACCGCGAAGAGCGCGCGATTCGCGCTCGAAAGATCTCCAGGAAGGTGGATTGCCCGGGAATTTGACCATGATGACTTCAGACCGGAAGCGTTGTGGATGGTCTACGGCCTGGTCTGACCAGAACTGCAGGTCGGGGAACCGTTGGCGTGCAGCGGCGGGGAGGTGATACTGAACTTTCCTGGCAATCCCTTCGTCTGGGGATGGCGTAGTCTGGTACACTGCCACGGGATGATGGCGGTTGGTAACTCTCCAGGCCGCGTTCTTGATGGATGCGTCGTGAAGTCTTGCCGCCTCTGCCAGGATGAAGGCGTCATCCACTCTGAGATAGTCCTCTAGTTGATCCGGGGCAGGATACTGCGACGAGCCGTATGTTTGGGACAGGATTTCTTGAATCAATTGCGTTAGGACCAGGTCAAAGGCGCGCCTCACATCGTGGAAGTATACTTGAGTGAACATGAAGTACCGCGCGAGGACAAATGCCTCGAGGGTGTGAAATCCGTCAGATTCTATCGCCAGCTTCAACCCACCTGACGGATCTTCACTGTCAAGAGTGATGGTGTTCAGTAGGCGGTCCAGGTCGAACCTCCCGTACTGCACACCGCAGTATAAGGAATCCCTCAGGAGGTAGTCCATCTTATCCACGTCCCAGGCGCTAGAGATCAACTCCTGCAAGAAGCCCGCTGGGAGAGTTGCCTGGCCAGTGACGACTTGGGCCACCAGCTCTTTGCTCAAGCCCATGGCCTGACATTCCTCATCAATGATGCGGCCTATCGGAGTCCGGGTAATGATTGCCTCGCTGTACTGCTCGTGCCGCATGTTCGGCTGGAACAGGCTTCGTTCGCCCGTGTGCGAGAAAGGCGCATGTCCAACATCATGAAGCAGACCCGCCAGGCGTGCTAGCCATACGAGGCGTTGTTGTTCCTGGCTTGCCCGGCGGTTCGACCACTTCAGCGTTGCTCGGACTATGTCCAAGTTCCGCTGTACTACCGCCTCAACCGCCTTCCCAGCCAGATGCATGACTCCGAGTGAGTGCCCAAATCTGCTGTGCTCTGCGCCATGGTAGACATAGTGCGTGAGGCCGAGCTGGTGTATGCGCCGGAGCCGCTGGAACTCAGGCGTGTCTATGATTTTCCGCTCGTGTGGATAGATCAGGATAAACCCGTGAACAGGGTCGCGGAACTCCGACGTGGACGGCTGACGCAACCGACCCTCCCCTGTGAAGCACAAACGTTCTATCACGCGTCGAGCGTAATGTCAAGAGTTTTGTTCTGGGAAGCGGTGCTCGGGAGGTTGTTTGGCTTCAAGCCACCTTGGCATGCCCCTCCTCCTAGCACGCAGCCGCACTCTTCCCGGAGACGGCTGTAAGAGTCTCACTCCCAGCAAGACAGTATGGGGAGGAAAGGCCCACATTGAAGCAAGCACGTGGCTGCTGGTCTCCCGGGACTCGCCCACAGGGCAGACCCCCTTCAGCCAGTGGCTGGCCCAGAATGCAAGCACCCTGGGCACCCGGTACGCCTCCGAGCTGGCGCGCCACTACCGGTGACCGCTCCCGGCGGCGGGCCACCCAGGCCCTACGGATTGGTGCACAGGCCAGGATATTTACCTCCCCAAAAGGGTAGGTCAGCCCTCCTCAATCCCTACCCAACATCCACCGTATTGGAGAGTGGATATGGTGTGCCCCTTGTCATAGTCTGGAAGTGGATACAAAGGCCGCACCCTGCATGGGTGGGTGGCGCCCCCAAGCCGACTCGGTAGCGGTGCCGGGAGACCTGACAATGACAACTATTGGACAACTGATGAAGCTCTGCTTCACTGAAAGGGTGTGCACATGAGGCCACTTGCCCAAAAACCCTCCCTGTTCCTACATCAGTCCCACCTATGGTGGGGCGTTGGAATACGGCGTTGTCTCCCGCTGGCCCTGGCCTTTGTGGCCCTCTTGTCCGTCGGCTGTGCCCTGAGTGCCGCCCCCTCCCCCGCCACCATTGACGCACCGCTGGTGGCCCCTCCTGGGGTGCCACCGCCAATCACGCGGAGCACGCCCGCCACGGTTGTCGTCCATCTAGAGACGGTGGAGGCACGGGGCCGACTTGCCGATGGCGTTGAGTATGACTTCTGGACGTTCAATGGCACCGTTCCCGGCCCGATGGTCCGGGTGAGACAGGGCGACACCGTGGAGCTGACGCTCAAGAACAGCGCCGCCAGCACCCACCCCCACAACATAGACCTGCACGCCGTCACCGGACCCGGGGGAGGAGCCGTACTGACCAACATCGGCCCGGGGCAGGAGGCCACCTTCCGGTTCAAGGCCCTGAACCCCGGCCTGTATGTCTACCACTGTGCCATGGCGCCCGTGCCCGACCACGTTGCCAACGGTATGTATGGCCTCATCCTGGTGGAGCCGGAGGGCGGGCTCTCCAGGGTGGACAAGGAGTTCTACGTGGTCCAGGGGGACTTTTACACCACGGGGAAATTCGGGGAAACAGGGGTCCAGCCCTACTCGCGAGAGAAGAGGCTGGCAGAGCAGCCGGACTACGTCGTTTTCAACGGGGCTGTCGGCTCCCTCATGGGCAATAGAGCCCTCAGGGCCAGCGTTGGCGACACCGTCCGCATCTATTTCGGCGTGGGAGGCCCCAGCAAGGTCTCCAGCTTCCACGTCATCGGCGAGATATTTGACAAGGTCTACCCGGAGGCGGCCTCCGAGCCCCTCCGCAATGTGCAGACCACCCTGGTGCCGCCTGGCGGGGCCACGATAGTCGAGTTCAAGCTGGAGGTCCCAGGAACGTACCTACTGGTGGACCACGCCATATCCCGACTTGAGAAGGGGGCTGTGGGGGCCATCGTGGTGGACGGCCCTGAGGCACCGGACATCTTCCAGAGGGTGCAGACGGTCAGTCAGGGTACAAACACTCTGGCGGATCTAAGCCACAGTCCCGGTAGCTAGAGCTGACCCTGTCAAGAACGCGACTGGGCGGGGCACCGATGGTGCCCCGCCCAGTTCTTGTGGTCTAGGACCTGCTACCTGCTTGAGTGAGCGGCCTTGCGACTGAAGCAGTCGCTACAGTACACGGGCCGGTCTCCGCGAGGGCGGAACGGCACCATCGTGTCTTTGCCACACTCGGCGCAGACCGTGGGGTGCATCTCCCGCTGGGGGCGGCCGAAGCCACCACCTGAGAAACTGTCACTGCGCCTCGCCTGCCGGCAGGTGGAACAGCGCTTGGGCTCGTTCACATAGCCTTTGGAGGCGTGGTACGCCTGGTCGTCGGCAGAGAACGTGAACTGCTGCCCGCATTCCTGACAGGTAAGGGACTTGTCCTGATAGCTCATCGGTGACCTCCTTTCTTCGTAGTTGCCAGAGGTTCGGTCACCGAGGCTGAGGCCGTTAGCGAAGGTTCTCAGGGGAGACACTTAGCACCTGACACGACCAGCATGATACCACAACGGAATTGGAAAAACTAGTGCCTGAGTTCTATGGATTCTGCCGAGGGCAAGTACAGGATGCCCTGCGCTGCCCTGGCAGCCACAACCCCTTGACAGATGACGGCGCTGTTCATATCCTCACATCCGGATATTTTGTCCCCTCTCGTCATTCGTCTCCTATGACCGAGACATCCGCTGCAAAGCTGTTTCGCGACCTGGGACACCCTGTCCGCGTCAGGATCCTGGAGGCTCTCCTTGCGGGAGAGAAGAACGTGGGAGAGCTGATGGAGGCTCTGGGAGGGATGTCCCAGGGGAGAGTGTCCACCCACCTCACCTGATTGCGCTGGTGCGGGTACGTGTACTCGCGTCGGGTAGGCAAGCACGTCTACTACGGGCTCAGGGACCCTCGGGTCAAGAAGGTCCTCGAAGCCTGTGGTGAGCGCCTCGCCTGAGTCCTGAGACCGTATGACGGGGGATGGCATGCTGCGGCGCCTTTGGGGCTCTTCCCTGATTCGGTGGCCTCTTTCGAGCAGTTGGAGTATGCTACTATCGCGCAAGCCCATCGCCGGTTCCCTGGCTCGGCGGCGCAGCAAATGGCTGTTCCCTTCAGTCATGGTTGGCACAGGTGCGGGAACCTATGCGGCCGGCGGCGAAGCTGGATTCGGGCAGGCACGAAGAGGTCGCCAAGTTCGCCGAGGGCCTGGAGTTCATTCGAGGGGTCATCAGAGGCCATGCCGATGGAGCGGAGGAGGTGCTCTACCCCCTCTGGAGAAGGTATCACGGGTCTCACGGGGCTATGTCTTCGACCACCGCACACAGGAGCGCACCTTTGACGAGGCTGATGTGCGGGTAGCCGGTCCATGGGACGCCGGCCGGGGGCCGTCGCCATGCCCTGGCCCCGTCCATCTACAGGGACATCGTGGCTCTGAACATTATACTGAGCCTACGGAGGTAAAGGATGCCAAAGCTTATTCCAGTCGCCGATGAGCAGAGCAAACCCTTCTGGGACGCCGCGAATGAGAGGCGGCTGTTGGTGCACAAGTGCACTGCCTGCAACACCTTGCAGTTCCCGCCGCAACCTACCTGCCGCGATTGTGGCTCTGCCAAGCTGGAGTGGACACAAGCGAGCGGGCGGGGCCACATCTTGACATATTTTGTCGTACATGACGGTAGGTTCGGGCGACGCATGGCGGACCAGCCCTACAACGTGGCGGTTATCGCCCTGGACGAGGACCCGCGTGTCAACTTCTACGCCAACCTCCCAGGGGTCCCGCCGCACCAGGTCCCGGTAGGAGCCGCGGTCAAGGTGATCTTCGAGGAGGTTGAGGGGGGCCAACTGGTCCCCGACTGGCAGGTAGTACGCTAGAGGCCGTTCGGAAATGCATCCCTGGGGGAATGCAGGGGGCGAAGCCCCCAAGCTTGCCCTGAGCGCAGTCGAAGGGCCGGGGGTCTGGGGGTCTCCCCCAGATTCATTCTTTTCCCCCTCTCCTCGTAAAGGAGAGGGGGATACAGGGGGTGAGGATTTTCCGAACAGCTTCTAGTACAGCCACGGTGCGGCCATAATAGCTTTATGCAGACAGGAGGGAGCAATGACCACGCGGGAGACAGGATGGAGAAGAGACAGGTTGGGGCTGAGAGTCTGGCCCCACCGCGGTAAGGTCGCCATCGTGGGGTGGGGCATGTCACCGGTGGACCGGCGATGGGACGGGGTGTCCATGGACAAGACCCTGGGCGCCTATGGTATTCTCGCCATCCAGCGCTGCCTGGAGGATGCCGGGGTCAAGGCGGAGGATGTGGATGGCCTCCTGGTCTGCCCAGAGACCGGAGCAGGCGCCACTGGTGGCAGCTCGGCGGACTGGGGGCCGACGCGCCCCTATTTTGCGCCGCCCTACGACTCGGAATGGGGCCTCAGCCGGTTGAACGCCAAGTGGCTGACACAGAACACCCCTGGTCTGAAGAATGTCAAGTATGCCCCCGAACAGGTGCCCGCCATCGGTGAGGAAATGGGGATGGCGGCGGAAGCGGTAGCAACCGGTCGGTGTAAGGTTGCGCTGCTGATATACGGTATGAACAACTTCGAAGGTCGGTATCGCCAGGGGGGACAGAATGAGGACGACCATGCCCGGGGCGACAGGCAATGGAGCGCGCCCTGGAGCACCGCAGACTGGCTGCAACTCAGTGGCGCCGTCTATGTTCAACAGTATTGCCAGAAGTACGGTGGGACCTGGGAGGAGCTGCTGGGCCCCATCGTCGTCAACCAGCACCGGAACGGCCTGTTGAAGCAGCCGTCGGACTACGAGGGGTGGGGCTATTATGCCAAGAATGGGCCATCGGGCCTGACCTACGAGGAATACGTGAACGCCCGACCTGTCATCTGGCCCTCCCGGATCTGGGACTGCGATCGGCCGTGCCACTCGGTCGGGGCCTTCCTCTTCACCACCGCCGAGCGCGCCCGGGATATGCGGCAGAAGCCGGTCTATGTCATGAACCATAATGAGGGGAGCGCCAGGGCGCAGCGGAGCAGCCAGCAAGTCCTCGAGGATGCTGAGGAGGGGCGGGCCTGGGTGGCCAAGATGGTGTATGAGGGCTCCGGGTGGCGCCCGCAGGATGTTGATATCTTCAACCCCTACGATGGCTATTCCATGTTTCTTCCGTTGAGCCTGGAGGCCTTCCAGTGGCACGGGGTGAAGAAGGGAGAGGCGAAGGATTTGGTCAAGGGCGATATCAGCGTCAAGGGCCCACATCCCTTCTCTTCCGGCGGCGGGAATCTGGGCAATGGGCGCACCCGCACGGCGATGTACATTGACAGCATCCAGCAACTCCGGGGCACGGCGGGCCCGCGTCAGGTCAGAGTGAAAGCCGAGACCGCGATCTGCGCCTACGCTCCGGGTGTGGCTGCGTCCTACATCTGCCTTGCCAACAGTCCCAGCTAGCTTTGCAACGTCCGCGTAGGAGGTCCATTGAGGTGGACATGGGGGCCGAACCGGCATCCCGGCGCTATGGTGGCCACCGCCAAGTGAATGCCCTGGGCCCCCGTCAGGGTCCCGGACACGCCTGCAATGCGGGTCATTGCCCCAGAGGCGACCTCCGTCTCCCGCTGCTGGGAATGAATAATTCGTACCTGTGCCACGGTGTCCCTGCTACAGGCCGTTGCAAAACTTCGTTTTGCAACAGTTTCTAGCTACACCTAGACCAGGGAGACGGGTTTGGCGCTAGCGGTGGCAACCATCCCACTCAGGATGCGCTCCATGGCCATGGTGTGGCTGCACGTACCGTGACCGGCGAAGAAGTGGCAATCGCAGGCCCAGTCGCCATCCTCGTACGATATGGCGTGGGTGCTGTGCTCGCCTCGGAGAGTGACGCTGAAGCGGGCGAATCGCACCCTGTCTGGCTCCTGGGCGTAGCGCTTGGCCTTCTCTATCTTGCCAATCAGGCTGGAGTACATCAAGCACGTCCTCCATTGCGCCAGCTTCGTTTTCCTCTTCACAATGATTCTACTCTCCGGTCACCAGGGGGTCAACGTTTTCTGCAGCGACGCAGGCTGGTCCTGCCGCAGCCCTCCTTTCGGATGTGGTATCATTCACCCGGCCCGCCTACCCTGGCAGGCGGCGACAGGCGAAAGGAGCGCCCCATGCAGTTGGTAATGGTCCACGGCGCCGGTGGCTCTGGCCTCAGCTTCTACTATCAGGTCAGTGCCTTGCCGGGCGCCGACGCGATGGACCTACCCGGCCACCCCAGAGGCAAGCCCTGCCCTACCATCGAGGAGTATGTACAGTGGCTCAGGGGCTACATCGCGGGCAGGGGCTATTCCGACGTGGTCCTGGCGGGACACTCCATGGGTGGCGCCATAGCCATGCTGTACGCCCTGGAGCACTCCGAGGACCTGAAGGGCCTGGTCCTGATGAGCACCGGCGCCAGGCTCAGGGTGGACCCCAACCAGCTACGCTTCCTGAAAGAGCGTGCCCCCAGGGACATGGACACCTGGCTCAGGCAGCGGGAGGAGGGCCTGAGCAAAGTGGCACCCCAGGTGCGCGAGCTGCTCCTCCAGCGCTCCAGGGAGGTCGGGCCGCTGGTGCAACTCAACGACCTCCTGGCCTGTGACCGGTTCGATGTGATGGAGCGCGTGGGGGAGATCCGGGTGCCAACCCTGGTCTGGTATGGCACCGAGGACACGCTGACGTTGCCCAGGTACGGGGAGTACCTGGCAAGCCACATCCCCGGTGCCCGTGCCATGGTGGTGAAGGGCGCCACCCACCAGGCGCACCTGGAGTGCCCGGACCAGGCCAACGCCGCCATCAAGGAGTTTCTGGCCACGCTTGGCGGGGCGGGTGCCTCCAGGCCTGGGCATGGTGCACGTTGACACTTTGGCGACGAAGCCCGTAAGATATTTGTGTTTGAGGTCTGGCATGACGTATGCAGTAGTAGAGACTGGCGGCAAGCAGTACCGGGTCAGCCCTGGGGCCACCGTTGACGTGGAGAGGCTACCTGCCCAACCAGGGGACCTGGTGGAGGTGGGTAGGGTCCTGATGGTCGGCGGTGATGGCGGGGTGGCCGTGGGAACACCCGTATTGGAGGGCGCCAAGGTAGTGGCCGAGGTCCAGTCCCACGGCCGGGGCAAGAAGATTATCGTCTTCAAGTTCAAGAACAAGACACGCTACCGCCGCAAGCAGGGGCACCGACAGGCCTATACCCGACTGCTGATAAAAGAGATCGTCCAACAGTGAAGCGCTGGCCGCTGGCAAGGCAGCGCTAGAGGGAAGCACCATGGCACACAAGAAGGGTGGCGGCAGTAGCCGCAACGGCCGCGACAGCAACTCCCAGCGGCTGGGAGTGAAGCGTTTCGGCGGAGAGCTTGTGCGGGCGGGTACCATCATCGTCCGCCAGCGGGGCACCAGCATCCGGCCTGGCCGCAACGTTGGCGTGGGCAGGGACTTTACCCTGTACGCCCTCGCGGATGGCAGGGTGATGTTCGACCACGCCACCCGACAGCGCAAGCGGGCCAACGTGGTCCCCGTGGCCTCGGAAGGATCATGACATGAAAGCAGACATTCATCCTCGCTACTACCCCAATGCGCGGGTGGTCTGTGCCTGCGGCAACATCCTCACCGTGGGGGCCACCAAGCCCGAGATGAAGGTGGAGGTGTGCAGCCGCTGCCACCCCTTTTTCACCGGCGAGCAGCGCATTGTAGACACTGAGGGCCGCGTGGAGCGCCTGAGGCGGCGCTACGGACTCAAATAGCCCCCGATGGTCCCGTGCGTGTCTTCTAGCTTGGCTACCGCTGTCTCTACACCCTCCGCTTCGGGGCAGGGGTGTCTTGGTTCTTCCCCGTAGTCCTGGTCCAGGGGCATATCTGTGACAGCGCAGAGGTTTTTCTACGGCGGGCAGGCCGTCATCGAGGGCGTGATGATCCGCGGCCAGCGGTTCTGCTCGGTGGCGGTGCGGCGCCCCACCGGCGACATCCACTCCACCACATGGCCCCTCAGCACTATATACACCGGCGCCCTGCGTCGCATCCCACTGGTGCGAGGGGTCATCGTACTGGTGGAGACCCTGGTCCTGGGGATGAAGGCCCTCACCTTCTCGGCCAACGCAGCAGTGGGAGAGGAGGACCGCCAGGTCGGGCGGTGGGCCATCGGCGCGACCCTGGTCCTGGCGCTGGTCTTGGGGGTGGGTATCTTCTTTGTGGCCCCGCTCTTCGTGGCACAGCGCCTGGACCCTTTTATCGCCTCAGACCTCGCCAGCAACTTCGTAGAGGGCCTGATCCGCCTGGCGATATTCCTCGCCTATGTCTGGGCCATCGGCCTCATGGGGGAGATAAAGCGCGTCTTCGCCTACCACGGCGCCGAGCACATGACTGTCCACGCCCTGGAGGCGGGGACACCCCTGGATGTGGAGCACGTCCGTCCCTTCCACACCGCCCACCCCCGCTGCGGCACCGCGTTCCTGCTGGTGGTAATGGTGGTGGCCATCCTGGTGTTTGCCCTTCTGGGACGCCCGGATGTGTACCTGAGAGTGCTTTCGCGGATTGTTCTGGTGCCCGCCATCGCAGGGGTAAGCTACGAGGTCATCCGCTTTAGCGGCGCCCACGCAGGCAACGTCCTGGTGCGGGCCATCATGGCCCCCAGCCTGGCCTTACAGAAGCTCACCACCCGCCGCCCCGACGACGGCCAGATAGAGGTGGCCATACAGGCGATGCAGAAGGCCATTGCCGCCGACCAGCCGGAGCCGGAGGCGCCGCCGGTCGTCACTCAGGAGAGCGAGGCCCCGCCCCAAGGGGGCTAGAGGCTGTTCAGAAACGCATTTCTGGGGGAGTGCATCAGAGGAGGCTATGCCCCCTCTGCCGGGGGGTCTGGGGGGTATTCCCCCAGATGTCTCTTCTCATCCCCCTCTCCCGCCTGCGGCGGGCTTTGCCCCAAAAAGTCATGAAAAAGGCTAGCGACTTCTTTCCCATCCAACCCACCCCAGAGGTTTTTGTATCTGGGGACACCCCAGACCCCGGCAGAGAACCAAGGTTCTCTGCACTTTCCTTGGGTCTTGAGGCAAGGCCCCTGCGGCGGGAGAGGGGGACCGAGGGGGTGAGGGCCAGGAGGGGCGGCGGAGTGGCGCACAATTGTTTGCCCCTTTGGGGAGGATTTCAACGGGCTGAACTGCTGCAAAAGTCCCCCAGGAGTTTTGCAACAGCCTCTACCCCTCCAGGGCCTTCTCGATGGCCCTCAGGTAGTTCTGGTGGGACCGCGCCAGGTGTTGCAGTATCACCCGGATGCTGCGCCCCTCCTCAAACTGCCGGTCCAGGTCCTTGTCATCCAGCGCGGTGAAGTTGCCCACCAGGTTGCCCATGGACTCCCTGGCCTGGGCCACGATGTTCTGGGCCTCGGAGGCCCGTGGGCCCTTTGTCTCAGCCAGGACCTTCTTGATCTCCGTGCTGTGCTCCCTGGGGTGGTTCACCAGCATGTAGAGGAGCGCCCGCAGGGGCACCTCGCGCTGGCCCAAGGGGACCTGCATACCCAGCTTCTCCGTGGGTATGGCGCATGCCTTCTGAATGGCCGCTTCCTGCGCCTCCAGCACATCCCGGACCAGTCGCATGGTCTCTTCGTTGCCCACAGTCACATACCTCCAAAGGCAGCTTCCACGGCGCGCCCATTGTACACGGGCGACGGTGTGGGGGCTACTTCCGCCGCTTGCGCAGCTCCGCCCACACCTCCTCCGGGTTGAGGCCGGCGTCGGCCAGCAGCACCAGGGCATGGTAGAGCAGGTCGGCCAGCTCCGCGGGCAGATGGGCGATGTCCCCCTGGGCCGCCGCCAGGGCCGTTTCTCCCGCCTCCTCTATCACCTTCTGGGCTATGCGGGACCTCCCCTCCTGGAACAGCCTTGTGGTGTAGCTGCCCGTGGGCATCTCCCGCTTGCGGCTCTGTATGACGGCGAATAGCTCCTGGAGGATACCTGGCCCCGCCTCGGCCCGCTCGTAGCCGGGCTCCTGCTCCAGGGGGGTGAAGAAGCAGGTCTGGTTGCCCGTGTGGCACGCGGGGCCAGCAGGCTCCACCTGGAGCAGGAGCGCGTCACCGTCGCAGTCCACCGACACCGCCTTCAGGCGGAGCACGTTCCCCGAGGTCTCTCCCTTGTGCCAGAGCTCCTGTCTGCTCCGGCTGTAGAACCAGACCTCCCTCTCCTCCAGGGTGCGCCGCAGGGCGTCCGCGTCCATGTAGGCCAGCGTCAGCACATGGCCCGTCTTCGCGTCCTGGCAGACGGCGGGCACAAGCCCGCTGGGGTCCAGCTTCACTGAGGTCATTGCATTCCCCTTCACTTGGCTCGAAGCCGTCCGGGAAACCCTCACCCCCTGTATCCCCCTCTCCCACTGCGGCGGGAGAGGGGGAAGAAGAGATAGCTAGGGGACACCCCCAGACCCCCGCCAGAGGGGGCACACCCCCTCTGGTCTCCCCCGGGGACGGAGTTTCCGGACTGCCTCTAGGCCAGTATGTTTTCCATCTCCATCAGGGAGTGTATCTCGTAGTCGGGTGGAAGAAGGCCCTCCTCTCGTGAGAGGCCATTGCGGTTCACCCAGGCCGCCCGCATGCCCACCCGCTTGGCGCCGTGCACATCGTCCAGCAGAGAGTCGCCGACATACAGCGCCTCCTGGGGCTGAACGTGCAGGAGGCCACACACCTGATGGAAGGGGCCTGGGAGGGGCTTGTAGGCCCTGCACCCCTCGGAGGTGCGCACCACGTCGAAGGTGAGGCCGGTGCGGCGCAGCAACGGGTACAGGAAGGCATCGTCGGCGTTGGAGAGAACGCCCAGGCGCCAGCGGCCCCGCAGCCCCTCGATGGCCTCCCGCACCTCCGGGAAGGGCTCCCGCCGGGTCAGTGCCTCCACGCACAACCCAACCGCCGCGTCCGGGTCACCCTTCAGCGAGATGGCCTGGAAGGTCTCCCGGAAGGTGTCGCGCCACGCCTGGCAGTAGCTCTTGAAGGGAGGGCTTAGCTCCGGCTGCTCCAGGTTCAGCCGCGTCTTGCGGAAGCGGCGCTCCCGCGTCTTCCACTCCTGCCAGAGCACCAGGGGCTCTATGTCGAGGTGCTGGGCCTGGCAGAGGTCCCGGAAGCTCTGCTGCCACAGCGCGGGGTCGTTGTGGAAGAGGGTCTCGAAGGCGTCGAAGATGACAGCCGAAATCTGGCTCATGACTCCTTGACCTCGGTGATGCGCACCGGTACCCCTCGTCCTGCCAGGTACTCTTTGGTCTGGCCGATGGTGTAGGTGCCGTAGTGGAATATGCTGGCCGCCAGCACCGCGTCGGCTTTGCCGATGACCACCGCCTCGTAGAGGTGCTCCAGGTTTCCGGCGCCCCCGCTGGCGATGACGGGCACTGGCACCGCCTCCGAAACGGCCCTGGTCAGCTCCAGGTCGTACCCCGTCTGCTGGCCATCGGCGTCCATGCTGGTGAGCAGGACCTCTCCCGCTCCCAACTCGGTGGCACGCACCGCCCAACTGACCGCGTCAATGCCCGTGGGGGTGCGCCCTCCGTGCACGTATACCTCCCAGCGCAACCCGTGCCCCTCAAGCCTCTTGGCGTCTATGGCCACCACGATGCACTGGTTGCCAAAGAACTCAGCGGCGCGGGACACCGCCTCCGGGTCCTGGACCGCCGCCGTGTTCAGCGCCACCTTATCGGCACCCGCCTTCAGCATTCGACGCACGTCCTCTACGCCTCTGATGCCTCCACCCACCGTCAGGGGTATGAACACCCGCTCCGACACAGCCTTCACCACATCCACCATGATGTCGCGACCCTGGGCACTGGCGGTGATGTCCAGGAAGACCAGCTCGTCGGCGCCCTGGGCATCGTAGAACGAGGCCAACTCCGCCGGGTCTCCGGCGTCCCGGAGGTTCACGAAGCTGACCCCCTTCACCACTCGACCAGCGTCCACGTCCAGACAGGGTATGATGCGCTTGGTAAGCATAAGAGCCAACTGCTCAGACAACAGACCTTCACCTTTCGACAGGTCCGACTATGTCGAGACTCCGATGAAGTCGGAGCTCAGGGTGAGCGGGCTGCCGCCCACCCGCTCATGGTTCGACAAGCTCACCATGAGCGCATTGTTAGTGTTTTTCATGGGCGGGCGGCGAACTCGTGGTTCATGGAAAACCTTACTTGGTCAGCAGCGCCAGGTAGTGTGCAGCGTTTAGCTCCCGCCACTCCTTGAGCCTCATGCCAACAGTCTTGGCAAGGGTCTCCACCTGCTGGCGGCCCAGGCGTCGCTCTGGAGGAGGTCCGCCCTCCAGCTCCCCAGGTCCGGGCTGCCACTCCACCACGGCGCACCAGCCGCCGGGCTTGAGGGTTACGGCCACCGCCTGCATGAACGCCTTCCGGTCCTGCACCTCGTGAAGCACAAAGGCCAGGAAGGCGCCGTCCAGGGAAGCCTCGGCCAGAGGGAGAGAAGCGTCTTCAGTGCGGACTACCTCCACATTGGAGAGCCTCGCCCTCTCCACCTGCTGCCGACACATCAGCAGCATCTCCTCCTGCACGTCCACGGCAAACACCTTGCCCTGCCGCAGGAACTTGGCTAGCGGCACGGTGAAGTACCCAGGCCCACAGCCTACGTCCGCCACTGTATGATATGGCCGGAGGGGAAGCAGCGCCAAGAGATGGTGAATATCCAGGGACTCCACCCTCTCCGGTGACAGAAGCCGCTGGGCCGCCTCCGCATCAAACTTGCGTTCCACCTGGTGCTCTCCGTGCGGCTGCGCTCAGAAGCCCATTGTACCCTAAGTAGCGCTCTTCCTGCACCCGCGGCGAGGCTCTAATCCGTGAGTCCAGATTCAGGAAGCTCACCTCGTGGGTGATTCCAGGGAATCCAAAGTTTACCCCGTCATTGCGAGTCCCGATTGCATCGGGACGAAGCAATCTCTTTTCCCTCCCCAGATTGGCGTGATAATAGGTCTTGGGGGAGGGGCTGTCATGCTGAGGAGTCGGTTGAACTCATCTGCCTTCAACATTCTTCTGCCGACGAAGTCCCGAC
>JACPQL010000045.1 GCA_016190445.1 Chloroflexota bacterium
AAAAACCTTCTTCCCCCTTCCTCGAAGAAGGAAGGGGGACCGAGGGGGATAGTTGGTTGGCCGGACGACCCAGGCCAGGCAAATCCTCCCCCGCCGCTTTGGGTTCCGGAGGTAACGAAATATCGAAGGCACTACACTAGCTGGTACGCCGCGAATGCCGCCACACCGGCAACGAGGAGCACAACGGGGGCCCCCAGCTTCAGAGCCATGGGCCACTACCTCCTTTCCGGGCCTTGTTCTAGTACGCGTACACCCTCACCCTGTGCCATGCATTGTTAACGTAGCCCTTGAAGTTCCAGCGCTCGGCAGCATCAGCCGGTGTAGTGTTGCCGAGGGCGTCCCACGCTCTCGCAACCAGCCTGTGCGGCCCAGGCTCTAGTTGTAGAGAAGCGTCCCAGAACCGCCATGTCCACGGGCCCTGGCCTTCCTGTAAACACCCGGTCACCCAACCATGTTCATTATCAACAGATACCTCAACCCTCTCGATCTTGGAGACGCCGCTGATGGCATAGCCCTGTACCAGGACTTCCCCGGCCTGGACCACCTCACCATCTCTGGGCAGGCAGATAACCGAGTTCAAGGCCAGGCGTGTCAACACCTCCCCTTTGCTCCAGTCCACGTTGCAGGCAGTTGCGGATGGAGGGAAGAGCTTGTACGCATGCCGCTGGAAGTAGTTGTTCGAAGGTTCCCGCTGGAGCGTGATGGCTTGTAGCCACTTGACGCTCCGGGCCCCGATAAACCCTGGGACGACAACGCGGAGGGGGAAACCATGGACGGCAGCAAGCGGGCTGCCATTCATCTCGTACGCCAGTATGACCTCGTCGCTCAGTGCCTTCTCGATGGGGACAGAGCCGCCGACCGTGGCCGGCCCTTCCGCCATGTCTACCCGGTCCATGCCTGTGAAGGCCACGTGGCGCGCCGCCTCATCCACACCCGCCGCTTCCAGCACATCTCTCAGAAGGACACCTCTCCAGAGCGCGGTGCCAATGGCGCCTTGGTCCCAGAGGACCTCTCCTGGTGTGGGCCTGATCTCCGCAAGCTCTCGACGTCGGTTCCCAGCACATTCCAGCGTGGCGCAAAGCTCGACCCTGGGAAAGCGGTCCCGGACCTGAGCCATGGACAGGTGCAGTTCCCTTTTCACCGCACCGCCAACCGCCAGTGAGTAGCTGGCCAGGTCCACATCAGGGACACCGCCATGGTTGCGGACGAAGAAGAGGTCGGTGGGCGTGACCAAGTGCTGCCGCAGCTCTCCCGCGGGAGGCTCGGCATTCCATGCCAACCCAGGGTGGACCATCAGGGACTCGCGCTTTCTTGGTATCGTAGCCCGAAGCATGTCTCACCATCCCCTACGTCTCACCCGGCCGAGCCCCTTCCAAGCCTTTGGCGTTCGGCCAGGCTCGATGTGGTGGAAGATTGGCCACGACACGGATAAAGACCTCCTCTGCGGCGAGGAAAATGCCAGGGTGAGTGGCCTCTTGGCTGGCTGGGTCTTGCCGCATCATGCAGCTCCTTCGTAGGATATCGGGTGGTATCTCGCACCGATCACCCGTACCTCGCCTGCCTGCACAAGTGACCACCCATCCTGGCACGGCCTACAGCTAGGAAGAGGCACCCGGTTGCCAACGCTCCCACCAGGCTCACAGTGTCAATATGGCATGGCCTGCTGGAGCGCTGTCCTTACCTGAGTCAGCTTGCAAGAGAGACCTCGGGCTCGTCCTCCTCCTCCTCGTCCTCCTCCTCCTCTTCGATCAGCCCTTCCACCTGATCCTCGAACGCCCCCAGGGCCCCGTCAACGGCCTCTTCAAACTCCTCCACCGCCATGTCCACATCTTCCTCGTCGGCTCCGGCGGCGTCGACCAGTTCCGCTGCCGCGTCCTTTAGGTCATCCTCCAGGTCTGCTAGCGCATCATCCAGGGCGTCCTCGTCCTCGACCAGGTCTACCAGAGCATCCCCAAAATCTGCGACAGCTTCTTCAACGGCCTCGTCGAAGTCGTCCAGGGCCTGCTCAACGTCTTCGTCCTCCTCGACAGCGGCGATTAGCGTCGCTGCCGCTTCCTCCACGGCGTCCTCCAGGTCCGCAATGGCCTCATCGAACTCTTCCTCAGCGTCCTCAACGGAGGCTGAGGCCACTCCCGCCCCGGCGATCGTAGCACCGGGGCCGTAGCCCAGCACTACCGCCAGTGCCAGGGAGACAAGGAATCCCATCCACATGTACCTCACTTCCACACCTCCTTGCCTACCTATGCATTCTGCGTCATGCCCTTGTGGTCGCCACTATCCTAAGCCCATGGGTCTCACCCTCCTCCGCTTTTTGCTGCACAGCCCAGACCCCGTTTCGCCCACGGGGCGGGACGTTCTGGCTGCGTCTCTGTTAGGGCTTCAACGCCTCCTTGCCAAACACGGCAAGGTGGTCCTCCACGTCCTGCTCGGTGACGTTCCCGTCAGCGTCCACCTTCTTGACCTTCCCCTTGTCAATGGAAACAGTGAAGCTCCAGCCATCAAAGCTGACCACAGCCCCTTCCAGACGGACATCTTTCGTGGCTCCGTCGTGACTGGCGCTAATATCAGCCGTGCCGACGGTGACCGTGAAGGCGTAGCTCGCCGATACAGCGACCGTTACGTCAGTCAGGGTTGCTTGGACTGTCTTGTCAGGCGCCTGTGCCGAGAGACTGGCGCTTCCGACGGTCTCGGTCCAGGAGCCGTCGGCCATGCGATGGGCCATCACGTCTGTGGCGGAGGCCTGGATGGTGCTGTCGCCATCCACCAGCGTTGCCGAGACGTCCTCCACCGTGAACTTCTTGCTGCCATCGGCCATCTTGCTGAAGCTGAAGCCGCTCGCGTCCTTCCGGAACGTAGTGTCGGCATCCACCTCCAGCTCCAGCCTGCCGCTCTCGACCATGAGTGAGAAGCTGCCACCACCCCTGGTCAGCTCCAGGCCGACCAGCCTGGCATTCACGGCATGCCCGTCAACGGTGCCAGTGAAATCTCCCCGCTCCAGAGAGACGTGGGTGCTCCCGTCCGCCATATGCTCGACGGTCTTGCCCGTCAGGTCGGACTCCAGCTCCACGCCGGGCATCTCCATCCCCAGCACACCAACGTGGATGATGGCCCGGGACGCCTTCTTCGCCAGAGCCGCAAGCTCCTCATGCTCGCCAGCCATCATGTGGTGATGGACCAAGTGCTTGGCCAGGCAGACCGCCGCCCGGTCCACCAGCGTTGGCCCGCTCTCCTGGGCCTGCGCATGTGCCGGGAGCAGCACCGCCGCAGTCACCAGCAGCACCAACCCGAGCGCCAGCACAGGTATTACCCTCTTCATGATTGCCTCCTTTCATCTCCTCATTCCGGCAAAGCAGGGTCCAGCCCCAAGAAGGGCTCCAGAGGCTGCTTGGCACCACCGGCGCCCACGGCCGGGATACAGGCCAGTGCATCCTTGGCCACCCCGCTACCTGGTGGATGCTCCTCCACATCGGCCGGGCCTCCCTCATGGCCATTGGCAAGGCACAGCTCCGGGTGATCGAAGGGGGCACGCTGCCAGCGGACCCGCTCGTCCGTCAGGGAGAGCAGGAACGCCACCAGTGCGCTCCGCTGCCCTTCAGTGAGACCAAGGGACCTGATCTGGGAGTCCTTGTTCTCCTGGTTGGCGAAGTCGCCGCCGCGGTTGTAGAAGTCAACCACCTGCCGCAGGGTGGCCTTGCCACCGTTGTGAAAGTAAGGGCCGGTCAGCTCAACGTTGCGCAGACCCGGGGTCTTGAAGGCACCGTTGAGCCCGGTGTCCTCGGCAATGGGCCCCGCTCCCAGGTCCTCCTGCGTTGGCCGCACGCCGATGTTGAAGAAACCCGAGAAGCCACCCCTGGAGCCAGACGTGGCCTCGGTAAGCAGAGTGCCTCGGTGACACTGGCTGCACCGGCCTTCGCCGGTGAAGACCTCAAAACCGTCTCGCTGCTGCGGTGTCAGAGCATCAGCATCACCTCCCAGAAATAGATCGAAGGGTGTCTGGTCGGATACCAGGGTCGTCTCGTAGAGCTGGACAGCCAGCCCAAAGAAGAGGGGGAAATTGGCTTCCATGTGAGAGTACTGGTTGCCATCCAGCGTGATAGGCTGCTGGGCACTCCAGTACTGGGGCAGAAATGCCTGCCGCACCAGGTCGGCGTAGGAGACGCGGAGGCCCCCCGCGCCTGGCTCCTCCCGGCTCCTGGCCAGCGGGCCCAGCACGTTGTCCTCCGGATGGACCTCCTGCCGGCCCAGGGGCACCAACTCCGGGCTCAGCAGTTTCTTGCCAACGTCTGGAAAGGTGCGGCCGGCGGCGGACATCTCCACGTCGCTCAAGGGTGGCCCCACCGCCTGGGACGCCAGGCTGGCACTGGTGATCTCCACCGTCACCTGCCTGAGCTGGCCATCCAGCGCCCACCAGATACGAGCACCGGAGTCACCGGGGCCAAAAGGGGTCACACCGTTGAAGGTGTTGTTGGCCCGTCCATCCCAAAAATTGTGGAAGTTGAACACAGCGTTAATCGCGCTGGGCGCATTCCGGCCCGTCACCTGCCGGACGTTCTTCCCCTGGACGTGGAAGAGCGGGTCAGGTACAGGGTGCCGCAGGTCTTCGGAGCTACCAGGGACAATGCCGTCAAACCCTGAGCGTGTGACACCCTGAGACCCCACGATGTCGTCGCGATCCGCAACAATCGGCGACTGGGGGTCGCCAGGCTCCGCATGCCTGGTGAAGGGAAAGTCGGCGGGGGCCAGCGTGGCGTTAGGGCCGCCCACCTGGAACACGCCATCGGTGCCCGGATGAAGAGTGTTCTTCGTCCGGCGGTCCGCGCCAGCGGCGAAGTGGCAACTGGCGCAGGCCTGGTTACCATCGCTGCCGACCTGCACGTCCCAGAACAGGGCTTTGCCGAGCTGCACAGCAGCGGTCCTGTCTCGAACGAACCTGTCAAGGTCTGGAGGCTCCGGGACCCTTACCTGGGCCAGGGGTACCAAATCGCTGGGAGCCCTATCCCGGACTGATGGCCCCTGCGCCGACAGGGTGTAGACCACGAGCCCAGCGCTGGTCGCCGCTACAGCCGCCAGAAACCAAGTCAGCCAGCGGCCCCACACGTACGGCCCACTCATCATCACCTCCCCACCCCTCGCGGGGTCTCAGTGCGACAGAGATTCAGGCACACCTCAATAACGCGCCGTGGCCACGGTCACCGCGACAGGCCCATCGGCCAGATAGCCTCCTCCGCCTGTGCGCAGGCCCAGCTATGGCTGCGGCCCAGGCACGAGCTGGCCCCGTACCTCTCCGGCAGGACGGGCAGAGGTGTGTACGTTGACGTAAGTGTTGCCTGCCGCAACCGAGGTAATGAACGCCTCAAAGATGGTACCGCAAGCTGTGGCGAGCAGATTAGCCGCAGTGAACGTGCCCTCTTTCGTCCACACGCCGTCAACAATGACCCCTGGACCAGCTATTCCTCCGGCCAGGAAGACCGCCACCGGGCCGTTGGCGCCCGAGGGAGCGCAGTGGATGTGGGCCTGGGTTATCCCTTCAACACCTCGGACCTCTAACCGGTAGGTGGCCACGCCCATGGGCACATCGAAGCTAACCGTGGCCATGCCCATTCCGGCGGTCATTACCGGAGGCACTTCGTTTGCTCCCGACAGCGTTGCCTGGAAGGAGACCGGCTGGCCACCCAGGGCTGCACCACCCAGGAGTGCAACGCCCATAACCGCCATGACGCCAACCAGAAGCATCATCCGCTTCCTCATCTTCACCCTCCCCTCTACTGGCCTACCAAGGGATGCCACTGGCCCCCTGCTCAGTGAATCACTCGGGGTCGGCCAAGACGCCAGACAAGCGAAAGGCCGACGCAGCGTTTGCTTGCCACAGCTACGTCGGCCTTCGCCCACCTCCTCCCACACCTCTCTGGGCCATGACCACTCCCCGCCTGTCGAGAACCTCCCAGGCAGCATGAAGCTGCCGGAGGGCTCTTGGTTATTTATACGCACCAGGCGGGACGGCGGATGCACTCCCAGCAGCGTGATAGAAGACCAGCAAGAGGGCTTAGTGTCCCGTCTCAGAAAAACGTTGCAAAGCCCAACGCTGCCACCTACCTTTGGAGATGGACCCCCACCCCATGTCGTTTCCCACCCTGCCCACCCCGTCCCGATTGCATCGGGACGGCCACGGTAGCCCCACCCCTTGGGAGTTATTGGTCGAGATGAAACAACGGGAACTATTGCTGGGGTGGGGCTACATATGACCTTCCCGACGCATTCGCGTCGGGAAGGGGCGGGTGGGTGGGCACTAACCCCGGGAGGGGAAGCACCATCCCTGGAGCTATTCAGAGAACTTCAGGGACAGGACACTAGACGGCCAGCCGACGGTGGTGGAAGAGGTACTGGTTGGCGTAGCCAGCGTAGGGTCCAAAACGTTCCAGGGCCCAGGCACGCAACTCCGGTGGCTTCAACCGCCTCACCCCGTACCATTCCTCCAGGGCACGTCGCACCCAGCGGTCCACGGGGAAGGCGTCTAGCTTGTCCATGGAGAACAGGAGCACACACTCCGCCACCTTGGGGCCGACGCCGGGAACGCCCAGCAGCGCCGCCCTGGCCTCGTTGTAGGGCCGGAGGCGGAGCCCAGCCACGTCTAAGCCGCCAGAGGCTACCATCTGGGCCGCGGCTGCGATGTATTCGGCCCGGAAGCCCGCGCCAAGGGCCCGCAGGCCGGTTTCCCCCACCGATGCCAGACGCTCCGGCGAGGGGAAGGTGTGGCGCTCTAGCGCGCCCAGGCGCCGCGACTCCCCATACGCGTGCGCCATGCGCTCCAGGGTCCGCCCTATCTGCCGGATGCTGGAGTTGGAGGAGCAGATAAAGGAGACCAGGCACTCCCACGGGTCCTGCCGCAGCAGTCGAAGTCCAGGGTACTTTCGGATGGCGGCGGACACCTGAGCATCGGCAGAGAGACCGCGGTGAATGGCGGGCAGGTCGTCGTCCAGCCGCAGGTAGTCGGCCAGGGCGAGCGCCAGCGCCTCGGGGCCATCCGGCGCCGACTCCACCTCCACCCCATCCTTCACGGCCCGCAGCCGGACCACGTTATTGTCTAGCACCCCGATGAACCAGCCGTCGCCCTCCTGCACCCAGCGGAAGGCCTGCCCGCCGCAAAGGGCGGCCTCCAGGTCAATGGGCTGGTCAACTCTGAGGCGGTACGGGGTCATGGACGCACCGCACCCCCCTCTGCCAGCCACTGCCGCGCCTCAGCCACCAGCGTGCTCAGAGGCCCGCGCTTCACGGTGCACTTTGGGATGGAGCCCAGGAACGCGGGCCCGTAGCTTCGAGAGAGGATACGTCTGTCCAGCACCACAACCACTCCCTGATCGTTCCTGCCACGGATGAGGCGGCCAAACCCCTGCCGGAAGCGCAGCACCGCCTGGGGCAGCGCGTATTGGTGGAAGGGGTTCTCGTACAGCTCCGAGCGGGCAGCAAACACCGGCTCCGTAGGGACATTGAAAGGCAGGCGGGCCACCACCAGCACCTTCATAGCGCCGCCGGTGACATCCACCCCCTCCCAGAAGCTGGCGGTGCCCAGCAGGACGCACTCTGGCTGCTCCTGGAACCGCTCCAGCAGGTCTCGCGGGCTACCGTCCACCCCCTGGGCCAGCACCGCAATACCCTCTGGCTCCAGCTCAGGTGCCAGCCAATGCCGGGTGATGCCCAGGGCGGAGTGAGAGGTGAAAAGGGAGAGCGTCCGGCCACCCGCCACGCGGGCCATCCCGGCCACCGCCCGGCACACGGCATCCTGGTAGGCCGCGCTCCCCGGCTCAGGCGTATCGGTGGGGACTAGCAGCAGGGCCGCACGCTTGTAGTCGAAGGGGGACTCCACCACCAGATCGGCGGCATCCTCCAGCCCCACCCGCTCTCTGAAGTGGGCGAAGCTGCCGCCAGCAGTCAGGGTGGCGCTGGTCAGCACCACGCACTCCTTGCGATTGAACAGGCCCTCCTGTAGCAACGCCCCCACGTGCAGAGGCGCCCCGTGCAAGCTGGCCCTTGCGCCCGGCTCCAGCCAGTACACGGACTCGTCTTTGGGATGGGCGACTAACTCGGCCAGCCCCTCCCGCACCTGGTGCTGTGCCTGGAGCCAGGCGGCGACTTTCTCCCCCACCTCCAGGTATGGTCCACCCTCCTGACCTACCGCCTCCAGGGCCAGTTGCAGGTCCTCCGCCCGACGCGCCGCATCGCCAAGAGCGCGGTCGAAGTTGTCCCAGACCACCTCCACCTGGGACCACCCCGGCTGCCGCCGGGCAGAGGACGTGATGCGCAGGCTGCTCCCGCGCTCGGTCTCCTCCCGGTGATTTGCCAAGAACGCAAGAAGGGAAGCCCACATCTGCTCCCAGTGGTCACGGCATCTGGCCAGGACTGCTCCGATATCCTCTGCCAGGCGCGCCATGTCATCTCTGCGGCTGCCGGGGAGTCCGGCACCAGCCTGCAAGGCGCTCCGCAGGCCCGCCAGGGCCTCGGCCATCTGGGCCACGAGCCTGTCCAGGGCATCCTGGGAGACGCCCATCCCGAATTGGTGGGTGGCCTCCTCCTCCAGATGATGCGCCTCGTCTATCACCAGGTGGTCATAGGACGGCAGCAGGACACCGCCCAGGGCCAGGTCCGCAAGGAGAAGCGCGTGGTTTACCACCAGGATGTGAGCAGCGGCAGCGCGCTCCCGGGCGGCACGGTAGAAGCAGGCCCTCTCCCTCGTCCCCGGGCACTCGCCGAAGGCCGTGGCGGAGACCCTGTCCCACACCGGCGCCTCCCGAGGGCTCACGTCAATCTCCGCCCGGTCGCCCGTGGTTGTGGACTGGACCCATACCAGCACCCTGGCCGCTAGTTGCGCCTCCTCGCTGCTCAGGGTGCCCCCTCGGGCGATCTGCTCCCACCGGCGCAGGCACAGATAGTTGCCTTTTCCCTTCAGCAGCGCATACCGAAAGTCGTCGCCACCGACCTCCCCTGCCTCCTTCAGGGCCGCCCTCACGGCAGGCAGGTCCTTCTCCACCAGTTGCTGCTGGAGGTTGATGGTGTTGGTGGAGACCACCACGCGGGCACCATTCTTCACGGCGAAGAGGGCAGCGGGTAGAAGGTAGGCCAGGGACTTGCCTATGCCCGTGCCACCCTCCACCATCAGGCGGTGGCCGTTGTTCAGGGCCGAGACCGCCGCCAGGGCCATCCTGAGCTGCCCTTCCCTGGGCTCGTAGCCTGGGACACAGCGCGCCACCGGCCCGTCACGGGCCAGAAGCTGCTCGACCCGCTCCTGAGGGACGGGCACCCTTTGCTGGTTGGGAGGGAGGCTTCGCGGGCGCTCCAGCCGACTTCCTATCTGTCTCAGGTCCACGCCCAGCGGCCCGACGCTGCTGCTGCGGGCGGCTACCTCCTGCTCCAGGCCCACCAGGAGGTGCCTGAGAGGCCACTGGGACCTGGCGGAGATGTGGCCAAGCTGCACCAGCACTCCTGGGTCCAGCCCCTCAGCTCGCTTCAGCAGCTCCACGAACTCCCGCTGGGCCGCGCCAGCGCGCTCCAACGCGTCGCCTGTGACGGGGATGGAGGTCTTGGGCCCGGTGGGGAGCAGCACCCGGGCCAGCTCCCCGAGATCGCACTGGGGACTGGTAAGCCTCAGCCCCCCGGCGGCAAGAGAAGCCGCTTGGGAGGCCATGCCCCAGCCAACGATAGGGTGCCGCCCGACGAACGCGGCCAGCTTGCTGGCCACCTGGCCAAAGGAGGGCGTCTCGCCAGCGGGGCGCTGAGACCCTTGGAGCTTGACCTTGGCGTGGAAGCTTTCCAGGGAGTGGCTGCGGTCGAACTTCACCGCGCCGATCTCAGCGATGTCACCATGGCCCGCGGCTGGCCCCAGGGTGACAATACTCAGGGCCACCCACACCCTCTCCGCGGTAGATGCGGGCAGCCCTGGAGATGATGGCGTCGCCGCTGCCACGGCGTGGCCTGCCTGTTCCTCTATCAAGCCACTGCGAGACGAAGTCTTGCAGTAGGGCTCTCCACCCCACCCTGGGGTGGGGACATCTGTTGCAAAAGTCCGGGGGACCTTTGCAACAGCCTCATGCCTCGCCCTCGCGGCCCACGGCAGCGAAGTATTGCAGTTCGCCCACGTGGAGGCCCTGGGCGGCGTAGAAGCGGCCCGATTTCAACGCCTCCAGGAACTCGGCCTCGTTGCGGATGTCATCCTCAAAGGCGGTAACGCACCGCCCCAGGCCATGCACCGAGTGGGCGTCGGAGCCGCCGACACACGGCTTGCCCAGGATATCGGCCACCTCCATGGTAAAATCGTTCTCTCTGTCGGTGTTCCCTCCGTTGCCCACCTCAATGGCATCCACAAGCTGGAACACCGGGTGCACCGCTCCCTCCTCGGGGTCGTGGGGACGGCTGTTGGCATTGGGGTAAAGAAGCATCTTTGCCAGCGCAGGCGAGCTGTACAGGTTACGGAAAGGGTGGGCGGACACCATATACCCGCCCACGCGCTTCGCGTAGCGTCTAAGAGAGTGGACATCCATGATACCGGACTCGTACCCGTTCACCCCGAACACGGTCACGTGGCCCATGTTCGTTTCCACTTCCATGGCCCGTATGACCAGGACACCCCGCTCCCTGGCGATGCGCTGGAACTCGACTGGGTCTCCCCACGGCCCGCCGTGCTCAGTGAGACAGACCCCATCCAGCCCTATCCTCGTCGCCTCCTGTATTAGCTCTTCCAGTGAAAGGTTGCTGTCGCTGGACCCCCTCACAGTGTGAATATGCAAGTCGATCAGCACCTTGTGACCAGCCCTCCAATCTCAGTTAGTCCGACGCAATGGTAGCCCCTAGCGGCGGAACCGTCAACGGATGTTAGGCGCTGGGAGCAGACTGCGGGCCCAGGGTGCGGCAGCAGTAGGTGCGCAGCCCTCCCCCAGCCAGACGTCGCTCCAGGGAGCGGGCCTCCTCCTCCCGTGGCACCAGGGTAAAAAGGCCGGGCCCGCTTCCAGCCAGGTGGACCCACGGCGCCCCCGCATCCAGGAGCACGCCCCAGTAACGTGCCAGCTCCGGCAGCAGCCTTGGAGCCACCCGGTCGAAGGAGTTAGAAAGCAGGTCCCCAGAGGGCAACATCCCGGCGTACAGGTACTCCACCAGCTTCAGCGTGCAGGAGCCATCGCTGTAGTCACCAGGGGTCAGCGCCCCGTAAAGGCGGGCCGTCTTGCCAGCCAACTGCACGGGAGGCACCAGCAACACCACCCAGCACGCCAGCAGCGAAGGGAGAGGTTCTATCACATCCCCACTGCCCATTCCCAGGGCTGTCCCGCCGCGAAGGAAGAAGGGGACGTCGGAGCCCAGCCGCGAGGCCAGTCGGGTCAGCTCGCGCACATCCAGCCCAAGTCCCCAGAGCCGGTCCAGCCCCAGCAGCGCCGCCGCGGCGTCGGAGCTGCCCCCGCCCAGGCCCGCCGCCACCGGGACGCGCTTGTCCAGGGTGATCTGCGCGCCGTCCCGCCCTCCGGTGTGCTCCCGAAGGAGCCGGGCCGCCCGAAGCACCAGGTTCTCCCCAGGAGGCGCCGCAGGTCCGGGTCTCTCCTCCAGGCGGAGGTCTGCCGCAGGCGTCAGGGTAAGCTCGTCGGCCAGGTCAATGGCCTGGAGGACGGTGCGGACCTCGTGATAGCCATCGGGACGCCGCCCCAACACCTCCAAGGTCAGGTTGACTTTGGCTGGCGCCCGCAGGTGAAGGCTGTTCACTCGACCACCGCCTCGAACACGCGACGCCACTCCTCCAGAGACAGCGTCTGGGCCCTTCGGCGGGGGTCCACGCCAGCCCTCTCCAGCACCCGTGCCGCCACCTGGGTGGACACCTCAAGGCCGTGGGCCAGGGCGTTGCGCAACTGCTTGCGGGGGCTGCTGAAGCCTGCACGCGCCACGCGGAAAAAGGGCTCTGCGCCCTGGGACGGCAGGGCCGGCTCCGGGTACACGTCTATGCGCACCACGGCGGAGGACACCTTGGGCCGTGGGAAGAAGGCTCCGGGCGGCACCCGCCGCACCACCCTGGGCCGCCCGTACACCTGGACCGCCACCGAAAGGAGGGACATGCTGCCCGGAGAGGCGCACACCTGCTCCGCCACCTCCTTCTGGAGCATAACCACCGCGATGGACGGCCTGGCGCTCGCCTCCAGGAAATGTCGCATGATGGGGGACGCGGCGTAGTACGGGAGATTTCCCAGCAGCTTGTAGCCACTCTGCTGGCCCACCAGGGAGGCCACGTCCACCGTGCGGCCGTCCGCGACCACTACCGCCACGTTGGACAGCGCCTCGCGGCGCAGCTCAGCGGCCAGCTCCTCATCCAGCTCCACGGCAACCACACGACCGGCCCGAAGGGCCAGCTCGCGGGTCAGAACACCCCGCCCCGGCCCCACCTCCACCACCAGGTCCTGGGGAGACACCTCAGCAGCCTCCAGGATGGCCCTGAGAGTCCCACGGTCGGTCAAAAAGTGCTGGCCCAGCGCCTTGCGAGGGCGCGGGTACGGGGTGGGGTGGTCCTGGCGCGCCTTCTGGGGACGCATCTCTTCCGGCTGGGGCGAGCTACGGGCCGTTGCAAAAGTCGTGGGGACTGTTGCAAAAGTTTCTATCCGAGGCGATAAAAAAGGCCGTGCACCCCCTGTCGCTCCGGGTTTGCCGAACATGCCCATCCTGACGCGGCTCAAGCCAGGTAGGTCTGCGGCGCACGAAGAGTCCCGCTTACGGCTGCTTCCTTCCGGACCTGACCGGGTTCACAGGTCTCCGCCGCGCAGCGCCCAGCTTTCAACACCGACGCCACAGGCAGCGGTGCGGGCCCGGACCTAGAGGAGGAGTTCAACCCCGCTGAAGCGGATTGCGGGTACAGGGCACCGCTAGCTCCCCGTCTAGCACGGCCTGTCTCCATGCTAGCCGTGCTGCTTGACCATGTCAATCAGCACGTGGCTCGTATGGTACACTCTCCCCAGACCATCCCAGGGAGACCCTCATGCCTGTACGCACCGCCGTTATCCCCGCCGCCGGCCTCGGCACGCGCTTCCTTCCCGCCACCAAGGCTATCCCCAAGGAGATGCTCCCCCTCATTGACCGGCCCAGCATCCAGTACGTGGTGGAGGAGGCGGCAGAGGCAGGCATCCAGCGGATAGTCCTGGTCACCAGCCGGGGCAAGTCCACCATGGAGGACCACTTCGACCTGGCGCCAGAGCTGGAGGCGGCCCTGGAGGCGAAGAGCGACACCCGCAGCCTGGAGCTGGTGAGACGCCCGGCACAGCTAGCGGAGATCATCTCGGTCCGGCAGAAGCGGCAGCTCGGCCTGGGCCACGCTGTTCTGACAGCGCGCCAGGCCGTGGGCCGCGAGCCCTTTATCGTCTATCTGCCCGACGACATCATCCGCCACCCGGTGTCGGCAACACACCAGATGCTCTCCGTCTTCGAGCGGTACAAGGCCAGCGTGGTAGCTGTGGAGGACGTGCCTCGGGAGCGCGTCTCAAGCTACGGTGTCATCCAGGGGGAGCAGGTGGAAGAGCGGCTCTGGCACGTGCGGGGCATGGTGGAGAAGCCCGCGCCGGACCAGGCGCCCTCCACCCTGGGGATCGTAGGACGCTACGTGCTTACGCCGGAGGTGTTCGACGCTCTGGAGAAGGTGCGCCCAGGAGCTATCGGGGAGATCCAGCTCACCGACGCCATTGCCCTGCTGGCCCGCTCCCAGCCAGTGTACGCCTACCAGTTCCAAGGCCGCCGCTACGATGTGGGCACGCCCCAAGGTATGCTCCGAGCATCGGTGGAGATGGCCCTGGAGCGAGAGGACATGGCCCCGGCCTTGGTACCCTGGCTGAAAGCGCTGGCCCGGCGGTTGGAGGGATAGAGCAAAGGGATGGTCCCGGGGTGGCGCAGCACTGCACCCAGGGCCCGCAAGTCAGGCGAGGATATGAAGTCATCCCAACATTCGTTCATGGGGGAGTGCAGCGGGGGCTTAGCCCCCTCTGCCGGGGGTCTGGGGGTATCCCCCAGGTTCATTTCTATCCCCCTCTCCCTTGCCAAGGGAGAGGGGGACTGAGGGGGTAAGGGTTTTGGGATAGCCTCATCTATCATGTCAATCAAGAGGGCCGCGGCATCCGTGGAACTCAGGGCAGACAGGTATCTGCCCCTGTTCGCCGCGGCCGTCGGCCTGACGCTGTGGCGTATCGGCGCCCTGGGGTGGTGGCAAACGCTGTTGCTCACCGCTGGCCTTCTGGCTGCCAGCTCCCACCCCGTGACCGCGCTCGCCAGGCGCAGCGTTTTCATGTTCTGGATGGCAGCGGCGCCTATGCTGCTGGCGCTCGCGCTCATGGCCGTGTTCTGGACCATCGGCTCTCCCGACAGGACCGTTGAAGCTACCATCGTGGGACTGGAGACAAAGATGCTCGGCCACCCGCTGGTGGGGTCCACCTTGCGGACGCTCCACCAAGTGGACCTCCGGGACGGAGCAGGTGACCGCTACAGGGTCAGGGTGCATGACTCACAGATGACGAAGATCACCCAGGGCTTCAGTCTTGCCATGGAGACCAGGTCATTCCAGACCACCACCATGACCTATCACACGGAGGCAGTTGGCGGTCTGTTGCTACCCCGGCGAGTCGTCACCCATCTGGGCGAGGAGCCCGTCATCTTGCCCCCGGGAAAGTTCGGGGACTTCTTGCAAGGGTCGCTCACCGTCCTCGCGCTGGTCGCCTCTGCGACACCTCTCTCCGTTCTGGCATGGCTCTGGATGGACTATGCTCGCCACGCCTCGGAGCGGGAGAGGGGGGTTGAGCGCGTAAAGCCGGTGATGCGTCAGCGAGCCCTGGATGCGCCTGGCATCCATCACGCGGACCTGTGCCGTCCCGTGGGCTGGGACCCCGATGTGAGCGAGGCGGCCATTCGCCAGCTTCTAGATGAGAAGGCGCTAAGGTGCGAAAGACATTGGGGCACAGGCCGGAGGTACTGGGCCACGGGCATGAGGTGAAGGGTCCTCACCCGCGCTCAGTCAGGCGGAGCAGGGCGGGGCAGGACCTGGCAACCAGCAGCATCACTATCACCATGGCAGCGCCACCAAGGACCAGAGGGAGGAATAGCCCCACCGAGTCAGCCAGCGTGGCCGCGACCATGAGCCCCAGGGGCATCGCACCCCAGGTGAGCATGTACAGGCTCAGGACCCGTCCCCGGACCTCCGGGGGCGCAATGCGTTGCACCAACGTCTGATTGATGGTGAAAAGCGGCATCCCCGTGAACCCCAGGACAAACAGCACCACCAGTGCAGGGTAGATGCTCCACGTACCTGCAAGGGCGAGAAGGGCCACTCCCGAGGCGCCCCCAAGCAGGAGCATCAGCCGGCCCATCGGCGCCCTGGGGCCAAGGTTGGCGACGGCCAGATTCCCCACCAGCCCACCCAGACCCAGCATAGCCATAAGAAGGCCCAGCCCCGACGCGGGCACATGTAGAGTGCCTGCGGCCAGGTCTGGGAGCAGCACCGTATACGACTGCCCCAGTACCACCGCCGCCAGGCCCAGCGCCATCAGCCAGATAAGCACCGGATGGGCCCGCACGACGCGCACTCCTGCCACCATGTCGGCCACCAGGGTCCTCCGCCTTCTAGCGCGGGCCCCCTCCTGAGCGGGGACAAGGCCGACCACGGCAACGGCAATTAGGTATAGGACAGAGACCAGGACGTAGACCCCAGCAGGGCCCACCAGGTCTATCAACCCGCCCCCTAGCAAGGGGAATAGAATGCCGTTGAGGTTGAAGGCAAGAGAGTTCAGGGCTATGGCACCCACGAGACTCCCCTCGCTCACCATCTGGGAGATGAGCGCGAACCGCGCAGGCAGGTTGAAAGAGAAGAACACGCCATTGAGCGCCGCCGCCACGGCCAGATGCCACACCTCGACCCGGCCCAACAGGATGAGGAGGGAGATGACCGCGAAGACCATCCCGGACCCACCCCACGTCAGCTTCAGCACGAGCCGCCTGTCCAGCCGGTCGGCGACGACTCCCGCAACAGGGGAAAAGAGGAACAGCGCTACGCTCCACATAGAGGTCACCACGCCAAGCGCTACGTTGGACCCCGTGATGTGGAAGACCAGCCAGCCCTGCCCCATCGTCTGCATCTGCACCGCAGCGGTGAAGCAGAATATGGCCAGCATCAAGCGGCGAAAGGCTGGCTGGCCCAGCGGCTCCAGGACTGGCAGCAGGTGCCGCCGCCTCTGGAGCACTGGCGCGGTGTCACTGGGGACAACGGGTGTCTGTGCAGAAGGCCGGAAGAGGGGACCAGCGGGGGTAGGGGTCACTCTACTCCTATCGAAGCATGGAGAGTATTGTACCGCCCCGTGGGCCGCTGACACAAGCGCATTCCTTGTCCCCTACCCCGCTCCGTTGCTATACTGGAGCGCGTCATGACAGAGTATGAGGCGGTCATCGGCCTGGAGGTACACTCGCAGCTCTTGACCCGGAGCAAGATGTTCTGCTCCTGCCGGGCCGACTACGTGCAGGCCCAGCCCAACACCCGCGTATGCCCCGTGTGCTTGGGCATGCCGGGCGTCCTCCCCGTCATCAACCGGCAAGCGGTGGAATTCGTCATCATGACCGGCCTGGCGCTGCACTCACAGATTGCGGAGTACACCAAGTTCGACCGCAAGAACTACCCCTACCCCGATCTGATGAAGGGGTACCAGATCTCCCAGTACGACGAGCCCATCTGCCGGGGAGGCTACCTGGAGATAGAGGTGGACGGACAGAGGAAGCGCATCGGCATGACCCGCGTCCACCTTGAGGAGGACGTGGCCAAGCTCCAGCACCTCACGGACCCGGTCACCAGCGACACCTACAGCCTGGTGGACGTGAACCGCTCCGGCATACCGCTCATGGAGATAGTGGGAGAGCCTGAGCTGCGCTCCCCGGAGGAGGCCCGCCTCTACCTGGTGAAGCTGCGCGCCATCCTTCAGTACCTGGGCGTATCCACCGGCAACATGGAGGAGGGCAGCTTCCGCTGCGACGCCAACGTTAGCGTCCGGCCCAGGGGAAGCACCCAGCTCCTGGGCAAGGTGGAAGTGAAGAACATGAACAGCTTCCGGGCGGTGTACCGGGCCCTCCAGTACGAGGTGGAGCGCCAGGTCCGGATGGTGAAGGAGGGGCAACGAGTGCCCCAGGAGACGCGCGGCTGGGTGGAGGAGCGCGGCGAGACTGTGGCCCAGCGCAGCAAAGAGTACGCCCACGACTACCGCTATTTTCCGGAGCCGGACCTGCCCCCTATGGTCATCTCACGGGAATGGGTGGAGCGCATCAGGGAGCGGCTGCCAGAGCTGCCTGAGGCCCGCCGGGAGCGGTTCATGGCCCACTACGGCCTGCCAGCCTACGACGCGGGCCTGCTGACGGCCTCCAGGGCCACCGCTGACTTCTTTGAGGCGACGGTGGGCAAGGCGCCCAGGGAGGACGAGGCCCTGCGCAGGCGGGCCAAGGCCGCCAGCAACTGGGTGCTGGGCGACCTGACCCACCTCCTCCACCTCCACAGCATCGAACTGGAGGCCGCCCAGGTGAGACCCCAGCACCTGGCCGAGCTGCTGGACCTGCTGGACCAGGGCACCATCGGGACGCCCCAGGCCAAGACGGTCCTGGAGGATATGTTCGCCACGGGCAAGCCCCCCTCCCTTGTGGTAGCTGAGAAGGGGCTTGCCCAGATCAGCAATACCGCCGACATTGAGCCCGTGGTGGCCGAAGCCATTGAGAAGAACCAGCAGGCGGTGCAGGACTATCTGAAGGGTAAGGATGCGGCGGTCAAGTTCCTGGTGGGCCAGGTGATGAAGGCCACCCGAGGCAAGGCCAACCCCTCCCTGGTCCAGGACCTCATACAGAAGCGCCTGGAGGCCATGCGGAGCAATTAAGTGCTACTTGCGGAAAAGGACGGCATGATCAACCGCTCGTGGTGAGCTCCGACAGGAGTCGCGAGTCCTTCTCGGACCTGTCGAACCATGAGCGGCTCACCCTTCGACAAGCTCAGGATGAGCGGGAACTTCAGATACGCCCTTGCGTACGCTGATTTACGAAAGCAAGTACTAGGTTGGAGGCTACGAGACTGTGCAAAGCTATTTGAACTGGGCGGAGATGCTAGTATCCATCTTCCTGGTGGTCACTGTCCTGCTCCAGGTGAAGGGGACGGGCGCCGGGCTATTTGGCGGAGGAGGCACCACGTTCCGCACTCGCCGTGGCGTGGAGAAGACTCTCTTCCAGGTCACCATCGTCCTGGCCGTCCTGTTCATCATCGTCTCCATCCTCAGCGTGCGGCTTGTGTAGCTGGGCGTAGAAGGGAGGCGCGCGATGCTGGACCTCTTGATTCGTGGCGGCACTGTAGTCACTCCTCACCAGACCGGGCAGTTCGACGTCGCGGTAAGTGGGGAGAAGATTGTGGCAGTGGCGCTGCCCGGCACCATGACATACGAGGCCCTCCGTGTGCTGGATGCCAGAGGTAAAATAGTAGTCCCAGGTGGCATCGAGCCGCACACCCACCTGGCCCACTTCGTCGCCATGCACCCGGAGGACAACCTCTATACCATGGGGCCTGAAGAGGACACCCGAGGGATGGCCTTCGGCGGCACCACCACCCACATTGACTTCTGCTTTATCCGCCCCGGCATGGACTTCTGGCAGACGCTGGAGCAGCGCACGGCCCGCTGGCAAGGGAAGTCCTACGTGGACTACTCCTTCCACATCGCCCTGGGTGGGGCCCTGCCCCTGGACATCTTCGACCACATACCGGAGGCCATCCGCCGTGGCTTCCCCAGCTTCAAAGTGTTCACCGTGGACGTGCTCCCCCCTCACCCCAAGCGCCCTCCATACCGGCTGGACTTCGGTCGCATCCAGTTGGCCATGGAGAAGGTAGCTGCCAGCGGCGGCATCATGGTGGTCCACGCCGAGGACCACGACCTGGTCCACACCATGTACGAGAGGTTGGAACAAGAGGGCCGGACCCAGGGCTGGAACATGCCCTTGGCCCGAAGCAAGACCTCCGAGCTTCTCGCCTTCCGCCGGACCGTTCAACTGGCGGAGCGCATGAAGGCCGGGGTCTACTTCGTCCACACCTCGGCCAGGGAGGGGGTGGAGGTGGTCGCCGAGGCACGCGGCAGGGGCCTGCCGGTATACGCGGAGACGCTCCACCACTATGCAACCTTCGACGCGGAGGACTACAAGAAGCCCCGCGGCTACATCTACCACACCTACCCGTCCCTGAAGTACAAGGAGGACCGGGATGCTCTGTGGCATGGCCTTCTGACCGGGCCGGTCGCCACCGTGGGCACGGACGAGTTCCCCACCACACTGGATGTGAAGCTGAAGGGCAACACAATATCCAACGTGACCGGCGGCAACCTGGGGGCCGAGGCCAGGGTGGGCATCGTCTACTCCGAGGGGGTGGCCAAGCGCGGCATGTCCCTCCAGCGCTTTGTGGAGGTCACCTCGGCAAACGCGGCGCGCATCCTGGGGCTCTATCCCCGCAAGGGGGCCATCGCCGCCGGCAGCGATGCGGACATCGTTCTCATTGACCCCGCCGTGCGCAAGACCCTCACCAGGGACGACTTCCACGTCAGCGACTACAGCCCCTGGGAGGGGTGGACGGTGGAGGGCTGGCCGGTGACCACCATCCTGCGCGGCAAGGTGATCGCGGACCAGGGCCGCCTCCACGGCTCGTTGAGCGACGGCCAGCTCATCCCCAGGCAGATTGACGCGCGGGTGCTCTCGCAGCCGGCGTGCTGAGTCGAGTCGCCGTTGCCTACTCCCACAAGCGCGCCTTCTAGAAGCCGCGCGCCCCGCTCATGGTTCGACAGGTCCGAGAAGGACTCGCGACTCCTGTCGGAGCTCACCACGAGCGGATTAGGGTCGCCCGCTCACACTGAGAGCCTGTGAGTTTTTGGCAAAGAGGTGCCTCAGACACCCTCCTTTTGTATCTGGCGGACGGCCTAAAAGGGTGCTCAAAACCAATTCCTTCACAAGCTCTGAGCCTGCCGAAGGGTGGGCGGAAAGATGGACGAAGGCCGACATGTGGGAAGCGTGGTGTCAGTGATCTCCCTCACCACGGACTTCGGCGCCGCCGACCCCTGGGTGGGCGTGATGAAGAGCGTCGTCCTGGGCATCAACCCTGGGGCGACGCTGGTGGACCTCACCCACGATGTGGCCCCCGGCGACGTGGCGGGAGCCGCATTCCTCTTCGGCACCGCCTACCGGTACCTGCCACCGGGGAGCGTCCACGTGCTGGTGGTGGACCCGGGCGTGGGCTCGGCGCGGCGGGCCCTGGTGGTGGACAGCGGCCGCGAGCTTTTTGTGGCTCCGGACAACGGCCTCCTCACCTACGCCCTCCGGGACGGCGGCGCGACGCTGCCCCAGGGCGCTACCCCATTCGCGCCGGGCACCGTGGCCCTGCCTCCAGGATGGCGCGTCTGGGAGCTGGCCAACCCCCGCTACTGGCTGCACCCCGTGAGCCGCACCTTCCACGGGCGCGACATCTTCGCCCCCGTGGCGGCCCACCTCAGCCTGGGCGTGCCGCCCCAGGAGATGGGCCCGCCGGTGGCCGAAGTGGTGGCCCTGGCCGTGCCTGCGCCCAGGCGGGAGCCCGATGGCGCCCTGGTGGGGCACGTCCTGCACGTGGACCGCTTCGGCAACCTGCTCACCAACATCCCGGAGGCGGACGTGTCGCCCGACGCCGTGGTGGAGGTGGCGGGCCGCCGCCTCCGTGGCCTCTCCTCCTCCTACGCCGAGGGCGCCGGGCTTCTGGCCATCATAGGCAGCCACGGCTGCCTCGAGATAGCGCTGACCAACGCCAGCGCCGCCGCCGCGCTCGGGGTGCGGAGAGGGGCGGAGGTGAGGGTGAAGAGCGCAGGTTGAGGCTTGCTGCTCAGAAAACAGCCGCTCACCCTGAGCCTGTCGAAGGGTGAGTCATTTCCTGGCCTTCCGCTCATGGTTCGACGGGCTCACCATGAGCGGGAGAAAACCCCGCTCACCCTTCACGAACTCAGGGTGAGCGGCCACATCCGACTACCAGCGCTTAGGAGGGAGATATGGACGAGCAGAGCCAGTTCCGCCTGGAGACGTACCGCCAGTTCTGGGAGCAGAGCCGCCACAACCGCGCCCTGCTCGGGACCTTCACCAGCTTCTATGCAGTGATCGTGGGCGGCGCGATCGTCTTTCTGGGGCGGCCCTCTGCGACCTCTAACGAGATGGCCCAAGGCGTGAACGTCTCCTCACAGAGTCAGTTCCTCTTCGTATTCCTGTTCCTTTCAGTAGTGTCTTTGTTTGGCCTTCTGGCAGCCTGGCACACCAGGTACAGCACTCATCAGTACCGCGACCACCGACGGATAATGATGCTCCTGATGACGGGGGGGGACTTCTTCAAGCTAGAAGAGGAGGAAAAGAAAGAGCTACGGCACCCGTGGGCCAGCTCCCACTCGCGGTGGAGCCTTATCCCTTGGGACGACCTTTATCCGTGGGCGTATGCAGTAGCCGTCCTGGTGTTCAGCTTGCTGGCGGCTGGCGTAATACCATACCCCGGGTACGAGGGGCTAGTGCTCTGGGCAAAATGGATAGTGGCGGCGGTGGGCAGCATAATATTCCTGGCGTTCTTGGTGGGCTACTTGTACACCTGGGCAGTCAACAGAGCCACCGGACACACAATGCCGCCCCCCACTGGCAAAGAAACTTCAGCGGCGGCGCGCTGGTACCGCAACAGCTAGCACCGCCTTCCCCCTACCCCCCCTCCTCCACCACCACGGCGGTGCCGTAGGCCAGCATCTCGGCGGCGCCGCTCATGATGGCGGAGGTGGCGAACCGCGTGCCCACTATGGCGTTGGCACCCAGGGCCTCGGCCCGCTGGACCATGCGCTGCACCGACTCCTCCCGCGACTGGGCCATGAGTTCGGCGTACTCCTTCACCTCACCGCCCACGATGTTGCGCAGCGCCGCCACGATGTCGCGGCCAATGTGCCGCGCCCGCACGGAGTTGCCCCGCACCAGCCCCAGCACCTTTGTGACGCGCCTGCCCGGGATCTCGTCGGTGGTGACGATGATCATGGCTCCACCCCCTCGAAGTGCTCCTTACGGCGGGACCGTAGCCTCTCCCTGACCAGGGCAGCCAGCACAAGCAGCACCCCAAGCAGCGCCACCGGCACAGCCGCCTTTATCACCAGGGGCACATCGCGAGCTGTATAGATGAGCCTCAGGAAGTAGTAGAGAACGTACCCCGCCAGGGCCCCGACACCCGCTATCGCCAGCGCCGCTCCGAGCCTGAGCATGAGCGTCCCTCCCTGCCGGGGCTCACATCCCCAGCTTGCCGGGGTTCAGGATGTCGTTGGGGTCCAGGGCCCGCTTGATGCGGCGCACCACCTCCAGGCTGCTCCCCCACTCCCGCTCCGCCAGGTGGGCCAGCTTCAGGCCCACCCCGTGGCAGTACTCCATGGCGCCGCCCATCTCCTGGGCCAGCGTCAGCGCCTCGTCCACCGCCCCCTCCATCTCGGCGACGCTGGCCTTGCTCTCCGGCCTGGGGTGGGCCAGAAGAACGGAGAAGAGGCCGGGGTGAGTCCAGACAGCCGTCTCCCGGATGCGTACCCGATGGCGACCGGCCACCTCCTGGACTTTTCGCCTGTACTCCAGCACCCGGGACAGCGGCAGCGAAAGGTGGAGGTAGTCGAAGGGGCGCTGGGAGCCGCTGGCCCACCGCTGCCTGGGCGGGAGGGGCTGCACGTTCTTCCGCCACGACTCGGCGATGGCATGCCTGTCCTCCCAGTAGGCACGAGTCCCCTCAGGACCCAGGTCGGCGCCGGCGTAGCCCGCGCAGACCTTCAGCGCCCTGCCCTGCTGGGCCTCCACCTCCTCCTGGAATCCCTCGAAGGCCATGTACAGGGTGCACGGCGGTGACGGATGGCGCGTCTCCTCCTCCGTCAGGTCTGTCAGCGCGGGGCGAAGCCCCAAGTGAAATAGCTCCACCGTGGCCTTGAACCCCTCCTCAAAGGAGGCAAACCCCACCGTGGAGAAGGCGCGCCTTTCGGGCAGGCGGAACACCCACAGCGTGGCCTCGGTGATGATGCCGAGAGTGCCCTCGGCGCCGATGAACAGAGCATTTAGGTTGGGCCCGGAGGCAGGCTTGCGCAGGGGCTTGGTGCGGACGACCTCCCCTGTGGGGATGACCACCTCCAGGGCAGCCACCTGCTCGCCCATGGAGCCGTACCTGGCCGCCAGATACCCCACGCCGTCCGTGCCGATGGCCCCACCCACGGTGGCGATGGAGAGGCTCCAGGGGTCGTGGCCCAGCATAAGGCCGTGGGTGTTCAGCTCCCGCTCCAGGTCGGCCAGGAGCACCCCGGGCTGCACCCTCACGGTGCCGTCCTCGGCGCTCACCTCCATGACCTGGTTTAGCTGGCGCATGTCCAGGGCGATGCCGCCGCGCAGGGGGACAATGGCGCCCATGACCCCGGTGGCGCCGCCCACGGGGACCACTGGCACGCCGTGGGCGTTGGCCACGCACAGGACAGCCGCCACCTGCTGGGTGTCCCGCGCCATCACCACTACATCCGCCCGCGCCGACTCCAGCAGGGCTGCCCGCCGGAAGAGGCGGAAGATGCCCAGAGCGTCGGCGGAGAGGCGCTCGCACGCCTGGGGGTCGGTAAGGACGTTGTCGGCCCCGGCGGCATCCTGGAGGGCCTGGAGGAGCCCGCTGTCCATCACGTCACCTCCACGAAAAGGCCCGTCAGACACGGATGGGACGGGTCAAGAAACGCCGCGCTGCGACGCTAGTGTCCTGTCCCCATAGTACCTTTTCATAATGCTGGGAGGCCAGGCGCCCGCTCATATGGTTCGACAAGCTCACCATGAGCGGGGGGAATGGCCCCCGCTCACCCTTCGACAAGCTCGGGATGAGCGCATTATTCCACGCATCTCAGTTACACGACGCTATGGGTCAGGAATGTGGCCCCGTGCCTTCCACTCGGTGCCCTGGGGCGAGTCGGTGAGGGTCACTCCCAGCTCCCCCAACCGCCCCCGTATCTGGTCCGCCAGGGCAAACTGCCGGGCGGCACGAAGCTGGGAGCGGGTCTCCACCAGCAACTCGATGAATGGCCGGGCGTCCGCTGACACCTCTCCCGCCCGCTCCTGGAAGGTAAGACCAAGAATCTCCCCACCCAGCTCCCGGAGCGTGGCCTGAGCGCCAGCCACATCGCTGCCCGCGCTCCTGGCCCTGTTGATCTCGTGCGCCAGGTCGAAGAGCGCCGCCACCGCCTGGGGCGTGTTGAAGTCGTCGTCCATGGCCTGGAGGAACCGCTCCCTGTAGGGAGCGGCGTCCACCTGTTCCCCGGACGCTGCCCGGGCGGAGGGGGTGTTGGCCGCGACTCGCAGAGTCTCCATGGCCCGCTCCGCCGCCGCCGGGCCCTCCTCGGCGTAGGCGAGGGGGCTCCGATAATGGGAGCTGAGAAAGAAGAGGCGCAGGGCATCGGGCGTATACCGCTCCAGCACCTCCCGCAGTGTGACCAGGTTCCCCAGGGACTTGCTCATCTTCTCCTCGCCCAGCCTCAGGAGGCCGTTGTGCATCCAGAAGCGGACAAAGGGTGACCTGCCGGCGTAGGCCTCGCTCTGGGCCATCTCGTTCTCGTGATGGGGGAAGATGAGGTCCTGGCCGCCGCCGTGGATGTCCAGGGGCTGCCCCAGGTAGCCCAATGAGATGGCGCTGCACTCGATGTGCCACCCGGGGCGGCCTGGCCCCCAGGGGCTCTCCCAGTACGGCTCGCCGGGCTTGGCTGCCTTCCAGAGGGCGAAGTCCAGAGGGTACTCCTTCTGGGCCGAAGCCTCCACGCGAGCCCCTGCCATCATCCCGTCCAGGCTGCGCTTGCTCAGCCCACCGTAGCCAGGTACGCTACGCACGCGGAAATAGACGTCCCCGCTGGCGGCATAAGCGTACCCGGAGTCCACCAACTTCTGGACTATCTCCAGCATGCGGGGGACCTCCTGAGTGGCACGGGGATAGAGGTGTGCCCGCTTGATGTTCAGGGCGTCCATGTTCCGGAAGTAGTCCCGGATATGCCGCTCGGCCAGATCGCTGACCGTGGTCCCCTCCTGGCGGGCGCGCTCGATGAGCTTGTCGTCTATGTCGGTGAAGTTCTGCACATGGCGAACGGCGTGGCCACGGTACTCCAGGTAGCGGCGCACCACGTCGAAGACCACGTAGCTCAGGGCGTGGCCTACATGGCAGGGGGCGTAGGGGGTCACGCCGCAGACGTACATGCGCACCGGGCCATCTGAAGGCGCAAACTCCTGCTTCTGCCCCGAGTACGTGTCATAGACCCTCATGACGCGACTTCCTCGATAGTGACCACCGCGATGGCGGCTATGCCCTCGCCCCGCCCGGCAAAGCCCAGCCCGTTGGTAGTGGTGGCCTTTATGCTGACCCTGGACGGTTCCACGCTCAGGACGCTGGCCGTGGCCTCCCGCATGGAGGCGATGTAGGCCGCCAGCTTGGGGCGCTCGGCGATTATTGTAGCATCGGCGTTGGACACCTGCCAGCCGCGCTGGCGAAGAAGCTCCGCAGTCCGGCGCAGCAACTCCGTGCTGGCGATGCCCTTGTAGGCGGGATCGGAAGAGGGGAAGTGGGCCCCGATATCGCCCAGGGCCGCCGCGCCCAGCATGGCGTCTATCAACGCGTGGAGCACCACATCGGCGTCGCTGTGGCCCTCCAGGCCGCGCTCGTAGGGAACGCGCACACCCCCCAGCACCAGAGGGCGTCCATCCACCAAGGGGTGAGCGTCGAAGCCCACACCTACCCGCATCGCCCCTCCCGGCGGCGCAGGAGGAGCGCCTCCGCGAGCCGCAGGTCTTCGGGCGTGGTCACCTTCAGGTTGAAGTGGGAGCCAGGGAAGACGCGCACAGTGTGCCCCAGTCGTTCCACCATGGAGGCATCGTCGGTGACGCCCTCCTGTATCTCCTGGTGGGCCCGCTCCAGCAAGGCCCGAAGGAACATCTGGGGCGTCTGCACCGCCCACAGAGACGTGCGGTCCACCGTGGCCTGCACCGTGCCCTCAGAGGAGACCGCCTTTATCGTGTCAACCAGGGGCACCGCCGCCACGGCGGCGCCGGTGACGCGGGCCTCCGCCAGGCCGCGCAGGATGATGTCGGAGTCCAGGAATGGGCGAGCGCCATCGTGCACCAGGACCCACTGGCAGGGCGGCAGCGCCTCCAGACCACGGCGGACCGAGTCCTGCCTTCTCAGGCCGCCGGGGCACAAGCCCACCACCTTCCGCCATCCCCGCTCCTTGGCCAAGCGGTGCCCGGCCTCCAGGTTGCGCTCCGCCAGCACCACCACAATGTCGCCTACGGACGGGCATCCCTCCAGCGCCTCCACCGAGTAAGCCAAAAGCGGGACGCCGTTGAGAGGCGCAAAGAGCTTGTCCCGGCCCTCCATGCGGCGGCTCGCCCCGCCTGCGGCAACAACGGCGCCCACCTGCGCCTGAGGGCCGGTGGGGTCATCCAGTGACGCCGTCATAGGCTTCTTACGCCTTGGGTTGGGAGAAGATGATGCGACCTGCCGCCGTCTGGAGCACCCGGGTGACCAGCACATCAATATTCTGATTGATGTGGCGGCGACCACCCTCCACGACCACCATGGTGCCGTCGTCCAGGAAGGCCACTCCCTGGCCTGCCTCCTTGCCCTCCTGGATGACGCGCACCGACATCTCCTCGCCGGGCAGCACCACCGGCTTGATGGCATTGGCCAACTCGTTGATGTTGAGCACCAGCACACCTTGGAGCTCAGCCACCCGGTTCAGGTTGAAGTCGGTTGTCACAATTGGCGCCCCCAGCTTTTTGGCGAGGGTGACCAGCTTGCCGTCCACCTCGTTGCCGTCCCGCACATCGGTGTCCAGCACGCGAATTGGAACGTCCGAGTCCTTGCGGAGCTTGTTTAACATCTCCAGACCGCGGCGACCCCGATTGCGGCGGAGGGAATCGCTGGAGTCAGCAATGTGTCGAAGTTCATCCAGAACGAAGCGAGGGATTACCAGCGTGCCCTGGACGAACCCCGTCTGACTTATGTCCGCAATGCGACCGTCTATGATGGCGCTTGTGTCCACCAGGATCTGCCCACCATGGGTAGAGCGCGCCCCATGACGCTCACGCTTCACCACTCCCTCCGGCACCAAGCCAGTCACGTCCAGCCCGCTCCTGACCATGATAGCCATGCCCAGATAGCCCAGCACCACGCTCAGCGCCAATGGTACCCACACGCCCGGCCACCCAGGGATGCGCGAGAGGGGAACGGAGATCAGGGCAGCGACAACTAGACCAACAAGCAGCCCCACTATGGCGCTCGCCAGAGTGGAGCCCGGGAGGCCTTCCAGGACCTCCTGCGTCTTCCTCACAGGCCAGACCACCAGGAACGGCGTAACGGCCAAGCCCACAGCCAGACCCACCAGAGTTCCCACCAACCCCCAAGGCATGAAAGGCGTAGTCATGACGCCCACCCGCCACCCTACAAAGCCTAGGACCGCCCCGCCCACAAGACGGGAGACCACGCCAGCCAGCATCCAGCCCACCTCCTCATCGGCCCACCAAGCCACTCACCCAGAAAAGAAAAAACAAGAAGTGTACCTTACTTTAGTACACTTCTTAGCGCGCCAGTTCGTGCCCCCGAGTGCGTGTTCAGCAGAGCTTCCACCACCGGCGGCAAGAATTGCACTGCCGACCTAGTGTTAGTGTAGCACGGGCGCACGGGTGTGTCAAAACGAGCCCGACTATCACGCTACTGCCCCTGAAACCCCCGTAGCAACGCCCATCCGGCGGCACAGCCATAGGCCACATAAAGAGACTTAATGAGCTTGCCCGCCAGCACCACCCCGAAAAACCGCCACACGGGGTAGCGGAACACGCCAGCGGAGATACCGGCCACGTCGAAGACGGGATTGGGAATGACGGCCAACAGGAAGAGCGGGATCCATCCACGCCGCTGCGCCTGTCGTTCCAGCCGCTGGTACATGGGCCCACGGCTGACCATAGCCCGCCCGCCGAAGCCCGCCAGGTAGCCGGTAAGCTCTCCAGTGGTCTCCCCCACGGCGGCCACCATGCCCACCACAGCCGGAGTGAGCAAAACGCCGCCCGTGCACACGGCGATTATGCTGGGGATGGGGACCAGGATGGAGGCGCTGCCCAGCAGTCCAATGAAAAACACCGCAGGATAGCCCATGGCCCTGATCCAGGCCCCGGCCGCAGGTATCCACGGCCTGACGATGGCTATGGCTCCCACCACAATGACCACCGCAGCCAGAGCGGCCAGTTGGGGGCTGTGGGCCCGGCTCCACGCCGGGCCCCGGAACCACCTGGCACCCTCCTTCAGTGGGTCCAAGCTACTCCCTGTCAACACCGACCCTTGTGGGGGTCTTCAGGAACTCCAAGACAAGCTGGTTGAACTGCTGCGGCATCTCCATCTGGGGCCAGTGGCCGCACCCTGGAAACACCTCCACCTGCACCTGAGGCGCCTTGTTTGCCAGGGCGTAGGCATGGGCCACCGGGATAATCCGGTCCTGGGCACCCCATATGACCAGCACCGGTGCCTTCACCCGGGGCAGCGCCGAGGTGAGCATCACGTCGTCCTTCAGGCCTCGCGGGCCGACCCCGCTGCGGAGGGCTTTGACCACCGCCCGCTTGCCTTCGGGGTCATTCCGCGCCCGTTTCAGCTCCTCCAGTACCCGCGGCTCAATGGCGCCAGGCTGAGCAAATATGGCGCGAGCCAGCCCCCTGGTGGTGACCACTCCCGGCAGGTGCATTATGCCTCCCAGCACCGGCAGCGACGCCAGCCGCAGGAGCCAGGAAACGGTGCGCCCCAGCCCTGCGGGGCTGACCAACACCAGGTGGGAGACACGCTCTGGAAAGTCAGCGGCCAGCCGCAGCGCCACCATGCCGCCCATGGAGTTGCCCACAAGGGCAGCGGTGGAGAGGCCCAGGGCATCCATGAAGCCCACCACCATGCGCACGCCGCAGGCCAGGTCGTAGTCCAGGTCAGATGGCTTCTCCGAGCCTCCCTGGCCCGGCAGGTCCAAAGCGTACACAGCGTGCTTCTGGGCCAGGATGCCAATATTGGCGCTCCACGCCACCACCGAGGCCCCCAGTCCGTGGACGAGGACCACCGGCGTCCCGGAGCCCTCCTGGACATAGTGGACCCTCACGCCGTCTATGGCTACGTACTTACTCTCTGGCATTGGACCGCCGAACCAGGCCGCTCATGGTTCGACAGGTCCGAGAAGGACTCGCGACTCCTGTCGGAGCTCACCATGAGCGGGAAAAGCCCGCTCGCCCTGAGCCTGTCGAAGGGCGAGCCTGCACTTCGGGATGCACTCTAGCCAGTGGCCTGGGCCACCCGGGCCCCCTGGAAAGTCAGGCCCTCCTCAGTGGCATCCACCAGGACATGGTCTCCCTCGCGGAACTCGCCCGCCAGGACGCGCCGGGCCAGGGCGCTCTCCACGTGCTTCTGCACGGCCCGGCGCAGGGGCCGCGCACCGTACACAGGGTCGAAACCCTCCCTGGCCAGCCACTCGCTGGCCTTTTCGGTAACCTCGATGGTGATGCCACGCTCCTCCAGCCGCCGCTGCACCTCCTTCACCATCAGGCCCACGATCTGCCTTATCTGCTCCTCGGTCAGGGGTTCAAAGACTATGGTCTCGTCTACCCGGTTCAGGAACTCCGGGCGGAAGGTCTTCTTCAGGGCCTCCTCCACCGCAGCGTGGCGCCGCTCCCTGGCCGACTTGTCCTGCCCGTCTTTTCTGAACCCAACACCGCCGCGGGTGGACTCCGCCGTGCCCAGGTTGCTGGTCATTATTACCACGGTGTTGCGGAAGTCCACGGTACGGCCGTGGGCGTCGGTGAGGCGGCCATCCTCCAAAATCTGGAGCAGTATGTTGAACACATCCGGGTGCGCCTTCTCGATCTCGTCGAAGAGGACCACCCGGTAGGGCCTCCGCCGCACCGCCTCGCTGAGCTGGCCCGCGTCCTCGTAGCCCACGTAGCCTGGCGGCGCGCCGATGAGCCGGGAGACGGTGTGCTTCTCCATGTACTCGGACATGTCTATGCGCACCATGTTCTCCTCGCCGTCGAACAGGTACGCGGCCAGGGCCTTGGCCATCTCCGTCTTGCCAACTCCGGTGGGGCCCAGAAAGATGAAGCTGCCGATGGGCCGCCTGGGGTCCTTGAGACCCGCCCGCGCCCGGCGGATGGCCTCGGAGACTGCCCTCACCGCCTCCTCCTGGCCGATGACCCTTTCGTGCAGCCGCTCCTCCATCTGGAGCAGCTTGGCTGCCTCCTCCTCCAGGAGGCGAGCGGCGGGTATGCCCGTCCACTTTGCCACCAGCGCGGCGATATCCTCGGCGGTCACCACCGCCCTGGGCTTCTCGGTGCCCGTGGAGGTCTGCCGCTCCTGGTCGTATCTCTGCTGGAGCTGGAGCCGCTCGGCCCTCAGCCTGGCTGCCGTCTCGTAGTCGGCCCGCTGGGCCGCGGCCTCCTCCTCGTCCTGGAGCTGACGGATGCGGCGCTCGGAGCCCTTGAGGTGCGAAGGCATACTCTCCAGGTCCAGCCTCAGCTTCGATGCAGCCTCGTCAATCAGGTCCACCGCCTTGTCCGGCAGAAGGCGCCCGGTGATGTACCGGTGGCTCAGGCGAGCCGCCGCCACCAAGGCCGAGTCATCTATCTGGATGCGATGGTGGGCCTCGTAGCGGGGCCGGAGGCCCTTCAATATCTCTATCGTCTCCTCCACGGATGGCTCCTCCAACCAGATGGGCTGGAACCGCCGCTCCAGGGCCGAGTCCTTCTCGATGTGCTTGCGGTACTCATCAGGAGTGGTGGCCCCGATGCACTGGAGTTCCCCCCGCGCCAGGGCGGGCTTCATGATGTTAGCGGCGTCCATGCCACCCTCGGCGGCGCCGGCGCTCACAACGGTGTGCAACTCGTCCACAAACAGCACCACCTCGCCCTTGGCCTGCTTGACTTCGTCCAGGACCGCCTTGAGCCTCTCCTCAAACTCACCACGGAACTTGCTCCCCGCCACCATGCCCGCCACGTCCAGGGCCAGCACGCGGCGCTCCTTCAGGGTGTCGGGGACGTCGCCAGCCACTATACGCTGCGCCAGCCCCTCAGCGATGGCCGTCTTGCCCACACCCGCCCCGCCGATGATAACCGGGTTATTCTTGGTGCGGCGGGTCAGGGTCTGCATCACGCGGCGGATCTCCTCCTCCCGGCCGATGACGGGGTCCAGCTTGCCCTGCCGCGCCAGCTCAGTCAGGTCCACGCTGTACTTCTCCAGGGCGCGGTAGCGGCTCTCGGCCCGAGGGTCAGTGACACGGTGGCCGCCGCGGATATCTCGCAGGGCGCGGTACACCTTCTCCAGGTCCACGCCGGACTCCTTGAGGATGGCGGCGGAGTCCCCTTCTCGCTCCTGGGTGATGGCGATGAACAGGTGCTCCGTGCCCACGTACTCGTCGTGCAGCCGGTCGGCCTCGGCCTTGGCGTTCTCCAGCACGCGACTGACCCTCGGCGTGGCATAGATCTGGTTGGACTCGTAGGCCGTCCTGGGCGTCCGGCGCAGTGCCTCCTCCAGCCGGTCCCGCACGCGGTCAGTGGAGACCCCAAGCTGCTTTATGATCTGGACCGGCACACCCTGGTCCACGGTCAGCAGGGCCATCAGGACGTGCTCCACATCCCACTGGCTGTGCTTGTAGCGGCGCACCATCTCCTGAGAGGTGGCCAGCACCTCCTGCGCCTGCTCAGTGAAGTTTTCTGGACGCATCACCATGTCTTGTCTCCTCCGTAGTCGAAAGGCCCCGCTCCCTCAGGACGGCGGGGCGCTGGACTCCTCTGGCCCCACATCTACCCGCGCCAGAGCGCGCAGCCGCTCCACCTCGCCCAGAAGCGCCTGCATGTTGCGCTCCATCTCGGCCATGCGGCCCATCATCCTGAGTATGACCTCCACCCCGGCCAGGTTGACCCCCAGGTCATCAATGAGGGTCTTGATACGGCGCAGTTGCTCCAGGTCCTGCTGAGAGTAAAGGCGTATGTTGCCCTGGGAGCGAGATGGCGCGACGAGGCCCAGCCGCTCGTAAGCACGGAGGGTCTGGGCGTGGACGCCGACCATGCGCGCCACAACGCTGATGACGTAGCAGGCCTCCTGGCTCTCGGCGGGTGCACCCCCCACCCTGCTACGCCTGCTGCTTCCCTCGGTCTCCATGTGTCACCTCACCCCCGGCGCCGGGCGCGGAGCTCCCGAAAGAGTTCCCGCTCCCGCTCCGAGAGGTCAGTAGGCAGGACCACCTTGGCGGTGGCATACATGTCCCCCCGGCCACCAGGATGGCTGCGCCTGGGCATGCCCTGGCCCGCCAGCCGGAAGACGCTGCCGTTCTGGGTATCGGGAGGGACCTTGAGGATGACCTTTCGCCCCTGAATGGTGGACACCTCCACCTCGCCACCCAGCACCGCGTCCACCAGGGGCACAGCCACCTCGGTGTGCAGGTCATCCCCCTGGCGTCGGAACACAGGGTGGGGCCTGATCCGCACCAGGAGGTAAAGGTCCGCGCCAGGGCCATCGCCGGTCCTGACATGGACGCGGGAGCCCGTGTCCACCCCGGGGGGTATGCTCATCTCCAGCCTCCTGGGCGCAGAGAAGGGGCCACCTGGCACCTCCACCATGCGGGTGGCGCCGTGGAACGCCTCCTCCAGGCTCAGCTCCACGGGCACCTCCACAGGCTGAGCGAAGGGTCCCTCCCAGGTCGCCGTCCGACGGGTACCCCGACCCCTGCCCAAGAACTCCCCCAGCAGGTCGTCCATGTCCCCCATCTCAAAGGGGGACTGGCCTCCAGGCCTGCCGCTGCGGAAGGACCAGGAGAAGGGGCTCCCCTGCTGAAAGCCAGCACCCTGCTCCTCAAACTGCTGGGCGTACTGCCACCGCTCCCCGTACCGGTCATACTTGGACCGCTTCTCGGGGTCCGAGAGCACCTGGTAGGCCTCGTTGATCTCTTTGAAGCGGGCCTCCGCCCCCCGGTATCCGGGGTTGACGTCCGGGTGGTAGCGACGGGCCAGCCGCCTGAACGCCTGGCGTATCTCCTTGTCGGTTGCCCCCCGGCTTACCCCCAGGACCTCATAGTAGTCACGGGCCATGCGATCACCGCTCTTCTCTGTCGCGCCGACTTCCTAAACCCAGGATAGGAAATTATAGATAGTTTGTCAAGCTTCTCCCAGATGACAGCAGCAACTCTCTTGACACCAACACTATCAAGGTTCTATACTGTGGGGCTGAGAGGGCGGGGACACCGCCCGGCCTCTCGCCGGAGGGGCGAGGGGCGTTGCAAAAAGGGAGGTGTTGTTCACATGACACTGCGACGTTGGGAGCCCTGGGAGGAGATGAGGCACATGCACCGGGTGCTGGACAGGTTCATGGATGCGGGCCCCTTCAGGCCATGGCGCGCCTTCGCCTTCCCGTGGTCAGAGGGGCGGTGGCTGCCCCTGGACGTGTACCACACTGAGGAGGCGGTGGTGGTGAAGGCCGCGCTCCCTGGTATCAAGCCGGAGGACGTGGAGATCACGGTCACCGGCAACAGCGTGACTATCAGTGGCGAGAGCAAGGCAGAGGAGAGCATCGAGGAGAAGGACTACGTCTTCCAGGAGCACCGCTATGGCTCCTTCCAGCGGACCATCACCCTGCCCGACGGTCTGGACACCGAGAAGGCAGAGGCCACCTTCGAGAACGGGGTGCTGAAGCTTCGGGTCCCCAGGTTGGAGGAGGCGAGGCCCAAGACCATCAAGGTGAAGACCGCGTAGTAGCAGCGGAGGTGTCAAGAGAGGTGGCCCCAGGCTAAGCCCGGGGCCACCTTCTGTCTATCGGTACACCGGAAGGCTCTACACTCGAATGCAGGCCACCCAGTGGTCTGGCGCCACCTCCCGCAGCTCCGGCACCGCGGCCTTGCACTCGTCAATGGCAATAGGACAGCGCGTGTGGAAAACGCACCCTGGAGGTGGCCGCAGGGGGCTGGGCACATCCCCGGTGAGGATTATGCGCTCCCTCGTCTCCTCCACCACCGGGTCGGGGATGGGCACCGCAGAAAGGAGGGCCTTGGTGTATGGGTGCAGAGGGTTGGCGTAAAGCTCCGCCCTTGCGGCGATCTCCATAATATGGCCCAGGTACATCACCGCCACACGATCGCTGATGTGCCTGACCACGGAGAGGTCGTGCGCGATGAAGAGGTAGGTCAACTGGAACTCCTCCTGGAGCTCCTCCAGGAGGTTGATCACCTGCGCCTGAATGGAGACGTCCAGGGCGGAGACAGGCTCGTCGCAGACGATCAGGCTGGGACGCACCGCCAATGCCCTGGCCACCCCGATGCGCTGTCTCTGGCCTCCGCTGAACTCATGGGGGAACCGGTCAGCCATGTACGGGTTAAGGCCCACCACAGTGAAGAGCTCCGCCACCTGCTCCCGGTACTCACGCCGGTTCTTGGCCAGTCTGTGCACAATCAGCGGCTCCCCAACGATGTTCCCCGCGCTCATGCGTGGGTTAAGGGAGCTGTATGGGTCCTGGAACACCATCTGCATCCGCCGGCGTATGGGGCGCAACTCGCGCGGCTTCAGCTTGCACAGGTCCACGCCCTCAAAGACGACCTCCCCCTCCGTTGGCCGGTAGAGCTGGAGCACGCACCGCCCGGTGGTGGTCTTGCCACAACCGCTCTCGCCCACCAGTCCCAGCGTCTCCCCCTTGCGGACGAAGAAAGAGATATCGTCCACCGCCTTGATGTCCGCAACCTTCTTCTGGAAGAGGATCCCCGAGGTCACGGGGAAGTACATCTTCAGCCCACGCACATCCAGGAGAACGTCACCCCGATGCCCGTTCTGCATGCCCCACGGCCCTCCTACGTCTTCCTTCCCAACGTCTCGGCCACCCAGCAGGCGGAGAGATGCCCATCCCCCACGGGCCGCAGTGGCGGCTCCTCTTGGGCGCACCTCTCAATGGCATACCGGCACCTGGGGCGGAAGGCACACCCAGCCGGCAGACTCGATAGGTCTGGGGGTGCACCCTCGATTGGGTCCAGCTTCTCTTTTCTGGGCGAGTCCAGCCGGGGCACCGAGTGGAGCAGTCCCAGCGTATAGGGGTGGCGAGGGTTAGCGTAAATCTCCCGCGACGTCCCCTTCTCGATGAGCTTCCCCGCATACATCACATTCACCCGGTCGGAGTAGCGGGCCACCACCCCCAGGTTGTGGGTAATTATGATCAGGGCGGTGTTGAAGTCCACACACAGCTTCTTGAGGATCTCCAGCACCTGGGCCTGAATGGTCACGTCCAGCGCGGTGGTGGGCTCGTCGGCGATGATCAGCTTGGGGTTGCAGGAGAGGGCCATGGCGATCATGACACGCTGGCGCATGCCGCCACTGTACTGGTGCGGGTAGGTGTCCAGCCGCACCTTGGCATCCGGAATACCCACCAGTTGAATGAGCTCGACGGCCCGCTCGCGGGCACTGCTCTTGTTCATGTTCATGTGAAGCTCCAGGGCCTCCGTAACCTGGCGCCCGATGGTCAGGACGGGATTGAGAGAGGTCATGGGCTCCTGGAAGATCATGGCTATCTTGGCCCCGCGGATGCGACGCATCTCATCGTCATCCAGGGCAAGGAGGTCTTGCCCATCGAAGATAGCCTGCCCCCCCACCACCTTGCCAGGAGGGCTGGCGACCAGCCGCATGATCGAGAGCGCGCTGACGCTCTTCCCACAGCCGCTCTCCCCCACCAAGCCCAGAGTCTCCCCCTCCTGCAGGTCGTAGGAGACCCCGTCCACCGCCTTGACCACACCCTGCTCGGTGTAGAAATAGGTCCGCAGGTCCTTTACCTCAAGGAGCGTCTTGGCCACTCGCCGTCCCCCCAACGTCTGGTTCTCTCTGACCTGCTCTTCGCCGCTTCCCCAGCTTACAAAAGACGTATGGACTGCACCCGATAAGCGTGGGGAAGAGGAGACTCGAACTCCTACGCCTTATCGGCACATGATCCTAAGTCATGCTCGTCTGCCAATTCCGACACTTCCCCCTGCATGCCACCTAGATTGCTTTTGGTGACCCGCAGAGGAGTCGAACCTCTAACCCGCGGATTAAGAGTCCGCTGCTCTGCCAATTGAGCTAGCGGGCCACAACGGCAAACGGAAAACGTGTCAGGAATCTACCATTTGCCTGGCTTCCGTGTCAAGCAGGGCCGCAGACTCATTCTAAACGGCTATCTGGGGCCGGTCAACGGCCCCCCTGCGCCACCGTCCCTGCCCACCGGCGTCCCCATCAGGCTGCTGAAAAAGGCCTCGTGCCTTTTTCAGCAGATTCACCCCACCCCCGGTGGAGGAGGGGGCCATCGCTGAAAAACTCCGTTTTTCAGCGACCTGCTATCGTTGGTCGGAAGCCAGAACACCGCCTCGGGCCCAGTTCTCTTTGGGCACATCCTGGAAGATAACGATGGTCTCCTCCGGCGTGGTCTTGGCTATGCTCGCCACCACCTCAGTGATGGCGCGGGCCAACTCCGCCTTCTGGGCATGGGTCCTTCCAGGCCACATCTCCACGCGAACAATGGGCATATCCAGACCTCCCTGCTTCAGGGATAGCCACTTGCCGCAACGGCGCGGATTGTAGCAGCGACCTCAGCTCCCTTCAAGCCCAAGGCCCGCGTTGACCGTGGGGAGAGGGGACCCTACAATAGCGCCCGGAATTCCGCCGGAAGGAGGGGTAGCATGAGTGCGGCTGTTCCGCTGGTCACCGCGCTGGTAAGCCTGCTGTTCTTCGCCTCGCTGGTGGACCAGCAGCGGCGTCGGCCCCGCCCCTACCGGCTGGTGTGGGCTCTCGGTCTGCTCCTCTACTTCCTGGCATCAGCAATGCAGACCATCCATGAGCTGGCGACCCCCAACGCCACCGTGCTGCGCCTGTGGTACTGGGCGGGAGCGATGCTGGTACCGGCCTACCTGGGAACGGGGACTCTGTACCTCCTGGCGCCTAGGCGCGTGGCCCACCCAGTCATGGCCCTCCTGGCGGTGCTCACAGTGCTCGGCCTGGTGCTGCTGTTCACCACCACCCTCAGACGCCCCCTCTCGGAGCTGGAGGGCCAGGCCCTCACCGGCCGGGGCTTCTTCCCTGGGGGGGTGGTCGCCATCACCATCGTCCTTAACACCTACGGCACCGTGGCCGTGGTGGGCGGCGCCCTCTGGAGCGCCGTCTCCTTCTGGCGGCGACACACCATGGGGTACCGCGTGCTCTCCAACGTGCTCATCGCCGCGGGAGCGCTGGTGGCGGCTGCTGGTGGCACCCTGGACCGTCTGGGCATCCCCGAGCCCCACGCAGTGGCCCTGCTGCTGGGCCTGGTCATCATATACGTGGGGTTCCTGAGGAGCCGCGAGGTCTTCGAGTTCCCCATCGCCTTCCTACAGCGACGGCCAGCGGAACGGTAGGACTTGCTTCAGTAAGCCCGCGTGCGCAGGGGCGCACCCTGTGTTCCCGCTCATCCTGAGCTTTGTCGAAGGACATGAGCGGGAACTTTCGTCCGCTCGTATGGTTCGACGGGCTCACCACGAGCGGACGATGATGACGCGCCTTTTTGCAACCAGGTACTAGTGTCCTGAGTCAAGAGTTCGCTCACAAAATTGGGCTAAGGTGGTGAGTATCTGGTCAGCCGTTTTCGTCCATTGGAAGGGCTTAGGTTGGGCATTGGTCGCCTGGACGTAATCAAGGATGGCCTGCTCCAGTTCCCGGGTGCTGCGATGGACGCCTCG
>JACPQL010000046.1 GCA_016190445.1 Chloroflexota bacterium
GGCTTGGAGAAGCCCGACAGGGCCGCTTACACGGTCCTTCAGCCGAAGGACATGGCCCCTGAGAGCGCCCCGAGGCACTTCTTAGCTCCATGTCCGACCACCGCACGACCATCACCCGGTCACAACCAGCCATTCTTCATCATCCTGCTAGGGGCGGATGACGAGGAAGGCGAGTCGCCTGAAGATCAACGACTGGCCGTCACTGACCATACCCTCGACGATCTCGACGATCTGAGTGCCGAATCTGACATCGAGTCTGATGACGGCCCAGATGTAGAGGGGCCGGCCACGCCTTTTGGTATGGCCTAATCTGGCACAAGCACAGCACGGGGAGGACTGAGATGGCAAGAGAAACAATAGGGATGGAAAACGACTACGAGCTGGCGCGGGCGCTGCTCGAGAAAGGCCATGTGGCCCAAGCAAGGACTGTCTTGGAGCAAATACTGAACGTTGACCCCACGCACCTGAATGCCACTTTCGGGATGGGTGTCTGCGAGCACCGGTCAGGACAATATGTGAAAGCAGAGCGACTGCTCCGCGACGTCGTGAAAAGAGCACCTCGTCAGTATAAGGCTGCCTATTACCTGGGCCTCACCCTGGAAGGACAGGGACGAACGGAAGAGGCCGTGGTCGCTTTGCGACATGCCCTCCGGGTCAAGCCAAATTTTTCTGAAGCTATGGCTAAGCTGCGCCAGCTCCAGTCCAAGTCCGGCCCAGCACCTCACGTGGCACTCGGCGACAAACTCGATGGTCCCGAAGGTACCCCTTTGGCTCCGCCATTTGAAGGGACCTCGCCCTCCGGCGCGTTGCTGTTTGAAGGTAAGCGGAGCAGTAAGACTTTTGCTGTCCCGATTGTCTTGCTGTCTCTGTTAGTGGTGTTTTGGCTTATTGTGTCGTTCTTGTTAAGAAACCCGCGTCCCCTTTTTGTGGGGGTCATTTTGGCCGCTGCCACGTTCGCCTTAGTAGTGCTGCTGGCGAATTCAACGCGGCTTCGGATTTACGAGAGGCGCGTCGAGTATCAGACAGGAATGCTCCTTCGCAAGGTTAGGTCAATTTGGTTGTACGAGGTGCTTGACTGTGAGTATTCCCGGGGTCTGTGGCTGCTGCTGGTCAATTCTGGTAAGGTGACTGTCAAGAGCCAGCAGAACAACAACTTCCACCTTGTCGGCTTTGGGGACGCGGATTTCATGCGGAAACTGTGGGACGAACTGCGCGACTCCGTGCTGGTTGAGCGGCGAAGCATGAAGAAGTGGTGGATCTAACAGGACGCTCACACACTGCTTGCTCGAGTGCAGCCAGCTACAAACTTCGTGCGTGAATCAAAGCTGAAGGGGGTGCCGCCCCGACTTTTTCAGCACCATGCCAAGGGTGTATTAATGTCAACCAAGCCTAAGCTCGACCATACTCAAATGTCGTCGGGAACCGCGCCTACGGTACATCCTTCAGCCCCGTTCGCGGTGCGCTCACCAGGGCCACCATGTTCCCCGGTGGGTGCTGGTTCTGGTGCATGAGCTGGTGGGCCAGGAGTATCTCCCGTGAACCAACAAGGGCCATCCCCTCGTGTTAGCCGGCGGCCTCATGCGCGAGTGGCGGTTGCGAAGAACTCCGCCGACGACACAATCCTGGCGCCTTCAAACAACCTGATAGGTAGCAGGTCACGCCGGTCTCCCGTCACCAGGTAGTCTGCCTGCGCCTCCAGCGCACACTCCAAGACGCGGTTGTCTGCGTCGTCCCTCCGGACCACCGAGACCGTCCTTTTCGGCTCGACCACCGTTGCCCAGGCACGGAGAAGTCGGACCGCTCGCGCAACGTGCTGGGTGTCCCAGTCGAACTTCCGGAGGAGGACGCCTGCCACTTCATCCAGGATGAAAGGGGAGACGTACAGCTCGAACCTTCCTATTCGAGCCAGGTCGAGGATATCATGCTCCCTCCCGGGAAAGTTCAGGCCCGAGACGATGATGTTGGTATCAAGAACGGCTTTCACTCTGGGCCGTCTCTGACCTGTATTCGTCCACCAGGCGCTCCACGTCCTCGGGCGCCAGGCCCCGCTCCCTGGCCCTTCGCTCCCCGTATTTCAGCAGCAGTCTCCACTCACGCTCCTCGATGTAGCGACGGATCGCTTCCCGAAGGAGCTCGCTCTTGGTCCGCCCCTCCTCCTTCATGAGCTCCTGCACCCGGGCCGCCATCTCAGGGGGGAGGGAGAAGGTGATGGTCGTGCTGGTTCTCCCCATGATTCTCCTTACCTGTTCTTACCAGTTGTTACACCTCCAAGTCTAGCACAGGGCAAGCCCACGTCAAGTGAACCCGCGCCCTTCGCGAAGGTCTTACGCCACGCCCTTCAGCCCCGTTCGGGGCGCGCCCACCAGGGCCACCATGTTCCCCGGCGGGTGGTGGTTCTGGTGCATGAGCTGGTGGGCCAGAGATATCTCCTGGAAGTTGAAGACCCGCGAGAGGCATGGCGACACCTTCCCCTCTGCCACCAGCCGGTTCAGGGCCGCGGCCTCCTGGTCGGTGGCGGAGTGGGAGCCCTGGAGCCGCTTCTGGCGCACCCAGTGGTAGCGCAGGTCCAGGGTGGCGTCGAAGCCGCTGGTGGCCCCGCAGATCACCACCATGCCGCCCGCGTCGCACACGAAGACGGAGGTGGGGATGGTGTCCTGGCCGGGGTGCTCGAACACGATGCGAGGGCTCTTCCTCTCGCCCAGGACGTCCCAGATGGCCCGCCCGAACTTGCGGACACCTGCCAGCCACTTGCCGTAGGCCTCGACGTTCCCTGACGGCGGCATAGGGCCCCAGTGGTCGAAGCCCTTCCGGTTGACGTAGCCCTTGGCCCCGAGCTTCACGCAGTAGGCACCCCGCTCGTCGCTGGAGACCACGGCGATGGGGATGCCCCCCATCTCGCGGGCGATCTGGAGGGCCAGGGAGCCCAGGCCGCCGGAGCCGCCCCACACAAGCACCACGTCCCCCGGCCGCACCGTGTGCTCCGGCCAGCCCGCCAGCATCCGGTAGGCGGTGGTCCCCACCAGCATGTAGCCGCCTGCCTCCTCCCACGTGAGCTGGGGCGGCTTTGGGTGGCACTGGTGTGCCTGCACCTTGGCGAACTGGGCGAAGCTGCCCCAGTTGGTCTCGTAGCCCCATATCCTGAAGGAGGGGCTGTACATGGGGTCTCCCCCCGCCTTCACAAAGGGGTCGTTCCGGTCCCACCAGTTGTCGTTGACCACCACATGGTCGCCCACCTTCACGCTGGTGACATCGCTTCCCACGGCGTAGACGATGCCCGAGGCGTCGCTCCCCCCGATGTGGAAGTCGTGGGGCTCCCCGGCGCGCTGTCGCGCCTGGATCACGTCCAGGGGCTGGCCCGCCGCCGCCCAGACGTTGTTGTAGTTGATGCCCGCCGCCATGACGTACAGCAGCACCTCGTCGGGCCCCAGGGATGGCACTTCCATCCTTTCCACCTGGAATGCCTGACGGGGCTCTCCGTAGCGGCTCCGCCGGATGACCTGGGCGTGCATGTACCTGGGCACATGCCCTGTGGGGGGCATCTCGCCGATGTCGTAGATCTCTTTGAACGCTCTTGCTCCCATGGCATCCTCCTGTAGTGTAGTGGCCCTGAGGTTGTCCCGAAATGCAGGCTCGCCCTTCGACAGGCTCAGGGCGAGCGGACTTTTCCCGCTCATGGTGAGCCCGTCGAACCATGAGCGGCTTATTTCGGGATTGCTTCTAGCTCGCCCCCAGCCGCCAGCCCATGTGCTCCCGCACCAGCGCCTCCTCTTCGGCGCGGGAGGTCACCTGGCCGTCCAGCCGGGCCCGCCGCAGCTCCTCCAGAAGCTCCCCCACCATTGGCCCCTGCGGCACCCCCAGCCCAAGCATGTCCCGCCCGTTCAGAGCGGGGCGGACGCGACGCCACTCCCGCAGGTAACGCCCCAAAAGCTCGCGGACGCCAGGCTCTTGGGCCAGGATCGCTCCCACCTCCACTGCCTCCGGCGCGAGCTCTCGCAGCAGTCCGTCCACCTGGCTGGGCGCCAGGCTCCGGTGGAGTTGAGGCTCCATCTTCCGCACCCGTCCCGCGTCCTCCACCACCCGCCGCTGCCGGGCCGTCAAGTTGAGCCTGGCCGCCAGGCTCAACCTCTCCGCCGGGGTCACATGGTAGGCCAGCGCCGCCATCCAGAACAGTGGGCTGGGGCCCGCTTGGGCCGTGGGTGCCCTTTCCAGAACGTCCAGCGTGTCTTTTGCGTGCCGCAGCGACGGGTGGATGGCCTCCAGGACACCTAGCTCCAGGCAGCGGCGCAGGACCAGGGCAGCCTTCTCCTCGGCCAGGGTGCGCTCCAACTCGTGCCGGAGCCGGTCGGAGCTGATGGTGTCCAGGTAGGACAGGTCTCTGCGCAGCAGGCGCTCCGTCGCCTCCTCCAGCCGGAACCCCAGCCGCTGCTCGTAGCGGAGGGCCCTCAGGATTCGGGTGGCGTCGTCAATGAAGCTCCTCTCGTGCAGCACCCGCACCAGCCTGAGGCGCAGGTCCTCTAGGCCGCCCGTGGGGTCCAGCACCTCGCCGAACGGCTCCTCTCCCAGGTCCATGGCCAGAGAGTTGATGGTGAAGTCGCGGCGCAGCAGGTCCTCCCGGAGAGTGCCAGGCCGGACCGTGGGCAGGGCGCCGGGGCGCCGGTAGGACTCGGCGCGGGCCGTGACCAGGTCCAGGGTGCTCCCGTTGGCCCTGAGCTTGGCCGTACCGAACTGGGACCACGCCACCACCTGGCCGGAGAGGGCTTTAGCCAGCTCGTGGGCCAGCACCGAGGCGTCCCCCTCCACCACCAGGTCCAGGTCGGCCACGGGGAGCCCCAGTGCCAGGTCGCGGACCGAGCCGCCCACCAGGTACAGGGGAAGGCCCACCCCCCTGGCCACAGTGCCAGCCAGGCGAAGCAGGCGCACGGTCTCCCCGTCCAGGGCCTCCGCCATCCGCTGGCTCAGGTTCACGCCTCAGCACCGTCCGTGGTGGGCTCGGCGGCCATTATAGCAGGCAGGGCTTGCCCCGACAGGTCGGGGCACCCACGGTTTGCCATCGCGGGCTATGGCGGCCGCCTAGTCTTTCCCGGTAGACTGCGGGTCCAGGCACAGCTCAGCAGGGCGCCAACCGTCTTTGACACAGGCGGAAGAGCGCGGCTAGAATGCCCGTAGGGAAAGGGGGTGCTCCATGGCTACGGTGCGGTGCGACGTGTACTTCGACTACCGCTGACCCTACGTGTACACCGCAGCGGTCCTGCTGCGGAACGTGGTGGAGCAGCGCGGCGACGACATCCAGGTGAACTGGAGGTACTTCTCCCTGGAGCAGGTGAACCAGAAGGTGGGGCCCGACTTCAAGGTGTGGGAGCAGCCGGACGACTACCCCTCCAAAGGGCTGTGGGCCATGCGGGCCGCCGAAGCGGTGCGGCGCCACCAGGGAGAGGAGGCCTTCCTCCGCTTCCACTGGGCCCTGCTGGCGGCGCGCCACGTGGACCGGAAAGAGATAGACGACGTCCAGGTTGTGCTGGAGGTGGCCAGGAGCGTAAAGGTGGACGCAGAGCGACTGGAACGGGACATTCGGGACCGGTCCATTCTCCAGGCCATCGCCCGAGACCACACCACCTCGGTGGACCAGTACGGGGCTTTCGGCACGCCGACTTTCGTCTTCCCTAACGGCGGTGCGGCCTACCTCAAGATGCTGCGCCCCAGGCCGGAGGACTCCCTCCGCACTTGGGACAACGTGCTGGCACTGATGCAGGACGACCTGTTCGTTGGAGAGGTGAAGCGGCCCCAGCCTCCGTGGCCCAAGGGGATCTCGGCGGCGCGTTCGTAGATGTCCGAGGCACCGTCCCATCTCTCCCGCCTCGAAGAGAAGCTGGGTGTCCGCTTCAGGGACAAGTCGGTGCTCCAGCAGGCGCTGGTGCATCGCTCCTTTCTGAACGAGCACCCGGAGTGGGCTCTGGGCTCCAACGAGCGGCTGGAGTTCCTGGGCGACGCCTTCATCGGGCTGGTGGTGGCGGAGGCGCTGTACCGAAATTACCCTCATTACACCGAGGGGCAGCTCACGGAGCTACGCATCTCCCTGGTGCGAGGCGAGACTCTTGCAGCGGTGGGTGGCAGGCTGGGGATAGGAGAGCATCTGTACCTGGGACGTGGGGAGAGGGCCGCCGGGGGCCAAGAGCGGGCCTCCAACCTGGCGGCGGCGGTGGAGGCGCTGGTGGGCGCCACCCTCGTTGACCGGGGGTACAGGGCAGCCAGGGCGCTGGTGCTGCGGCTGCTGAAGTCGGAGCTGCTGCAACAGCGGCGCCGGGGCGTGGTGCGGGACGCCAAGTCCATGTTGCAGGAGTTGGTGCAGCGCTGTGGGCTTCCGGCGCCCCGGTACCGCACTGTGGGGGTCACTGGCACCCCGGAGGGCCCGCGGTTCACCGTGGAGGTCCTGGTGGGGGAGGCGACCCTGGGCTCGGGCGTTGGGCGCCGCAAGGTGGACGCCGAGAGGCAGGCGGCGATCAGGGCGCTGGAGACGTTGCGAGCGGGTGCTGGCTCCGTTGACCGCTAGCTGAAGCCGGTGATAGGATGCGGGCGCTGTGTTCGGCTTTCTGAAGCGCAAGGACAAGACACAGGAGGGGCTGCGGAAGACCCGCCAGACCCTCCTGGGGAGGATGTCCGGCCTCTTTCGCGGCCCCCAGGTGAGCGAGCAGGACTGGGAGGGGGTGGAGGAGGCCCTCATCTCCGCCGACGTGGGGGTGGAGACCACCGCGGAGCTCGTGAAGAAGGTGCGGGCCCGGCTCAAGGAGGAGAAACCGAGCAGCGTGGCGGACCTCCTGGAGATATTCAGGCAGGAGATGCTGCGCCTCTTCCCGTCCACCGATGATGGGCCAGGCGAGAGCTACAACGGAGATGCGGAGTTGCCCAGGCCCCTGGTGGTCCTGGTGGTGGGCGTCAACGGAGTGGGCAAGACCACCAGCATCGCCAAGCTGGCGCACCGCTTCAAGGAGCAGGGCAGGAGGGTGGTGCTGGCCGCGGGGGACACCTTCCGTGCCGCTGCTATTGAGCAGCTCCAGAGGTGGGGGGAGCGCCTGGACGTTCCCGTGGTCGCTCACCAGTCTGGGGCCGACCCGGGCGCCGTGGCCTACGATGCCTACCAGGCGGCCAAGGCCCGTGGCGCCGATGTGCTCATCGTGGACACGGCGGGCCGGATGCACACCCGTGTCAACCTGATGGAGGAGTTGCGCAAGGTACGGCGAGTGCTGGGCCGTCTGGACCCCAGCGCACCCCACCAGGTGCTGCTGGTGCTGGACGCCACCACGGGCCACAACGGGCTGGCCCAGGCCCGCAGCTTCGCCGAGGCAGTGGGCATCACCGGCGTGTTCCTGGCCAAGCTGGATGGCACTGCCAAGGGGGGGATTGTCCTGGCCGTGGCGCGGGAATTGGGTATACCGGTGCAGTTCATTGGCACGGGGGAGGGCCTGGAGGACATGTCTACCTTCGACGCTGATGATTTCCTGGATGCCATGCTCACTCCTGCTCCGGAAAACGGCGTCGCCCCGCACGTATAGCTGGTGCTAGAAGCCTTTGTCTGGCTCATAGCCCTGGAAGCGATCGGGCTCATTGGCCTGCCCTTCGCCTTTCTCTTGTTCCGGCGGCTGCCGGACCGCGGTTGGTCTCTCTCCAAGCCGTTTGGCCTTCTGCTGGTCTCCTACCTCTTCTGGCTGGTAGTCCTTTCACGCACGGTGCCCAACTCCCGCTGGACCCTGCTGGCCGTCGTGGTGGCGGTGGCCGCAGTGTCGGCCTTGCTATTCAGCCTGCACCGGCAGGAGTTGGCCGCGTTTGTGCGAAGGGAGGTGCGCCTCATCCTGCTGGCAGAAGTAGTGACGGTGGTCTTCTTCGTAGGGTGGACCGCCCTGCGCGCCCAGATTCCAGCCATATTCCATACGGAACAGCCCATGGACTTCGCCTTCCTGAACGCTGTGGTGCGAAGCCCCTCTTACCCGCCGTTGGACCCGTGGCTATCTGGCCACGTGGTGAGCTACTACTACTTTGGCTACCTGATGATGGGTGTCCTCACCATGCTCTCAGGTGTGGGCACCAGCGTGGGCTACAATCTGGGCCTGGGCACAGTGGCGGCCCTGGCCTCGGTGGCGGCCTTTGGCCTCGTGTACAACCTGGTGCGCATGAGGAAGGGCTCCTTCGCGGCGGCGGTGATGGCGGGGCTGGCCTCGGTGGTGATGTTGCTTCTGCTCAGCAATCTGGAGGGCGCGCTGGAGCTGCTGCATGCCAGGGGACTGGGCTCCGCTGGCTTTTGGGGGGTGGTGGGGGTGGAGGGCCTGGCCGCGCCCGGTGGGGCTTCGCCTTCCTGGGCTTCCCAGGAGAGCTGGTGGTGGTGGCGGGCTAGCCGGGTAATACCGGGCACCATCGCCGAGTTCCCGTTCTTCAGCTTGCTCCTGGGGGACCTGCACCCTCACGTGATGTCGCTCCCCTTTGTGCTGCTGGCGCTGGGGGTTGTGCTCAACGCCTACGCCACGCACCGGCGGCTGGGCCTGGGGTGGCTTCAGGAGCACCCCTGGGAGGCGGCGGCCCTCGCTCTCATCTTGGGCTCTCTGGCCTTCATCAACCTGTGGGACTTCCCCACGCTGGCTGCCGTGCTGGTGGCTGCCCTGGGACTGCGGGCCTGCCATCAGTCCAGGGGACGTCTCCGCGAGGCCGCGGGGCGAGCCGCCCTTGTGACGGCGACCATTCTGGCGGCGGCGGTGGTGGCCTTTCTTCCCTTTTACGGCACGTTCCAGAGCCAGGCATCGGGTATTCTCCCACTGAGCGGGGCGGCCAGCCGACCACTGCACCTCTTCCTGGTGTGGGGGCTGCTGGGGTTTCTGGGTGTGTCCTTCCTTGTGGTGCAGTACGGCACCGTGCCCGCCCACCGGAGCTGGCGCAGAGCCCTGGCTATGGCCGGTGTGGTGGCCCTGCTTCCCGTGGTGCTCTGGCTACTGGCCCGTGCCCTTGGCATCGCGCCCGGTGGGGGGGCCTCACCGGTGGGGGGGCGGCTGGTTCTGGTGGTGCCCTTCGTGTTCCTGGTGGGTGGGGCCGTTTTCTCAGCTACGGTGAGGGCCTGTGCGGGCCGCTTGGGCCCTACGGCCTTCGCTCTGGTACTGGCGGCGGTGGCTTTCCTCCTCATTCTGGGCCCGGAGCTATTTTTCCTGGTGGACCTCTTCAACAGCCGTATGAACACCGTGTTCAAGCTCTACTACCAGGCATGGACCTTCCTTGCCGTAGCCAGCGGCTACGGCCTATACTACGTCGCGGGTCGGCTGGACCACTCCGACCTTTTTCGCAGGCCGTGGGGCCTTGCCTGGTGGTCGGTGGTGGCGGTGCTGGTGGCAGCCTCCCTGTACTATCCGGCGGCGGCCATTTACAGCAGGGTGAAGGAGGACAGTGGGAAGGCCACTCTTGACGGTCTTTCCCATGTGGCCCGATTCAGCCCGTGGGAGTACTCGGCTATCCAGTGGCTGCAAGCGAACGCGCCTCGGGGATCGGTGGTCTTGGAGGCTGTTGGGGACGATTACTCCGACTTCGGGCGCATATCGGCCAGCACGGGGCTGCCCACGGTGCTGGGCTGGGAGGGCCACGAGCTACAGTGGCGCGGCTCCGAGCTGCCGTTCCGTGGGCGCCGGGCAGACGTGAAGGAACTCTACACCACCCAGGACGTGGAGCAGGCCGGGAAGCTGGTGCGTCGCTATGGGGTGAAGTATGTGGTGGTGGGTCCAAGGGAGCGCCGCCAGTACGGGTCCGAGGGGATGGCCAAGTTTGGTGGACTGGGCGAGTTGGTCTTCCAGCCCGCCGATGGGGTGGCCATCTATCAGGTCTCGGAGTAGTGCATGGCCGCCATGTGGCATGAGAAGCCCCAGGCGGAGGCGATGCCGCGTGTGCGGGTGGTAGCGGACTGGGTGCGGTGCCACTGGTACGGCTTGGCCTTTCTGTCCCTGGTGGCCCTGGCCCTGGGTATGCGCCTGTGGGACCTGGGCTCGCGAGGGCTGGGCCACGACGAAGCGCAACACGCCTACTTCACCCTGGCGTTGAGCAGGGACTTCAGCTACCAGCACACCCCCATAACCCACGGCCCATTCAAGTTCTTTGCCACCGCTCTGCTCTTTTTCCTCTTCGGCGATAGCGAGTTCACCCTCCGGCTCATGCCTGCGCTCTTCGGCACGGCGTTGGTGGGCCTGCCGTATTTCCTCAGGGGCTACCTTGGCAGGGTAGGTGCCCTGGCGTCGGGCGTGATGCTGGCCGTCTCCCCATCCATGCTCTACTTCAGCCGGTTCGCCCGCGACGACATCTTCGTGACGGGGTGGACTCTGGGCCTGGTGGTGCTGATGTGGCGGTACATGGAGACCCAGAGGCGCCGCTACCTGGTGGGGTTCTCCGCAGTGCTGGCGGGGCTGTTCATAACCATGGAGAGTTCCTACTTCGTCGCAGCCGTCCTTGGCGGCTTCCTCTTCCTGCTGGCGCTGCCTGACCTGGTCCCATCCCTCTTCGGGCGGGTGCGCCTGCGCGAGTTCTCGGCGCCGAGCATCCTGCTCATAGTGCTGGTGACGCTGACCCTGCCTCTCTGGGCGGCTGGGGTAGGGCATTTTCAGCGCCCGCTGGGCCTGGTCCTGGCAAACACAGACTGGGGCAAGGGGCCTGTGGGCGCCCCTATCGGCACCAGCGGGTTCATCGCTGCTACCACTGTGGTGGCGTTTCTGGCCGTCGCCTCCATCCTGGTAGGGGTGATGTGGCGGTGGCGGCTGTGGCTCCTCTGTGCCCTGGTCTTCTGGGCCATCTGGTTAGCCTTCTTCACCAGCTTCGGCACCAATGTGATGGGAATCGGCAGTGGCGTGTGGCAGGCGCTGGGCTACTGGTGGGTGGTGCAGCAAGGGGAGGCCCGCGGCGGCCAGCCTTGGTTTTACCCGCTGATGCTGAACGGCACCTACGAGTTCCTGCCGCTCCTCTTCGCCCTCCTGGGCGCCGGGTACGCCGTGGTCAAGGGGCGTCTCTTCGACAAGTTCCTGCTGTACTGGGCAGTGCTCATCTTTCTGGCCTACACCATCGCCGGCGAGAAGATGCCTCAGCTCCTGGTGGGGGTGACGCTGCCGCAGGCCCTCCTGGCGGGGCGGTTCCTGGGGTTCCTGGTTGCCACCGTGCCATGGCGGCGGGCGATGGCCGAGGGATGGGTGGTGGCCCTGGGGATTGTGCCCTTGGCGCTGGTGCTGCTGATGAGGGCGGGCCTGCTGGTGGTGCGCGATACAAGTTTCCACACCCAGGCCGCCTTCTGGCTCATGCTGGCGGTAGGTGCCGTGGGAATGGTCGCCAGCGCTTACCTGGCCTGGCGCCACAGCCTCGCCCACGGAGTGGCCCTGGTCTCCCTGGGGCTGGCCGGCCTTCTGCTGGCAGTGACGGTGCAGGCCGCTGGCCGCGCCAGCTACCAGACGCACCGCCTCAACGTGGAGATGCTGGGATACGCGGAGGGCTCACCGGATGTCCCCAGGATCGCCGCGGACATCCGGCGGTTGGCGGAGGCGTCAGGGAAGGGGAAGGACCTGCCCATTGTGGTGGACGTCACGGAGTCCTGGCCATGGCACTGGTACCTCCGCGACTACGGGAAGACGAGCTATCCATGCTACGGCGAGGGCAACTGCCAGCCTCCGGCAACTCCGCCAGAGGCAGACGTTCTGATACTGAGCTTCCCAGCCCGGGATGCCCTTCAGGGTAAACTCCAGGGGTTCTCTCAGGGCGAGCGGCATGTCCGCATATGGTGGTTCCCCGAGGGGTACCGCGACATCACCCCCTCCAGAATCCTTCAGCGCGTGACCGCTCGCGACCAATGGAGACGGCTCACCGACTTTCTGCTCTACCGCCGCATCGAGAGCCGCCCCTATATGTCAGAGGGCTATTACTTCTACCGTCTCGATCTGGAGCAGTGAAGTAGCCGTGGGTGCATGGCGCGTCCTGACTGCGTTGTCTGCCACTGTCCAGGCGGCTATACTTGGCCTGCTACGTTCCGAGACGAGCGCCTTCGACCGGTGGGCGTCCGCCTTTGACAAACAGGGGGCTGGCTTTTGCGACTGTCACGACAGTTCTGGCTGGGCCTGGCGGTGAGCCTGGCCTTCTCGGCCCTTTTTTTCTACCGAGTTGACCTTCGTAAGATGGCCTCTGCTTTGGCCGGGGCCAACTATCTTTACCTGCTGCCCGCCATAGCGGCCTACTTCGCGGCGGTGCTCTTCCGCACGTGGCGGTGGAAGTACCTGCTGGCGCCCATGCGCCCTATCCCTCTGGCACGCCTTTTCCCCGTGGTGGTGGTGGGATATATGGCCAACAACCTGCTACCAGCCCGCTTGGGCGAGGTGGTGCGCAGCTACTACCTGGGCCAGCGGGAGGGGGTCAGCGCCACGTCCGCACTGGCCACGGTGGTGGTGGAGCGCGTGTACGACGGTCTGGCGCTGCTTTTCCTGCTGGCTGTCACCGCCCTGTTCCTCCCCGTGGCGGGGCTGGTGGGCCAGCTAAGCCAGAGCACCCACCTGCCCGCCTGGCTGCTGTCCGCTGTGGGCGTGGCGCCTTTCCTGGCGGTGATGGTGGCCCTGGTGGGTGCGTCCCTCTACCCCGGGAAGGCCCTGTGGGTGGGGCAGCAACTGGCGCGGCCCCTGCCACTCCGGTGGCGGGCCAGGGCTATGCACCTGGGCGTGCGGTTCATTGAGGGACTCCATGTTCTCAGGAGCCCCCGTCGGCTGGTGACGGTGTTCCTGTGGTCGCTGCCGGTCTGGCTGTCTGAGGCCGCAATGTACTACGTGTTGGCCTTGTCCTTCGGCCTGGAGGGGGCGTTCGCCACTTTGGGGATGATGGCCGCGGGCATTCTCATGGTCACGGCCATCTCCAACCTGGCCACCTCTCTTCCCTCCTCCCCAGGGGCCGTGGGGCCTTTCGAGTTTTTCGGCGCCGCCACCCTGGTGTTTCTGGGCGCGGAGCGGGGCGTGGCCTCGGCCTACGCGGTGGCGCTGCACATCGCTCTTCTGGCGCCCGTGACCCTGGCCGGACTGGTCTACCTGTGGTTGGAGAACCTGTCACTTTCTCAGCTTGCCAAGAGGAGCCAGTCGCAGCGCGTGGTGCTCCCCGACGCGGGCAACGATGAGAGGTGAGGGATGCGAGTAGGCGTCATAGGCGGGGGCGCGGCGGGCCTGGCGGCGGGCTATGAGCTGACCAGGCACGGCCATCACGCCGAGGTCTTTGAGCGCGCCCCTTTTCTGGGAGGCCAGGCCTCCACCTTCGACGTGGGTGGGGCGCGGCTGGAGCGTGCCTATCACCACCTGTTCACCAGCGACCAGGATATGATGGGCCTGATGGGCGAGGTGGGGTTGGGTTCCCAGCTCCGGTGGATAGAGTCGAAGGTGGGTATCTTCTGCCAGGACAGAATATGGCCCTTCGTCACGCCCGGCGACCTTCTCCGCTTCAGACCCCTCTCTCTGGTGGATCGGGTCCGGCTGGGGCTGGTGACCCTGCGCCTACAGCGACGTCGCGAGTGGCGCAGCCTGGAGGGCCAGACGGCGGCGCAGTGGGTCCTCAAGCACGTAGGCCGCGGCCCCTATGATGTGGTTCTGGGGCCGATGCTGCGGGGCAAGTTCGGCGAGTATCACGACCAGGTGAGCATGGTGTGGCTGTGGAACAAGTTCGCCCTGAGGGTGACCTCCCGCGGCAAGGGGCTGCGCGGTATGCAGAAGGAACGCCTGGGCTACCCCATGTGCAGCTTCGGCGCGGTATTCGACGAGGTGGGCAGGCGCATTGTTCAGGCCGGAGGGGAGGTGCACACCGGGGCGTCGGTGGAGCGGGTGGTGCAGGAGGAAGGGCGCGCCACCGGCCTGGAGGTGAGGCTGGGGGACGGTGAGCCCCAGCGGAGGGAGTACGACGCCATCATCGCCACGGTGCCCTCCTATGTCTTCCCCCGCCTGGTGCCGGGGCTGCCGGAGGGGTACCTGAGCAGGCTCAGGGACGTCACATACCTGGCGGCTGTGCTGGTGGTCCTCGTCCTGGACCGCCCTCTCACCTCCACCTACTGGCTGAACATCGCCGATCGCTCCATCCCCTTCGTGGGAGTCATCGAGCACACCAACTTGGTGGGGCCCGAGCACTACGGGGGCAAGCACGTGGTCTACATCGCCAACTACCTCAGCCGGGGCCACCCCCTCTACCAGAAGGGCCGTGAGGAGCTCCTGGAGGAGTACCTGCCTCACCTGCGCCGCCTCAACCCCGAGTTCCAGAGGGAGTGGATTCAGGAGTACTACTACCACCGGGAGGACGCCGCCCAGCCCGTCATCACCACGTACTACTCCCGCCGCATCCCAGACCACCGCACTCCCATCCCCCGCCTGTACCTTGCGAACACCACCCAGATCTACCCAGAGGACCGAGGAACCAACTACAGCGTCCGCCTGGGCCGGAGGGTGGCCCGCATGGTGCTGGAGGACTTGGGGTGACCCCTGGGCGCCTGCCACCGCTGACGCAGTCCGGCTGAGCGTGGCTCCTTCCCGCTCCTGGCTCCCCAAGCCCGGCATACAAGCTAGCTTCGCAACCCGATGGCGCGCAGCTTGCAGGTATTGGAAAGCTCAAGAGGTCCCAGGCTCGACAAACCTGATGCACCAGAACCGCTGTCTCAGACGACAACCAAGCCATATAATCGGTAAGAGCGAGAGGAGGGGCGACGATGAGTGTGATATCTGACATTCGCGACACGATCCTTGCCAATAGGGGAACTGACCGCTGGGATGGATATGTAAATATGCTCAAAATCCTGAAGAACGCATTCTCTTCCGAGCGGCATTGGATTCTTGAATTCCTACAGAACGCCGAGGACCCGCAGATGTCTGGCAAAGAAAGGTCTAGCAGGATGATGAAGAAGGGGTGTCCAGAGGGGCGAAGCCCCTTTGGCGGGGGTCTGGGGGTGTCCCCCAGATACAATTTTCGCCCCCTTCCTGGCCAGGAAGGGGGTCAGGGGGATGGTCGAAAGGGTTTTTCATCACC
>JACPQL010000049.1 GCA_016190445.1 Chloroflexota bacterium
AAGGGCGGGCGGGTGGGAAGAAGTCGGTTGTCTCTGAGGAAGTCAACAGAGCCGGGCCGCTTCGAGGGCCTGTTTATGGCTAAAGAGGTGCGGATAGCCACTTACCCCAACGAGATGGAGGCCCGCCTCTGGGCCCAGCGCCTGGAGGAGCACGGCATACCCTCCGTGGTCAGACCTCTGGGAGCCGGGTATGGCGCGCTGGGCGCCTTCTCCTTCATCCACCACGGCCTCTATGTGCTGGAGGAGCGGGCGGAGGAGGCCTCTCGAATAGTGGCGGGCGACCAGTAGGCGGGGAGGGCGGCCCATCCGCCTCTCTTGCTCCTATCGTCCCAAGGTGTGCTACAATCTCCGTACAAAGGTGTTCCTGGGCTCTGGAACTGTTGAACGTTCTGACCGCCGTTCCTGGGTGAACAGCGCTGAGGCAAGCACCTGGGGCGGGTGTCTCTTGGGAGAGGTGAATGGCACAGGCTCCCGAACGCTTCATATATCTGGACCACGCCGCCACCACGCCGGTGCGTCCAGAGGTGCTGGAGGCGATGCTGCCATATTTCTCTGAGGTCTATGGCAACCCCTCCAGCATATACACCCTGGCCCAGGAAGGGCGAAAGGCCATTGATGATGCGCGGGAGCGGGTGGCCAGGGTGCTGAATGCGCGTGCCAGCGAGGTCGTCTTCACCAGCGGCGGCACCGAGTCGGACAACGCGGCGGTGATTGGCTCCGCTCTGGCGCTGCGAGAGACCGGCAACCACGTCATCACCACCGTCATCGAGCACCACGCGGTGCTGCACGCCTGCCATCTGCTGGAGAGCCTGGGGTTTGAGGTGACCTACCTGCCGGTGGACCACTATGGGCTGGTGGACCCTGAGGAGGTGGAGAGGGCCGTCACCTCCCGGACTGTGCTGGTGAGCGTCATGATGGCCAACAACGAGATCGGGACCATCCTGCCCGTTGCTGAAATTACGCGGCGCGTCAAGGAGCGGGCGGCGGCCCTCCGGCGCACCATTGTGGTGCATACCGACGCGGTGCAGTGCGCCGGGCTGCTGGAGCTGGACGTGAAGAAGCTGGGCGTGGACATGCTCAGCCTCTCGGCCCACAAGTTGTATGGCCCCAAAGGCGTGGGGGTGCTGTACATGCGGCGAGGGACCCCCTTTGTGGCTGTTCAACTGGGTGGAGGGCAGGAGAGACAGCGCCGAGGCGGCACTGAGAATGTGCCCGGCATCGTGGGGGTGGCCAAGGCCCTGGAACTGGCTGAGAGCGAGCGCGAGTGGGTGAGCGCCCATTGCCAGCGGCTGCGGGACAGGCTCATTGCAGGCATCCAGGAGAGGGTGCCAAAGGCGCGCCTCAACGGCCATCCCACCCTGCGGCTGCCCAACAACGTCAACTTCTCTTTCGAGCATGTGGAGGGGGAGCCTATACTGCTGGGGCTGGACATGGCAGGCATCGCCGCCTCCAGCGGCAGCGCCTGCACGTCGGCCTCCCTGGAGCCCTCCCACGTGCTGCTGGCCATAGGCCTGCCCGCAGATATAGCCCAGGGCAGCCTGCGGCTCACTGTGGGCCGGGACAACAAGGAAGAGGAGATGGAGTACGTCCTGACTGTACTTCTGGACCTGGTCCGCAGGCTCCGGGCCATGCCATCTCTATCCTCCACAGGAGACTAGCGCGCAGCCATGCAAAGGCCGTGGGCACCAGCCGGTGGTATATGCCGCATGTGGTTGAGGATTCCATTTGCCTGGCTGGTGCTGGCGTTCCTGGCGCTGGCCGTGGCGGCCTCCTGCGGCGGCTCCAGGCCAGGGGAGTGGAAGTTCGGCGACTCCCTGGCCATCCGCAGCCCCGAGAAGGCTACAGTAACTGAGGTTGCCTACACCGGCGAGGATGGCAAGCACTACGTGTTGCGCCCGAGCCAGGACGGCAACAGACTCCTGCTGGTGCGGCTCATAGTCACCAACAGCCGGGCTGCCCAGGTGTCCATGCGGGTCGGCCCCGACTCAGTGACCTTCCTGGGTAAGGGGCTTTCGGAGTTCGCCAGCGTGGACCCGCTGCCGGGCGGGAGGGCCCAGGAGGTGGAGGAGACTCCATCAGAGGAGAACCGCTACGCGCCCTTCATCTGGGGCAGCTTTGATCTGGTTCAGGGCTATCAGGTGGACGGGTGGATGGTGTTCGAGGTGCCGCCCACGGAGACGGCTGGTAGGCTCCGGTGGGACACAGGTGACACTGTCTATCTTGACCTCTAGCAGGGTGATGAATCCCGACGTGTCGGGACGACCATCCCCCTGGCGAAGGACATAAGCGGGAACTTTCGTCCGCTCGTGAGCTTGTCGAACCATACGAGCGGACGATGATGACGCGCTCTTTCTAGTGCGACTTTTGAGCACTGAAGGGGGCTACGGCGGCCCGCCTGTCGTTCTGGGACGGCCGCAGGCCAGTCAGCGCCATCTTGCGACGTAGGTAGGCAAGCTGAGCAGCGAAAGGCAACCCTTTGGGGCAGTAGTCGTCGCAGGCCAGAAATCCCACGCAGCCAAACACCCCGTCCTCCGTGCCTATCACTTCAAAGACCGCTGCGTTGGTGCGCTGGTCGCGCGGATCAGCAAGGAAGCGGGCCATGCGCATCAGACCCGAAGGCCCCAAATAGGAGCTGTTCATCTGAGCGGCGGCGCAGGCCGCCACGCAGCAGCCACACTCGATGCACCGGTCCAGCTCGTAGATGAGCTGGGCCTGGTCGTTGGACATCCGCTCCTCTTGCGCCTGTGGGTCAAAGGGTTGGGTGGTATGAATCCAGGACTCCACCCGCAGGCCAACCTCCCGGAACCAGCTCCCCGTGTCTACCGAGAGGTCACCTACCAGCCGGAAGAAGGGCAGAGGAAGCAGGGTCATCCTCTCTGGCAGTTCGGCGGTGCGGGTGCGGCATGCCAGCCTGGGTCGCCCGTTGACCAGCATGGCGCACGAGCCGCAGATGGCTGACCGGCACACGAAGTCGAACTGAAGGGAGGGGTCCAGCTCCTCCCGGATGCGCGTCAGCGCGGTGAAGAGGGTCATCCGTGGAGTCTCCTCCAGGGAGAAGTCCTGCAACCGCGGCTTGGAGTCCGGGTCGTTGGGGTTGTGGCGAAAGATGTGGAAAACCAGCTTCCTGTCCTTAGCCATGGACACGCTCCCCCTCTGTCGTCGCTTTGGCCGACACCACCTTGCCCTCGCCGTAGCCCCGGTCACCTGGGGGCAGCTCTGTAATGCGCACCGGCTCGTAGCTTAGCGAGGGGAGATCAGCCCCTGGAGACCAGGTGGCCAGGGTCCGCTTCAGCCAGTTGGCGTCATCCCGGTAGGGGTAATCCTCCCGGGAATGGCTGCCTCGACTCTCGGTGCGTTTCAGGGCACCGTAGGCGATGGTGGTGGCCAGCCTGATCATGCCAGGAAGGCGCAGGGCAGCCGCCACCTCGGGGTTGGCGCCCACCCCGCTGGAGCGGAGTCCCAACTGGCTGGCCCTCTGGTGCAGCTTCACCAGCCCTTCCACGGCCTCCGTTAGGTCCTTTTCGTTACGGAACACGCCCACCTTCTCCAGCAGGATGTGGGACATCTCGTTGCGCAGGTCGTAGACGTACTCAGGCCCACCCGCCATGAGGTGGCGGACCCGCTCCTCCACCTGGCGGGTGGCGTCCTGGATCAGCGCCGTCACCACCCCTTGGGGGAAGGGCATCTCCAGCCACTCCAGGTCCTGGGCGATCCGGCCACCCACCACCATGCCCATTACAAGGGTCTCCGCCAGAGAGTTGCCGCCCAGCCGGTTGAAGCCGTGCAGGTCCCAGCAGGCCGTCTCGCCGACGGCGTAGAGCCCTGCCAGGCCATACGCGCGGCCATTGATATCAGTGCGAATTCCTCCCATGCTGTAGTGCTGGGTCGGCCTCACAGGAATGAGCTGGCGCACCGCGTCCAGGCCAAGGAAGTCGCGGCAGATATCAGCTACCTCCCGCAGGTTGGTCTCGATGTGCTTTTTCCCCAGGTGCCGGATGTCCAGCCAGAGATGAGGGCCGTAAGGGCTCTCCACGCCAAACCCCTTCCTTATGTGCTGGACCATTCGGCGGCTGACCACGTCTCTGGAGGCCAGCTCCTTCTTCTCAGGCTCGTAGTCCGGCATGAAGCGGTGCTCGTCCTTGTCCAGCAGGTACCCTCCATCGCCGCGACAGGCCTCGCTCACCAGGATGTCGCCGGGGACAACGCCCGTGGGGTGGAACTGGACCGCCTCCATGTTGCCCAGGGGCACCACCCCGGTGTCCTGAGCGATGGCCATTCCTGTCCCTTCATTGATTACAGCGTTGGTGGAATGTCCGTAGATACGGCCATGGCCGCCGGTGGCGACGACCGTAGCTTGGGCCACGTAGGTGCGTAGCTGTCCGGTGCGCAGGTCTCGCACCACGGCCCCATAGCAGCGCTGGCCGTCGTGGATCAGGGCCACCGCCTCCACCCGGTCATGCACCTCCACGCCTAGCTGGATCACCACGTTGTCCAGGGTATACACCAGGGCGTGGCCGGTGCCGTCCGATGCGAAGCAGGCGCGCCACTTCTTGGTGCCGCCAAAGTTGCGGGCCGCGATCAGCCCCTCTTTCTCCTGCGTCTCCTCAATGACCTCGCCGTCGGGCAGTTGGCGCGACCCCGCCACCACCCGGGTCCAAGGCACGCCCCAGTAAGATGTTTGACGTACCGCCACCGGCGCCTGGGTGACAAACAGTCGGGCGACGTCTTGCTCACATCCCCAGTCGGAGCCCTTCACCGTGTCCTCGAAGTGGACGTCAGGGGAGTCTCCCTGGCTCTTGGTCATGTTGCCCAGGGCAGCCTGCATCCCACCCTGGGCCGCTGTGGAGTGGGAGCGCCGCGGCGGCACCAGAGAGAGTATGGTCACCTTGAACCCTCGGGAGGCCACCTCTATAGCCGCCCGCTCCCCGGCGAGGCCCGCCCCAATGACAAGGACATCGGTGTAAATAGTCACAGCCTACCTCCAACCCGGTACAGAGTGACCAGGATGGCGGCCCCCAGGCTCAGCACCAGGGCCGTCCACACCAGGAGAATGGGGTGCGCCAGGCGGCGGGAGAGAAGGCCCCACTTGACCGCCACCCTGTACACCCCAATGGAGAGGTGGCTCTCCGCCAGCACCAGGAAGGGGACGTAGAACCACAGGTAGAGCTGGTAGACGCGGGCGCCGCTCTTGTCCGCCTGGATGGGCAGGTCTGTCAGGACCACCCATAGATGGATGGCTACCACAGCCAGCAGGGCGACGCCGCTGACAATCTGAAAGCCCCATGTCCAGGTGTCCAGGTGCTTCAGCGAGCGGATATGCCGCACTAGCGCCAACTGCTGGCCGAACCTGGCGGGGGTCTTCCTGGCTGACAGGAACACGTGGGATACGAAGAAGATGAGAAGGAAAGCCACTCCCACCTGTAGCAGATAGTACCGCTCCAGGAAGCCGGCCAGGGTGTTCATGGTAGTCGTCCCCAGCAACACGCTGAAGAGGAGTCCTAGGTGCATCACCATGAAGGCGGCTAGCCCCAGGCCGCTCACGCTGAGGGCCATCTCCAGAAAGGCCGGGGCCCGTGCAGGGCGCACCAGGGCCGTCCAGGGCTTCGCCCGGGCCGACCATTGGGCTCCGGAGTCAACAGAGGATATCCGGGCTGCACGGGGCTGGGGTTGCGAATGGGACCCAGCATCAACTGGCATCATGCAGCCTCCTTTCCCTTTGTTAAGGCATTGAAGAGAACCACACTCTCAGCCACGATGCTAGGAAGCCACCTTGCTAGGCTCAGTCGTGGACCCGGCCCCCTCTACCGAAGTCAGTTCCGCACCAGGCTCCTTCAGTGGAGGCGTCCCCTCATCTGAAGCCCGGAAGACCCTCTCTCCGGGCTTCAGGTCCAGGACGGCACTAGCATACTCGCTCACCCGCTGCACCACCAGTTGGGGATCGGTGACCTGACGGAGGTGGTAGTTGGGCGTGTCTACGTAGGCCTCAAGCTGGCGCGGGGGCAACGGGGCCCTCTGGCGGAACTCCTCCACCTCCAAGGCCAGGGTCCGCTGCGAGGCCTCGCCATAGAACAGAAGGAGGTAGCGCGCCACCTTCAGCCCAGCCACTCGCACGCACCCGTATCGCGGCAGGGAGCACTGCCGGCGGTCGGTATGGTACGGGCAGAGCTCTGCTCCGTGCTCCTTCACATCTGGCAGCGTCTGGATCTTCGGGTCGTCCAGGCGCATGGTGCACGGGTCACCTTGATAGATAAGCAGCTTGTCCTTCATGGTTCCTGCACCTCGCCCACTGGCGTTCCTGCCGGATACAGTGTGCCAGCGGCTCGGCACCGGAGGCATCAGTCCGGGGCTCCTTTCTCATCCTTCCTTCTGTGGGGGGGCGACTCCAACCTTGGTTCTAGTGCCAGAGGACAGGCATCTGCCAAAAGTATGAATCTTCATACTATAGTTGGGGCCGGAGCTTGCGACTTTTTTCACCAGGTGCTAGGATAACATTGGCTGGGATATGCGATTCTCGGTCAAAGGGTGGGGGGCAGGATGGACGCAACCAGGGTACTTTTGGTGGATGACCACCCGCTGGTACGGGAGGGTCTCAGGAATCTTCTCCGGCACGAGCCTGACATAGAGATTGTAGGTGAGGCTGGCGATGGCTTCGGGGCGTTGCGGCTGGTGGAAGCTCTGAAGCCGGACATCATTCTCATGGACGTGGTCATGCCGGGCATGGGAGGCATCCAGGCCACCAAGCAGATCAAGAAGCTCAACCCTTCCAGTGCAGTGGTCATCCTCACCGCCTACGACGACGACCGCTACGTATTGGGGCTGCTGGAGGCGGGGGCCGCAGGGTACCTCCTCAAGACCGCCTCGGCCCAGGAGGTGGTCCAGTCCCTGCGGGCCATCCGCGCCGGGGAGTCGGTGCTCCATCCATCCGTGGTGGCCAGGATCCTTAGCAAGGTCGCTAGAGCCCAGGCTGCGGCAGCCACGCCCGCCGGCGGCGAAGGCTTGACGGCGCGAGAGCTGGATGTGCTACGCCTTGCCGCCTGTGGGAAGAGCAACAAAGACATAGCCAGCCAGCTTTGTCTCAGCATTTCTACCGTGAAGTCCCACCTGGTCAGCATCTTTGCCAAGATGGGGGTTGCCTCCCGTACGGAGGCGGTCTTGCAGGCCGTGCGCCTGGGCTGGGTGGACATGGAGACGGCGCAGAAGTCACCCGGCAGCGATGCTGTGCCGCCTGGTAATGGCGCCCTCGCTGCCAGAGAGCACCATCAAGAGACTCTACAAGCCGATGCAAAGGGCGACTGAGCTGCGCCCAGGAGACTCAAGGCTGAAGGCCCGGCGCCGCATGAGGATACGTCTTGCCAGAGTCCTTCGGCTCTACCGCTCGCCTCTGGCCAGCAGCAAGGTGCACATCGGGCTCCTTGCGAGCATACTCGTAGTTGGCGCTCTCCTCCACTACGGCGACAGCCTGCCTCTTCTCTCAGCCGCCGCCTCTCACACGCCCATCGGCCTTGCCAACAGACAGTCCCTGGAACGCATCCTTCTCTTGCTGCCCGTACTGTATGGAAGCGTCGTCTATGGCATAAGGGGCGGTCTCATCACCCTGGCCGTGGCCGAGGCCATAATGGTGCCCAGAGCCCTCATGGGGCCCGGCGACCTGGTCCAGACGCTACTTCAGGTGGCCGGTATTTCGGTGATCGGTGGACTTTTCGTCGCGCTGGTGGTCTCCGAGCGCAGGCGCGTGGAGCACGCCAAGGCACTGGCACAGAGGGTAATCGTGGCCCAGGAGGAGGAGCGGCGGCGCATAGCCCGAGAGCTGCACGACGAGACCGTCCAGTCCCTCTACGTCATCACGCAGCGCCTGGACCACCTGGCCTCGTGGGCCAAAGGAGGCTCCGATCAGGGAGTGGTGGAGGAGGTGCAAAGAGTCCGCACTCAGGCGGTCGAGGCGGCCACGGACCTACGACGGTTGCTGCAAGACCTGCGTCCGCGCATTCTGGACGACGTGGGCTTCATTCCTGCACTGGAGTGGCTCCTGGACGAGACCCTTAGGCAACACGGTGTCAAGGGGCAACTGGAGGTGCGCGGTGCCCCTGCGCTTCTCTCTCCTGATCACCAACTGCTCCTCTGGCGGATCGCCCAGGAGTCGCTCTCCAACGTGGGCAAGCACGCCCAGGCCAGCGAAGTGGCCCTCACGCTGTACCAGGAGGACTACCGGGTCAGGATGGCCATCAGGGACAACGGAAGAGGGTTCGAGGCAAAGAGATTGGCGCGAGACCCCTCCCTTCAGGCCAAGTTGGGAATCCAGGGCATGCAGGAGAGGGCCAGGCTTCTGGGGGGCACCCTGACCGTGCGCTCAGAGGTGGGCAAGGGCACCACCGTGTCAGTGGATGTCCCCATCGCCGTCCGTGGTGGCACCGCAGCCCGGCCCTGGGACCCGCCAAAGGGCTCGGACGAACGGCGGGCCTATGGCCTGGGGGGCGATTGACTCCGGGGTGAGGGCTATCCCTCCATGCCCAGGGCCTCGAAGATGCCAAGGAACTGGGAGACATCTCCGGGCTGGTAGTAGGGTATGGAGTGCAGAATGGTCCCATCCTCCCCGATAACAAAGATGGCACGACCGGCCCGCTTCAGGTCCTCCCTCATCACGCCGTAGAGTCGTGCCACCGCCAGGTCGGGGTCCGAGGCCAGGGGAAAGGGGAACTCTCCGGCCCTCTCCTGGAAAGCGCGGTGGGACTCCAGACTATCGGCGCTCACCGCCACCACCTGGGCCCCCAGGCCCTTCAGGGTCTCATGCTCCTCCCGCAGGGAGGAGACCTCCTGGGTTCAGGTGGGGGTGTTGTCCTCGGTGTAGAAGGCGAGCACCACCCTGCCCTGGGAGAGGAGCCGGCTGAGTGCCATCTCCCCGTGAGTGCTGGGGAGGGTGAAGTGAGGCGCCTTTTCGCCCTTCTGCGGCATGGGAACGGCCCTATCCTCCGGCCTGCGTCCGGCTGGCGGCCAGCAGGGCATCGCGACGGGCCCTCTGCTGCTCGCGGGGTAGCGGAGGCGCCACGTGCGGCAGGGGCGCCACCTTCTTGAAGCGCGGCAGGTACTCGTCCCACCGGGCCAGGACCTCCCCCGCCATGGGGCTCTCTGTTAGCTGGTGGTGGCGCTGCACCAGCGAGCGCAGGTTCTCCACATCGTCCGGGTCATCCACAGGGCCAACGCCCACCATCTCCGGGTTGACGCGCCTCTGGAGCTGTCCGTCCTGGTCCAGCGCGTAGGCCATTCCCCCGGACATACCGGCGCCGAAGTTGCGCCCCGTGGGCCCTAGCACCACCACCACTCCGCCGGTCATATACTCGCAGCAATGGTCTCCCGCGCCCTCCACCACCGTCCAGGCACCGGAGTTGCGCACCGCGAACCTCTCCCCTGCCTTGCCTGCGGCGAAGAGCCTGCCGCCAGTGGCCCCGTAGAGGACAGTGTTACCCATGATGACGCTTTCGTGGGGGAGGAAAGCGGCGTTCTCCGGAGGGCGCACCACCACCTCACCGCCGTGCATCCCCTTGCAGACGTAGTCGTTGGCCTCTCCCACCAGCACCAAGCGCATCCCCTCTATGCAGAAGGCACCGAAGCTCTGGCCTGCGGAGCCCCTGAACCGGAGTTCAATGGAGCCCTCCGGCAGGCCAACGTCCCCGTAGCGGTAGGCGATCTCGCCCGCAATCCGTGCTCCCACCGCCCGGTGCACGTTGCGTATTCCCCGCTCCGGCACCACCGGGCCCTTGCCCTCCAGGGCTGGCCGTACCAGTGGCATAAGCTCGTCGTCCAGGGGCGGGTCTACCGCCTGCCTGCCCCCTGGCTGGACACAGTACCTGGGGCGGTGGCCCTCCGGGTCTACCCGGCGCAGCACCCTGGAGAGGTCCACCGTGGCTGCCTTGGGGTGGTCTGGCACTGGCACCTGCTCCAGCAGGTCGGGGCGGCCTATGATCTCCTCCAGGGAGCGGGCGCCCATAGAGGCCAGAATCTGCCTCACCTCCTCTGCGACATAGAAGAGGAACCGGACGACCATCTCTGGCGTTCCCCAGAACTTCTTCCTCAGCTCAGGGTCTTGTGTTGCTACCCCTACGGGGCAGGTGTTCAGGTGTCACTGCCGTGCTATCTGGCACCCCACGGCCACCATGGCGGCCGTGCCAAAGGCGTACTCCTCTGCGCCCAGGAGGGCCGCCATCACCACGTCCCGTCCTGTGCGCAGCCCGCCGTCGGTGCTCAGCACCACCCGGCCCCGCAGGTCGTTGAGCACCAGCACCTGCTGGGTCTCAGCCAGCCCCGTCTCCCAGGGTGCGGCAGCGTTCTTGATGGAGCTGAGGGGTGAGGCCCCGGTGCCACCTTCGTGGCCGCTTATGTGGATGACGTCCGCCTTGGCCTTGGCCACCCCAGCGGCTATGGTGCCCACGCCCGCCTCAGCCACCAGCTTCACCTGCACCTGAGCCCTGGGGTTCACTGTCTTCAGGTCGTAGATTAGCTGGGCCAGGTCCTCGATGCTGTAGATGTCGTGGTGCGGTGCGGGAGATATGAGCGGCACCCCAGGCTGGGTGTGGCGAATGCGGGCGATGATCTCCGTCACCTTGTGGCCTGGGAGCTGGCCGCCCTCGCCAGGCTTGGAGCCCTGGGCCATCTTGATCTCCAGGACGTCGGCCATGGCCAGGTATTCAGGAGTCACTCCGAAGCGGCCCGACGCCACCTGTTTGATTCGGCTGTTGGAGCTATCGGAGCCATTGATACGGGCCCGATAGCGGCGTGGGTCCTCGCCACCCTCGCCGCTGCCACTCTTGCCGCCGACCCGGTTGAAACCTATGGCGATGGCCTCGTGGGCCTCCATGCTCAGGGCGCCGAAGGACATGGAGCCGCTCTTGAACCTTTTCACTATCTGACTGGCCGGCTCCACCTCCTGTAGGGGCACGGGTGGCCCCAGGGGCTTCAGCCGCGTGAGGTGCCGCAGGGCCATGGGGTCCTCGGCCTCCACCTGGCCAACGTACTCCCTGTATGCATGGCCATCCCCATCTCGCAGGGCCTTGTGCAAGACACGCACCAACTGGGGCGCGAAGGCGTGGAGTTCGCCCCCTCTGCGGAAGCGGTAGTAGCCGTAGTCTTCCAGCCGCGCGATGCCGTCCTGCCCGACGCCGAAGGCAAGGCGGTGGTGCTCCAGCGCCTCCTGGGCCATCTCCTCAAACCCCAGTCCTCCCACTGCGGAGGGGGTACCAGTGAAGCACCGCTCAATCACATCGCTGTGGATACCCACCGCCTCGAAGACCTGGGCCCCGTGGTACGCGGTGATGGTGGATATGCCCATCTTGGACATGATCTTGAGGAGTTGTTTGTCCATGACCTTGCGGTAGGTAGCGACGGCCTTCTCCGGGCCAAGGCCCTCATCGTGCTCTTCTGTCGCCATCTGGCGCACCGTGGCCACGGCCAGATAAGGATTGATGGCGCTGGCGCCGTAGCCGATGAGGGCCGCCATCTGGTGCATCTCCCGGGCCTCGCCTGTCTCGGCGATGATGCTGACGGACATGCGCCTCCCCTGGCGAATGAGGTGGTGGTGGAGAGCGCCCACCGCCAGCAGCATGGGAATAGGGGCGTGCTCGGAGTCCACGCCGCGGTCGCTCACGATGAGGAGGGAGCATCCCTGTGCCACGGCCTCCTCGGCCCGGGCACACAGCTCTTTCAGGGCGGGCTCCAGCGCCGCAGTGCCGCCCTTTGCCCGGAACAGCGCCGGCAGGGTGGCACACCTGAAAGCGGGGTCCGGGTTGCACAGGATGGCCTCCATCTCGGCATCGCTCAGGATGGGGCTGGGTAGCCGCAGGAGGTGGGCGTGCTCCGGCGTCTCCTCCAGCAGGCTATGGCGCGGGCCCAGGTAGGTGTACAGGGACATGACGAGTTGCTCGCGCAGGGGGTCTATGGCGGGGTTAGTCACCTGGGCGAACCGTTGCTTGAAATAGCTGTACAGAAGGCGAGGCTTCTTGGCCAGCGCCGCCAGCGGCGTATCATCCCCCAGGGAGCCCACGGGCTCAACCCCCTGGGCGAACATGGGGCCCAACACCATGTGACACTCCTCGCTGGTGTATCCGAAGGCACGCTGTAGCTGGATGAGAGGGGGCTCCTTCTTCCCCGCGCTGGCGGGGCTTCCCCTGGACTGCGTCCTTCCTGGGGAGGACTGCGTGAGGCCGTCCAGGTGCACCAGATGGTGTCGCAGCCACTCTCCATAGGGCCGGCGGTGAGCTACCTGGTCCTTTATCTCCTCGTTCCTCAGCAGCCGTCCCCTGGCAGTATCCACGGCGATCATCTGGCCGGGGCCCAACCGCCCCTTCTCCACCACGTGGGCGTCGTCCAGGTCAACGGTACCCACCTCGGAGGCCATGACAATAATGCCGTCGTCGGTAACCTTGTACCTGGCGGGGCGCAGGCCGTTGCGGTCCAGGGCCGCGGCCACCGTGACACCGTCGGTGAAGGCCAGGGCAGCGGGGCCGTCCCACGGCTCGGTCAGGCAGGCGTGGTACTCGTAGAAGTCCCGCCACGCCGGGGCCATGTCCGGCATGTTCTCCCACGCCTCGGGTACCAGCACCATCATGGAGTGCAGCAGGTCCCGTCCGGAGAGGACCAGGGCCTCCAGCACATTGTCCAGGCTGGCGGAGTCGCTGCCGCCCGGCTGGGAGAGCGGAGGGAGGTGGGCCACCTCCTTCCCCAGCAGGGCGGAGCGCAGCTCCGGCTCCCGCGCTCGCACCCAGTTCCTGTTCCCCTGGAGGGTGTTGATCTCGCCGTTGTGGGCCAGGAGGCGGAACGGCTGGGCCAGCACCCAGTTTGGGAAGGTGTTGGTGCTGTAGCGCTGATGGAACAGTGCCAGGGCTGTGGTGAAGTCAGGGCGCTGTAGGTCCAGGTAAAAGTCCCTGAGATGGGTGGCGGTGAGCAGCGCCTTGTAGACAATGGTGTGGGAGGAGAGAGAGGCAATGTACGCCGCCACTCGGTCCCGGACAAAGCGCGACTCCGCCTCCTTGCGCGCCAGATAGAGCGAGCGCTGGAAGGCCGCAGCGTCCATGCCCTCGGGCCGCAGCAGTAGCAGGTGGCGGATGGAGGGCAAGGTGGCCCGGGCGCTCTCCCCCAGCACCGATGGATCAACGGGGACATCCCTCCAGCCCACCACGGGGAGGCCCCGGCGGGCGGCTACCTCTTCAAGGACGTGGCAGCCGCGGGCAGCCTGCTCGGCGCCAGGGGGCAGGAAGACCACCCCCACCGCCAGGTCGCCGTCGGCGCTCACCCGGTGGCCGTGGCGCTCCGCCTCGGCGGCGAAGAGGTCAGCGGGTATCTGAGTCAGCACGCCGGCCCCGTCCCCGGTCCTGGCATCGGCGGAGACAGCGCCTCGATGGGTGACGTTGGCCACCGATGTCAGCGCTTTTTCGAGAATGGCATGGCTCCTGTGGCCTGATATGTCAGCCACAAAGCCCACGCCACAGGCGTCGTGTTCGAACTGAGGGTCGTACAGCGTTCCGTCATGTGATAAAGGTACCATCGCCGTTGGGTCCTCTCCAAACACTCACGGGCCCCGTGGGGCCGGGGCCCGTGAAAAAAGTCATGGGGCTGTCCGGCCCTACAGAATAGGGAGGTACCGCTTTAGCTCGTAGTCCGTGACGGCGCTGCGGTACCGGTCCCATTCGATCTTCTTGTTGCGGATGAAGCTGGCGAACACGTGCTCACCCAGGGCCTTGCGCACCACATCGCTCTGCTCCGCCAGGCTTACGGCCTCGATGAGGCTCCCTGGCAGGGTGCCAATGCCCCTGGCCTGGCGCTGCTCCTCGCTCATCTCGTACACGTTCTCCTCCACCGGCGAAGGGGGCTCGTACCCTTTCTCGATGCCCTCCAGGCCGGCGGCGAGCATCACGGAGAAGGCCAGGTATGGGTTGCACGCCGGGTCAGGAGCCCGGTACTCGATGCGCACCGACTCCTCTTTGCCCTGCCTGTAGGCGGGCACCCGAATCAGGTCGGAGCGATTGACGCTGGCCCAGGAGATGTACACGGGGGCCTCGTAGCCGGGGATCAGGCGCTTGTAGGAGTTCACCCACTGGTTGGTCACCGCCGTGATCTCAGGAGCGTGGCGCAGCAGCCCGCCTATGTAGCTCTTGGCCACCTTGGAAAGCTTCCAGGGGTCCTCGGCGTCGAAGAAGGCGTTGCGCCTGTTCTTGAACAGTGACTGGTGGACGTGCATGCCGCTGCCATTTATGCCCGCCACTGGCTTGGGCATGAAGCTGGCGTACACCCCATGGCGCTGGGCGACCTCCTTCACCACCAGGCGATAGGTCATCACCGTGTCCGCCATGGTGAGGGCGTCGGTGTACCGCAGGTCTATCTCATGCTGGCTGGTAGCCACCTCGTGGTGGCTGTACTCCACTGGGATGCCCATCTCCTCCACAGTGAGCACCGTCTCCCGGCGCAGGTCGGTGGCCATGTCCAGAGGGGTCAGGTCAAAGTAACCCCCCTGGTCCAAGGGCTCGGTGCTGTTGGGCGTCTTGAAGTAGAAGAACTCCAGCTCCGGGCCCACGTAGAAGGTGTACCCTAGTTTGGCGGCCCGCTCCAGGTTCCGCTTCAACACGTAGCGGGGGTCCCCCTCAAAGGGGACGCCTGCTGGGGTCAGGACGTCACAGAACATGCGCGCCACGGCGTTCTGGCGAGGCCGCCAGGGGAGGATACGGAAGGTGGTGGGCTCGGGCATGGCCACCATATCGCTCTCATCTATGCGGGCGAACCCCTCGATGGAGGAGCCATCGAACCCCATCCCCTTCTCCAGCGCCGTCTCCAGCTCCGCCACCGTGATGGCGAACCCCTTCAAGGAGCCCAGGATGTCGGTGAACCATAGCCGGATGAAACGGACATCGTTTTCCTTGGCCATCCGGAGGACGTACTCTTTGGCCTCGTCGGGCCTGGCAGTACTGGTGGTCATGATGCCGCTCCTCGCTCTCCGTGGCCCACGCGGGGTCTGTCCTCGGCTAGAAGTTGGTGAGAAAGGCCACGAACCTCGCCATTATACCCAATTTGCTCTGCATGCGTCAATGTGCGAAAGCGACGATGGCACCTGCCTCTCTGACCTGTTCTTGCTGCGGAGGCGCCCAGTGCTGCGATAAGGTGCGCTACGGCTAAACATATGTGCGTCTTCCGTCGTGCGTAATCGAGAAGACGTGCCAGCAGCCAGGAAAGCTGAAAAAGGTAAGGCGCTCCGCAACGCGGAGCGCCTTACCTCTAACGGCTCGTGGACCGCGGCCCTAGGCGTCCAGGTACAGGAAGAACTCGTAGGGGTGGGGGCGCAGCCGCACCGCGTCTACCTCGTGCTCCCGCTTGTACTTGATCCACGTCTGAATGACGTCGGGTGTGAAGACATCACCCCGCAGCAGGAACTCGTGGTCCTCTTCCAGGGCCTGGAGCACCTCTTGCAGGCTGCCGGGGCACTGGACGATCTTGGCCGCCTCCTCGGGTGTGAGGGAGTAGAGGTCCTTGTCCATGGGCTCACCCGGGTCAATGCGGTTCACAATGCCGTCTATCCCGGCCATGAGCATGGCGGCAAAAGCGAGGTACGGGTTGCAGGAGGGGTCAGGCAGCCGGTACTCTATCCGCTTGGCCTCAGCGTGTGGGAAGTACACCGGGATGCGGGCACAGGCGCTGCGGTTGCGCACGGAGTAGGCCACGTTTACCGGCGCCTCGTAGCCTGGCACCAGGCGGCGATAGGAGTTGGTGGTGGGGGCGCAGAAGGCCAGCAGCGCGGGCGTGTGTTTGAGCAGGCCGCCGATGTAGTAGAGGGCCATCTCGCTGAGCCCTGCGTACCCTTCCGGGTTGTAGAACAGGTTCTCGCCATCCTTCCACAGGCTCTGGTGGGTGTGCATGCCTGTGCCGTTGTCCCCAAAGAGTGGCTTGGGCATGAAGGTGGCCACTTTGTTGTGGGCCCTGGCCACGTTCTTCAGCACGTACTTGTATGCCATCACCTGGTCGGCCATCTTGGTCAGGGAGCCATAACGCATGTCTATCTCTCCCTGACCAGCGGTGGCCACCTCGTGGTGGTGTTTCTCAACCTGGATGCCGAAGGCTCCCATCTTCAGGACCGCCTCGGAGCGGAGGTCAGTTTGAGTGTCCGTGGGGGCGGTGGGGAAGTAGCCCTCCTTGTGCCTGGGCCGGTATGCCAGGTTGTTGTCTTGGCCGTCCCTGCCCGCGTTCCAGATCCCTTCCTCCGACTCGATGAAGTGGTAGGCGCTCTGGACATTCTGGTCGAAGCGGACGCCATCAAAGATGAAGAACTCCAACTCGGGGCCCCAGTAGCTGATGTCAGCAATGCCTGAGGACTTCTTGAGGAACGTCTCAGCCTTCTGGGCAATGTGGCGGGGGTCGCGGTTGTACTGCTGCCGGGTTATGGGGTCAACCACGTTGCACATGAAGCTGATAGTGGAGACTTCAAACACAGGGTCCACCGCCGCCGTGGCCGGGTCCGGCACCACCAGCATGTCGCTCTCGTCTATCGTCTGGAACCCCCGGATGCTGGAGCCGTCGAAACCCGTGCCCGCAACGAACAGCTTCTCGTCCAACTCGCCTATCGGCATAGTGAAGTGCTGTAGCGTTCCTGGCAGGTCCACGAACTTCACGTCCACCATCTGGGTCCCTTGCTCCCGGCAGAAGGCTATGATCTCCGCCGGAGTGGTGGGCGGCCTCCCGTTGTATCTCTCTCTTTTCGGCCTTTGCGCCATTCGTTTGCTCCTGTCCTAGAGATGGGGCGAGATTCTGGAGTTGTCCCGTGGAGTAGTCCGCGGGCCTACTCGGACTTGTCGCGCTTCCGTAGCTTGCTGGGGAGCACCACCCACATGGCGAAGAAACCTGCGAACGCTCCTATTCCCAAGATAGCTTCCAGCGGCATTGTCGGACTCCTCCTATCGTCGGTATTCTGCCAGTAATGTGTTTCCGAAGTTTTGCTCAAATGTTACAAAAGTGTTACACGCTGGCCTGCCGCACGCCTGGCCTGGACCCAGTGTGCGAGCCGTTGGTGGCAGTGTCATAGGCCACGGCGCCATGCTCTGGCAGGTCCAGCCCGCCTAGCTCCTCTTCCCTGCTGGCCCGCAAGCCCATGGTCTTTTTCAAAGCCCAGAACAGGAGCAGCCCCGCCCCCAACGCCCATGTGGTGACGGCGCCCATGCTGATGAGCTGGGCCAATAACTGCCCCGTCTCGCCAGCCACCAGACCGCTTACGCCGCCGTAGGTGCCGTCGGCAAAGATGCCCACCGCCAGCAGGCCCCAGAGCCCTGCGCCGGCGTGTACCGAAACAGCCCCTACGGGGTCATCTATCTTGAGCACGCGCTCCACAAGGGAGAGGCTGCCTATGACCACTAGGGCGGCCACAGCGCCGATGGCTACGGCGGCCCACGGGGCCACGTAGGCGGCAGGGGCGGTGATGCCCACCAGGCCGCCCAGGGCGCCGTTGCAGGCCATGGCCACGTCGGCCTTCCCTGTGCGGGCCAGGGTATAGTAGATGGCTACCACGGCTCCTGTTGCCCCGGCCAGCAGAGTGTTGGCCGCGATGACAGCAATGCGCAGGTCAGTGGCCGCCAGGGTGCTGCCCGCATTGAATCCGAACCAGCCGAAGAAGAGGATAAAGGTGCCTATGACCACATACACCATGTTGTGGCCAGGTATGGCATTGGGTGTGCCATCCAGGTTGAACTTGCCAATTCGTGGGCCCACCACCGCGGCGCCAGCCAGTCCCACCAGCCCTCCAACCACGTGAACGACTCCAGAGCCGGCGAAGTCCTTGGCCCCCGCCCCGAAGGGCAGCGTGGCCAGCCAGCCGCCGCCCCACACCCAGTGGCCGTAGACGGGGTAGATGATGGCCCCCAGGATGAAGCTGTAGGCCAGGTATGCCTGCACTCGGGTGCGCTCGGCCACGCAGCCTGCCACGATGGTGCAGGCGGTGGCGGCGAACATCATCTGGAACACCCAGTTCATGATGGTGCTCACGTCATAGGCATCGCCGGTGAGGAAAAAGCCCGAGAAGCCCACGAGCGGGTTCCCCTGGGAGAGTCCCGAGGCCAGGGCCGAGCCGCCGAACATGATGGCGAAGCCAAAGGCCCAGAAGGACAGTGAGGCGATCATGAAGTCCATGAAGCTCTTGGTCATGTAGTTGACGGTGTTCTTGGCCCGGATGAGCCCTGCCCCCAGGAAGGCGAACCCCGCCTGCATGATGAACACCAGGAAGCCCGCCATGAGAGTCCAGGCGAAGTTGACCGCCGCGTTGGGGTCCTCTGTGAGGGTGTCCCCTCCAGCGGGGTCTGCCCCGTTGGCCCAGGCCACCCCGAAGCTGGCCAAGAATATGGTCAGCCCCAAAAACACCACCGCGACCACTCTGGTCCTTTGTGAAAGCATCGGTCGCCTCCCCAGCGGAGTTTGTGAAACCTGACACAACCTTAGCTGGGGGTTGTTACGCTGGTATTGCGAGGCTGTTACGAGGGTGTTGCGAGGCCGTTACAGTCTGATTACGTGCTGTAGGCCGCCGGAGCACGGGAGCCCGGCAGGTAGCGCAGGCCAATGAGGAGGGCGAGGGCGGCCAGCCCTGCGCCCAGCAGGAAGGGTGCCTGCGGGCCCACGGCGTCCCACAGAAGGCCCGCCGCCAGGCTGGCAAGCAGAACGCCAACCCCAAAAGCACCCTGGTACAGGCCCATTCCGGTGGCCCGCAAGTCTGCGGGGGTGCAGTCTGCCACTAGGGCGCGGCCTACCCCCTCGCCGATGGCCAGGTAGGCCCCGTACAGCGCTAGCAAGGGCCACACGGCCCAGGCGCTATTGGCCAGGGCGAGGCCAAGGTAGGTGGCGGCATATATGGCGAAAGCAACCAGGATGAGCCTCCGCCGGCCCAGGAGGTCCGATAGCCTGCCAAATGGGTAGGCCAGGGCAGCATAGACGCTGTTGAAAAGCAGATAGGCCAGGACTACGGTGCTTATTCCCAGGCCCAGGTTCTTGGCCCTCAGCAGTATGAAGGCGTCGCTGGAATTGGCCAGTGCGAAGGTCACCATGACGGCCAGCACCACCCAGTATGCGCGAGGGAGACGCCTCCAGCCTGCCAGCCTCGGGCCGCGCTCCCGCTGGGCCACCGCGGGCAAGGGCATATCGCGGACGGCGAAGGTGAGGAGGACGGCGATGAAGGCAGGCACCACGGCTACCGCGAAGGCCAGGCGCAGGTTATTGGAGAAAAGGGAGACCACAAGGAAGGCGAGGAACGCACCCCCCAGCGCGCCAGCGGTGTCCATGGCGCGGTGCAGCCCAAAAGCGGCCCCCCGGATGTCTGGGGGTGCTGCCTGGGCGATCATGGCGTCCCTGGGAGCGCCACGGATGCCTTTCCCCATGCGGTCGCCGGTGCGGGCAGCCAGCACTACGCCCCAGTGGGTTGCCAAGGCCAGGAGGACCTTCCCCAGGGCCGCCAGGCCGTAGCCCCAGGTGACCATCGGCATGCGGCGCCCCATGCGGTCAGAGAGCAGCCCGGAGCCCACCTTGAAGATGTTGCTGGCTCCATCGGCGAGGCCCTCCACCAGCCCCACCACCGCCACGGGTGCGCCGAGGGTTACGGTGAGAAACAGCGGCACGAGGGGGTATACCAGGTCGCCGCTGACGTCGGCGAAGAAGCTGACCAGCCCCAGGAGGACCACCGTCCTGCCCAGGCGCTGGAGCGTGCCTGGCCTGGCGACAGCGGGCCTTGTCTCCACGCTGTTAGTACCCCTTGAACTGAGGGGGCCGCCTCTCGGCGAATGCCCTCGGCCCCTCCTTGGAGTCCTCCGTGGTCTGGGCGATGAACTGGCCATACTGGCACAGGTCCAGTGCGTTGCTCAGGTCGGCGTCCATGCACTGGTAGACCAGCCGCTTGGCCACTTGAATGGAGGTGGCGGGCAGGCTGATGATCTGCTGGGCGTACTCCTTGACCCGCTCCATGAGCTTGTCGGCGGGGACCACCTCCTGGACGTAGCCCATGGCCATGGCCTCCTGGGCATCGAAGATGCGGCCCGTCCAGATCAGGTCCAGGGCCCTGCCCAGGCCCACGATGCGGGGCAGAAAGTAGCAGCCGCCATCGCCCGGGACCAGGCCCATCTTGACGTAGGCCATGGTGAAGCGGGCGGTGTCCGAGGCGAAGCGGATATCGCACATGCTGGCCATGTCCATGCCTGCTCCTGCGGCGGGGCCGTTGATGGCGCCTATGTACGGCTTGTCCAGGGTGGCCAGTGCCCTGGGCACACGGTGCACGCTATAGCGCAGGTTGTTGCGGCGCTGGGGCAGCGGCACATCCACCTCCAGGTTGGTGGACTCATGGCGCGCCGCCGCGGCCCTGGCATCCATGCCGGAGCAGAAGCCGCGGCCCGCTCCGGTCACCACCACCACCTTCACGTCGTTGTCCAGCTTGGCTTCCTCAATGCAGGACGCCCACGAGTCAATCATGTCGTGGGTGAAGGCGTTGAGGCGCTCCGGCCGGTTCAGGGTGATGATGGCGATACCGCCTTCCTTGGTGTAGACAACCTCTTTGAGTTCCTTGATGGTCTGCATGATGGCCCCCTATGGTTACAGCTTCAACTCCAGAATCAGCCCAACGCAGCACATAGAGGGCGACCCACAGCCTCAAACAGGTGGAACGTGTGCGCCCTCCGTCCTTCAGGCGAGAGTCACGTGGCGGGGGATGGGGTGCCCCTAAGCCTTGGGCAGGTAGGCCTCGGGGTTCCCCATGAACTTGGCCCGGCAGGCAAGGGTATCGAAGTAGTACCAACTCCCGTCGTGGAAGCGCTTGGTGCCCTTGGCGGGGTCCGTCTGAGGGGCGCCAGCGGCCACACTACCGACCGCCTGGTTCACCTCTCTTTCGTTGACCTCTAGTCCGCAGACTGGACACTTGGCCATAAGACACCTCCCTCAACGCATAGAGCTAAGAGTACACCCCCAGCGAGAGCCGGGAGCGTCCTATTTCTACGGGATTGCCCCAGGGTTGTCAACGCCCGGCACTGGTGCGCTTTGGGCCGTGGCTCCTCCCTGGTACGGTACAACCTGTTGACCCCTTCGGGTATCCCATGCTAGCATGGTTTTGTGACCATTGAAACACGCTCCACTGTGGAGGAGAAAGAAGCCGGATGATAACAGTAACGGCTCTGGCTGCCGAGAAGCTGAAGGGCGTGCTGGACGAGCAAGGGAAGCCTGGTAGCGCGCTTCGTATCATTGTCATGCCTGGCGACCACGGACTCCAGTATATGCTGACCCTGGAGGAGTCGCCCAGAGAGGACGACCTGGTGCTGGGCCAGGATGGTGTCCAGATTGTGGTGGACTCGGACAGCGCCCCTCTGCTGGAGGGCGCTGAGCTAGACTACTCCGAGGAGTTGATGCGGAGCGGCTTTGTTATCACCAACCCCAATGCCCCTGTCGGCGGGTGCGCATGTGGCGGTGGTGGGTGTGGCTGTAGGGGGGAATAAGCCACAGCGCAGCGCTGGGCTCTGAGTGGGGCGTCCTTCCGCCGAGGGACGTCCCACTTCTTTTTCATCCCTAGCCAGGGGCCTGAAGAGGAATGTCCCTCTCATCCTGCAACAGCCCCATCAGCAGGCGGGCGTTGACTGGGCCCTGGTCCTCCCGGTTGGTGTTGAACAGCACGTGCACTTCGCGGGCGTTCTCCGAGAGGTAGCGCAGGCGAGGGACCCACTCCTGAAGCTCCTCCCGCGCATACCAGTAGTCGAAGCGCTCCGAGCTGACCCCTGTCCGTCTCTTCCAGGTATCGGCATTCCGCCCGTGGAAGCGCACATAGGCGCAGGGCGCGGTCACCAGGGCCAGGGGTGGCATGGAGGAGCGGAAGCCCTGGGGTGCGTCCACACAGACAAAGCTCAGCCCTTGCTCTTGCAGGAAGGCCACGGTCCGGTCCTGGTTCCGCTCGTTCACCCAGGAGGCGTTCCTGAACTCCACCGCCAAACGCTGTCCAGATAGCTGCTCCTGGCACCATGCAAGGTACTGGTGGCTCTCCCGGCCCGGCAGGAACCAGGGAGGAAACTGGAGGAGCACCGCCCCAAGCCTGTCTGCCTCCGCCAGAGGCTGGAGGGCTTGTAGGAACCGGCCCCACAGATCACCCAGCACCTCCTCCGGCAGGTCCCGGGCGTACAGGTTGCCCTTTTCCAGGGTCTTAGAGGGCAGGACCTGAAGCAGCTCCCGCGGCAGCGACTCCATGCGGGTGGGGTGGTGGGTGAACAGTGAGAAGGCCTTCACATGGAAGCGGAACCCGGGAGGCGTCCGCTCCGCCCAGAGGGCGCTATTGCGAACTGAGGGCATGGCATAGTAGGTGCTGTCCACCTCCACCACGGGGAACTGACTGGCGTAGAAGCGGAGCCGCCCCTCCGGCGTCTTGACCTGAGGAGGATAGAAGCGCCCGCACTCTATGAGGGAGCGGTCGGTCCAGGAGCATGTGCCCAGGGACACCGGGGCGCCAGTTTGGCCCATTCCAACCGCTACCTCCGCTTTTGTACCTCGTATTGGGCGTAAGCCGGAGCAGCCACCGGCCTGCGTGCCAGGAACATGAGGAGCGAGGCGAAGGCAAAGAAGACCGCGAAAGTGACAAAAGCGCTTTCGTAGCTGTTCATCACGTCGTAGTAGATCCCGGCCACCAGTGGCCCCAGGGCAAGCCCGGATACCTTGACCATCTGAACGATGCCCTGGATGGAGCCCAGCGCGCTCCGACCGTAGTAGCTTGCCAGGAGCACGGTGAACAGGGGCATGGAGCTTCCCGCCAGGAAGCCAAAGAGGAAGGCGAAGACGAAGGCCGTGGTGGCCATGTGGACCGAAAGGAGCACCGCCATGGCACCCACGCCGCTCATGTACATCAGGACAATAAGGGCCCTGGCTGACACCCGGTCCGCCGCCCAACCCCACACCACGCTGCCTGCGGCGGAGCCCAGGGCGAAGGTGCTGACCACGGCGGCCCCCACCGTGGCGCTTATGCCTCGGTCAAGGTAGTAGGGCATCTGGTGCAGGCCCACTCCCGCTACCACAATGCTGGCGAGAAACCCCGCGGCCATGATCAGCCAGAGGGCAGGGGTGCCAAGCGCCTGTCTGAGGGTCCACTCGACCTGGACCTTTTTGACAAGGGAAGGTTTCGTGCCGGCCTTTTCACTCGTAACAGTCTTGACGGCGCCACCGTCCGGCAGCATCCCCACGTCCTCGGGACGCCGCAGCATGAAGAGAAGTGGCGGCACCACGCCCAGGACCAAGGCCAGCACACCCAGGGCCACCCAAGCCGCTCGCCACCCCCACGTATTGATGACCGCCTGCACTCCCAGCGGCGTGAGCATGAGTCCAGCGGAGGAGCAGGCAAAGAGGGCCGCAAGGGCCGTACCCCTGCGCCGGACAAACCAGTTGGCCACGGCCACGGGGGTGACTAGCAGCACTACGCCCTGGCCCATCATGCGGACCACGCTGTAGCCCACGATGAACATCAACGCTCCCTGGAGAAGGGAGAGGGAGAGGCATCCCAGGCCCACCAGCCCGGCCCCCACGGCGATGACGAAGCGGGCCCCGTACCGGTCTACCAGGCGTCCCGCAATAGGGGCTGCGGCGGCGCCCAGCAGGCTCCCGACGGCTACCGAGGTGGAGATGAGTGTCCGGCTCCAGCCGAACTCCGCCACCAGGAGCGGCACGAACAGAGTGACGACCTCCACCGCGCTGGAGACCCGCGAGATGTTGGCCACCGCGGCCACAGCCACAACTACCCATCCGTAGTAGAAGGGGAGAGACCGCGACAGGCGCTGGTTGAAGGTGAATACGGTTCCCTCCTGGCCGCGCTAACTGTACAACCCCAGCGACACTGTGTCCACGTGGGACCCCGGCGACCCGTGGGTGGAAAAAAGAGAGGGCGGAGGAGAGCGCCGCCCTCTCTTTTTGGCCGGGGCACCAGGTGCTACTCGCTGTCCTTCTCTGGGGCCTCTTCCTCTTCTTCCTCGGCGGGAGGCTCCTCCAGAGAGAGCTGAATGGCTTGTTCTGTCTTGCGGCCATCGCCCTGGGGCACTGGGGACGTTTCTGCCATGGCCCGGGTGGAGCTGCCGTTGCCCTGCTCGTTGAGGCAGGCCACGGAGACCACACGGTCGCCTGGGGCCAGCTTCACCACCGACACACCTTTGGCCAGACGGCCCTGGGTCGAAATCTCGTCGAGCCTGGTGCGAAAGACCATCGCCTTCAGGGAGCCGATGATGAGGTCGGTGGCGGCGTCCACCACCACCTGGGCGGCGGCCAGCGGCCCTGTGGAGTCCTTGATCCTGAAGGCGCGCACACCCATGCCTCCCCGCGACTGTCTCCTGAAGCGCTCCAAAGGTGTCAGCTTGCCGAAGCCCAGTTCGGTGAGCAGCAGGAGCTTGGCCCCGCGGACCACCACGTCCATGGCTATGACCTGGTCTCCCTTGTCCAGCCGGATGCCCCGCACACCGCCCGCCTGCCGCGAGCGGACGGTGAGCTGGCGCACGGGGAACCGGACGCCCTGGCCCATTCGGGTGAGGATGATGAGGTCGTCGCTCTCCTGGCATAGGCGCGCCGAGACCAGCTCGTCGCCACCCGCCAGGTCCATGGCGTTGAGCCCGTTGCTGCGGATGTTGGCCAAATCGGAGAGGTTAAGGCGCTTCACCTCGCCGCGGCGCGTGGCCAGGGCCAGGTAGTAGCTTCCCGAAAGGGATGGCACGGCCACCACGGCGTTGACCTGGTCTGTCTCCGGGATGTTGATTACGTTGATGAGAGGGGTCCCCCGGGTTGACTTGGAGGTGTCCGCTTGCAGGTGGAAGCACCGCTGGGCATAGACCCGGCCCCGGGTGGTGAAGAATAGGAGGGTGTCGTGAGTGTCAGCCAGAAGAAGCTGCCGGATGGCGTCCCCCTCGCGGGTCTCCTGGCCCCTGCTCCCCTTTCCTCCCCGGTGCTGGAGCCGATAGGTGGCAAAGGGGATCCGCTTCACGTAGCCCCGGTTGCTCAGCGTCACCACCACGTCCTCATGGGGCGTCCGCTCCTCCAGAGTGGGGTCAGTGGCCTCGTCCGCCACGATCTCAGTGCGCCGGTCGTCCCCGAAGTCCTCGCGCAGCTTCTGGGTCTCCTCCTTCACCACCGCCAGCACCTTCTGAGGGTCTGCCAGCAGCGCCTCCAGCCCGGCGATCTTTTCCCTCAGCTCCCTGTACTCCTCCTCGATCTTCTCGCGCTCCAGGGCTGCCAGGCGGCGTAGCTGCATGTCCAGGATGGCCTGGGCCTGGACCTCGGTGAGGCCGAACTGCTGCATGAGCCCCGTCCTGGCGGTCTCCACATCCCGGGCGTTGCGGATGAGTTGGACCACCGCGTCCAGGTTGGCCAGGGCCACTCGCAGGCCCTCCAGCACGTGGGCCCTCTCCTGGGCCTTTTTCAGGTCGTATTCAGAGCGACGCCGGACCACGGTGCGCCGGAAGTCTATGTAGTGGTTGAGGTAGCTCTTGAGACCCACTACCCGGGGCTGGCCGTCCACCAGGGCCAGCATGTTTACGAAGAAGGTGGAGCGCATGGCGGTGTGCTTGAGCAGGTTGTTGACCACGTACTCTCCCTGGGCTCCCCTGGACAGCTCCACCACCACGCGCAGCCCTTCCCGGTCCGACTCGTCCCTGACCTCGGCGATGCCTTGCACCACCTTGTCCTTGGCGAGCTGGGCTATCTTCTCCACCAGGGCCGACTTGATCACCTGGTACGGGATCTCGGTGATCACAATCCGCTGCCGCTCCCCGCGGCGGCCCTCCTGGATGTCGTAGCGGGCCTCCACAGTAAGCCGGCCACGCCCGGTGTAGTAGGCTTCCCGCACTCCACCCATGCCCCGGACGATGCCCGCCGTGGGGAAGTCCGGCCCCTTGATGAAGGCCATCAACTCCTCCACCGTGGCCTCCGAGTGGTCTATGAGGTGGCAGGTGGCGTCGCACACCTCCCGCAGATTGTGGGGTGGAACGCTGGTGGTCATGCCCACGGCGATACCGGTAGCCCCATTCACCAGCAGGCTGGGCAGCCTCGCGGGTAGCACCGTGGGCTCCTGGAGCGAGTCGTCAAAGTTGGGGGTGAAGGCCACTGTCTCCCGCTCGATGTCAACCAGCATCTCCTGAGAGATGCGGGCCAGCCTCGCCTCGGTGTACCGCATGGCTGCGGGCGGGTCGTCGTCCACACTGCCGAAGTTCCCCTGGCCGTCCACCAGGGGATAGCGCATGGAGAAGTGCTGGGCCATGCGCACCAGTGACTCGTAGACCGGCGCGTCGCCGTGGGGGTGGTACTTTCCCATCACCTCACCGACGATACGCGCGCTCTTGCGGTAGGGGCTGTTGGGGCCGACCCCCATCTCATGCATGGCGTAGAGAATGCGCCGATGTACCGGCTTCAGCCCGTCCCGCACGTCGGGCAGGGCGCGGGAGACGATGACGCTCATGGCGTAGTCCAGATAGGAGCTACGCATCTCCTCTTCGATCTTGACCGGCCGGATGTTGCCGGGGCCGGCGATCACCATGGGCTGCTCCTTTTAAGGCCTGGCTCCCAGCGACGAGGGGCACAGCGACCAGGCCCAGATAGCGCCGGAATCTAGTGAAAGTATAGCACACGCCGCTTCACCTGGGCGTCGTGGGAGTGACGGACCCCTCACTCGACCTGAGCAAAAGGGAGACCAGGACTGCTGATGACGAATTTCGATGCCCCAATACAAGACGCGCTGGCTTGGCGACGGCCCAGGGCTTTTGAGAATGATTTCACAAGCACAAAGCCTTGACAGGCGGCGTGAAAGTTGCCACACTTTACACCATCTGTTGCCCGGGCGGGAGCTGAGGACTAGCGCCCCCTGGGGAGGAGGTCTGAGATGCGACGGTTCTGTACCCCCAGGCGGCTGATGGTTGTAGCGCCTCTGCTGTTGCTCCTGGCGCTGGCGGTGGGCGCCTGCGCCGGGGCTGAGCCCACGGCCACGCCAACGGCCACACCCACACCACGGCCAGCGGCCACGGCTACCCCAACGCCCACTCTCGTGCCTGGCGCGGCGACGCCCACACCCACCATCAGGGTGGTGCTGGTGGCCACGCCAACGCCGACACCTACAGCCCCGCCGGTGGCCGTCAAGCCCAGTGGGACGCTGAAGTACGCCATGGATGCCATTCCCAGCACCTTCACGGTGGACCAGATTGAGGGGACCGCCGCCGCCCGCATATACATGGGCGGCCTGCTCTATGAGTTCCTCATTGGCACCGACCTCCAGGGCCAGTTGGTGCCTGAGCTGGCCACCAAGTGGGAGACCACGGATGGCAAGACCTGGGACTTCACCATCCGCAAGGGTGTCACCTTCTCCAACGGCAAGGAGATGACCGCAAACGACGTCAAGGCCAGCATGGACATCATACTGAAGTACGGCAAGACCAGTGCGCCGAAGAACCTGGTGCGCCAGGTTGACCGCGTGGAGGTGCCGAACGCGGACACAGTGCGGATCGTGACCAAGGAGCCCAACTTCCTCTTCTACTTCGACATGGCCAAGGCCTCCTACAGGAACTACTGGGTCACATCCGCCGACTACTTCAACCAGGTAGGGGAGGCCAAGCTCCGGTCGGAGCCCATGGGCACCGGCCCCTACGTGCTGACGGAGAAGGTCTCGGGCGACCACGTCACATTCCGAGTCCGCGACGACGTGGTCAAGAGCGGCCACTGGCGAGTCAAGCCTGTCTACTGGGAGCAGGTCCAGGCCTACAAGGTCCAGGAGGAGTCCACCCGCATCGCCATGCTCAAGACAGGCCGGCTGGACCTCATTGACATCGCCCTTGCCCTCAAGACCAACTGGCAGGCTGGCCCCTGGTCCGCAACGAGGCCGTCACCGCTGGCTCCATCGGCATGTGCTGCATCGGCACTGCCCCCTCCCTCTTCAACGACATCAAGGTCCGCAAGGCCCTCAACCTGGCCGCCGACATGGACACCATCGCCAAGACCATCTTCAAGGACGAGATTGTCCGCCAGGCCGTCTTCAACTACACCAAGGACGTCTGGGGGTTTGACCCAAGCCTCAAGCCCTATCCCTACGACCCAACTGAGGCCCAGCGCTTGGCCAAGGAGGCGGGCTTCCCACCCCCAGGCTACAAGATGACCATGTACCTGCGGACCGACGCCATCGGCATCCCGGACATCGTGGCGGCGGGTGAGGCCGTGGGCACCTACTGGAAGCGCAACCTCGGGGTGGACGTAAACTACCAGCTCATAGAGCAGGCCCGTCTGGACCCCCTGCTCACCCTCGTGGAGCCCCCCGACAAGTTCCAGGCTGCGGGTATCTGGAACAACACGTGGACGCCGCGCTCCAGCGTGGTGCCCGACCCCGGCCAGGCCTTCAACGCCACTATGGGGTGCAAGCAGATCTTCAATGCCAGCCACTCCTCCCGCGCCACCTGCTCCGAGGTGGACGACTGGATGCTGGAGTACTTCAAGACGGCAGACCCCAAGGCCCGTGACGCCCTGTCCCTCAAGATCCAGAAGTGGTACCACGAGAACTACATCCCTGTGCCTCTAGGGGCGGCCAACCAGATCTTCGCTCTTGGGCCCAAGGTGGGGGCCTACCACCCGCACCCTGGCTTCCCCTACGCGGAGTACATCGAGTACGTGGAGCCCAAGAGGTAGCAGTCCATCTTCTACAAGCAGCCTCCGCCCCGGGTGGCGCTGACAACAGCGTCCACGGGGCGGAGGCTGTTTCTCATGCGGTGGCGACGGCCAGCGGCGGCCCATTGGCCTGTAGCTGAAGAAGGGGTAACTTCGCCGGACACTGGGATTCGTCACCAGGTGGTAGCAATCCGTCACCAGAGATATGTCTTGGAAACGAAAGGAGTTTATGTTTGGCTGCGTTGCCCCAAAAGCTTGCGGGCTTGACAGACAGGGCAGAACCTTCCATACTTTCATCACCTTGCGCTCGGATGGCGCGGGATATGTGTTATTGCTGACGGAGGTGTCGGATGAGACGGTTCTCTACCCCCAGGCGGCTACTGATTGTAGCGCCCCTTCTGTTGCTCCTGGCGCTGGCGGTGGGCGCCTGCGCTGGCGCCGAGCCCACGGCCACTCCCACGCCGACGCCAACCAAGGCTCCAGCGGTGGTGGCCACGCCCACACCGACGGCTACACCCACTCCCACCGGGCCCAAGACCGGCGGTGTGCTCAAGATGAGCTGGCGAACCGGCACCGACGTTGTGGGCCTGGACCCGCTGAAGACGGCTGGTGGCACTGACCGGGGCTGGATTTTCGCCATGTGCGACACCATCTACGCCTTCGACAAGCAGATGAAGTACGATCCGGCCAACTCCCTGGCCGAGTCCTTTGATATTAGCGCCGACGGCAAGACCTACACCTTCCGCCTGCGCGAGGCCAAGTTCCCGGACGGCCGCGTGATGACCGCCGACGACGTGGTCAAGAACTTCCAGCGGTACAAGGACCCCGCCAACAAGTTCCGCTACGCGGATACGTTGGCGGCTATTGAGACCTATACTGCGGTAGACGCCCGCACCCTGAAAGTAGTCACCAAGCAGCCGGAGGCCTCCTTCATCACCAACCTGGCGGAGCGGGGCGGCTGTGTCCAGCAGCCAGAGAAGTGGGCGGAGAAGGGGGACAAGTACATTGGCGAGCCCACCATGATAGGCGCCTTCCAGGGCTCCAACTGGCAGCCCGATGTGGGCTGGAAGATGACCAAGTCCGCCAACTACTACCAGCAGGGCCGCCCCTATCTGGATGCCATTGACATGCGGATAGTGCAGGAGACCAGGGTGCGCCTGGCGGCTGTGCAGACCGGGGAGTTGCACGGCGCGTACCTTGAGGGCGAGATGATCCCCATGTCGCTGAAGGACACGAACCTCAACACGGTGAAGTTCGTGGGTGAGTCCTTCTCAGGCTACCTGTTCAACGTCACGAAGCCTCCTATGGACAACATCAACCTGCGGAAGGCCATCATCGCGGCCCTGGACCGGGATGCACTCACCCAGTTCTGGGAGGGTCTGTACGACCCACCCAAGGGCCACGGTCTCATCGGGCCCTCCATCCCCTGGGCCTATTTCGACATGTCGGACGTGGACATACCCTACAGCGAGGCCAAGGCAAGGGAGTACCTCCAGAAGTCGGGCCTGACCCTGCCCGTCAAGCTGGACGGCGGGTCAGCCTCCTCCACCCTGGAGGCACAGCACAACGAGCTGATCCAGGGCTACCTGAAGAAGGTGGGCATCGAATGGAGCTTTGTCACGGGCAAGACGGCAGACATGAACCCCAGGCAGTACGGCTTTGCGCCCAACCCCAGCGAGTTCCACTTCAACGGTATGGCTGCCATCGTGCTGCGGGTTGACCCTGAGGCGTGGCTGCGGGTCGCGCTGTACCCCGAAGCGTTCTACAACCCTTCCAAGAAGCTGCCCGACGGGGTGCTGGAGCTCTTCCAGAAGGCGGCCACCACCTTTGACGTGAACGAACGGGCCCGGCTGTATAAGGAGGCCCAGCGTATCCTGATGGACCAGGCGTGGGCGCGGTTCCCGTATGGCTATCGGAATGCCTTCGCCACTTTCAGGCTGAATATTGGGGGCACGGAGAACTTCTGGGGTGGTGACGGCCAGTGGCGGCTCAAGAACCTTTGGCTGAAGGGCTAGTGCCCTTGGCAGATACCGACAGGCCTGGTGGGGGAAGCATCCTCCCCCCACCAGGCCCGGGGATAGGGGAATGGGTAAGTACATAGTGCGCCGGCTCATCAATATGGTGCCGGTGCTCTTCATCCTCAGCATCTTCATCTTTGCGCTCATCCGGCTCCTGCCCGGCGATCCCATCTTTGCCATTATCGGGCAGGAGGCGGGGAACATGGATGCGGAGACAATAGCCCGGTGGCGCCATGACCTTGGCCTGGACAAGCCCATACCCGTCCAGTACCTGGACTGGCTGAGCGATGTGGTGCGGGGGGACTGGGGCAAGTCCAGCCTCAGGGAACTCCCCGTCATTGACGAAGTCAAGCAGCGGTTCCCGATCACCTTTCAGCTCAGCGTGGTCGCCTGGATCATGTCCCTGGTTATCGCCATACCAATCGGGATAATTGCGGCGGTAAAGCGGAACTCCAAGCTGGACGTGATCTCCACCGGGACGGCCCTCACCTTCGTCGCGTTGCCCCACTTCTGGCTGGCCATAATGCTCATCCTTCTCTTTGGGGTGGTCCTGGATATTCTGCCCACCTTCGGCTGGGTAGACCTGTGGGACAATCCCTGGGAGTGGTTCCGGCACATGATCCTGCCCGCCTTCACCCTCGCCTCCGGGCTGGCGGCCCAGAACCTGCGCCAGACCCGCTCTGCCATGCTGGAGGTTATGGCGGAGGACTACATCCGGACGGCCCGGGCCAAGGGGCTCCGCAACACCTCCATCGTCTGGCTCCACGCGCTGAAGAACGCCTTGCTGCCCGTGGTGACAGTTGCCGGGATGCAGATAGGCCGTATCATGGGAGGCACCATCATTACGGAGACCATTTTCAGCGTCCCTGGTATGGGGATGCTGGCAGTCAACTCGGTGCTCTTGCGAGACTACACGGTGGTGCAGATGGTGGTGCTGCTCCTGGGACTGACGGTGCTTGTGGCCAACCTGGTCACTGACCTGTTGTACGCCTACCTGGACCCGCGCATCCGGTATGCGTAAACGTAAAGGGCTGAAAGGGTAAAGCCGATGGCTGAGCAGACCACCGGGGCATCCGTTGAGATAGTGCGACTACCGCTCAGGGACCGCATCCCCGGGTTGCGGTTCTGGATGCGAGTGATGTCGGTGCGGTTGGCAGTGCCGTCTCTGGTGATCGTCCTGCTGACCACGTTTACGGCCCTGTTCGCACCTCTCCTGGCTCCCAGGGACCCCAACGACGTGATCTACTCCGATGCCTTCAGCAAGCCTTCCACCGAGTACTGGCTGGGGACGGACCGCCTGGGGAGAGACCAGTTGAGCAGGCTTATCTACGGGGCGCGCATCTCCATGCTGGTGGGCGTGGGGGCGGTGGGCTTCGCCGTGGTGATAGGCGTGGCCATCGGGCTCAGCGCGGCCTACTTCGGAGGGTGGGTTGACGAGGTGCTGATGCGCGTCCAGGACGCGCTGATGGCCTTCCCCAGTCTACTGCTGGCCCTGGCGCTGGTTGCCGCATTAGGTACCGGACTGCACAGCATAATGGTGGCTATCGGGCTGGGGTTTGTCCCATGGGTGGCGCGGCTTATCCGAAGCCAGGCCCTCTCAGTCCGGGAGAGGGACTATGTGCTGGCGGCCCGCTCCATAGGCGCAGGCCATCTTCGCGTGCTCAGCCTGTACATGCTGCCCAACAGCATCGCGCCGGTCATTGTTCAGGCCACCCTGACCATAGGGTACTCCATCATCATCGAGGCATCCCTCAGCTTCCTGGGGGTGGGAGTCCAGCCCCCCACGCCCACGTGGGGAGGTATGCTCAGAGTCGCCTTTGATATAATGGAGCGGGCACCGTGGCTCACCATCGCCCCCGGGGTTGCCATATGGCTGGTGGTGACGGCCTTTAACTTCCTTGGGGATGCCCTGCGGGACACCCTGGACCCCCGGCTGCGGGGTGTACTGAAGTAGGGCAGGGGAGGTTCCTGGGCGCTCTGAGGAGGTCGCTGAAAAGCTCCGTTTTCCAGTGATGGCTCCCTTCCCCACCAGGGGCGGCCTGTTATCGGGCTGCGGGCCGGTATACGGCTACGACGGTCTTCGTGTAGCGCATGAACTCAAAGAGGTATGTCTGCCCCGTGCGGAGGGCCCGGAAGGCGTCATCGGATATGCCGAACCGACGTCCTCCCACACGAACGGCGGCATCTTTCCCAGAGAAGAAGAGACCCCAGCCCCGTTGCCGTGCCAGGGACGTGACCTCACCCACCAGGGTGGCGTGAGGCCGCAGAAAGTCCAGGACGGACTGCACCACCCGCATCAGGAAGTAGCCCAGGATGATTACATACAGGTAAGTGATGGCGGAGCCTTCGGCAAAGGCACCACCCCACAGTCCCATCCCCAGCATGGCCCCCGCAAAAACCAGGGATGCCACCAACGGAACGTAGCGGACGCCCCGCATCTCTACCCAGACTCTGGTGAATGCAGCCCCACACCGAGAGCAGCGGTGGTCGAGGCCCAACTGCGGGTGCTGGCAGGGAGTGCCGACCATGTCTGTCTACTCTGCCTCCCTCTCTTCATCCTCGTAGTTGTCCTGAGACTCTTGCTCGGCCAGAGGGGTGGGAGCCATAGCGGTCTCCCCTTCTTCCTCCTCTGTCCAGGCGACGGGGAGTTCTCTCTCCGTCTCCTCCCCGTCCTCCTCCTCCAGGTCATACGAGAGGGTCGGCTCGCTTACTGCGGGCCCCTTCTCGCTGGCCGGGAAGGAGGGGATGCCCTGAAGCACGGGGTGGCGATACGTCTCGTGGATGATGATAGTCACCTGGCGCCCGCCAACGCTGCCGATGGCGGCTTCGTACTGGTTGCCGCCCATGATGAGCCGCACAAGGCGGGAGGCCAGCTTTGGCTCCACTGTGCCCAACTCGCGCCCGTCTGCGTCCTGCACCACCAGGGTGCTTCCGGAGACCTTCAAGGCCACGGGGTCACCGGCGGAGAGAGAGGCCAGCACCTGCGCGGGGGCGTCACTCTGGAGGACGGTCACGCCGCTCTTGCTGCCCTCCTTGATGAAAAGCTGAGGGGCCAGCTTGCGGCTCTCCTTGGGCCGGCGAGGGGTCTCCTTCAACTGCTCCAGTCTATCCAGGTTCTTCCTGGCTATGGCATTGGCTGGGGAGAGGTTCAGGGCCGTCCCGAAGGCCTCCCTGGCCTCGGCGTACCGGCCCAACTCGGAGAGCGCCTTCCCCAAGCGATTGTACGCCTCCACATCGTCGGGGAAATGCTCCACGATAAGGCGGTTGACTGCGGCCGCCTCTTCCCACCTACTATCTATGGCCAGACTGATGGCTTCCTTTGCCTTCTCCCGATGGAGCTTTGCCAGGTCCTCTCCTTGTTGGATCACCATATCTCTCCCTCCTGGGTGAGGGTTCTAAAGGGCGGGATGTGCGGCTTCAGGACGTTGCCTTGCCGCCAGCCCGCGCTTCGAGCCGTACTCTCTCACTTGGACTCACCGCTCACAAGTGCCTGGTGCTCAGTCTTGATGCACCGGTCCATCACCACGTCCATACCGCGGCCCCGGGCCTCATCTGCTGCCTCCTGGCTCACAATGCCCAGTTGCATCCACACGACGGTGGCGCCTGTATCCGCCGCCTGCTCCACGATTGCCGGCACCTCCTCCGCCCTGCGGAATATGTCCACCACGTCCACCTGCACGGGGATGGACCTGAGGTCTGGGTAGCACCTCTCTCCCAGTACCTCGGCCACAGCCGGGTTCACCGGAATGACTCGGTACCCGTGCTCTTTCAAGTAGGCTCCCACCTGGTAGCTATCACGCCACGGCCTGGGCGAAAGTCCCACTATGGCGATGATCTTACTTTCCCTGAGGATCTGCTCGATGGTCCTCATGGCAGCATCTTGGTCACCTGGCGATGGCGAGTGCGGAAACCTTCCGCACCTAGATTGAACGAATGTCTCCGCCACGTCAAGGGGGTAGAGTCGCTATCTTTGGGAGAGTTGCTCAAGAGTCCTGGTACTGCCGGCTGAGGTGCCACCACCTGACCAGGACGAGGTCTCGCACCATGCGGGGGCCGTCCCGGAGCATGCGGACCCGGCTCTCCTGGCGGAAATACCAGTCTATGGGGACCTCTACCACTCGCAGCCCCATCTTGCGGGCCAGAAACAGGACCTCGGCGTCAAAAGAGAAGCCGCGCAGCCGCTGGACCGAGAATAGGCGCTCCGCCACCGGGCTGCGGAAACTCTTGAAGCCGCACTGGCTGTCCGATATGCCAGGCACCGCCAGCAGGCGCACCAATAGGTTGAACAGGCGTCCCCAGAGGTGCCTGTACGCCGGTTCGCCGATGCGCTTGGCCCCCGGCGCCTCCCTGGAGCCGATGGCTATGTCATAGTCCTGGCACTGAGGGGGCAGGAACCGCTCCACCTCGGAGATGGGCATAGAGAGGTCAGCGTCACACAGGAACCGGAACTGGCCCAGAGCAGCCAGCATACCGTGGCGCACCGCCCACCCTTTGCCGCCATGCGGCACCCGTACCAGCCGGATGGCACCGGCAGACTCCTGTGCAAAGCCCTCCACCAGGGCGGCGGTGTCGTCGGTGCTGCCGTCGTCCACCACCAGCACCTCCCAGGAGAAGGGGCGGGTCTTCAGGAAGTCCAGCACCTCCCTGAGGGTGCCGCCAATGCGCTTCGACTCATTGAAGGCCGGGATCACCACGGAGAGGGTCGGTTCGTTCACGGCACACCACAGCCGCTTATAGCTGGTCCAGCTCGAAGGCCCGGTGCAGGGCGCGGACCGCGTCCTGGAGCCGCTCCTCCGCCACGATGCAGGTGATGCGTATTTCGGATGTGGTGATCATCTCTATGTTGATACCTGCCTCATGGAGGGTCCGGAACATGCGGGCGGCGTAGCCGGGTGCGTTCTGCATCCCCGTGCCCACGATGCTCACCTTACCGAGCTTGTCGTCGCTGACCACCCCCGTGGCGCCAATGGAGCTGGCCACGGGCTTCACCACCTCCAATGCCTGGCGCACGTCACGGCGGGCGACGGTGAAGGTGAGGTCGGTCAGCCGCTCCATGCTGGCGTTCTGCACTATGGTATCCACGCTGACCCCAGCATCCGCCAGCGGCTGAAAGAGGTGGGCGGCGATCCCTGGCCGGTCGGGTACTCCTCGAACGGTGATCTTGGCCACGTCCCGATCGTAGGCCACACCTCGTACCTTGTTCCGTACCTCCATGGAAGCGCCTCCGTGAATCAGGGTGCCCGTGGCCTCGGACATGCTGGAGGCCACCAGGATGGGGACGTTGTACACCGCCCCCAGCTCAATGGAGCGGGGGTGCATCTTGGCACCGTAGCTGGCCAGCTCCAGCATCTCCTCATAGCCTATCTCGTCCAGCTTCCTGGCCCCCGGCACCACCCGGGGGTCGGCGGTGAAGATGCCCTCCACGTCGGTGTATATCTCACACCGCGAGGCCTTCAGCGCTGCGGCCAGGGCCACCGCTGTGGTATCGGAGCCGCCCCGGCCCAGGGTGGTCACGTCCATCTCCCCGGTCACGCCCTGGAATCCAGCCACGATCACAATCCTGTCCGAGTCCAGCTCCTGGTGGATGCGCGACGGGTCGAGGGAGGCGATGCGGGCCTTGCCGTGGGTGGCATCGGTGACGATGCCCGCCTGGCTGCCGCTCAGGCTGATGGCGTCGTATCCCTGGCTCCGCAGGGCCATGGCCATGAGGGTGCACGATACCAGCTCACCTGTGGAGAGCAGCATGTCCAGCTCGCGGGGGTCTGGGGCGGGTGTGATCTGGCGGGCCAGGGCGAGCAGGTCGTCGGTGGTGTTGCCCATAGCAGACACCACCACCACCATCTGGTTGGCTTGCTCGTAGCCTCGAATGATGCGACGGGCTACGTTGCGGATGCGCTCCGCATCCGCAACCGAGGTGCCGCCATACTTTTGGACTATGATAGCCACTGTACGCACTACCTCCCGGTTGGGCCAACCCTATTCTATCGCAATCACGTGGGCCCCCTGGGCGCTGGGACACATGACCTTGAAGGTGCCGGGGGCGTTGGCCTTGCTGGCGGCGTCCGCCATTTCGTAGCCGATGGTCATCTCCCGGTCCTTTGTGAGGGCCAGCACCGAGGAGCCGCTCCCTGACAGGAAGGCCCCCAGGGCGCCCGCCTCCATGGCCGCCCGGATGATGTGCTTCATGGCGGGGAAGACCTCCTGCCGCGCTGGCTGGTGGAGCCTGTCCTGCGTGGCGACAGCCAGCAGGCCCAGGTCTCCCGTGGCCAGTGCGTTCACCAGGAGTGCCACCCGGCCCATGTTGAACACCGCCTCTTCCCTGGTGACCTCTCTCGCCAGCACCCTCCGCATCTCGTCCGTGGAGAGAGGCTGGTCCGGCACGTACACCACGCACCGCAGGTCTGCTGGCAGGGGCACAGCCGCGGCTATCAGGCGGTCCCCGTCGCGCACCACAATGCGGCATCCCCCCAGCAGGGCCGGGGCCACGTTGTCCGGGTGGCCCTCCATCTCCGTGGCCAGCAAAAGCAGCCGCTCCTGGGGAAGAGGCTCCCCCAGGAGGGCATTGGCAGCCACAAGCCCTCCCACCACGGCGGCGGCGCTGCTCCCCAGGCCGCGCGCCAGGGGTATAGCGTTCTTGCAGGCGATGGAGAGCTCTGGTTCAGACTGGCCCACCTCGGCGAAGAGGCGACAGGCGGCCCGGTACACCAGGTTGTCCCTGCTCCGGCTCAGCTTCTCCACGCCCTCGCCGCACACAGAGACGCCCGCTGGGCCGCCCATGCGGATACCCACCTGGTTCCAGGTGTCCAGGGCCATGCCCAGGACATCGAAGCCGGGGCCCAGGTTGGCGGTGGTGGCGGGAACCTGTACGGTGACGGAGCGGCGCCTCATGGTATGCATTTCAAGTCCACGCGAGTATACCAATGGGACAGACAGGCTTCAAGGAAAGGACGCTTTGCTATAATGGCACGGCAACTGAAGGAAGGAGGGTGGGATGTCAGAACCTTTTGATGCCTATGTGGACCAATTCACGCTCTCTGTCGGCCCCTATGGAGTGGCACTGAACTTCGCACGGAGCAGTCCCAAGCCGACTGCAGCAGGCAGCGTTCCTCAAGCGGAGGATGTAGGAGCTGTCCGCATGAGTTTGGAACACTTCAAACTGATGGCCTTTCTCATGGCACGGCAGGTTCGAGAAATCGAGGGGCAGCTCGGTATCGAGATCCCCGTTCCCGTCCAGATTATGAACGCACTGAGAATCGCACCTGAAGACTGGCAAAAGTTTTGGCGTGAGGGACAATAAGCGTGCAAGAGCCAGAGATACTATCAAACCCTCTTCCCGTCATCCAGAAGTTGAAACATGAGTCCAGGCTTTTATACAATGGACATGCTCTGGTCCGGATGTTTCAGCGAGAACTTACCACGGAGCAAGTGGAGGCGGCTCTGAACTCTCGGGAAGCGGAGGTCATCCGAAACTACCCGGCGAGCGGTCGCCCCTCGGCCGAGTGTCTCATATTGGGGCAAGACCAGGCAGGTAAACGCCTGCACATTCTTGTTGCCTACCCAAAGGCTGAAGTAGTCACAGTCTACGAACCTACTCCACCAAGGTGGGCAACTCCCAGAGAAAGGGGGCGCTAGCGTGAACTGTTCGTTCTGCGGACAGCAGATGGCAGACAGCTATACGACCTTTGTTGTCTGCAAAGGTAGTGCCGTCTACGTGGTAGAGCACGTCCCTTGCCTCTTGTGCCCTGCCTGTGACCACACTGTGTTTCGGCAGGAAGTGGCAAAACAGTTGGAGCGGTATACTTCAGGGCGAGTCGTTCCTCAGCGAAAAGCGCCGAGCGCATGGGCCTTCAGATGGGATGATCCCATCATCGAGGTCACCAAGGATGGCGTGAGATTCGCCACACAGAACTCCCCTGTTTCTGTACGCGTAAGAGGAACGGCACCGGTATGACAAAGTTTCGCAAAGCGGTGCGTCACCAAGACACAATGGTGTTGCTGGCACCGCTTACTTGTGGTGGTTACCGATGCAGTCCCGCAATGAGGTGACAATGCAAGCCCCGGCCCAGCCACAGCGCCGCCTTCCCCCCTGGCTCAAGGTGCCCATGCCCGGCGGGCCCAACTTCATGCAGGTCCGCCACCTGCTCCGCAGCGCGGAGCTGAACACCGTCTGCCAGGAGGCCCACTGCCCCAACATAGGCGAGTGCTGGGAGCGACGCACCGCCACCTTTATGATACTGGGAGACATCTGCACTCGCGCCTGCCGCTACTGCGCCGTGACCAGCGGCAGGCCCAGGGGGCTGGACCTGGAGGAGCCGGAGCGGCTGGCCAGGACGGTGCAGCACCTGGGGCTAAAATACTGCGTCATCACCTCAGTGAACCGGGACGACCTGTCAGACGGCGGTGCATACATCTTTGCCCAGTGCATCCAGAAGGTCCGGGAGTATGAGCCTGAATGCCGGGTTGAGGTGCTCATTCCCGACTTCGCCGGCGCCTGGTGGGCGCTCCGGGGTGTGACGGAGGCCCGCCCGGATGTGCTGAACCACAACATCGAGACGGTCCGCCGGGTGTTCCCCTATGTGCGCGCCAAGGGCAGGTACGACCGCTCTCTGGAGCTTCTGGCAAGGGCCAGGGCTATGGCCCCGGACATACTCACCAAGTCGGGCATGATGGTGGGCCTGGGGGAGAGCGTGGACGAGGTGGTGGATACGATGCGGGACCTCAGGGATGTGGGATGCGACCTGCTGACGGTGGGGCAGTACCTTCGTCCTTCGCCCAGGCACGCCCCGGTGGAGCGGTTCTACCGTCCCGAGGAGTTTGACGCGCTGTGCGAGGTGGGGCTGGAGATGGGGTTCAGGAGCGTGGCTTCTGGGCCCCTGGTGCGCTCCTCCTACCACGCCGACCGTCAGGCGGCGGGGCTCGCTCCGCACCCGCGCGCGAAGTCGCTCTCGGAGGTCCCCTTCGAGGCCCCTTCAAGCCCAGGCCGCGACCCCAGGTAGCCGAAGGTCAGCGGCGCAGCCCAGCAAAGAAGGCGGTGGCATCGGCCACCGTGTGCCAAACGTAGTCTGGCGCCATGTCCAGCGCCTTCTCTGGGTGGAGGGAGCCCCACAGGGCGGCGGCACAGGGCACCTCCGCTCGGCGGGCAACCTCTACGTCCACCGCCCCGTCACCTGCCAGCAGCGTCTCTTCTGGAGGTATGCCCAGGGCCCGCAGAATGGAGTGGACGCCCGCCGGGTCGGGCTTCAGGATACCCAGGTCGTCCCGGAACACCGCGTGGTCAAAGGCCGAGTCCAGCCCGGTGTGCGCCAGCTCGGCCACGGCGACGCTGCGCGACTTGTTGGAGAGCAGCGCCAGGCCATAGCCGTCTCTCCGCAGGTCACGGAGCATCTCTGCAACCCCGGGAAACGCCCGGCTACCGGTCAGATGGTGCTGGCGGTAGTAGTGACCGTAGTGGGGCAACACGCCGTCCACCCCGCCAAAGAGCAACTCAAGCTGCTCATGCAGGGAGCCAGCAAAGGTCCGCACTATCTCTTCCTCGGTGGGCACCGGCAGCCCCAGGCAGTGGGCGGCGTAGCGCAGGGCATCGCGGTGGACCGCAAAGGAGTCCAGCAGAGTCTGGTCCCAGTCGAAAACCAGCAGCTTGATCGCCACGGCCTAGTCCTGGGCCTCCGGGAGGACCCAGCCTGGGCGCACTGGAGGCTGGGGATAGACCAGCACCCTGAAGCCACCTCTGTCCTCCCCCATCAGCCCCGAGATCTCGATGCTGGCGGGGGCATCGCTGAGGTACTGGGGCCGGCCATTCACCAGGCGGAATGGCCGGTCGTGGCCGGGGTAGACCACCTGAGACAAGTCCAGCATCCGCCTTATGCTCTCCTTGGACTGGCGAACACTCCAGAAGACCAGGGCGGGCTGTCCGCGGGTGAGGCAGCCGGCGTCGGAGAAGGCGTCCCCTGCCAAGACGACCGGCCCCTCATGCGTCTCCACCAGAACGCTTATGTGGCCCTTGGTGTGCCCCGGCGTGTCCACAATGCGCACGCCCGGCGCGACCTCCATCCCCTCCTTCACCTCCACCACTTTCAGGCCCTGCATAATAGCTGTGAAGTATCTGGGGGTAGCCCAGTCCCCCTTGCGAGGGTCCCGGGCGTACTCCATCTCGGCGGGATGGATGAAGAAGCGCGCCTTGGGGAATAGGTCAATGTTGGTGGCATGGTCCCAGTGGGAGTGGGTCAGCACCACTATGTGGATATCCTCGGGAGCGATATGGTGGGACTCCAGAGCGGCCAGCAGGTTCTCCCGGCGACCCATGTGGGCTACATCCACCAGTATGTTCTGGGTGCCGCGAATAAGGGCCACTGTGGAGAGTCCCAGCCTCGTCTGGTCAGTGCCGACTGACAGACCCGAAAGCAACACCTCAATGTTGGGCATACCAGCCTCCTGCCCCAGAGTGGCCCCTATTATACCCGTTTCTGCAACAGCACCAGGAACTCCCTGTTCCCTGCGTCGCCCGTAATGGGAGAGGAGATCACCCCGCGCACCCGGAGGCCTTGCTCGATGGCCCACCGGACGAAGCGTGCCAGCACCGCCGCGTGCATGTTGGGGTCACGGACCACGCCGCCCCGGCCCACCTCCTTTCGCCCCGCCTCAAACTGGGGCTTCACGAGGGCGACGACGTGGCCGCCTGGGCGCAGGTGCTCCAGGGACGGTGGCAGCACCAGGGTGAGGGAGATGAAGGAGACGTCCGCGGTCACCAAGTCCACCTGCTCGGTCAGTGGGAAGGGGTAGCGGGCATTGACGCGCTCCATCACCACCACCCGGGGATCGGTGCGAAGGGTGGAGGCCATCTGGCCGTACCCCACGTCCACGGCGTAGACGCGGCGGGCGCCGTGTTGCAGCAGGCAGTCGGTGAACCCGCCGGTGGATGCTCCCACATCCAAGGCTACCCGCCCGGCGACGTCCAGGGCGAAGTGGCGCAGGGCGGCCTCCAGCTTGAGCCCGCCCCTGCTCACGTAGCGGGCCCCCTCTGTCACCCGCAGCGGTGCTCCGGCGGGTAGCAGGCTGCTGGGTTTGGGCACGGGCTGCTCCCCGCAGTACACCCGCCCCTCTAGAATGAGCGCCTGTGCCCGCACGCGGGTGGGGGCCAAGCCAAGTTCTACCAGGAGGATGTCGGCGCGGCGCCTGGGCCTGTTTGACACCGGATTCACAGCTAAATTATAATCGGCGCACCGGGGGAGAGGATTGTGTAATGCCCAAGCGGACCTGGCAGCCCAAGAAGCGTCGGCGGCAGAGAGTGCATGGCTTTCGCGCCCGGATGAGTGACCGTGCGGGGCGAGCTGTGCTGAAGCGGCGTCGCCTGAAGGGGCGTCTGCGCTTGGCGGTATAGGGTATGGCCCGCAATAGGGCGGGTGGGGCAGTGTTGGCTCGTGCAGCGCCACTTGCGACTCCGCACGCGGAGTGAATTTCAGGCGGTACAGCGTGCTGGTATCACCCGTGCCCACCCTCTGGTGGTCCTGCGGGCAGCACCCAGCAACGATGGTCAGTCCACTCGCTTTGGCTTCGTGGTGGGACGCCACGTGGCCAAGCAGGCGGTGGTGCGCAACCGGGTGAGGCGGCGGATGCGCGAAGTGGTCCGGCTAGTCCCTGTACAGCCTGGGTGGGACATTGTCCTTATCGCTCACCGGGAGGCGGCCACGGCGGACTTCCAGGCCATCCGACAGGCGGTGGTGGATGTGCTGCGGCGCGCCAGGTTACTGGCCGAAACCTAGCGAGGAGTAGGGATGCAGACCGGGGTCCTGCTGCTTATCAGATTGTACCGACGCGCCATATCGCCCTACATGCCGTCGGCGTGCAGGTACCAGCCTACCTGCTCCCTCTATGCCCAGGAGGCCATCGCCAGACTGGGGGTTCGCCGCGGGACATGGCTTGCGCTGAAGCGGCTGGCCCGGTGTCATCCCCTGGGTCGGATAGGCTATGACCCTGTTCCTTAGTAATTACAGTCAACAGCTCAAGCGCTCCAGCGCCAAGATTCTGAGACGATCGTGACGATCCCGCGCAAGGTCTTTGTCCTGCTACTTCTGGCATTCGTCCTGGCGTTGGCCAGCGGGTGCACCGGTAGAAACCTCACAGCCGCTACCGGGTGGTCAGGGGCCACCCTGTCGGGCGACCTTCTGTACCTGGGGACCATGGAAGGCAGGGTGTTGGCCCTGGAGGTCGCCAGCCTCGGAAGTGAGCGCTGGCGTTTCCCGAAGGGTGACAAAGACGAGAGGCTGGAGCCTGTCTATGGCCCTCCTGCCGTGACCGACGGGCGGGTATATGTGGGTACCTACGGTGGCAAGGTGTACGCGCTGGATGCCGCCAGTGGCAACAAGGTCTGGGAGTTCGATACCGGCGGGCAGATCGTGGGGGGGCCGGCTGTGGCCGACGGCCTGGTTGCCATCGGCTATGCCGACGGCCTCTATGTGATAGACGCCCAGGATGGTGGCCGCCGCTGTCGCTTCCCCGCCCAGGGGAAAATAGGTAAGGTGTGGTCCACCCCCGCTATAGCCCAGGGGGTGGTGTACTTCGGTTCCCTAGACTACAACGTGTACGCAGTCAATCTTGCAGACTGCCAAGAGCGCTGGCGTTTCCCCACCAAGGGGGCAGTGGCCGCAACGCCATTGGTGCACCAGGGCGTAGTCTACGTAGGCTCCTTTGATCGCACCTTCTACGCTCTGGATGACACGGCTCTTGCAGAGGACAGGGAGCGCAAGGTGCTGTGGACGTTCCAGGGTGCCAAGAACTGGTTCTGGAGCGGCGTGGTCACTGACGGGGAGCTAGTGTTCGTGCCGTCCATGGACTGGAGGCTGTACGCTCTCCGTATCCGGGATGGCACCCTGGCGTGGGGGTCGGCTTTCGATGCCGGTGGTCCCATTCTCTCAACCCCCACCATTGCTGGCAGTCGAGTGACCGTGGCGTCTGATGCGGGTAGGGTCCACGTGCTGGACCGGAGGAGCGGCGCCGAGGAGTGGTCATATAAGGTGGACGCCAAGGTGCGCGCGCCTCTGGTGGCGGCGGGGGACCGGGTCTACCTGAGCGCCCTGGACCATAGTGTCCGGGCTGTGAACGTGGAGCGTGGGCGCCAGGAGTGGCAGGTCAGCACCAAGCAGTAGGAGCTGTTGCAAAAGTCCTTGGGACTTTTGCAACAGCCTGTAACAACAAGGGGAGCTGGCCACTAGCCGGCCCCTGATAGACGGAGAGCCGTTGGAACTCATAGGGCTTCTGTGGAACGAAATCATCATCAGGCCGATGATCAACAGCCTGTTGCTATTGTATGTCCTTCTCTTCAGCAACTTTGGCCTGGCGATCATTGCCTTTACCTTGGTTGTCCGCGTGGTGACTCTTCCTCTATCCCTGCGGCAGGCCCACCAGATGAAGGCAATGTCGGGCCTGCAACCCAAGCTCAAAGATATCCAGGAACGCTACCGCAACGACAGAGCCAAGGTCTCCCAGGAGACCATGCGCCTGTACCGGCAGGCCGGGGTCAGCCCCCTGGGCTGCCTGGGGCCAATGGTCATCCAGTTCCCGGTGTGGATCGGCCTCTTCTATGCCATAGTCCAGACGCTGCCCACCACGCCGGAGAACCTGGCGGGCCTCTCCCAGAAGCTGTACTCATGGCTTCCCCTGGTGCATACCCTGCCGCCGGTGAATGGGCGGTTCCTCTGGCTGGACCTGGCGTTGCCAGATCCGACTCCCCTGGTGTTACCCATACTCTCCGGTGCCAGCATGTGGGTGCAGCAGAAGATGAGTACCATGCCCTCCGTAGACCCGCGGCAGCGTGCCCAGAACACCATGATGCTCTGGATGATGCCTATATTCTTCGTAATTCTCAGCCTACAATTCCCTAGCGGGCTGGTGCTCTACTGGGTGGTCTCTAATGTCATTGGCATTGTAATCCAGTACTTTGTCACTGGCTGGGGAAGCCTCTTTGGCGCCGCCGCTCCTGTGACGGTGCCCGCCACTCCCCAGCCGGCGAAGGAGACAGCAGGCGATGGAGAGCAAAAACCTGGAGGTGACAGCCAAGACGGTGGAGGAGGCCGTCGAGCTCGCGCTAAGGCAGCTCGACGCAAGTCGCGAGGAGGTAGAGGTAGAGGTCGTTAGCCGGGGCCGCGCTGGCATCCTGGGCATCGGCTCCGAGCCCGCCCGGGTGCGCGTCAGCCGCCTCCAGCCTGGCAGCAATGTGGCCTCCCAGGGCATGGAGGTGCTGAACAAACTGCTGAGCCTCATGGGCGTCTCCGCCATCGCCACAATCCGTCACGCCGGCGATGAGGTAGCGGGCGAGCCTCCCACCATTGACATCACCGGGGAGGACTCGGGGCTGCTCATCGGGCGCAGGGGGGAGACGCTTCGCACTCTCCAGTTCATGGTCAGCTTTCTGCTCAGCCGCCAATTGGGGAGCCGAGCTTACGTGGCGGTGGATGTGGAGCAGTACCGGGAGAAGCGTTACAACTCGCTGCGGGCCCTGGCCCGCCGAGTGGCGGAGCGGGTGGTGGCCACCGGTCGCCCCGCCACTCTGGAGCCGATGCCCGCCGCAGAGCGGCGCATCATCCACATGGCCCTGGCAGACCACCCTCGGGTGACCACCCAGAGCGTGGGCGAAGGCGATAGCCGCCAGGTGTCCATACGCCCCCGCGACAAAGAGGCTTCATGACAGGACCCGCTGGCGCTGCCAGCTACCTGGACGGCTTCTCCCAGGCCATCAGCGCCGTTGCGCGTCTGGTGAGCCCTGCCGTGGTGAGCATAAGGGTCCACGGCTCCCGGGGCCGTGGTGGGCCCGGCACCGAAGGGGCTGGCTCTGGGGTCCTGATAGCCCCCGACGGCTATCTGCTGACCAACAGCCACGTGGTCCAGGGCGCGGACCATCTGCACGTTATCCTGGCGGATGCCCGCGAGTCGGACGCCGAGCTTGTCGGCGAGGACTCGGACACCGACCTGGCAGTGCTGCGGTTGCCCCTCTCCGGGTTACCTGCGGCCAAGCTGGGGGACTCCGACGGCCTTCAGCCTGGGCAACTGGTTATCGCCATTGGAAACCCCTTCGGCCTCCAGACCACCGTCACCATGGGCGTGGTCAGCGCTCTGGGGCGCTCCCTCCGCAGCCGCACCGGTCGCCTCATTGACAACATCATCCAGACGGACGCCGCCCTCAATCCTGGCAACAGCGGTGGCCCTCTGGTGGATACTCGCTCTGACGTGGTGGGCATCAACACCGCCATTATCCAGTACGCCCAGGGCATCTGCTTCGCCATACCGGTGAACACCGCCAAGTGGGTCACCGGCGAACTCATCCGGCAGGGGCGGGTGTACCGGGGCTATCTGGGCATTGCCGCCCAGAGCATGGAGTTCGGTGAGTCCCTGCGGGCCTTGGGCCTCTCCCAGGGGTCCGGGGTGCTGGTGACCAACGTCGCCCCCGGTGGCCCGGCGGCACGGGGCGGACTCCGCCCTCGTGACGTCATCGTGGCACTGATGGAGAAGACCGTCGCCACCACCGACGACCTCCATCGCCTCCTCACCGGGGACACCATCGGCCAGTCGCTCCCCCTGGATGTGGTGAGGGAGGGGGTGCTGCTGCGCGCCACGGTGGTCCCGGCGGCGGATCTGCCCAGGTTCTAGAGCTGGTTGCAAAAGCCAGTTTCGATGGACGCCTTTTTTGCCCTGAAGAGCAGACCTGATTGTTCCCACCCACCCGCCCTTGGTGTGGTTTTGAGTTTGAGGGGATACCCCTCAAACTCCCCGGCGGGGGCAAAGCCCCCTGCACCCCCTGGAGGGTACCCGCGACTTTTGCGATAGCTTGGCTTTGTTGACATCCCCGCTTGCCTATGGCCGTGGCAGAGGAGTAGGAGGGTGCAGGGAGCCTGGGTTCCCTACCGGGGGTCTGGGGGTGTCCCCCAGATTCATTCTTCTCTCCCTCTCCCTTGCCAAGGGAGAGGGAGACACAGGGGGGTGAGGGATTTCCGAATAGCCGCTAGGCGAGGTACCCGATGGTGCCTCCCGAAGAGGGTGGGGCCTCCCCTTCGCCCCACCACACACCGGGGATGCGGGTGCCGCAGCCGGGGCATGTCCCGGCCCCCGTGATGGCGTAGCGGAGCACCTGGAAGCCGTAACGCTCCACCAGAAGGGTGTTGCAGTGGGGGCAGTAGGTGTTCTCCATGTCCCTGAGGGCGCCGGGCACGTTCCCCGCATACGCGAAGCGCAGCCCCTCCTCTCGCCCGATGGCGGCAGCCCGCGCAAGGATGTCCGGTGCGGTGTTCTCTCTATCCTGCATCTTGTAGTCGCTGTGGAAGGCCGTCACGTGCCACGGGATGTCCCGGGAGACCGATACCAGGAAGCGGGCCGTCTCCCGTAGCTCCTGGTCCGAGTCGTTGAATCCAGGGACCACCAGAGTTACCACCTCTGTCCAGAAGTCCAGGGCGTGCACCATGCGTATGGTGTCCAGGACGTGTGCAAGGACACCACCCAGCTTCCGGTACTGCCGGTCCGACATGGACTTCAGGTCTATCTTGTAGGCGTCCACCCAGGGGCGCAGGTACTCCAGGACCTCAGGCGTGGCGTTGCCGTTGGACACGTAGCATGTCCTCAACCCGCGCTCTCTGGCCTGCCGGAACACCTCCACCGCCCACTCGGAGGTGATGAGCGGCTCGTTGTAAGAGCTGCCCACCAGGCTGGCACCGGAGCGCGTTGCCAGGGCCGCGATCTGCTCGGCCTCCATCGGCTGCGGGAAGTACCCCGCCTCCGAGTCCCTGAGGGCCTGGGAGGTGAGCCAGTTCTGGCAGTAGGGGCAGTGGAAGTCGCAGCCCAGCATCCCGAAGGTCATGGTGAGCGAGCCGGGCAGCACGTGGAAGAAGGGCTTCTTCTCCGTGGGGTCGCACTGGAGGGCGGCCACGTAGCCCCAGGGCACCTGGAGCTTCCCATCTTTGTTGAAACGGACCTTGCAGATACCCCTGAGCCCGTCCCTAGCAACGCACCGGTGGCCGCAGGCGTAGCAGAGCACCGCGTTGTTCTCCAGCCGCTGGTACAACTCTCCTTCTCGCGTGTGACGGTCCAGCATCTCGCCCAGTGCGACGGTCTCCTGGCGAAGCATCTTCCACCTCTCGCTAGCCCTCTTCGGTGATGACGGCAGCAATCAGGCGGGCGGGGACCAACTGGAAGCCGGGCTCCAGGGCCTGGGGCGCTCCTTCGCTGTCCAGCTTGAAGGAGTCCGCCACCACGTAGAAGGGCACCGAGGCGCCCCGGCAGGCCAGGGCCAGCTCCAGGCTGGGCGCACCGTTGACCACGTCGCCGCCAGGGAGCACACGGTCTGCCCCCACCAGCGCCAAGTCCGCGACCTTCACCACCTTACCCATGTCCCTGTCCGCCACCACTCTCGCATCCAGGCCAGCTTTGGCCAGCTCACTCGCCAGCCGCCTCCCGTGGGCTGTATGGCCTGAGCCCGACTCCAGCACCAGCACAGAGAGGGCCTTGCACGAGCGGTGCGCCTCCACCAGCGCCCGCGCCACGGTGCTGCTGTAGCTGCACGTCAGTACCCTTGAGCCGTCCCTGATCATGGCCGCTGCCCTGGCAGCCGCCTGCACCACGGCGTGCTCCAGCAGCCCCTCCACCTCTCGCCCCACCCTGGCTGCGGCCTCTGAGTCCCAGCAGCCGGTGGCCTCCATCTGCTCCAGGAAGCGCGCTACCGCGTTGCGGATGGGCACCATGGTGGGCCGCGCCCTGGCCAACTCTCTGGCCAGACCCCGGAGATAGTCCTCCACACCAGCACCGGCGGGCACGCTCCGGGCCGCCATAACCATTGTACGCACCGCCTTCCTGGCCAGGAAGCTGGCCCCGTGCTCCCGGTCCTCCCGGATGGCGGCTATGCTGCTGCCGATTTGGGCGCTACTCGCTGCCACGTCTCCCTCAGCCTGGGGACGGTCTCCAGCTTGGCCAGCTCTTCGGGGCGGACCCACCGGGACTCCACGTGCTCCCAGTCCGTGCGCAGCTTGGTGAGGTCCAGCACCTGCCACAGAAAAGGGAACACCCGCCAGCGGGTGTCGTACTGGGGGTCCTCCGCCTCCAGGGGCTGTCCCTCGGCCAGAAGCCGCACGTCCCAAGGGGCCAGGCCCGTCTCCTCCTCTATCTCGCGCAGTGCCTGCTGGCGCGGGGTAGCGGTCTCCTCCAGGTAGCCGCTGACGCCCGCCCACCGGCCCTGGTGGGTGGCCACCTGCTGGCTGCGGCGGAGCACGAGAATTCGGCCCCGATGGGTCAGGAAGGATGTCACCACCCTGCGCTCTTGCACACATTCACTGTAATGCAAACACTAGGCGTGCGCCAACGGGGTGGCAAGGGGCTTGGGAGCTTTCCTTCGTGGCGAAGGTGTCAGCAAGCGTAGCTACGGTGCAGTGGTGCACCAGGCCCATGGATTTGGCGGTGCCGCGGTGCTCTATGGGCCTGTGATTAGCTACAACTCGGCGTACTGGACACACCGAACTACGGTGACGCGCCTCCATGCCAGGCAGGTCAACTCTGAGGACGCGATGCGGCCCTACAAGCCGAGGACGCCGCCAGGCGGCGGGCCGACTAGCGAATGCGTTCCCCACACTGGGTACACTTGAGCCCAGTTATCTTGGTGGGGTTGGCCGTGTCCTCATGCAGCGTTACCTGGTGGCTCATGGGGTGTGCGCACGAGGGGCGCGCAGGCGCCTCCTTCTCCTGAGCCTCTTCCTTGCCCCTGCGGAAGATACCTAGCAGCTTTACCACGGCTCTACCTCCTGCTTAGGCTCAGGTATCGAGCAAGCCGGTGGCTTGCGCTACGGCCCTCCAACCGAGAGGCGGGCTGGTGTACTTTGATTGTACACATGCACCGGACAGGCGCAAGAGGGGGCACTCATTCCTTGACCCGCTCCCACCCGCGTCCTATGATGGGCATGGCGGGGCGTGGCCCAGCGGTAGGGCACCTGGTTTGGGACCAGGAGGTCGCCAGTTCGATCCTGGCCGCCCCGACTCCAGCGTATAATGGCTAAGTGAAAGAGGACAAGATGGGACCCAGTGAGATCATATTCACTGTACAGGAGTCCCCCGAAGGCGGGTATGAGGCCAGGGCTCTCGGCTACTCCATTTACACGCAGGCGGAGTCCTTCGAGGAGCTAAAGGGGATGGTCCAAGAAGCCGTCCGCTGTCACTTTGACGAAGAGGCCAGGCCCCGAGTCATTCGGCTGCACATCGTCAAGGAAGAGGTCATCCCTGCTTGAGGCTGCCACGCGACCTATCGGGGACTGAATTTGCCCACCTGCTCCGCCGCTACGGGTATGAAGTTACCAGACAGACCGGCAGCCACCTGCGGTTGACCTCGACGATCAAGGGCCGAGAACACCACATAACCATTCCTCGGCACAGAGTTTTGAAGGTCGGGACGTTGAGCAGCATCCTCAGCGACATCGCTGCCCGCCTGGAGATCGAGCGGGAAAGGCTGTCGGAAGAACTTTTCCAGCCGTAGCACCTCTCCTACCGGGGCGCCGACCTCTGGCTGAACTCGAAGATGACCCCGCCTGTCCGGGCGCTGTCCATATAGACGTGGCCTCCGTCCTCCCTGACGCCGCTCTGGAGGATGTCCACACCCCTCTCCTGCAACCTGGCCGCCACGGCTTTCATGTCCGGCACGCGAAAGCCGATGTGGTGCAGCCCCTCTCCGTGGGTCTCCAGGAAGCGGGCGTGAGTGGTGTTGCCCTCCAGCACTTCGATGAGTTCCATCTCGATGGGCCCCAGGGAGGCGAAGGCCACCCGGAAGGAGAAGGGGCCCTCCCCCACAGTCACCTGCTCTCGGGAGTAGTGACGCTCCCATGTCCGCCACGGCCCGATACCGAGGTTGGACTGGAGGAACTGGATGGTGCTGTCCATGTCCTTGACCACCACGCCTACGTGAATGGGCCCTGAGAATGTAGACAGCTCTACCGCCGGTCCCACCGTGCACCTCCTTGTGACCTTCATGGTTTCGTGGGTGTCTGGAATCGGCCTTCGGCACTCAGGGTGAGCAGGCAGGCTCTAGCCCCTGGGTGTACGGGAGCGGACCTCCACCTTGGCCAGGTCCTCGATGAAGGTGCAGATGGCGGAGTGGTCGTTCTCTCCCTTGCCCTGGTTGATGAGGGCCCCAAGCATCTGCTGCACCAGGCTGGTGACGGGCAGTGGCACGCCCAGCTCCTTGGCCGTGAGCAGCGCGTTGTGCAGGTCCTTCTGGTGGAGCCGGATGCGAAAGCCTGCCTTGAAGTTGCGCGCCATTATCATGGGGGCCTTGGCCTCCAGGGCGTTACTGCCCGCCAGGCCGCCGCGCACCGCCTGGAACACAACCTGGGGGTCCAGACCCGCCTTGGTGGCCAGGACCAGCGCCTCGGATAGGGCTTCAATGTTCGCCGCCACCATGATCTGGTTGGCCAGCTTGGTGAAGCCGCCCGCTCCGATGTCCCCCACGTGGACCACGCTCTTGCCCATCACCTTCAGCATGTCCAGGTGCCGGTCGAAGACCTCCTTCTTGCCTCCCACCATGATGGCCAGGGTACCTGCGATGGCGCCCGGCTCGCCACCGCTCACCGGTGCGTCCAGCATCTCCACCCCCTGGCGGGCGGCGAAGGAGGCGATCTTCTGCGACACCAGTGGGGCGATGGAGCTCATGTCAATGATGACCGAGCCCTTGCGGGCTCCCTCCAGCACGCCGTTGGGCCCCAGTATCGCCTGCTCCGAGTCGGCGGAGTCGGGCAGCATTGTGATCACCACGTCGGTCCGCTCCGCCACCTCCCTGCCGGAAGAGGCGGGCGCGGCTCCCTCCGATGCCAACTCTTCCACCGGCTCGGCGCGAACGTCGTGCACCGTCAGTGAGTAGCCTGCCTTCATCAGGTTCCTTGCCATGGGCTTCCCCATGATCCCCAGCCCAACGAAACCGATCTTTGGTGGCATCGCTCTCCTCCTTGCTTCTACAGTACGTCCGGACTTTGCGCCGGCGCCTGCCGTGGGCGGTAGTCCAGGCCGGGTACCTCGGCGGCCCAGCGTGGGACATCTTCGACTACCCCTTCGGCCTCCAGCGACTTGACCTCCGCCTCAGGCAGGCCCAGCAACTCCCCCAGGATGAGGCGGTTGTGCTCGCCGAAGCGTGGCGCGGGGGAGCGCGTCACTGCTGGCGTGCGGCTCAGCAGGAAGGGCGGTCGCATGTGGCGCCTGACCCCGCCGCTGCGCTGCTGCACCCTTTCCCAGAAGTCCCTGGCCACCAGGTGGGGGTCCTCCAGGACATTCTTGCCGTCCAGCGCCGCTCCCGCAGGGACCCCCTCCTGCTGGAGGACCTGCATCGCATGGTGCGCATCCTGGGTGGCGGCCCAGTCTCCGATGAGCCGGTCCAGCTCGTCGTGGTGGGCCTGGCGCCCTTCCGCCGAGGCGTACCTGGGGTCGGCGGCCAGCTCCAGCCGCCCAATCACCCGGCAGAGGGCGGCCCACTGCTCGTCGGTCTGGACCGTTATGGCCAGCCAGCGGTCATCACCCCGGCAGCGGTAGCACCCCTGGGGAGCAGCGTACCGGTCGCGGTTGCCCATGGGCTCCCAGATGCGGCGGTTCATGGAGTAGTCCATGAAGGCCTCGCCGATGGAGTACGTGGTGAGCTCTCGCTGGGAGAGGTCAATGTAGAGCCCCTTGCCGGTGTGCCGCCGGTAGCGCAGGGCTGCCATGACCAGCCCTGGAGCGATGCCCCCTGCCAGGGGATCGGGGAACTGGACGCCCAGGGAGAGGGGATCACCTCCCCGATACCCTGTGAAGGAGGCCAGGCCGCCGCTCTGCTCCAGGTTGTTTCCAAAGGAGCCGTAGCTTTTCTCTGGCCCGGTCATCCCCTGGCTGCTCATGGAGATCATGATGATGTCCGGTCGCATTTGGCGCAGGGAGTCATACCCTATGCCCAGGCGGTCCACCACACCGGCCCTGAAGTTCTCCACCACCACGTCGCACACCTTGGCCAACGCCTTTACCACTTGCACGCCGCGCTGGTCTCTCAGGTCAACGACAAGACTGAGCTTGTTGCGGTTGCGCTCCAGGTACAGGCTGGTGCGGTTCCAGGGGTCTGTCCCAGGGTCATCGTCGGCGTACACGATGCGGGCGGTAGGTGGCCAGGAGCCGCGGGTCGAATCGGGGTGGGAGCCGCCCTCCACCTTGACCACCTCGGCCCCCAGGTCAGCCAGGAACTTGGAGGCCATTGCCCCGGCCCAGACCATGCCCAGGTCCAGCACCCGCACGCCTGTGAGAGGGAGCCGCTTCATGCTAGAAGTCCAGATGGAAAGTTGTCATTCTGAGCCCGCCCGTGGCGGGCGAAGAATCTGGGACGGGGCCCCACCCCAGACCCTTCGTCGTCCCGATGCAATCGGGACTCCTCAGGGTGACAGAATCGAACGTTCTTTCTCGGACTGACCACTAGATTGTGCCTCGCTCCTGCAACTGCTTGAGCTGTGCCCGATCTACTCCCAACTCCCCGCAGTAGACATCCTCGTTATGCTCACCGAGGAGGGGAGCCCGACCCAGCACCAGGGGGAGGTCGTTCATCTTCCAGGGTATGCCGGGGTAGGTGAGCGGGCCGGTGTAGGGGTGGTCCAGTTCGTGGAAGAAGCCGCGCTCCTTGTACTGGGGCGACTCCAGCAGGTCCGGCGCGGTGCAGACGTAGCCGATGGTCACCCCTGACCGCTGTCCCCGGTGGTAGAGGTCCGCCTTCTCCATGTCGCGTACATGCTCGGCCACAATGCAGTTCAGCTCAGGGAGGTTCGTGTACCGGGTGCGGGCGTCGGCGAAGCGGGGGTCGCGCTCCAGCTCCTCCATGCCCAGCAAACGGCACAGGCGCGGCCACACTTCTGGGCGGTAGATGAGACCTATGTAGCCGTCTCTCACCCTGAACACCGGCGTGATGTCTGCCATGCGCGGCAACACCTTGCCCGTAAAGTCGTAGCTCAGGTGAGAGAAGAGAGAGTTCATAGCTGTGCACTCGACGAGGGCGATGTCCAGGTGCTGGCCTACTCCCGTCTCCTCGGCGTACAGGAGGGCACCCATGATACCCGTAAAGGCATGGATCGCCGCCAGGTAATAGGCTGGGTTGCCTCCGATCTTCAGGGGCTCCCTCTCCGGGCTTCCGGCGACGTAGAGGAGGCCGCTCAGGGCCTCCAGCACGAGGTCTGAGTCTGCCAGGTCCCGGTACGGCCCGGTCTGGCCGAAAGGGGTAATGGAGGCCAACACCAGGGACGGATTGGCGGCCTCCATGGCTGCGTAGCCCAGGCCCCATCTCTCCATAGTGCCCGGCGCAAAGGACTCCACCACCACCTGGACGCTCCTGGCGAGCTGGGCCAGAAGGCGGCGGCCCTCCTCGTCCTCAATGTCCAGGGTAATGCCCCGCTTGCCCGTGTTCAGGTACAGGAAGAGGGCGCTGCCCTCCCTATGGGGGCGGTCCTGATAAAACGGCGGCATACTCCTGGCCCTGTCGCCCAGGGCCGGGCGCTCCACCTTGATGACATCAGCGCCCAGGTGGACCATCAGCTTGGTGCAGCAGGGCCCCGCTATGCCCTCGCTGAGGTCCAGCACCCGTACCTCGCTCAGGGGCAGTCCAGGCTCAGTCACGATGGCGTTCTACCTGCCGTGCGAAGAGGTGATGGTCGGAGTATGGTGCAGGCGCGGCAAAGCCGTCAAGGGCCCTATCGCCTCGTCCCTTCAGCCATCTTGATGGCCCTTTCTACGTTGGCGGGGCTGGCCTTGCGCCGCTTCTCCTCCACATCCTTGAGCGTGGCCACGGTGGCGGCGTTGTAAGGAGTGGCAATGCCCAACTCCCGTCCCTTGCGGACCACGTGGCCGTTCATCAGGTCTATCTCGGTCTTGCGCCCCTTCTTCAGGTCCTGGTACATGGATGGGAACCACTCCTGGACCCCATGCCGTCCCTGGGCCAGCTTCGCGTCCAGTTCCTCGAACTTGGCACCGTCGTCTGCGTCTGCCCAGACATCCTGGTCAATTCCGCTGATGGGCTCCACGCTGGCCCCCGCGGCCTGTGCTACGCGCACCACCTCCTTGCCCGCGTGGATGCGGAGGTACCGGGCGCGCGGGTCCTGAGTGAGCCCTATGTTACCGAGAGTGCTCATGCCGCTCATGGCGTTGCTCATGCAGTTGGTGGCCAGCTTGGACCATCGCTCGCCCCACAGGTTGGTGGTAGCCTTGGCGCCCTCCGCATGGTCGAGGATGCGCACGATCTCCCGCACCCGGTCGGTTATCCTGCCGTGGTGCTCACCCACCCGGAAGACGATGTGGTCCCTGTAGGAGCTGGGGTCGCCCCCGCGGGTGACGTGCCCCGGCTCCCAGAGGGCCACGGTTATGCCGGAGACCACGCATCCCACGGCGCGCTGTTGCCCCACGATGGATGCAAGGAGATCGTCGTTCATGCAGTTCTGGGCCGAGACCACGCACCCCGATGGCTTCACGTAGGGAGCGATGAAGGTGGCTGCCCAGGTGGTGTCGTAGGACTTCACGCTGAGAAAGACCACGTCAAAGGGGTCCTGGACCAGCCGCTGCACCTCGTTCAGGTGGATCGCCCTCACCGGCGTCGTGAAGTCGCCGTGGCTCCCGCTGGCCCGCAGGCCGTTGCGTTTCATGTGCTCCACGTGCTCGGGCCACATGTCTATGAGCGTGATGTCCTCACCGGCCTTGGCGGCGAAGGCGCCATAGTAGCTTCCCACTGCGCCAACTCCCAACACGCCTATCTTGGTCACCGAGGTCACCTCCTTACTTTCCAAACGCTGCGCGTGCCATAATACCACCTTCGGGAGAACAGGACAGCATCTAGGCACGGTCTACGAGCTGCCATGCCTGGGCACTGTTCATCCCCGCAGCTTGGCGAAGAAGCGAGTGCCTTCCACTGTCCTGCCGCGAGGCCTATCCTTGGCAACCGACCCCGTCTTTGTTGGCGTCTAACCTGTGGGGGTCGGGCGGCAAGACGCGGAACCGCCGGTATGGGATGTCTGCGCAGTCCAGGTCTGGCGGCGGTGATGGTATGCACACATCGGGGTATGCAGGGTCACACCGACCTGCCACCGGGGTTTCAGAGCCCGGTGCTGCCAGGCCCCACATGCCCATGCCTTGCTCGTGCGCTCGCCTTTGCAGGCTCAGGAACAGTTGGCTGTACTTCACGTCGGGGGGGTAGGTGGTGACCTGAGCATAGCCTTCAGCAACCAAAGTGGCGTTGGCCATCGTGCCGTTCTCCAGCCAGACGTACCGTAGCAGGCGCCCATATTGGTCGGTCTCGCTCATGTCCTTCTCCAGACAGACAGCCTTGCCAAGAACAAGCTGGTGATTGCGGGCAGATGCTTCTCTGCCGTAGGGCTGCTCGCCCACTGTGGGGTGCACCGTCTCTGGAGCGTCGATGCCTATGTAGCGCACGCGGTAGTCTTGGGTGTCAATTAACACGTGGATAGTGTCACCATCCACGATCTTGACCACCAGCGCTGGCGTCATGCTGGGACACGGGTTGCTGGGGGTGGCAGTTGTCGTAGGAGCAGGCGTTGGCGTGGCGGTGGGGGCCAAGGTAGGTGTGCAGGCAAGGACGAGGCTGAGAACACTCAAGAGCGTCACCACGACCTGTCTCATCGCCTACCTCCGCGTGGTGCTAGGCTCTGCGGGGCAATGATACCACTCCCGCCAGTGGCCTGGGTGCCAGATGGCCCACGACGCAGTAGAATGGCGGAGCAAGCCACCCTGCTGGCACAGAGGAGAGCCATGAGCCTCAGACGAAATGACCTGCTCCACGCCTACCGCCGCATGCTGCTCATACGCCGCTTCGACGAACGGGCAGCCTCGGAGTACGCAGCCAAAGCCATCCCAGGCATCGTCCACTGCTACATAGGCCAGGAGGCCATAGCCGTGGGGGTGTGCTCGGCCCTTCGCCCTGATGACCGCATCGTCAGCACCCATAGAGGCCACGGCCACATGATAGCCAAGGGCGCGGATGTCAATCGCATGATGGCGGAGCTGTTTGGGCGCAGCAACGGCTACTGCAAGGGCAAAGGAGGCTCAATGCACGTGGCCGACTTCGGCCTGGGTGTGCTGGGGGCCAACGGCATCGTGGGCGCCAGCATGCCCATCGCCACGGGTGCCGCCCTGGCCTGCCATCTGGAGGGGCAGGGACGGGTGGCGGTGGCCTTCTTCGGCGACGGCGCCTCCAACGAGGGCACCTTCCACGAGTCCCTGAACCTGGCCGCCATCTGGAAGCTCCCCGCTGTTTTCGTCTGTGAGAACAATCTGTGGGCTGTGGAGGTCCCCGCCGCCTACGCCCTCTCCGTCCCCAACGTGGCTGAGCGGGCACAGGGGTACGGGATCCCGGGCGTGGTAGCGGATGGAAATGACCTGGAGGCCGTCCATGAGGCGGCCCTTGAGGCGGTGGAGCGGGCCCGCTCCGGCGGCGGTCCTACCCTTCTGGAGTGCAAGACCTACCGCCACCGGACACACGCCGAGAGCGGCGCTGGCCAGCCCGATAGGCGCCCCAGGGAGGAGATGGAGTACTGGCTAGCGAGAGACCCGCTCTCTCTTATGGCAAGGCAGCTCCTGGAGTTGGGCGTGGCCACCGGCGAGACCCTGGAGGAGATGGACCAGGAGGCACAGGAGCAGGTGGAGCGGGCTGTAGCCTTCGCCAGGGCCAGTCCCCTGCCCCGCCCCGAAGACGCCCTGGAGGACGTCTTTGCCAGGTAGGAGCCGCCAGGCTTTGTTCACACACCCCTGTTTGCCCTGGAACGCTTTGGCGACGTAGGAGGGTGCAGGGAACCTGGGTCTGGTGCGCACCGTTCGTTGTCATACCCGGTACGGCTTGCAGTGCCTGTCCCCGTGTAAGATTCTACTACCAGGAATAGGAAGGTGTCTGCTGCATCCTGTGCAGGGTTCGAATCCATTCAGGTGGGCCACGGCAAACACAGGGACGTTTATGTCCAGGGGTGGTGTAGAGTCAAGAGCCCCGGCGACGCAAGATGGGAACCCTCGAGTCAGACCGGGCCATTTGGCGAAAGGGGAGAGGGCATCTTGTCACAAAGGTGAGGTATGAAGGACTCACCGGACAGATGCCAACGACGCCGTGGGGTACATTGACTCGGCCATGCGTGCGGACGCTGCAAGGTTGGCGGAGTCAAGCCAGGTTGAGCCGGAGGATACCTGTCATACTCGGGACGGAACCGTTCACCGGTCTCCGAGTGGCGCTATCTTCTCGACGTCTCTTCTAGCAGCCCTCGCTCTCGACCGCCTCGCGCGCTGGGCTCACTTGATCAGCCCCCTCTCCACAGCGACTCGGACCGCCTCAGTCCTGCTCCCAGCCCCCAGTTTGGACATGATACTGGCGACGTGGCTCTCGACGGTCTTTGCTGAGATCGAAAGGTGCTGGGCTATCTCCATGTTTCGGAGCCCCTGTGACATCAGTTCGACCACGTCAATCTCCCGCAAAGTGAGTTCGTCCGGCTGCGAGCGCCCGATGGCCGGGCGCTCTTGGGAGTAGCTACGTATTACCTTGGATGCTATCGGGGACGGCAGTACGGCTCCGCCCTCCGCAACCTCGCGGACGGCTTGCACCAGTGTCTCCTGCGGCGCGTCTTTCAGGAGATACCCGTCAATCCCAAGCCTGACGGCCGCCCTTACATACTGGTCGAAGTCGTATCCCGTAAGCACGAGAAGTTTCAGGTGCGGGTGTTGCTGGCGCAGCAAGCGAACCAGCTCGAGCCCTGACATCCCGCGCAATCGGATATCCACAATCGCAACCGACGGCTGCACTTGTGCCAGCAGCCCGAGAGCCTCCTCTGCCGAAGCTGCCTCTCCCACCACCAGGATGTCAGACTCCTGCTCCAAGCGGTTCCGTATGCCCTCGCGGAACATGCGCTGGTCTTCGACAATGAGGACTTTGATAGGCAGCTTCACCAGGCGCCCTTTCTACCTGTCGCGTGCACTAGTACTTGCTTTCTGAAGTCAGCGTTATCATGCGCAAGCCTTCTCCCTCACGCTCGCGCCTCATTCGCCCAATGACCCATCCCCCTCGATCCCCCTTCCTTTTCTGGAAGGGGGAAGAAGAAGGGAGCTGGGAGACACCCCCAGACCCCCGCCAGAGGGGGCCGCGCCCCCTCTGGACACCCCCGTAAACGAATTTTGGGAGACTTCACCTGTCGTGTGCACTATGGGAGGGGCACGGCGGCAACCACCGTGGTCCCCACTCCAGGCGCAGACCGAATCTCAAAAGAACCGTTCACCTGTACAATCCTCTCGCGCATCCCGGAGAGCCCGAACCCCTCTTTGCTGTCAAAGTCTGGGCTGAACCCGACCCCGTCGTCCCGCACCTCAATGCCCACCCGCCTGGCCTGCCGTGACAGGGACACGTCTATGCGAGTGCCGTGGGAGTGCTTCATCGCGTTGTTGGTGGCCTCCTGGGTTACACGGAACAGGGCCAGCTCCGTATCTGCCGGAAACCTCTCATCTTCATCCACGTCATGCAGCGACAGTCGAGTTACCATGCTGGATTGTCGTGATACTCCCTCCAGGAGCCACTCAAGGGCCGCAGCAAGCCCCAAGTCGTCAAGGACTGCGGGCCTGAGGCGCGAGCAGATCTCTCGGAGCTCAGACGCAAGCTGGCGGGCCATGCTGGCTCGGCCTTCTGCGCCCTTCGGAAGGTCGAGCATGAGCGCCATTGCCTTCTGAAGAGGCCCATCGTGGATATCACCGGCCATGCGCGCCCGCTCGTCTTCTGCTGCTCTGACTAGCCGCTGGTTCAGCGCTCGCAGCTCCTCCGCAAGTTGGCTCTTATCAATCGCCAGGGCTAGCAGGGGCGACAGGGTGGCGACGAATCCTTTCTCCTCCGCCAGGAACACCTCTCCGCCCTCTTTCGGGCCCAGCAGAATGCGGCCAAGGCATCGCCCCGATAGTTCCAGGTTTACCAGTAGGAAGGAATCAGACTCCCATCTGAGGTCAATGACTCCCCGACTGTCTGGCGCTCTGGCGGAGGCTTCAAGCTGGGGAGAGAGGCGCTGAAGTACATCGTCGGCCCGAGGCCCAGCCTTCGCTATTGGCTGACGTGCTCCGTCACCGGTCCCTGGGAGAACAATTGCTGACTCGAGGCGAAGCACCTGCGCAAGCTGCTTCGCAATTGTCTCCCCTACCATGATGGTACGATCGGAGACGAGGATGTTCCGATGGACGGTCTCCAGGGCAGTCTGGTAGTCCACTACGTCTCTGTAAATGAGGTTGTCCACCAGCCACCACGCTCCGCGACGCAAAGGGAGAAACAGGGCTATGCCGCCAACCAAGATTGCGACGTTGAGAAGCCTCAGGTTTCCGCTGCGACCCGCCCTGCCAGCCAGTGGTTCAATCACCACCATGCTGATTGCGAGTAAGACGAGCAAGGCCAGAGTTGCCACGCCGTAGACCATGCCACGGTGGACCAGTCGTCGGATTCCCAGCAACTGATGCTGGAGAATAGCATAGGCGAAGGAGGCAGGCATGACTCCGAGGGCGAGCACTGTGATGTGGTCAGGAAGTAGGGATGAGCGCCCCAAGACTTTGGGCATGAGGGAAAGACCCGCAAAAGGCACTATACTCAAGGCTGTTCCCCACAACAGCAGTCGGGCTTGGATTTGGCCGAGCGCCGACCGGCGCCGCACTGCCTCGACCAAAAGCACTGTGAATCCACCTAGAACTGAGGCCGACACGAAGAGCAGGACCGCTGGCCTCACCACCGCGTAGAGAGACGGGGTGGCCAGGAGGGAGACCCCATAAGAGGCCCCAAGGAAGAGCCCCACGCCTGCGAACATGAAGGTGAGGGAAGGGTGTCGTGAGTCTGTAGGACCACGGGTGATGGCGGACACAAACGGAAGGAAAGACTGGCCAATGCCGATGAGGCTAATGCCCTGAAGGATACGTGCCCAGTAGGGCGCGGGTCCCCCGGCGCTGGGCCCCACCGCCAGGGCTACTGCCACGAAGCCTGCAAAAACCCAGAACATCCTGGCTGCGGCGAGGTCGGGCCGACGCAGGACGACGGCCGAGCCCAGCAAGGCGAACATTGCGCCGATGGCCCACAGCGAGAACTTCATCGGGCTGCGGGACATCGCTGGGTAGGTCATCTCCATGCGGAGTATGTTTCCACCAGACCCCATCATCTCAATCTGCACAACGGGCCCTCGGGGAGCAGCGTCAATGTCGCCTGCTGTCACGCTCCGCCCGTTCACAGACAGGACTGGCATCCCTGGCCTGGCGCCGTAGAACCAGCCCAGGCCCCCTGGCACGGCTCTCGAAATGCAAGGTGCCTCTCCGCAAAGCCCTACCTCGAGACCCAGGGAGCCTGACTGCAACGTGGACCCGTAGGAGGCCACGGCCAGAGCCGAGTAGACGGCGACCAGGAAGAACGCCGCGAGTCTGGGAAAGAGAGAGCTATAGGCGGACAGAGGCCCGCTAAACCGCGACAGCCACCGCTGGTTGGTCAACCACGGAACCGAGGAAGTCTTCAAGGCGCCTCACCTCCACGCCGCGGGCCCCGAGGCCAAGCAGGCTGGCCTTTGCCCTGTTGAGGAACACCTCGGCCACCACGGCGCAGAAAACCCTGGCACCGGAAGCCTCGAACTGGCGGCCCGTGCTGGCACGGTCCCGCTCTAGTTCGGCGTGGTGCCGCACACCGCCACTCTTGACGGGTGATTGTAGCAGGGAGCGACAGAAAAAGACTACGGGCACGGTCTGTTTGTGCCGTGCCAGGTCTCCCGGCAGACCCCGTTCTGGGCACACGTCCCTCATGTCGTCCACCAACTGGGCATACGTGAACAGATTGAGGCCGAAATCGCCCAGGACCCTGATGGTCGTGGACCCAGCCCCTGCGAGCGAGGCACCGAACTCCGCCGCCAGCCTGCCCAGCGAGCCTGCTTTGAGCGAGGTCATTGAGAGGGCCTGGTCCATGCGGGTGAGGGGGCTCCTCTCCAGGGAGGCGTCCATGAATTGTCCTGCGCAGGACTGGAGCGAAGTCCGGAACAGTCTGTTCAGAGCTTTGAAAGCGCGATTTCGTGGGCCTTGCTGTTGCGCCGCTTCGCTGGCGGCTGCAAAGGCACAGACCATTAGGGACACGGCCAGAGACAGCTCCTCCGCATCGGTACTGGCCAGCTCAATGCCAACGTCCTGATCGGCCAGGTGGTCGAACATGTAGGCTGAGTCCATCAGTAGCTCAACTGCGGCTGCCCCGCGGACCGCCTGCCTCGTAGGCGGCCCAGAGACGGCCTCAAAGGCGTGCAGGCAGAGGGCGCCGGTGTGGCAAGGGGCCTCCGGATGCAGGACAAGACCCGGCCGGCCCAGGGCGCGCAGCATGGCATCCCGGTGGGCCGGCTTCTGGCAGTGCCGGGTAACGCTTAGCCTGGCCTCTTGTCTTAGTGCGTCCAACACTGGACCGGCACCCCCTTCCTGAGCCGTCTTCAAGACTTAGAACCACTCGCTCGTAGCTGGCTGCCCAATCCCGCCAGTGTCCGGTTTTGCTTGCAGCCGCTTCAGCAGGCTTCTTGCCGCGCTGGCAAACTCGTTGGTTGGCGACGCGCCACCGTCTTCGCCAGCGGCTAGACCCGCCAATGCGGGTCGCATGGGGCTGGTGCGGGTGGCCCTCGATAGGGCCTTCTCCAATTCACTAAGTTTCATATGGGCCTCCTTCCTGTACTTGTACTTGGCTGCGCGCCCGACGGCGGGAGAGTATGCCCTGCACAAGCGGAGTGCAACCGTGCCTTAGGGGCTTTCACTTAGGTGAAAACCCTGAGTGTCCAGGTGAGCAGATGGCTGGTGGGTACGCCCTGCAAATGCTCAGAGGCCGCCTCGCCTTTGCCTTTCAAACGGACCTTGTGATTTTCGGGACACTCTGGAAGCTAGGACCGGCCGCGCTGGCTATCTGGCATGTGCATCAACGGGGACCTCTCTCACCTGGCGGGAGTCGGGGGTTTCACGGAGGGGCATACCCCGGCCCCACGGATGTGCCAGGTGAGCCGCCAATCTACCATACAAGGAAGTCATCTGAAAACTCGGTCCTGGGGGGAGTCCAGAGGGGGTTCCACCCCCTCTGGCGGGGTTCTAGGGGTGTCCCCTAGCTTCTCTCTTCTTTCCCCCTCTCCCTTCAGGGAGAGGGGGATCAAGGGGGTGAGGGTTTTCAGATGAGTTCAAGTTGTGCCAGGGTGCAGTGGCTTGCAGGACCGGCAACCTGGCAAGAATCGCCTAAGGAGAGGAACTTGAGCACGGCCACGACTGCACGCCCGATCACCGTCCTAGTAGTTGACGACCACGAACTGGCCCGCCAGGGAGTTAGGCAATTCCTCAAGCCAAGCAGGCACATCAAGGTCGTAGGCGAAGCAGCGAACACCTCTGAGGCCATCCGTCTCATGAGCCAACTCCAACCGAGCGTCGTCCTGCTCGATATCCGGCTCGGCCAGGGCAGCGGCCTGGATGTTGCCCGGGCTGCCAAGGCGAGTGCCCCAGACACCAAGGTGCTGGTCCTCAGTGCCTACGACGATCGGCAGTACGTCAGCAGATCGAAAAGGCTGGGCGTCGCGGGGTACTTGATGAAAGGTCTCTCCCCGGAAGAACTCTCCAGGGCCGTCGAGGATACGGTCCATGGCAGACCCACATCTGCTCGCGAAGTGGCAGACAAAGTGTCCGGCCATGCCACACCGCACTGGGGGACCACCCAGAGGGTCCCACAAAGAAGGGAACTGACGGTGCGCGAATCGGAAGTGCTGGAACTCATGCTACAAGGCCTGCGAAATCGCGCCATCGCTGCTGCTTTGGGCATCTCCGTAAAGACCGTGGAAACCCATGTTGAGCACATACTTTTGAAGCTGGAGGCGGCTAGCCGAACGGAGGCCGTGCTTGCTGCCATCAAAGGCGGCTGGTTGGAAGAGGCTGTGTCTTGACTCGCGGACTGGTGACCTTACCAGCGGAGGGCAACAATCGAAGGACACACCGCGGGTAATGAGGCCGCGAGGTCCGGGAATTGCCAGAGAGCGCAGCAAGTGCGGTATGCGTTCTAGAAAAGTAACTTGGCCGTTATGAACAGCATGGAAGGCGCCATAAGGGTGCTCTTGGTGGATGACCATCACATGGCCCGAGAGAGCCTGCGCCGCGTGCTTGCCGTGGAACGAGACATACAGGTCGTCGCCGAGGCGTCGGATGGGCTAGAGGCGCTGGCAAAAATTCAGTCACTCGGGCCGGACGTTGTTCTCATGGACCTCCGAATGCCGAATATGGGCGGGCTGGATGCCCTGCAAGCCCTGAAAAGGATGAACCTCACGCGGAAGGTCATTGTCTTCAGTTTCTACGAGGAGTATCTGGCACGGGCGATTGACGCTGGCGTGGGCGGTTATCTGCTCAAGGACGTGCCGCGTGGGGAGGTGCCCAACGCCATCCGGCGGGTGTACCGTGGCGAGTTGGTGCTCGGAAGCACTATCCGTTCCGGCCCTCAGGCGACTGCAAGCGTACTTCAACGTCTACAGGGAATAGGGCGCGTGAGGCCCGTGTCTCCTGAACACCGGGTAGAAGCAGAGCTGCTGATACAAGCGCCGGTGGAACCCACTCAGTTGCTTGAATTTATGGCTGGACTAAGACGCGACTTGGAGGCGGAGATTGCGGAGATGGCGCCTTTGCCGGGTGATCGAGGGATACGCCTCCGACTGATGCTACCTCTACGTGCCCCAGTGAAAGACACCTTGTCGGAATTGCCGCAGGTAGAGTCGCTGCTGGAAGAGCAGCCGACGGGAGGATTTCACCAGGAAGGGTACGGCGCCCTTGGCCGGGATGCCGGTCTTCGATTTCGTGTCGCTCTCAAGTGCTCGTCCGCTGACACAGGCCGGAGGGATGCCGGGCCGCTCGCGGGTCAACCGGGCGCCAGCGGCTAGCTGGGCAGTCCGTGCGAGGGAACCCAGCAGTTCGGGACGTGCTTGAGGACTGCATTGGGAATGAGGAAGGCAGGGAATGCGTGAGCGAACTGTCACTGCTGCCGCTCGTCCGGGTAGACGCCATGAATCAGTGCGTCGGCAATCTCGTGAGTCGAACGGTTCAGGGTCCAACCGAATGCAAACAGAGGAGGAAGCTGAGGCGTTCCTGGAATTGCTGCCGGACGCTGTGGTGATCGTTGACCGTGAAGGGCACATAACATATATCAACGGCGAGACGGAAAGGATGTTCGGCTACAGCCGTGCTGAAGTGCGCGGAGTGGCCGTGGAAATCTTGATGCCCGAGCGCTTCAGGAAGCGACATAGTGAACAACATGCGAAGTACTTCTCGGACCCGCGAGTCGAGCCGATGGGGATCGGCTTGGAGAAATACGGCAGACGCCGTGACGGTAGTGAGTTCCCTGTTGACATCATGGTCAGCCCCTTCAGGACAAGAGCTGGCTCCGCGTTCATTGCTGTTGCTCGTGACGTCAGTGACCGGAAGCGCATGGAGGAGGACCTGCTCAAGGCAAACCGCGGGCTCAGGATGCTGAGCCGCTGTAACGAAGTGTTGGTGCACGCCACTGAGGAGTCAGACCTACTTCAGAATATATGCCGAATCGTCGTGGAGATCGGTGGATACAGACTGGCGTGGGTCGGGTTTGCCGAGCACGACAACAGGAAGAGGGTGCGCCCCGTAGCGCAAGCGGGGTGCGAGCAAGAATACCTTGACGGGCTGGATACCAGATGGTCGAATGCCAAACAGGGTCGCGGCCCCACCGGGCAAGCTATCCGCCTGGGCAAACCGTCAATAATGCGTGATATCTTGCGGGACCCCAACTACGAACCCTGGCGCGCTCAAGCAGCCGAGCGAGGCTTCGCATCGTCCATCGCCCTGCCTCTCACCGCCGGTGGCAGTACGTTCGGAGCACTGAACGTCTACTCAGCGAGGCCGGACGCTTTTGACGGCGACGAGGTGAAGCTGTTGATGGAACTCGCAGCCGACTTGGCTTATGGCATCATGGTCATCCGCACTCGTGCACAGCACAAGCGCACGGATGAGGCGCTGCGTTCCAGCGAACACCTGCTGGCCAACGTCTTGCGCCTGGCACCAGACGCCGTCATATCAGTTGATGAAATGCAACACATCCGCCTTTTTAATCGGGCAGCCGAGGTGATTTTCGGCTACTCTGCGGAAGAGGTAGAAGGGAAGCCGCTGGACGTCCTGTTGCCCGAGCGATTCGTTGAACTGCATCACGCACATGTGCAGGAGTTCAGCCAGTCGCCGGCGGCAGTGCGTTACATGAACCAACGAGGTCCTGCGCACGGTCGGCGCAGGAATGGGACAGAGTTTCCCGCCGAGTGCGCCATATCCAAGGTGGAAAGCGATGGCCAGAAAACCTTCGTTGCGGTGGTGCGTGATATTACCGAACGCGTGCAAGCAGAAGAGACACTACAGGAGAGTAACCACCGGTTGGAGAAGGCGCTAGGAGACCTGAAAGCAGCGGAATCGCAACTCGTCCGGCAGGAACGCCTGAACGCCCTGGCGCAGATGGCCGGAGGCATTGCTCACGACTTCAACAACGCACTGACGGGGATTATTGGCTTCAGCGACCTGCTGCTCAGTCGCCGAACGATCCTGAACGATAGGGAGCAGGTGACACGCTACTTGCGCCTGATAAACACAACCGCCATGGGCGCAGCGAGCACGGTCCACCGGATGCGCGAGTTCTACCGAACTCGCCAGGATACCGATGTCTACGCGCCAGTCAACATCAACCAGGTGGTGGAGCAAGCCATCTCCCTCACTCAGCCCAAGTGGAAGAATGAGGCGGAAGGAAGCGGCAGTGCTATCAGCATCCACACCGAGCTGGAGCAAGTGCCTCGCGTCGAGGGAAATGAGGGTGAACTCCGGGACGCACTGGTCAACCTGATATTCAATGCGGTGGACGCGCTCGCTCCTCCGCATCGGGGTGAGGGGCCATCGAAACAAGGAATAATAGGTCTCCGCACTCGGGACCTGGGGGACCATGTGATTGTCGAGGTGACGGATACCGGCGTTGGGATGACCGAGGAGGTCCGGCGACGTTGCCTGGAGCCGTTCTTCACCACCAAGGGCCAGGTAGGGACAGGCCTGGGCCTGGCGATGGTCCACGGCACCGTTCAGCGGCACAATGGGTCAATTGACATCGCGAGCGCACTGGGTGAGGGGACCACCGTCAGCATCCGCCTCCCCGTCCACGGCGCGCAGAAGGGAGAGGGAAGTTGGACAGCAACACCAGCCGCGTCGCGCCCGCCGATGGAGGCGTGGGGGCCGCCCGCGGGGCTACAAGTGTCATGACCTTGCCGACCGCGTGGCATGGTGAGGTCAAGCAATGACAGGCCCGTCATGCATTGTGGGCAACGTGTTCCCGGCAGGTTGCCCCGGCGGGAGGGCTATACGGACTGGACAAAACGGCGGTAGAATCGGCTCGTCAAAATAGGTGTGCCAAAAGGATTTGGTTCCCGCCTCGCGCCACCTTGACAATGGAACAGTTGTTCCAAGACAATGTGCCTCAGCGAAGCCCTGACTTCTTCACGCCTTCCGGGAATTGGCTGACCGTGGAGGAGTATCGTGGATGGCTCATTCACTGGTGGCTCCAATCTTGTACTATGGGCGAAGCTAGAGAAGCAGCCGAACCCTCCTCCTGACTACCATCCTCTGATTTGCCACCTGTTAGATGTCGCTTGTGTAACCAGGGCTCTGTGGAATACCGCCCTTTCACCAGCAGGCAAAGCACGGCTGAGTTCGGCTTTGGGACTCTCCACGCAAGAGGACGCTGCCGGACAATGGATTGCTTTCATCGCTGGCCTTCCTGCGCTAGATGTCCTGGCCGAGGAGATCGCGGAAGACCTACGGGCGGCCCTGGAGCAGTTCGAGGAGATAGGGACGGACCTCAAAGGCTCTTGAGGTTGCAGAAATCGGAGAGGAGGGAACGATGACAAGCCAGCAGAAGGAGGCCCATATGCAGTTCAACCTCCTCAATGAACCGTGGATACCGTGCCTGGGCAATGACGGGAAGCTCCGTCGAGTCGGCGTCAGAGAGGCGCTTACGCAAGCGGGCACAATCCGGCAAATCGCGGCAAGCAATCCCATGGACCGGCTAGCGACCCTCCGGTTCCTGCTGGCGCTGTTGTACTGGTGCAAAGGCAATCCGCCTGCAAGGGCGAACGCTGCTTTGGGAGACTCGTTCCCTGCGGAATGGTTCGCGAAGCTGGACGAGCATGAAGGTTACTTCAACCTTCTTGGGAAAGGGAAAAGGTTCTACCAGTACAGGGGAGAAAGCGAGACACCGCTCACCGCAAACTATCTGGTCCACGAGATACCCACGGGCACCAAGCTCTGGCACTTCCGACACGCCACCGACGGAGTAGATGGCCTTTGTCCTGCCTGCTGCGCTCTGGGCCTGTTGCGGCTGCCGTTGTTTGCAACGTCCGGGGGGCGCGGCAAGCCTCCAGGCATCAACGCGAAACCCCCACTTTATGTCATACCTGTCGGCGACTCCCTTGCAGAGACGCTGCGGCTCTCTTGGTGCTCCGCGCCGAGTCTGGGAACGCCGGCATGGGAGAAGCCGGACATCTCGTTGCCAAAGACTGGCGAGGTGCCGTTGTTAACAGGACTGACGTGGCTGCCCAGGCGGGTATGGCTCGGCAATCCAGAGGAATCCGAAGCCACCTGCATCTCGTGTGGTCGCAAGAACCGGTTGATAACATCCAGCGTTTTCGCCGGCATCGGCAGTATGAAAACCGATGATGAAACTCCCAACCGCCTTTGGCGGGACCCCCATGTCATCTATGATAACAGCGGCAAGAGCAAAGTTACGACCCCACACGCTAGGAACGCCCTGGGCGCCGCCGATGCGGGGGCTGGCCAGTGGGCGTCAATCGTAGCTGGGATGTTCCAACAGCAAAGCGCCCCCGCTGCAACGGACTTGCCCAATCAGGACAGTTGGGCCGAGGGTGGCAAATACAGCATATGGGTCGTCGGCTTCTCCACCGTGCAGAACGACAAGTATCTGGAGGCTATTGAGTACACACTGTCTCTCCCTGCCTCAGTAGGTAAACCTGTGCCCGCTGTGCAACTCTTGGAACGATGGCAAGAAGAGAACGCACGCCTTGCCCGCAAAGTCTGGCCACCAGATGAGCAACGGTCGTCCCGAAAACATCCCGAGATGGCGTCAGCCATCGCCGCCATTCGTCCCCACGTGGAGGACAAGGTCTCTGCCAAAGTGGGGGAGCTGCTTGCCGGCGGCGATACCGCTTGGCAGAAGGCAGCCAGCGCCTATCGCCCCATGATGGAGGTGATCGCCAGGTCCCTTTCCCCAGGCTTTACGACCGCGGCTGTTGAACGGCGGAAGCGAATTGCTGACACGTTGCCGGATATGACCCAAACAGGGCCTGCGAAAAAGGCCCCAAGAAAGAAAGGAGGAACGACATGAGCCCAACACCCACCCAGCAATACATTAACGTTTTGGCGCGGCTGCAACCCGGGGCCCTGGGGCTGCTGCGCACGCACGCCGGCCAGGGCCTGGACCAGTCGGTGGATGGGTTCGACCTGTTTGCGGGCCTCTGGTGGCCGTTGCGGAGCAGGAGTCAGCATGCGCCAAGACGGGAGGTGGCCTGGCTGGTTGCGAAGGTCTACGCCTGCTGCCCGATTTTGCAGTCGCCTGGCGATACCCTTGCCCGCCAGTTGCGCCACTGCCAGCCAAGCAAGGAGCCGGAGAAACAGCGCTACCGGCAGCGCTTTGACCGGATGCTCATGATGCCACTGGATAGCATTGAGCCGGCGCTGCAATGGGCGCTGGGCCTAGTTGCCTCAAATGACCTGCCACTGGATTGGGTGAACCTCACGGACGATCTCTCCTACTGGGAACGGGAATCTACCCGGCTCAGGTGGGCGGAGCAGTATCTGGAAAGCAACGAAAGGAGATAACCATGCTGATCGAGATTCACGCGATTCAAAACCACAGCCCGGCCAACCTCAACCGGGACGACCTTGGAGCGCCCAAGACCTGCTACTTCGGAGGTGTCCTGCGTTCTCGCATCTCCAGCCAGGCCATCAAGCGCAGTATCCGCATGAGCGACGAGTTTAAGCTGTTATGCGGCGGCATCCGTACTCGTCGGTTGCCGCAATACCTCGCCGAGCAGATTCACGACAAGGACGTGCATGCACTGGCCACCAATGTTGTTCAAAAGTGTGGACTACTGCAAACGGAGGAGGAAGGCACCAAGAAAGATGTCATCGTGTTCCTCGCTAAGAGCGCAGCCGCTCGGATGGTGGATTTGCTTCGCGCTGTACCGGCAGAAACGACCCAAGGCCAAGTAGAGAAACTTGCGCGGCAATTTGCGGAGCTCATCACTAACGACCCATACACTCCGGATATGGCGTTATCAGGGCGCATGCTGGAGCCTGCCAAGACTGCCAATGAAGTATGGAAGAAGCTGGACGCCACCGTGGAAGCGGCCTTGCAGGTGGCCCACGCGATCTCCACGCATGAAGCCCGCCCGGAAGTGGACTACTACGTAGCAAAGGACGATGTCCAGGGAGAGGACGCTGGAGCAGCATTTGTGAACGAAGCCATGTTCGCCTCCGCCTGCTTCTACAAATACTTCTCCATAAACTGGGGAACGCTGGTTTCCAACCTGAAGGACAACGAGGAGCTTGCCGCGCACACAGTGGGTGCGTTCCTCCGCGGGATGGCGCTCGTCAACCCCTCCGGCAAGCAGAACAGCTTCGCGGCGCACAATAGACCCGATGGCATCCTCGTTGAGATCAAAGACACACCTACCAGCTACGCCAACGCCTTCGCCAACCCGGTGGTACACGGCCAGCGCGACGTTATCTCGGAGAGCATCGCCCAGTTGGGCCAGTACGTCCACGACCTGGACACCGGATACGGCAAGCCGCAGCACCGCTTCTGGTTCTCCCCCAACCTTCACTATCCCCTGGCAGCGCAAGTCACGGTAGGAGAGAACGGCAAGAAGAAGCAGCAGGAAATCTCCCTTGCCGAATACAACATCAAGTCCCTGGAAGAGCTGGTTCCCGCCGTAATCAGAGCCATCGGCCATGACTGGAGCGCGGTTCAGAAAGTCGTCGTGAATGCAGGGGCTGCCCCATGAGTGCCAACACCCTCTTTCTCCGGCTGGAAGGCCCCCTGCAAGCCTGGGGCAACCAGGAATCCAAGTTCGTGGTGCGGCGCACCGCTGACGCCCCCACCAAATCGGGAGTGATCGGCATGCTGTGCGCTGCGCTGGGCGTTTCGCGGCCCGCGGCTGCACCAGAGTGGATTGGGAAGAGTGGGAAGCTGTGCGCCCTCCGAATGGGAGTCCGCATAGACCAGCCGGGCGTCCGCTGGTGGGACTACCACACGGTCGGCGCTCATATGCAGATGCGCACAGCCGAGGGCAGGCCCAAAGCTGGCGCGATGCTGACGCGGCGGGAGTACCTCTGCGACGCCAGCTTTCTGGTCGCTCTGCAAGGTGAGCCGACGCTAGTCGCCCAGCTCGAGGCCGCGCTGCGAAAACCCTGCTGGACACCCTACCTGGGGAGAAAGGCCTGCCCGCCATCCCGCCCGCTGCTGGAGCGTCCCGCCGAGGAGTCTGGCGACTTGCTGACTGCACTTTGCTCAGTCCCGTGGCGGCCCAGACTTCGAGGAGATCAGCCGGGACCGATCCTGGAGTGTCTGCTCGACTGGCAGCCGTCGCTGGAGGAGCCAGTAGCACCCGCTGGGGCGCTCGTAGCATATGACGTTCCGCTAACCTTTGAGCCTCCCGCTCACGACCCCAGATTCGTCGTGCGCCGCCGGTTGCGGGTCGGCGAGGGCGGGGAAGTCAGCATAGCTGAGAAGCCTGCCCAGAGTTCTACGCCTGCCCCACCTCGCCCTAGGGCTGACTACAAGAATACTGAGTACCAAAAGAAGCGTGATGCTCGGTGGGGAAAAGACCACTACCTCTGCGTGTTCTGCAAAGCCCCCCTGACACCAAGAACGAGAACCGTCCAGCACGTTACGTACCGCCGGGCTGGCGGCGATGAAACGCTAGACGACCTCCGCTCTCTCTGCCGGCTTTGTCATGACGCGGTGACGATGATCGAATACGGCCTGGGCATGGGCCTGGACCGCATCAACCCCGAAGATTCCAGCTATCGGGAACGAATCATTGAAAAACGTAGAGAGATCATCCAATTCCGCTCGCTGGAAACGCGCCGTCGGCGCCTCAGCCCTGAGGAGGTGGAATAGCCATGTACCTGTCCACACTCTTGATCAACGTGGGGGATAACCCCGACCGGCCGCGCCCCGGCCGGCTCTGGCTCCGCAACCTCTATCATGTCCACCAGCGGTTGTGCATGGCCTTCCCTTCTGCATCCAGGAAGACCGCCGACCCGGACTTCCTCTGTCCATTCAAACCGGACGATTTCGGGCCAAAGCCAGTGCATGAGCAACGGAGCGCAGACGGCGGCTTCCTTTTCCGTGTGGACCCCCAGCCTGGGGGCCGGGCCGCCATTCTGGTGCAGTCCGGGGCTAGGCCTGATTTGGAGTATGCGTTTCACAACGCCGACTACCTTCTGTGCGCTTCCCAGGTGAGGGAATATGATCCCCAGTTTCGCACCGGCGAAGCATTACGGTTCCGCCTACTCGCCAACCCAGTAAGGAAAGTCAGCGCCAAGTCCTTAGATGTGGAGGGGAAACCCTTCGAAGAGAAGTGGATTGGCAAGGATGTACCCGTCCCGCCAACCGAGTTGCCCCATTGGCTGGAGCGCCGGGCAGAGCCTGGCTGGTCGGCGCAGAAGAATGCAAGAGACGAGCAGACTCCACCTGGTTTTCGGCTCATAAAGGTTCTTCCGCCCCAGGCTGGGTACGTGTACTGGAGCAAAAGCGGAAAGGAGGGCACAGGCCAACGCCTGCGCTCGGTACGGTACGACGGCGTCCTGGAAGTCACCAACCCGGATCATTTCAGGAAGACCCTCATGCATGGCATCGGCCCCGGCAAGGCGTTTGGATTTGGCCTCCTCTCCATCGCATCCCTCCCCCAGGAGGCCCGCGCATGAATCAGAACCCCCTCAAAGACCTGCACCTGCTTCCCAAAGTCAAGGATAGCCTGACCTACCTGTACGCCGAGCATTGCCGCATTGACCAGGATGACAAAGCCATCGCCTTGCAAGACGCACAGGGCAAGACTCCAGTACCCTGCGCATCCCTCACCACGCTCATTCTCGGCCCTGGCGTAACCATCACCCACGCCGCCATCCACACCCTGGCAGATAGCGGATGCCTCGTCCTCTGGTCGGGGGAAAACGGCGTCCGTTTTTATGCCCAAGGCATGGGGGAAACCCGTTCCTCCCGCAACCTCCTGCGTCAAGCCAAGCTTTGGGCCAACCCCACCACTCGCCTGGAAGTGGTCATGCGCATGTACCGCATCCGCTTCAAAGACCCTCTGCCCGATGGCCTCACCCTCCAGCAGATCCGTGGCAAAGAGGGCATTCGAGTCCGAGAGGCCTATGCTCGTGCCAGCCGGGAGACCGGCGTCCCCTGGACAGGCCGCTCCTATCAGAGACAGCAATGGTCCAGCGCCGATCCAGTCAATCGCGCCCTTTCAACAGCCAATAGCTGCCTGTACGGCATCTGTCATGCAGCCATTGTCTCCGCCGGATACTCCCCCGCCCTCGGGTTCATCCACACGGGCAAGATGCTCTCTTTCGTCTACGACATCGCCGACCTCTACAAAGCCGCCCTTACCATTCCTCTAGCCTTCAAGGCGGCCGCGGAAGGCCCCGAAGACCAGGAACGACGCGTGCGCCACGCATGCCGAGACCTCTTCTATTCGGAACGGCTGCTGGGACGTATTGTCCCCGATGTCCAGCAGCTTCTGGGCATTCCCATCCAGGAAGAGGATGGCACGTGGGACGAGGACGAGGCCTTTCCAGGCGGGCTGTGGTCTCCAGGCGAAGGCGTTGTGGCGGGCGGTGTCAACTATAGCGGCGAAGCAGAAGTATTAGGGGAGGCGACAAATGGTAGTGATGGTCCTTGAGCGCGTATCTCCGACCATGAGGGGAGAGCTTACCCGCTGGCTCCTGGAACCCAAGGCGGGAGTGTTCGCCGGAACGGTTTCAGCCCTTGTCCGGGACAAATTGTGGGAGTTAGCCTGCAAGCGAATGGGCAAAGGAGGCGGCATCCTGATCCACAGTATGGATAATGAGCAGGGCTTTGCGTTGAGGCTTTGGGGTGACACCACTCGGCTTGTGAGAGACTTTGAGGGGTTGAGCCTGGTCACCATACCAGTAAAGCAAAGCTAGAAAAGGGGATCGGCAGCCGAAAAATCCAGTATGGTCCCCACGCACGTGGGGGTGAACCGGACGGGACGTGGACTATCTGGCGTCCAATCCGATGGTCCCCACGCACGTGGGGGTGAACCGTCCACCCTTCGGCCAGGAGCCGTGCGATGGCCATGGTCCCCACGCACGTGGGGGTGAACCAGTGGCAGTATGCCTCCCATTCCCATTCTCTCAATGGTCCCCACGCACGTGGGGGTGAACCGTCGTGAGAAAGCAAGATGTCACATTCGAACAAATGGTCCCCACGCACGTGGGGGTGAACCGTGCTGTTCCAGGTAGACGCTTGGTCTGCTGCCATGGTCCCCACGCACGTGGGGGTGAACCGAAAGCCTTTCCCACCCCCTCCTCACTACCCGATGGTCCCCACGCACGTGGGGGTGAACCGTGGTGCGCGAGGGTGTGAGTCTAGGCACGTACATGGTCCCCACGCACGTGGGGGTGAACCGCCAGCGTAGCCGTGGTCAAAGGGGACGAACCCATGGTCCCCACGCACGTGGGGGTGAACCCTCTAAGGGAGGCAAAATCTGCCCCCCTGTTAGATGGTCCCCACGCACGTGGGGGTGAACCGGTGGAGAGCACCCCTGCCAAGCGCCCTCTCTCATGGTCCCCACGCACGTGGGGGTGAACCGCGGGACGACAGCCGGTGCCACAGCCCGTGGCGATGGTCCCCACGCACGTGGGGGTGAACCGATCGCAACCCTGTACAACGTTACGACAGGGTTATGGTCCCCACGCACGTGGGGGTGAACCTGAATACGCCCATCGCACCCTGGACCGCAATGCATGGTCCCCACGCACGTGGGGGTGAACCGAGGAGTGAGGCGGAGGAGGTGCACATGGAGTTATGGTCCCCACGCACGTGGGGGTGAACCGTGACAGAACGCTTGCCATTCCCATTCTCTCATATGGTCCCCACGCACGTGGGGGTGAACCGCGCATTCGGCGGAGCCGGATGACGCGGCGTGCATGGTCCCCACGCACGTGGGGGTGAACCGGTCGTGGGCAGGGCGGTGAAGTTCGTCCTGGGATGGTCCCCACGCACGTGGGGGTGAACCGTTGGTGGTGCCGCCCACGCCGTCAATCACCCCATGGTCCCCACGCACGTGGGGGTGAACCGGTGTGCCCAGTTCTTGGTCACTGCCGCATCCCATGGTCCCCACGCACGTGGGGGTGAACCGACTACGGGCAGTATGACGTCGCGCCAGGTCAGATGGTCCCCACGCACGTGGGGGTGAAC
>JACPQL010000047.1 GCA_016190445.1 Chloroflexota bacterium
CCCCCTGGATGCTCCGACTCTGTCGCGAGTCCTCGACGGAGTCGGGACTTCGTCGGCAGAAGAATGTTGAAGGCAGATGAGTTCAACCGACTCCTCAGCATGACAGCCCCTCCCCCAAGACCTATTTTCATGCCAATCTGGGTGATGGGAGGGAGATTGCTTCGTCGCTCCGCTCCTCGCAATGACGAGGGAGACTTTTCACCCACGGATTGAGGGGCTAGGCCAGTTGGCTGATTAGGGCCAGGACGATGGCATAAGGGATGAACCCGATCAACACCACGGCCACGGCCCGCCAGGTTGAGGTGTAGTCCAGGGCCTGCCTTACTGCGACTACCATTGTGACTAGCTGCCACACGCCGGTGATGAGGACGATGATGGTGCCAAGTCCTGGTATCAGCCCCAGCACCCTCAGGACTCCGGGCGACTGGGCGAAGCCGAGCGTCCGGGCCATCTCGCCCCAGTTGGACTGGGTCTGTGGAGCGGCCAAGAGCTTGGTGCCGATAAAGTAGGTCAGCCACGCCCAGAGGGCCCATCCGGCCAGGCCCCACAACACGCCAACTACCAGACCCAAAGACCCGGCCCCGCTCAGGTTGGCGAGACCAGTGGCGATGGCCACCAGCACGACGACCAGCATAGCTTGGCCCAAGGCCGACTTGTCTCCCTCCACCTCTTCGTATAGGCCTACCTCCAGCCTGGCTGCCCGCAGCATTCGCTTCAGCATCTAGACACCTCCTGTTTACCTTGCTGGCATAGCCTTGAGAAGAGACTGAAGGGGCACCGTGTTCGCTTTCGGCACGCTTTGAGCCACAAGACATCAGGGCACGAGAAAGGGCCGGGACACGGGGCGCTATCGGGCAGAGGAACTCAGGGCGGGTCGTGGGCCCGCGCCCACCAAGGTGGCTGGCTGTCGTCCCACCAGGTCCATGACAAGGCCTGCCAGTTTCGCAGGGTCGTGGCGCAGGAGCGAGCCAGAGGCCATCACGTCACCCGTACTGACTCGGGACACCAGCTCGGCGCAGGCATCCAGGTCGGGGTGCACGGGCAAGGCTCCCTCTTCCGCATATCGCTTCAGTAGCGCCGCCGGGAAACTGCCTGTATTGACAACGGCGTAGTCCAGAGATGCACCCGGACCGAGGTAGCGCATGATCTCTTGGACAAACATGGAGGCGGTGAACCCGTCCGTCTCGCCCGCCTTGGTCATCAGATTGCAGACGTAGATCTTCACCGCAGGAGAAGCCTTGATGGCCTCCGGGATTCCCCTGACCAGCAGGTTGGGAATAACGCTGGAGTAGAGGTCGCCGGGGCCAATGACAATCGCATCGGCTTGGGCCAGGGCTTCCAACACAGGGAGGTTGGCCTCTGCCTGCGGGTCCAGGAAGACCGACTCGATGGGCACCTGGGGTTTTTCAGTGCGAACGTCAATGTGGCTCTCACCTACGATCACAGAGCCATCGGCCAGTCGGGCGCACAGGTGACAGTCCGTGAGGGTCACAGGAAGTACCTGGCCCTTTATGCCCAGCATACGCCCCGCTATCTTGACGGCCTGGTTGACGTCGCCTGAGACCTCCATGAGCGCCGACAGGAACAGGTTGCCAAAGCTGTGGCCGTTGAGGCCTTTTCCTCTGTCGAAGCGATAGAGAAAGAGGTTGCGCAGCGTCAGCGTCGTCTGGCCGTCGGGGCTAAGGGCCACCAGACACTGGCGCAGGTCTCCCGGAGGCAACAGGCCCAACTCGTCGCGCAGACGGCCAGAGCTTCCGCCGCTGTCCATCATTGTGACCACAGCGGTCAGGCCCGATGTATACTGCTTCAGTCCCCGCAGCACCGCATAGCTGCCCGTCCCGCCCCCTATGACCACCACCCTCTTCTCGCTGTCGGTGCCTTTGGGGCGCTGTCCTATCACCACATGTAACTCCCAGCGCTCCCGTATGGCGAGGGTAGTCTATATACCTTTCCCCTGGATGTAAAGTCCTCTTTAGGCAAATTGTTGGAAAACTCCCTCCAGTGGAGGGCCGCTAGCCGGAGCGAACATACACCACCGAGTCCTCATCTGCGACCTCCCGCACTTCGCCTCGACGCTCCAGCAGACGGAGGTGGGCCATGGTCTCGAACAGGGCCGACATACGAGTCCACAGGCCCAGGGTATGCCAGGGGCCCACGTTCCAGGCGATGGATGCCGCCACCTGGTAGGCGGTGCGGGGTCCGCTGCCCAAGGCGTTCAGCATCTCCCTCAGGCGGGCCTCATGGTGCTCCGCTATCTCCTCTGCCCGCTGGCGGAGGTTGGAGAACGTCCACTGGTGGGCAGGCAGCACCGTATCCGCCTCCAGGCTGGCGACGCGGCGCAGGGATTCCAAGTAGGCGCCCAGTGGGTTGGCGCGGCTCATCGGGAACAGGCTTATGTTGGGTGTGATCTCCGGGAGGAGATGGTCCCCAGAGAAGAGGAGTCGGCGCCGGCTGTCATAGAGGCACAGGTGCCCTGCGGTGTGGCCAGGGGTGTGCAGCGCCCGAAGGGTCGGCGAGCCGCCGATGGGGGTCTCCCGATCTGCGATACGGACATCTACATCCACTTCGGGCACCGGGGGTGCCCATCGGTGGCCGCGGAAGATGGCTGCCAGGTCCTGGGGTGGCACGCCCTGGCGGACCATCCAGTCCCGCACCTTGCGCCGCGCAGTCCCGTCGCTGTTCAGCCTTGCCGCGAAGGCCCAGCGTACGTCTCTCTCGTGCATCACCAGACGGGCGCCGGTGAACTCCTTGATGCGCCGGGCCAGCCCCACGTGGTCCCAGTGGTGGTGAGTAATCACCAGCCAGCGGATATCTCGCGGCGCCAGCCCCGCGGCGGCGAGCTGTTTCTGGAAGGCGTGGAAAGATTTGTCGTCGTTCCACCCGGCGTCAATGAGCACCCAGCCTCCCGGCTCCTCCACCAGGTAGGTGAGGGTGTTAGGTAGTCCCCCTTCCTCGGTCATGCCGCGGCGAGGGATGGGGACCTGCAACTGGAAAACGCCATCCGCTACCTTCACTGGTCCAATGGCTTGCTTATCGCCCCTGCCACGCGGGAGCACGCTTCTCCCTGAAGGCCGCCAGCCCTTCCTGGGCGTCGGCGCTGGTCAGCACCTTCTCTGCCATGAGCCTGGCCAGGCGGATGCGGTCCTGGATATCCATGCCCAGGCCGCGCACCGCCACCTCCTTGATCGCCCGCACAGACAGGGGTGCGTTGACCAGGATCTTCTTGGCCACCTCCTCGGCGGCGGGTATGAGCTGCTCGTGCGGCACTACCTTGTTCACCAGGTTCAGGTGCAGTGCTTGCTCGGCGCTGATGAACTCGCCGCTGAGCAATATCTCCATGGCGATGTTGAAAGGCAGGCGCTGGGCCAGCATGCACGGCCCGCTGACCGAGGAGATGCCGCGCTTCACCTGAGGCCAGCCAAAGCGGGCCCTCTCTGAGGCTATGCGGATGTCGGAGGCCAGGGCGATCCCGCCCCCCTGGGCCAGGCACGTGCCGTTGATGGCGGCGATGATGGGCTTGAATATGCCCAACTCGAAGACGTACAGGTCATCGGTGGTCCTGGGGTCCGGGGGCCCGCTGTGTGCGCCTGTGCCCATCTCCACCAGGTCGTGGCCCGTGGAGAAGGCGGTCCCGTTGCCTGTGATGATCGCCACCCAGATGTCGTCGTTGTACTTGACGTCCTCGAAGGCGTCGAACAGGGCAGTCCGCAGCTCCGCGTTGATGGCGTTCAGCTTGTCCGGTCGGTTCATGGTGATGTATGCGATCCTGTCCCGTACCTCGTACTCGACTATAGCCATGTCACGCCTCCTTCTCATTGTTCTGGCCTTTGGCGGCGCCGACGGGCACCGTGCCCGCTATCTGCCGCTCTTCCAGTTCCAGGATCTCGTCGCTGCCGAGCCCCAACAGTGTGCCCAAGATGTAGTGGTTGTGCTCCCCCAGGCGGGGCGCGGCCCACCGCACCTGGCCCGGCGTCCTGGACATCTTCCAGGCGATGCCCGGATAGAGGTGGGTGCCGGCGTCGGGATGGGTGGCCTCCACAAACACGCCCCGCTCTCGGTACTGCGGGTCCGAAAGCAGGCCCGGGGCGGTAAGGACAGGGGCCGCTGGCACGCCGGCTAGTTGCAACACCTCCGCCACCTGCTGAGACTCGCGCTCCCGCGTCCAGGCCGAGATGACCTCGTCCAGGGCCTCCTGGTTGTGCCACCGCGCCAGCGGCCCGGCGAAGCGAGGGTCATCCAGGAGATCATGGCAGCCCAGGGCTTCGCACAGGGCGCGCCACTCATGGTCAGTGCTCACCGCTATAGTAACCCAAGAGTCATCGCCACGGCAGGGGTACACGCCGTGGGGTGCCATGGAGGGGTGGCGATTGCCCCGGGACGCCGGGTTGCGGCCGGTCATCTGAAAGCCCAGCAGGTGCTCCCCAATAAGGCACACTGCGGACTCCTGCTGGGAGAGGTCTATGAACATGCCCCTGCCGGTGCGGCGCCGATAGAGCAGGGCCGCCAGCAGGATGCCGGCAGCGTGAGAGCCGGTGATGGGGTCGCCGTGGTTGACCCCCGACCTCATGGGCTCCCCATTCAGGTATCCGGTCATGGAGGCCATCCCCGCAAGCTGCTCCTGGCCTATACCGTACTGGATGTAGCTGCGCCAGGGGCCGCTGTTCCCGAAGGAGGGCATGGAGACCACCACGATGTCCGGCCGCAGGGAGCGCAGTTTCGCGTACCCAAGCCCCAGCCTCTCCAGGGTCCCGAAGCGGAAGTTCTCGATGAGGGCGTCGCTGACCTGCACCAGTTGGCCAAACAGGTCGCGGCCCCTGGGTTGGGCCAGGTCCAGGGTGATCCCGTACTTGCTCATGTGCAGCGCGTTGAACCATCCGGCCCGGTTCCAGGGCGCGGAGCCCGGCTCGCCCTGTGGGTAGTTGCCCGACCCCGGCGGCGGGTCCAGGGGCCCCCGGTGGGGGTCATACCCCTTCAGCGACTCCAGCTTGATGACCTCGGCGCCCGTGTCCGCCAGAAGCTTGGTGGCATAGGGGCCCGCCCAGATGCGCGACAGGTCCAGGATGCGGATTCCTTCCAGAGGCAGGGGCATTACCTAGATGACCTCCAACTGGTAGAGCAGGTTGAGGTCGGCGGGCGTGTACCCCAGAAGTCGGCAGTACACGTCCTGGTTGTGCTGTCCCAGCAGCGGAGCAGGCCCGGAGCGCAGCTCTCCCTCGCTGGCCCTGAAGGGGGCGACAGGGTACTCCAGTCCACCAGCCACCGGGTGCTCGATGGGGACGAAGAACTGTCGCGCTCGCAGGTGCTCCGACTTCAGCGTGTCCTCCGGCGTGGCCACGTAGCTGAAGGCCAGGCCCCGCTCCTGCCCGCCCTTGAAAATCTCCAGCCTGTCGTGCTCCAGCAGCCAGGGCAGCATCCTGGCATCAATCTCGTCTGCGTGCTGCTGCCTCCCGTAGCGGGTGCCAAAGCGGGGGTCCGCCAGTTCCTCTATCCCCATAAGCTGCGCCATGGCGGGCCAGCGGTGGTCCGGCGCCGCGATGATGCCCACGTGGCCATCCCGGCAGGGGTAGATGCCCCAGGCAGCCCGCCCGTAGCCGCGGTTCCCGGTGCGCACCACCACGTCCCCCTTGTAGGTATACATGGTGACCAGGTTCTCCAGGATTGAGACGTTGTACTCGGCGATGGAGACATCCACGTGCTGCCCCTCGCCAGTAATCTCCCGGCCCCAGATGGCGCTAAGCGCCGCCACAAAGGCGTTCTGGCCCGCGCCGTACTGTGAGAGCCTAGCCCCCTCCTGAAGCGGCTCCCGGTCCAGGTCGCCCGTGATGTACATCAGCCCGCCCGCGGCGTACAGGTTGATCTCCTGGGCCCTATGGTCCCGGTGCGGGCCCGTCTGCCCGAAGGCGGATATGGACACCCTGACCAGACCGGGGTTGATGGCCGCCAGGACGGGGTAGTCCAGCCCAAGGCTGGGCAGGACCCCAGGCGAGAAGTTCTCCACCAGAACGTCCGCCCACTCGACCAGCCTTTTGAACAGCTCCCTGCCGGTGGGCGTGGTTAGATTCAGTGTGACCCCCTTCTTCCCGGTGTTCAGGTAGAGGAACAGAGCGCTCTTCTCCGGGTGGGGGACATCTCCGGGGAAGGGGCCCACGCGGCGCGCCGGGTCCCCGCGGCCGGGCCGCTCCACCTTGACAACCTCGGCGCCCAGGCCGGCCATGAGCTTGGCGCAGTAGGGGCCGGCCACGTGCCTGCCCAGGTCCAGCACCTTCAGCCCGCTCAGCAGTCCCTCAGGCATTCGTCTCCCTCATGCGGACCCGCCTCAATACTCTCTCCAAGAGTCTCAGCCTTTCACAATTGGCCTCAAGAAGGTCTTCCAGAAGCCTCTCGAACTTCTCAATGTCCACGTTTATTACGCTATGCAGCGCCTCCGCATCACGTGGAAGACTGTAGTTGGCAAGATGGAGCCTGACGTCGCCAGCCGCTTGCAAGACCCAGTCCTCCAGCTTCGGACACAGCAGTACGAGGCGGTTGTGTTGAGAAGAGTCATGGAACCTGATGCCCATTCCTGCCGGGGTCTGCCACGAGCGAATGTTCTGCATGTATTTCGGCTGCACCGACCTGGGGTCCTCGTCCACAAGCGCCGTACAGTTTTCTGAAGCGCTAAGCCGCTTGCAGACCTCGGGTTTTCCTTTGATCTCGTGGACGACCTCTCGTCTGGGCAGGCCTATCAACCGCCTTACAAGGGCCGCGTCCGGCTTGCACTCCACGAAAATCACTGGACCTCCAAGAAGGTCTCGATGTTGGAGAAAACGTCAATCTCGTCCAGCATCCGCAGCCCTGCTTCGTCCAGGGGCTTGACCCTGGTCTGATAGTCCTTGTAGTAGGTGATGAACACCGCGATCTCGTCCATTCCGGCCTTTTGCACAAGTGGCAACAAGAAATATGGATTGTGGGTTGAAATGAAGTACTGGTTGTCGTTCTTGTCCAGCGCGATGGTCTCCGCCAGGTACTTGGTGTAGTAAGGAAAGGCGTGTGATTCGGGCTCTTCAAATACCAGGACCGAGTTTTTGTTGGAAACGATGGCCGCAAGATAGAAGATGAGCCTTTGAAGTGTCTCCGACGCCAGATGGTAGGGGTAGGCGACGATGACGTCCTCCACCTGCTTGAGCACCTCTATCTTGTGCTCGTGCGGCCTGAGGCCCAAGCGAAGTCCCATGGTGGAAAAGGGCTGGCTTGCCAGTTGCCTCAGCTCCCTGTGCGAGAGCAGCAGAGAAAGCAAGTTATCGCCACTGGGCGGCAGCAAGAAGGCCGAGTCCGGCCTTGGGAACTGTTCTCTAACGGCGAAACGATAGAACTTGAAGGGCGCCAGGTCTTCGCCTCTAAGCTTGTCTACGGAAACGTCCGCGTGGTCGCCATGGAGACGGGCTAGCTCTTTCTCTCCTCTCTGGCATTCTCCAACGAACCTTCCGTTCTGAAAGCGGAGGGTGAGGCGACTGCCGTTCCAGACCATTTCGAGCGCCTCATCCAGGTTCTCGTCGTAGAACAGGTTGGCGGTCCTCTCGAGTCTCACAAAGTCCCTGAGCTTGAAAGCGGATCCGACGCTGTAACGCACGAAGGAAAGTAGACCCAACGTTTCGAGAATGTTGGACTTGCCGGTATTCGGCTCCCCAATGAAGATGTTCAGCCTCTTGCACTCAAGCCGAAGCTCCTTGATTGACTTGAAGTTTTTCACTTCGAGAGCGGCTATCATTGCCACACTCCCTGCGCCCGCAGGCGGCGGGCCATGTTGCTATTCCACGTCCCCTTGCTCCAGCGCCAGCAGGACGGAGGTGATGTCCGACTCCTCCAGGCCCATGGCGCGGGCCTCTCCAAACACCTCCTGGGCCGCCCTGGCCAGGAGCAGCCGCGCCGAGACCTGCTCTCCCAGCTCCTGGACCAGCCCCAGGTCCTTCCGCAGCAGGCGAATGGGCGCTGCTGGTGAGAAGTCCCGGGCCAGGAAGCGCGGCACCGAGCGCTCCAGCATGGTGGAGGCGCCCCAGCTTGTGCGTAGCAGCTCGAACATGGCCGGGAGGTCAACCCCTGCCATGGCCCCCAGCGCCGTGGCCTCGGCCACCGCCACCACGTTTACCCCCACCAGGAGCTGGTTCACCAGCTTCACCACGCACCCCGCGCCCACATCCCCCACGCGGCGCACATCCTTGCCCATCGCCCGGAAGACCGGCAGGACCTTCTGGAACGCCTCGCTGTCCCCTCCAACCATCATGGTCAGTGTGCCATCGGCGGCGCGCTCCACCCCACCGCTCACGGGCGCGTCCAGGAAGGCGGCGCCCTTCTTGCTGGCAGCTTCGGCCACCTTGCGCGCCGTAGCGGGGCCGATGGTGCTGTGGTCCACCAGCACCTGCCCCGGCCGGGAGCGCGACACCACGCCATCGGGCCCCAGGAAGACGGCCTCGGTGGTGGCCACGTCGGGAAGGGAGGCCAGCACCACGTCGCACCGTTCCGCCACCTCTGCGGGGGAGGTTGCCTCTTCAGCCCCCACCTCCGTCAGCTCCTGGACGGGGCCAGGGGAAACGTCGCGCACAGTCAGGGCAAAGCCGGCGCGCAGCAGGTTGCGCGCCATGGGCTTCCCCATCCTTCCCAGGCCGATGAATCCAATGCGCATGGCTCCTCCTCAGGTGGCAAATGCACGGGCATTATAGCATCCGACCCCGCAGGTCTTCAGGACTTGCCCTTGCCACCGGGAGGCGAGCCCGCTATTCTCCAGGGAAGCCGGACACGAGCTTCAAGGAGGCAGGCGTGGGCATCTCCAACAGGGTGCACGAGCAGATGGGCCGGGGCTCCTGGATACGCCAGATGTTCGAGGCGGGGATAGCCCTGAGGCAGCGCCTGGGCGAGGAGCGCGTTTTCGACCTCTCCCTGGGCAACCCGGTGGTGGAGCCGCCGCAGGAGTTCCGCGCCGAGCTACTCCGCCTGGCCCAGCACCCTGTTCCAGGGATGCACCGTTACATGCCCAACGCCGGCTACCCGGAGACCCGTGCCGCCGTGGCCCGGCAGCTCGCAGCGGAGACCGGCCTCCCGTATCAGGCCAGCGACGTGGTGATGACCTGTGGCGCTGGGGGAGGGCTGAACGTGGTGCTGCGGGCCATCATGGACCCAGGGGACGAGGTCATTGTCCTGGCCCCATACTTCGTGGAGTACCTGTTCTATGTGGAGAACCATGGCGGGGTGCCCGTGGTGGTGGACTGCGACGAGGCCTTCAACCCCGACTTGGCCATCCTGGAGCGGAGCATCACCAAGCGGACCCGGGCGGTGCTCCTCAACTCGCCCAACAACCCCACGGGGGTGGTCTACAGCGCCAAGCTTCTGGACTCCCTGGCGGAGCTTCTCAGGCGGAAGGCGCACCAGCACGGCAAGGCCATCTACATCCTCAGCGACGAGCCGTATCGGAAGCTAGTCTACGATGGTCTGAAATACCCCTTTGTGCAGCACCGCTACACGCCCACTGTGGTTGCCACATCCCACTCCAAAGACCTGGCGCTGCCGGGCGAGCGCATCGGATACGTGGCGGTGAACCCAGAGCTTCCCGACAGGGGCGAACTGGTGGATGCCATCGTCTTCTGCAACCGCGTTCTTGGCTTTGTGAACGCCCCTGCCCTGATGCAGCACCTGGTGCGCTCCCTCCAGGGGGTGACGGTGGACGTGGCCGACTACCAGCGCAAGCGGGATTTCTTGTACGCGCGGCTGGTCGGCATGGGGTATCAGATGACGAAGCCCCAGGGCGCCTTCTACATGTTCCCCAAGAGCCCCATGCCAGATGACCGCGCCTTTGTGGAGCGACTGCTGAACCACAACGTCCTGGTGGTGCCGGGAGTCGGGTTCGGCAAGCCGGGCTATTTCCGCATCTCGTACTGCCTGGATGACCGGGTGCTGGAGGGTGCTCTGGATGGGTTCAGGGCGGTGGCGCGAGAGCTGGGGCTGACGTCATAGGCGGACGCGCTTTCGCCTAAGCACAGCGAAGGCCACTGCCAGGATGAGGGCATCGGTCAGGGCCAGGACCCCCAGCGCCACCAGCGGCGACGCGCCCGCCACCAGCACCAGCGCCACTGCCAGGCCTGCCGCCAGGAGCAGGGCCGCGCTGACGATGCCCAGGGCCAGAAGCAACCATAGCGGCATGACTGTGCCTACGAGCCCCGAGTGGGATGCGCCCCTGTCAGGAAACGAGATGGCAGGAAGGGCTCCAGAGGGTAGTCGGTGCGTCCGCGCGCAATGAGGTCGGTGATTATGCGAGCGGTGATGCCACCCAGGTGGACCCCCTTGCGGCCGTGGCCCGTGGCCAGGAACGCGCCCTCCACGCCCGGCGCGGGCCCTATCGTAGGCATATCGTCGGTGGCCAGGGGGCGCAGGCCCGAGAGGTGCTGCACCACCTGGGCGCCCTCCAGGCAGGGCATGACCCGCAGTGCCCACTCCACCAACTCTCGCTGCGCCTCTGCGGTGGGCGTGGCGTTGTAGCCAGCCCGTTCCTCGGTGCTTCCGACGCTGGTCAGGCCGTCGCGCCGGGTGAAGAGGTGCCCCCGCTCCACCCCACTCACGTAGAGTCGCAGCGGCGGGCCGCTGTAGCTCATGCGCACCGCCTGCCCCTTCAGCGGCTCGATGGGCACCGGGCAGCCCAGCCACTGGCCTGCCCGCGGGCTCCAGAGCCCCATGGCGATAACGACAGATCCCGCACGGATAGTCTCCCCTTTGGTCAGATGGATGCCAGCCACCCTTCCGCCGCGCAGGTCCAGCCCTGCTGCCTCGCGCTGAACTATCCGCACTCCTCGCCTCTCCGCCGCCGTAGCCAGCGCCAGGGTCAGCCTGTAGCTATCGAGCTGGCCAAATTCGGCGCCCTCCAGCCCTCCCACGATCTCCCGTGAGAGCCGGGGCTCGCGCAGGCGAAGCTCGTCTCCCTTCACCCAGACGGCCCTGAGGCCAAGCTGGCGGTATCTTTCGCCGTCCGCCTGTAGCCGGTTCGCCTCCTCCCTTGAAAAGGCCACTCGCAGGCACGGAAGGCGCTGGTGGAGCATATCTATCCCGGTCTCTCGGGCGAGGCGCGGCACCAGCTCCTCGTAGAGGCGGGCGCCCTCCACCAGTAGATGGGCGTAGGCTGCCGAGTCCCGTGCCCGGCCCTCCAGGACAGTGAGGGCGCCTGTGGCGTGGGCGGTGGCGCCGCTGCCGATGGCCTCTCTCTCCACCAGCGTAACATCCGCCCCCGCCTCGCCGAGAAGGTAGGCGGCGGCGCACCCCACCACCCCGCCCCCAATGACGACGACCTGCTCCCTGGCCATAGCCCTGTTACAGCCTGCCCAGCCACTGCTTCTCAAACAGGACCTTAGCGGCGTGCCAGTAGCGGGTGGGCTGGTGCATCTTCACATCTGGCCGGGGCTCGGCGTAGAAGTTGCCCCTGCCGAAGCCTGCCTTTCCCTCTCCTACCTCGATGAAGCACTCGCCGTGCCCGTCAAAGGTGCTGCCCCTGCCCTTGCCGGTGACCTGGGCGGCGATGCTCTGGGCCACGGCTTCTCCCTGGTGGTGGGCGAAGACACCAGCCTTGGGGAGAGGGAGCCCCACTGGGAGAGGGATGCCCGTCACATCGCCGATGGCGTAGACGCCCGGGAACTTGGTCTCCATGGTGTGCTTGTCCACCGGGACCCAGCCGCTCTCGCCGGTGAGCCCGGCCTCCTTCACCACCGGCGGCGCTACGTGTGGAGGGATGTAGACCAGAAAGTCGTAGCGGGCCTGGGAGCCGTTGGCGAAGTGGATGGTCTTGCTGGCAGGGTCTACCTTCGCCACGACATGCTGGGGGTTATAGGCGATGCCCCGCTCCTCCACCAGCCGCCTGACAGCCGCGGAGTTCTCCGGACCCACCACGGGCATGGGCCCCGGCTCCGGGGTGTAGAGGCTGACGTCCACGGCGTCCCGCACCTTCCGCTTGCGCAGGTCGTAGTCCAGGAGCATTGCCGCCTCGCACGGGGCGGCGGGGCACTTGAACGGCGTCCGGGCCACCAGCACCACCAGCCTCCCCCGGGTGAGCCCCTTGCGAGCGTCGCGGATGGCCCTGGCGCCATCCAGAGAGTAGAGGTTGTGGCCAGCCTCGGCCAGCCCGGGGACCTGCTCCGGCGCCAGTTGGGCGCCTAGAGAGACCACCAGATAGTCGGCCTCCAGCGCCCTGCCGTCCACCTGCACGGCCCTTCGGCCTGGGTCAATCCGCTTCACCTCTCCCTTGACTACCTCGATGCCCTTCCTCTGGAGCGTCCCGAGGTCCCGGACGATGCTGTCCGGCTCCCGGAGGCCAATCTGGAGCCACACCAGGGACGGCCAGAAGATATGCCTTCCCTCCCTGTCCACCAGCACCACCCGGTGCTCTCTGTCCAGCTTGTTGCGCAGCTCAGTGGCCGTGATCAGGCCGCCGACGCCGCCTCCCAAGACCACGATTGTTTTGCCTGCCATCTGGTTGCCTCCTTCGTGGGAAGTCAGTCACAGGTCTTTGCCGTTGCAGCGCCAAGGCCCCCCCGGACCCCCTTCAACCCCGTGCGACACCCCCAACCGAGGGAATGTTTTCTAACGCTATCACTCTCTCCGAGGCGGTGCAACGGCGGCCTTTGTCCACCAGGGGGTTTCTTGACGTTGGATGCGGACCAGTTGGACTCTGACAGGTGAGAGTGAGGCCCTTCCTACGAAGGCTGAGAAAGGGATGGGCGTCCCCAGAAAATGAGGGGACTCTGTGTGGTCCCTCCCTCCGTTACGTTATGGCCGCCCTCTGCCTCCGATGCTATAATAACTGGGTGAGGTATCGCTCCCTTCACCCATGGGACGTATCCCCTTCTCAGGCGCGGGAGACTCAGTCTCACCTGGCTTCGCAAGTGTCCCTCACCAGCGACCTTCAGGGACCGCCACGCCTGGTGGCTGGGCTGGACCTCTCGCCGCCGGGCAGGGATGGGGTGGCCCTGGGGGCGGTGGTGGTGGTCCAACTGCCGGGCTTGGAGTTGGTGGAGGTGAGGACAGCGCGAAGAGAGGTGCGCTTCCCTTACATCCCAGGACTTCTCTCCTTCCGAGAGGCCCCCGCTCTGCTGGCGGCCCTGGAGCGGGTGACCCTGGAGCCCGACCTGCTGATAGTGGACGGCCATGGGCTGGCCCACCCCCGGCGCTTTGGGCTGGCGTGCCACATCGGCCTGCTGACCGAGAAACCCACCGTGGGGTGCGCCAAGTCCATCCTGGTGGGCTCCCACGAAGAGCTGGGGCCGGAGGCGGGTGCCTGGGTCGAGTTAGTGGACAAGGGTAGCATTGTGGGGGCGGCGGTGCGGACCAGGGCGAGCGTCAGCCCTGTCTATGTCTCCTCGGGACACAGGGTGACCCTGGAGGAGGCGGTACACCTGGTGGTGGCGTGCTGTCGTGGGCACCGGGTGCCTGAGCCCACCAGGCTCGCCCATGAGGCTGCGGCCTGCCGGCTACCGGAGAGGGAGCCGGCACCGGCGGTGCTCGGGGCGGAGGCTTAGGCTGGACTGCTGTGAGTGTGTGAAGGAAGGTTATGGAAGAGCTACGAGGCAAATTTACAAGTCTCCAGAGCCGCATCCTGCAGATGATGGTGCGTCTTTGACATCGCCTCTAAAGAAAACGGGATAGCCCGGCTGGAGGCCCTCGCTGCCCGGCCAGAGTTCTGGCAGGATGCTCAGGAGGCCCAGCGGGTCATGCAGCGCCTGGCCAGGCTGAACGAGGCGGTGCAACTGTGGCGAGGGCTGGAGCAGCGTGTCCAGAACGCCCTGGACCTGGCCGATCTGGCCTTGCAGGAGCAGGACGAGTCGCTGAAGGGGGGCCTGGCCATTGAGGAGGAAGGGCTCTCCCGCCAGGTGGACCGGCTGGAGTTCGAGCAGGTCTTCTCCGGCGAGTACGACGAGCGGGAGGCTTTTCTGGCCATCCACGCCGGGGCCGGGGGCACCGAGTCCCAGGACTGGACCCAGATGCTCCTTCGCATGTACCTGCGCTGGGCTGAGCGCCGCGCCTACCGGGCCCAGGTGTTGGACCTCTCCCCAGGCGAGGAGGCGGGCATCAAGAGCGCCCTCATCGAGGTCTCTGGGCGCTATGCTTACGGCTACTTGAAGGCGGAGCGCGGTGTGCACCGGCTGGTCCGCCTTTCCCCTTTCGACGCCGACCACGCCCGACACACCTCCTTTGTCCTGGTGGAGGTGCTGCCCGTGGTGGAGCAGGACGTGGAGGTCACCATAGACCCCGACGACCTGCGCATAGACTACTTCAAGTCCAGCGGCGCCGGCGGCCAGAACGTCCAGAAGAACGCCACAGCGGTGCGCATTACCCACCTACCTACGGGCATGGTGGCAGCCTGCCAGAACGAACGCTCCCAACTCCAGAACAAGGAAATGGCCATGAAGGTGCTGCGGGCCAGACTTCTGGAGCAGGAGATGAGGCGTCGCGCTGAGGAGCAGGCCCGCCTGAAGGGTGACCACGTGCCCGCCGAGTGGGGCAATCAGATACGCAGCTACGTCCTTCACCCCTACAAGATGGTCAAGGACCACCGCACGGGGTACGAGACCTCCAACACCGACGCCGTACTGGACGGCGAGATAGACGAGTTGCTGAACGGGTACCTGCTCTCCAAGGTGGGACAGACCACCTCATGAGGCGGGGTGGCTTCGCCGCGGCAGGCCGGTGTCTTGCTGCGGCTACTGCCGCGGGCCTCTCCCTTGTCCTAGCCCTGGTCGTTGCGGCACGGGCGCAGGGCCCCATCGAGGTCCTCGGCGCCAGTGTTACGGCGGATTTCCCCAACACCATCACCTTTCGCATCAGCGCCCGCTCCCAGACGGAGATAACCCGCGCCTCCCTTCTGTACCGAGTCTCCAGACCCCAATGCGCCCGGGTGGTATCCGTGGCGCAGCCGGAGTTCAGGCCATCGCGCACCCTGAACACCCAGTGGGAGTGGCAACTGCGGGAGACGGGCGGATTGCCGGTGGGGGCCAGTGTCCTCTTCCACTGGGCGGTGCGGGACGCGGCTGGCAACGTGGCGGAGACGCTGGAGGAGGAGTACGTGCACCGGGACCCCCGGTTCGACTGGCGCCAGGTGCAGGGCGACGGCGTCACCCTCAACTGGTACCGGGGCGATGAGGCATTTGCCAGGACTCTCCTGGACTCGGCGGTGCAGGCGCTGGAGCGCCTGAATGCTGCCACCGGGGCCAGCGCCAGAGGGCCCCTCCGGGCGTTCATATATGGCGACACCACTGCCCTCCAGGCAGCCCTGGTGTTTCCCCAGGAGTGGACCGGGGGCGTCGCCTTCACCGATTTTGGCATCGTCGCCATAGCAGTACCTCCCTCCAACCTGGAGTGGGGCCAGAGGGCCATGGTCCACGAGGTGACCCACCTGGCGGTGAGCGATGCCACCTTCAACTGCTATGTAAGCATACCCGCCTGGCTGAACGAGGGGCTGGCCACCTACAACGAGGGGCCTGCCCAGGAGAGGTACGAGTCAGTGCTGAGAGCGGCGGTGGCGAAAGACTCCCTGCTGACCCTCCGGTCCATCGAGGGGGACTTCCCCAGTGACCCGGAAAAGGCGCTTCTGGCCTATGCCCAGAGCCGGAGCGTGGTGGCCTTTCTCCTGGATGGCTACGGCCCAGGAGCTATGCAGAAGCTGCTGGCCGCCTTCCGGGAAGGAAGTCCCACCGATGCAGCCCTCCAGGCGGCCTATGGCTTCGACGAGGATGGCCTGGAGCGCCGGTGGCGGCAGCACCTGGGCCTGCCCGTAGAGGCGTCCACACCTCTCGGCACGCCAGCCTTACCCAGAGAGCCCCTGCCAACTCTGGAGCCCTACCAGCTAGCAACCCCCCCTGCGGGACCCACCACCCCCGTGCTCTCCACGCCGTCGCCGCAGGTGATCCCATCTCCAGGGCCTACGGCCACGCCAGGCGGGGACCTGTCGTGTGGTGCGTCCACTGCGGTAGGGCGTGGAGGAGTGGGTCTGGCGCCCCCGGCGCTGGTGGGGCTGGTGGTGGCCCTGGCCTGGCGTGGCAGACGGGGTAGACTACTGTGAGGCTTCGGTCCCTGGTATGGTTTGTAGCCTTGGGGCTGTTGGCAGCCTGCCAGTCCTCCCTCACCACGCCTACCGTCCCAGGCTCCGGTCCATCGCCGACGCCCTACACCGCCATCCCCACAGCCACGCCTACGCCGCCGCTGCCTCCTGGCACGGCCCGCTACGTGAACGACACTCACGGCTTTTCCCTGGAGTACCCGGTGTCGTGGAGCCGGCGCGAGGCGGAGGGGGGCTCGCCGGTGGTGACCCTGGTGGCGCCCGCGGGCATGCCCCGGGTCCTGGTCTTCCTGAAGTTCGAGATAGAAGATGTCCCGCTGGCGCAGCGGGCCCAGGAAGCCGTGGCCGCCCTTGGCAACACCCTCTCCGATCTCCAGGTGCTGGAGGAGGGCGACACCAAGTTGGAGTCGGGGGCTGCCTACCGGGTGGAGATCGCCTACCGCCAGGAGGGACAGGCCATGCGGGCCCGCCTCCTGCTCCTCGGCCGGGGCACCGGGAGCTTCCTGATGATGGGGGTGACCGCCGCAACCGACTTCCCGGGCCAGGAGGAGGCCATCTCGGGGGTGCTGCGCAGCTTCGCCCTGCGCACACCCCAACCCTTGGGCCTGCCCAGGGAGCAGTCCCTGGTGCTGGTGGGAGATGATCCGGTGACCCTGGACCCTGCGCTGAGCCGCGACCTCCGCTCTCACCAGTACGTGGTCCAACTCTTCGGCGGGCTGGTGCGCCTGGACGATGAGATGCGCGTCCAGCCTGACCTGGCGGAGCGGTGGGAGGTCACCGGCGGCGGTACTGTGTACACCTTCTTTCTCCGGCGTGGGGCCACCTTCCATGACGGGAAGCAGGTGACTGCCCAGGACTTCAAGTACGCGCTGGAGCGCGCCGCCGACCCGGCAACGGGCAGCGAGACGGCACTGACATATCTGGGCGACATCCTGGGGGTCCGGGAGAAGCTGGGGGGGCGCAGCAAGGAGGTCAAAGGCGTGGAGGTGGTGGACGAGCACACTCTCCGCATCACCATAGACGCGCCCAAGGCCTATTTCCTGGCCAAGCTCACCTATCCCACGGCGGCGGTGGTGGACAGGGCCAACGTGGAGATGGGAGGCGCCCAGTGGTGGCGCAATCCCAACGGCACGGGGCCTTTCAGGTTGAAGGCGTGGGTAAGAGGCGAGCTCCTGGCGCTACAGCGCAACGACGGCTACCACCTGGACCCGCCGCGGATACCCTTTGTGGTGTTCCGCATCCTGGCGGGCGTGCCCCTGCGCATGTACGAGGACGGCGCCATAGACGCCGCGCCCCTCTCGGATAGCGAGGCGAGAAGGATACTGGACCCGCGAGACCCCCTGCACGCCGAGCTGCGGGTCTCTTCGGAGATGAGCATCTCCTACGTGGGGTTCAACGTCCGCCAGCCGCCCTTCGACGACGCCCGCGTTCGCCGCGCCTTCGCCCTGGCCCTGGACCGCGACCGCCTGGTGAAGGTAGTGCAGCAGGGCACGGCCATCAAGGCCGAGGGCTTTCTCCCCCCTGGAATGCCTGGCTACGACCCTGGCCTCCGCGGTACACCCTTCGACCAGGAGCAGGCGCGCCAGCTCCTGGCAGAGAGCAAGTACGGCTCCGCCAAGGGATTGCCCGCTCTGGTGTTCACCTCCGCAGGAACAGACACGCTGCACCCCACGCTGGCGGCCATAGCCGATATGTGGCGGCGCAACCTGGGCGTGGAGGTGGAGGTGCGACTGCTGGACCCCAGGAGCTACTTCTACGGCCTGAAGCAGGAGCCCGGAAACCTGTTCGACTACGGCTGGGTGGCCGATTACCCCGACCCGGAGAACGTGCTGGACGTCCTGTTCCACTCCACCGCCGAGAACAATGAGGGGGGCTACGCCAGCAAAGAGGCGGACAGGTTGCTGGAGCAGGCCAGGACGGAGGGCGATGTGGGCCGCCGGCTGGCCATGTACCGGCAAGCGGAGCGGCTGCTGCTGGAGGACGTGGCGGCCATCCCGTTGGCCCACCACGAGAGCTTCTGGCTAGCCAAGCCCTATCTCCGGGGCTTCCGGGTCAACCCCCAGGGGCTGTACACTCTCTCGTCTGCCTCGCTACTACCACGGTAGCGGCGAATACACTTAACCTAGCAGGGTGATGAAAAACTCCTTCGACCATCCCCCCGACCCCCTTCCTGGCCAGGAAGGGGGTGAAAATTGTATCTGGGGGACACCCCCAGACCCCCGCCAAAAGGGCTTTGCCCCTCTGGACACCCCTTTTTCAGCA
>JACPQL010000050.1 GCA_016190445.1 Chloroflexota bacterium
CAGGGTGCTGAAAAAAGGGAGTCCAGAGGGGCAGAGTCCCTCTGGCGGGGGTCTGGGGGTGTCCCCCAGATACAATTCCTACCCCCTTCCTGGCCAGGAAGGGGGCCAGGGGGATGGTCGGAGGAGTTTTTCCGCAGCCTGTTAGTGGAGGCGGATGCGTGGCCATCCTTTCGGCGACAGTCCTGGACGGCATCGGCAACACGCCCATGGTGCGCCTGCGGCGTATGGTCCCCCCGGACGCTGCTACTGTGCTGGCCAAGCTGGAGTCGGCCAACCCCGGGGGCAGCGTCAAGGACAGGACAGCACGGGCCATGGTGGAGGAGGCCGCGTCTTTCGGCCTCCTGGGGCCGGAAACGGTGCTGGTGGAGCCCACCAGTGGCAACATGGGCGTGGCGCTGGCCCTGGTGTGCGCCGTAAAGGGATACAAGCTCTTGGTCCCCATGCCGGAGAGCACCCCTCTGGAGAGGCGCCGCATACTCTCCCACTATGGAGCGGAGCTACGCCTGACCGATGCGTCCCGGGGCATGGAGGCGGCCATTGAGGCGGCAAAGGAGATGGTCTCCTCAAAGCCCGGCCACGTGATGCTGGACCAGTTCCGCAGTCCCGCCTGCGTCAGGGTGCATCGAGAGACCACGGCGCGGGAGGTCCTGGCCCAGACAGGAGGGACCATCCACGCCTTCGTCGCCGGGGTAGGCACGGGGGCGACCATCAGCGGCGTGGGGCAGGCGCTCAAGGAGCGGGACCCCGGCACTCTGGTGGTGGCGCTGGAGCCAGCCAGCTCCCCTGTGCTGAGCGGGGGCCAGCCGGAGGCCCACGGCATTCCGGGCATCGGGGCGGACTTTGTGCCCCCACTACTGGACTGGAAGGTCATAGACGAGGTGCAAGCCATCTCCGACGAGGAGGCCGCCAGCACCATGCGCCAGCTCGCCCTTCAGGAGGGGCTGATGGTGGGGGTCTCCTCGGGGGCCAACGTGGCGGCGGCGTTGCGGGTGGCCCGGCGCCTGGGGCCTGGCAAGGTGGTGGTCACTATCCTGCCGGACACTGGGGAGCGGTACCTGGGCCTGCCCGTGTAAGTGCTACATGCTATACTGGGATACAACTCCCTTAGGAAAAGGTGAAGATGGTACAGGAGCACGTGCGGCTCACCACGCTGGCCCGCTGCGCCGGTTGAGCTGCCAAGTTCAGCCCTAAGGACCTCGGTGAGGTCCTAAGCCAACTCTCGGTGACCAGCCACCCCGATCTTCTGGTGGGCTTTAGCACCGGGGACGACGCCGCTGTGTACCGGGTGCGGGACGACCTGTGCCTGGTGCTGACGGTGGACTTCTTCCCTCCCATTGTGGACGACCCTTTCGACTATGGCGCCATCGCCGTGGCCAACTCCCTGAGCGACGTCTATGCCATGGGTGGCACCCCCATACTGGGGCTGAACATAGTCTGCTTCCCTGTGGGCCTGCCCCACACCATACTGCACGAAATCCTCAGGGGGGGCGCCGCCGTGGCCCAGGAGGCGGGCGTGCTCATCGCCGGGGGGCACACCATAGACGACACTGAGCCCAAGTACGGGCTGGCGGTGACAGGGGTTGTGGAGCCGGGACGCCACGTAACCAACGCCAGCGCCAAAGAGGGAGACCGCCTGGTGCTGACCAAGCCCCTGGGCACGGGCATCATCACTACCGCAGCCAAGCAGGGGGTGGCGGAGCCTGCGCTCCTCCAGAGGGCCGTGGCTATCATGAAGGCGCTGAACCGGGAGGCCGCTCAGGCCATGACATCGGTGGGGGCCAGCGCCTGCACCGACATCACCGGCTTCGGCCTCATCGGTCACCTGAACGCCATGATGACAGCCAGCAAGGTAACCGCCCGCCTGGATCTCTCCCGCATACCCGTCATCGAAGGCACCTGGGAGCTGGCCCGGAAGGGGGTCGTCCCGGGGGGCACTCGCCGCAACCTGGAGTCCGTGGGCGCCCTCACCCGATGGCACTCAGACATCTCCGAGAATGCCCGCCTGGTGCTCTGCGATGCCCAGACCTCCGGTGGGCTGCTCATCTCGGTGCCAGGGGAGAAGCTGGAGGCCCTTCGGACCGAGCTGAGGGCCAGGGGTGTAGACCACACCGTCATTGGCCAAGTGGTGGCCAGAGCCGACATTCCCGTCGTCGTGGACCCGTAGTGTCCTCTGGCAAACGCAGCCTCAAGCAGCACCCATGAGCACACCCTTGCTGAATCTACCCAAGGGCTTCGCCGATGAGATCGTCGCCCATGCACTGGAGGACGATCCCAACGAGTGCTGCGGTATCCTGGCCGGAAAGAATGGCAAGGTGGCCAAGCTGTACCGGATGACCAACACGGCGCACAGCCCCTACAGGTACAACATGGACCCCCGCGAGCTGTACCGCACCTACCGGGAGATCGAGGACAATGGCTGGGAGGTGCTGGCCATCTACCACTCCCACACCCACAGCGAGGCCCACCCCTCGGATACAGACGTCCGCCTGGCCACCTGGCCCGACGCGTACTACATCCTGGTCTCCCTCATGGACAAGCGGCAGCCCGTCATCCGGGCCTTCCACATCGTGGACGGCAAGGTCACCGAGGAGAAGCTCAAGGTTTCCCCAAGGTAGAGGCCTCGCTGGTGTGATGGTGGGTTTCGTTTCACTTCACCCACCCTACGGCCACGAGAGAAAAAGCGGTGGCGGGGTTCGAATCCCGCCACCGCGAAGCAACGCGACGTCAGGGCGCCGGGCTACACCTCTCGGTATTGCCCCTCCACCGTGTCCCCGCCCTCATCCTTCGGCGGGGGGGTCTGAGAGCCTTCCTGGGAGGCGCCGCCCGCCTGGCTGTAGACTATCTGGCCCACCTTGCCAAGAGAGTCGTTCATCTCCTGCACCGCAGCGCGGACCTCCGCTATGTTTTCCGACTGGAGCACCGCCTTGACCCTGGCCACCTTGGCCTCTATCTCCTTGGCCAGGTCTCCAGGGACCTTGTCCTTGTAGTCCCGGAGTATCTTCTCTGCGTTGTAGGCCAATGTGTCCGCCTGGTTGCGGGCCTCGATAAGCTCGCGGCGGCGCCGGTCCTCTTCTGCGTGCTGTTCCGCCTCCCGCACCATCTTCTCCACCGCGTCCTTGGAGAGACCAGAGCTGGCTGTGATGGTGATGCGCTGCTCCCGGCCCGTCCCCTTGTCCCGGGCAGAGACGTTGATGATGCCGTTGGCGTCTATGTCAAAGGTCACCTCTATCTGAGGCATGCCCCTGGGCGCGGGCAGGATGCCGTCCAGCATGAACCGCCCGATGGAGATGTTCTCCGATGCCATTGGCCGTTCCCCCTGAAGGACGTGCACCTCCACGCTGGGCTGGCTATCTGAGGCGGTGGTGAACACCTGGCTCTTAGAGGTGGGTATGGTGGTGTTGCGCGTAATGAGGGGCGTCATCACAGCCCCCAGCGTCTCTATGCCCAGGGTAAGGGGAGTGACATCCAGCAGGAGAATGTCCTTTACCTCGCCCTTGAGCACCCCTCCCTGGATGGCCGCGCCCACGGCCACCACCTCATCCGGGTTCACCCCCTTGTGGGGCTCCTTGCCAAAGATCTCCCTCACCTTGTTTATCACCGCGGGCATACGGGTCTGACCGCCCACCAGGATGACCTCGTTCACGTCCTTGGCGGTGACGCCCGCGTCCTTGAGCGCCTGCTGGACCGGGCCCACCGTGCGCTGGACCAGGTCCTCCACCAGTTGCTCCAGCTTGGAGCGGGTGAGCGTCATGGCGAGGTGCTTGGGACCGGTGGCGTCGGCGGTGATGAAAGGCAGGCTGAGCTCCGTCTGCATCACACTGGAGAGCTCCATCTTCGCCTTCTCCGCGGCCTCCCTCAACCTCTGGAGGGCCATGCGGTCCTTGCGCAGGTCCACGCCCTCCTGTTTCTTGAACTCATCGCAGAGCCAGTCCAGAATGCGCTGGTCGAAGTCATCGCCGCCCAGGTAGGTATCGCCGTTGGTGGACTTCACCTCAAACACGCCCTCGCCGATGCGCAAGATAGAGATGTCGAAGGTGCCGCCGCCCAGGTCGTAGACGGCGATGACCTGGTCGCCCTTCTTGTCCATGCCGTAGGCCAGAGAAGCCGCGGTGGGCTCGTTTATGATGCGAAGCACCTCCAGCCCCGCTATTGCGCCAGCGTCCTTGGTGGCCTGGCGCTGGCTGTCGTTGAAGTAGGCGGGGACAGTAACGACGGCCTGCTTTATCGGCTCCCCCAGCTTGGCCTCGGCGTCCGTCTTCAGCTTCTGGAGGATCATGGCCGATATCTCCGGTGGGGAGTAGGTGCGGTCGCCCATCTTCACCCAGGCGTCCCCGTTCTTGTTCCCCACCACCTGGTAGGGGAGGCGCTTTATGGCTTTCTGCTGCACCTCTTGGTCCTGGAAGCGGCGCCCCATCAGCCGCTTGATGGAGAATATGGTGTTCTCCGGGTTGGTAACGGCCTGTCGCTTGGCCATCTGCCCGACGTACCTTTCCCCCGTCTTGGGGTTCACCGCCACCACAGAGGGGGTAGTGCGACCCCCCTCGCTGTTCTCCAGCACCAGCGGCTCCCCGGCCTCGATGACGGCCATGCAGGAGTTGGTGGTACCAAGATCAATTCCAAGCACTTTGGGCATGATTACACCCCCTCGTTCTTCTCCTCTGGCTTGTCTTCTGATTGTTCCTGGGCATCCGTTCCAGGGAGGGGCCGGGCCCTGGCCACCGTGACCTGGGCGGGACGCAGCACCCGGTCTCTCAGCTTGTACCCCGGACGGACCACTCGGAGCACGTGCCCCTCGGGCGCCTCTCCGGTCTCCTCGGAGGAGACGGCCTCGTGCTCCCAGGGATCAAAGGCGACCCCCTCCGCCTCAACGCGGGAGAGCCCCTCCACCTCCAGCGCCGCCATCAAGCTCTTCTCAATGAGGCGTATTCCCGCCACCCAGGGATGTTCTGCGTATTCTGGAGGCACGTGGCTCAGGGCCCGGCTAAAGTCGTCCAGCACAGGAAGAAGCCTCAGTATGGTCTGAGCGCTGGCATACTCCCGACTCTGTCGGGACTCCTCCTCCATCCGGCGCTTATAGTTGACAAAGTCCGCCTGCACCCTCTGGGCCAGAGCCCGGAACTGGTCGCGTTCCCGGCCCGCCTCCTCCAGCTCTGCCCTGATATCTTCCTGCCGGGTGAATTGCTCCTCTTGTTGCTGCTCGCGCTGCTCCTCTTGCATGAGCCTCCTTCCTGGTCTAGCCCTCCGTGAAGAAGAAGCGTGCGTTCAGAAGTTCCAGCATGTTGTCCACCTCCTGCTCCAAGAAGTCTCGGAGAGGGACCTCGCTCTGGAAGACTCTCAGCCGCCGGCGGAAGTCCGTGAGCCTGCCCAGCAGTGACATGACCATGGTGACGCCAGCGGTGTTGAGCCCCACCTCTTCCACCAGGTGCTTGATGAGGCGAAGCCTCACGATGTCCTCTTGGGAGTAGAGCCGGAGCTTACCCACGGTGCGAGATGGCATCACCAGGCCCATTCGCTCATACTTGCGCAGGGTCTGGGGGTGCATCTCCAGCAGGCGGGCGGCCACGCTGATTATGTACAGCCCCTGGAACTCTACGTGCTGTTCCTGAGCGCCCTCATCCGTGGCGTCCAGAGTCCGTCCCTGGAAAGACTGGCGCCTGGCAGGCACCTCCCTCCCGGGGATGCGCACATCGTCCAGACGCCAGGAGGAGACGCTCCGGCGAAATCGGGGTGCCTCCTCCCTGTCCGCCGCGGGAGGACGACCTCCTTGCTCCTGCATCCTCTCCCCACCTCCACTGGCGCCCCCTGTCTCCGAACCTATACCTGGGGCGGAGAACCGCGCCACTCCAGCAGTGCTTGTAACACACTTGTAACAGGTGTATCAATAGTAGAGCTTGACACGCGGCGTGTCAAGCAGTATGATTCCTTTCCTGGCAAACATAGCCATGCGTGGCTAGAGGCGGTGGCCCCGACGGCGGTCGGGGCGCTATCTGTGGAATAAACTAAGGAGGCGGGAGCGATGTTCTTCTTCAAAGCTTGCCCGCGCTGTGGTGGGGATATGTACCTCAACCGGGACATGTACGGGGCATACACCCAGTGTGTCCAGTGCGGTTGCGTCCTGTATATCCAGGAAGAGAAGGAGACAGTGGCCGTAGCGGCCAAGGAGAAGGCTGCCTAGCCGCTCAGTCTCTCTTGCTGGCGCCTATCCTGAAAAGGGCCCCCGTAGCTGTGGGGGTCCCTTTTTTCTGCGGTCGGCCTCACATCACCCGGGATTGTGGCCCAGCCTGGAGAGGCGGGCCTCTGCGCCCTGGGCCAGCCGCTGAAGGGCACGACGTACCTGGGGCAGAAACGCCAGCTTGAGTCCCGCATCGGCGTAGAAGCGACGGAGGTCTTCTTCCCGCGCCGCCGCCAGCGATTGTAGCTGGCCAGCCACTCTACCAGCGGTGCTCGGGGTATGGTAGCTGGTGGCGCTGAGTCCTCGGATGGGCTCCAGGATCATCTCGGCCACCTCCTCCCGCCGGAGCCGCTCCAGGGTCCCCCTGGCCACGCGATGCTCCTCCGCCATCTCCTCGAAGGTACGGGCCGCAGGCGAGGAGGCTGCCTGCGTCGCCGCCTCCTGGTAAAAGCGGCCCGCCTCTTCCTCCTCCTGGATAGCGAACCTCAGCACCGCGCCGAAGGTGCCCAGGTCATCCCTCTCAGCGCCCATGGAGCTAGAACCACCTGGAGATGACGATCTTCCGCTCGGTGAAGAAGTTGACGGCGTCTCTCCCCTGCCCGTGCAGGTCGCCAAAGAAGGAGTCCTTGAACCCCCCGAAGGGGAAGAAGGCCATGGGCGCCACGATGCCGATGTTGATCCCGATGTTTCCACACTGGACCCGGTACTGGAACCGGCGGGCGACTTGGCCGCTGGAGGTGAAGACAGCGGCCGCGTTGCCGTAGGGGCTGGCGTGGATTATCTCCACCGCCTCGTCCAGGTCCCTCACCCGCATGATGCTGCCCACAGGCCCGAAGATCTCGTCTCTGGCTATGGTCATCTCGGGGTTCACCCGGTCGAAGACGGTGGGCCCCACAAAGAAGCCCGGGTAGTCCTTGACCTCAACGTGGCGGCCGTCCAGCAGCAGCCGGGCTCCCTCCTCTACCCCTTTGTTGATGTAGGAGAGGACCCTCTCTTTGTGGCGCCGGGAGACCACGGGGCCCATCTGGCTCGACTCGTCCAGACCGTAGCCTACCTTCAGCCGGGAGGCTGCCTCGGTAAAGGCGTCTCTCAGGGGTTCATAGGCCTCTCCCACGGCCAGGAGGACCGAGCCGGATAGACATCGTTCCCCGGCGCAGCCGTAGACGGAGGTTATGAGGGCGGGCACGGTGCGCTCCAAGACGGCGTCCGGCATGACCACCATAAAGTTCTTGGCGCCGCCCTGGCACTGGACCCGTTTGCCATGGGCGGCTGCCTTGGCGTATATCTGCTTGGCCACGGCGGTGGAGCCCACGAAGGAGACGCCCTTCACCAGTGGGTGCTCCATCAGCGCCTCAGCAACCCCCCTTGCGCCGTTCACCAGGTTCACTGTGCCTGGAGGAAAGCCCGCCTCATCCATCAGGTGGACCAGCTTGTTCATGCTGAGGGGGACCTGCTCCGAAGGCTTGATGATGAAGGTGTTGCCGCAGGCCACCGCGTAGGGCAGGAACCACATGGGGACCATGGTGGGAAAGTTGAAGGGCGGGATCACGCAGAAGACGCCCAGGGGCTGACGAATGCACTCCTCGTCTATCTCCGGCGCTATGTCCTCCAGGTTGTACCCCATCATGAGCGAGGGGATGCCCGTGGTCACCTCCACGTTCTCTATGGCGCGCCGGATCTCCCCTCTGGACTCGTCAATGGTCTTCCCCTCCTCCATCACAAGGGTGCGGGCCAACTCCTCAAAGTTGGCCTCCATCAGCTCCTTGAGGCGGAAGAAGTAGCGGATCCTGGCAGTGGGTGGCGTCTCCCGCCATCCCTGGAACGCCTCCTGGGCTACCCGAACGGCCCTGTCCACCTCCTCTCTAGTGGACAGAGGGACCTGGGCAATGGGCTCCGCGGTGGCTGGATTGACCACGTCCAACCGCTCTGTAGAGGCAGAATCCACCCATTCGCCGCCGACAAAGTTCTGCACAGTGGCCACCGTCATGATGACACCCCCTCATCCCTCGCTCCAGGGCAACGTGGAACTCTAGCAGGTCGCTGGAAAGCTCCGCTGTTCAGCAATGGCCCCCTTCCCCACCAGACGCGGTGTGGACCTGTGAGGCCGCCCACGGGCGGGCAGAGCACCCCTCCAGGTCGGCTCCAGTTTACTGGAGCCGACGGGTTCCGTCAAAGGCCCTGCGAGGGCACCTCATCTCACAAACCCACTCTCACCAATATTGACATGCAGGCAAACGTCTAGTAAATTAACCGTTTGGTGCTTCCTCCACGCGCAGGCGCTGGAGATTCAGCCAGCGCCATTTTTTCTTGGATAAACGGGAGGAGAGATGCCCACTATCAACCAGCTAGTCCGAAAGGGCCGGGCGCAAGCAGCCAGGCGGACCAAAGCGCCTGCGCTCCGGCATATGCAGAACAGCTTGAAGAACCGTGCGTATCGGGGCCGTGGAAGCCCCCAGCGGCGTGGCGTGTGCGTTCAGGTGCGTACTGTGACCCCCAAGAAGCCCAACTCGGCGCTGCGGAAAGTAGCCCGGGTGCGCCTGACCAACGGCATGGAGGTCACGGCCTATATCCCCGGTGAGGGGCACACCCTTCAGGAACACTCGGTGGTGCTGGTGCGCGGTGGTCGGGTGAAGGACCTGCCCGGCGTGCGCTACCATATAGTCAGGGGGGCCCTGGATGCCTCAGGGGTGGTGGGCAGGAAACAGGGGCGGAGCAAGTACGGCGCCAAGCGCGGCCAGGCAGCCGCCAAGTAGCGCAGGCGAAGGTAAGGGTGTAGGAGATGGCCAGACGTAGGCGTGCAGAGAAACGCGTTATTCCGCCGGAGCCGCGCTACAATAGCGCGGAGTTGAGCAGGTTCATAAATAGGCTCATGCAGCGCGGCAAGAAGACTGTCGCCCAACGGGTGGTCTACGACGCCCTGGAGATCGTGGGTCGTGAGGCCGGGCGAGAGCCCCTAGAGGTGTTTGAGCAGGCGATCCGCAATGCCACGCCTGTGCTCCAAGTGAAGCCCCGGCGGGTGGGTGGCGCCACCTATCAGGTGCCTGTAGAGGTGCCGACGGGCCAGCGAGAGACCCTGGCCACCCGGTGGCTGATCCAGGCCGCCCGCGCGCGTACCGGCAAGCCAATGCGCGAGAGGCTGGCACAGGAACTCCTGGAAGCTGCCCGAGGGGGAGGAACGGCGGTGAAGCGTCGAGAGGACCTGCATCGCATGGCAGAGGCCAACCGGGCCTTTGTCCACTACAGGTGGTGAGATGGCAGGACGCCGGCAGTGGGAAGAGCTGGATCGGTATTATGGTAGAGACATATCCTTTGGAACATGTTCGGAATATTGGGTTTATCGCCCACATAGACGCGGGCAAGACCACCGTCACCGAAAGGGTGCTGTTCTTCGCTGGCCGCACCTACAAGTTGGGCAACGTGGACGAGGGCACCGCAGTCATGGACTGGATGGCCCAGGAGCGTGAGAGGGGCATCACAATCACTGCGGCTGCCACCACCTGCTTCTGGAAGGACCACCAGATCAATGTCATAGATACCCCAGGGCACGTGGACTTCACCGCTGAGGTGGAGCGCAGTCTACGGGTCCTGGATGGGGGCGTGGTAGTGTTCGACGCCGTGGCAGGTGTGCAACCCCAGTCGGAGACGGTGTGGCGTCAGGCCGACCGGTACCGCGTGCCCAGAATATGTTTCGTCAACAAGATGGACCGGACGGGGGCTGATTTCTTCCGCACCCTGGAGAGCATACGCCGCCGGTTAAAGGCCACGCCCGTTCCGGTGCAGTATCCTATCGGGGCAGAGGCTGGATTTCGCGGCGTGGTGGACCTCATAGAGGACAAGGCCTACATCTATGCCGAAAACGGCGGCACTCCTACCGCAGTGCGCGAGGAGCCCGTGCCCTCTGAGCTTCGCGCGGAGGTAGGTAAGCTCCACGAGGCCCTGGTGGAAAGGGTGGCGGAGCAGGACGGCGACCTGCTGGTCAGGTACCTGGAGGGGGAGGAGATCAGTCCCGAGGAGCTGAAGCGGGCACTACGGAGGGCGACGCTCGCCAACCTGGCTGTGCCGGTAGTGTGCGGGAGCGCCCTGAAGAACAAGGGTGTCCAGGCTCTGCTGGACGCGGTGGTGGACTATCTGCCGTCTCCCCTGGATGTGCCACCGGTGGAGGGAGTGGACCCCAAGAGCGGGGGCACCGCCACCCGGGAGCCAAGGGACGATGTCCCCCTGGCCGCGCTGGCCTTCAAAGTCGTGACCGACCCTTACGTGGGACGGGTGGTCTACATTAGGGTGTACTCCGGCAAGGTCAATGCGGGCGCCTCGGTGTACAATGCCACCAAAGGTGTCCGGGAACGTATGGGGCGCCTCATCAGGCTGCACGCCAACCAGAGGGAAGAGGTGGAGGAGTTGGGGGCCGGGCACATAGGCGCAGCAGTGGGGCTGAAGAACACCTTTACCGGCGAGACCATCTGCGATGAGCGGGCACCCATTCTCCTGGAGTCCATCAAGTTTCCGGAGCCGGTGCTGTTTGTCGCTATCGAGCCACGCACCAGAGCGGACCAGGACAAGCTGACCGACGCCCTGATCAAGCTGGCAGAGGAGGACCCGACCTTCCGCGTGCGGTACGACCAGGAGACCGGCCAGACTGTCATGGCTGGCATGGGCGAGCTGCACCTGGAGGTGCTGGTGGAGAGGATGCGCCGGGAGTTCGGGGTGGAGGCGAGGGTGGGCCGGCCCATGGTGGCCTATCGAGAGGCCATCACTCGTCCAGCCCGCGCCGAGGGCAGGTTTGTGCGCCAGACCGGTGGCCGAGGCCAGTACGGGCACTGCATTCTAACGGTCGAGCCCCAGGAGAGGGGCAGCGGCTTCCGCTTTGTGGACAAGACGACGGGCGGCTCAATACCCAGGAACTTCATCTCCGCGGTGGAGGCGGGGGCCAAGGAAGCTATGGAAAACGGCGTCCTGCGGGGGTACCCGGTGGTGGATGTGCAGGTAATGGTGGTGGATGGCAGCTACCATCCTGTGGACTCCTCAGAGATGGCCTTTAAGATCGCCGCCTCCATGGGTGCCAAGGACGCCCTGCGAGCAGCGGGGCCCGTGCTGCTGGAGCCCATAATGAGCTTGCAGGTGATCACGCCCGGGGAGTACCTGGGCGACGTCCTGGGCGACCTGAACGCCCGTCGGGCCCGCATCCGGCAGATGGAGGGCCACGCCGACACCCAGGTGGTGGAGACGGAGATACCTCTGGCCGAGACATTCGGCTATGCTACATCCCTGCGCTCCCTGACCCAGGGACGCGCTACATATTCCATGGAGTTCCATCACTACGAGGAGGTCTCCCAGACCATCGCCCAGGGGATACAGAGCCGGTCCCGGTAGCGGGAAGGCCCACTGGGAGCAATCAACCATGCCAGCTCAGAAGATAAGAATAGTCCTCAAGGCTTACGACCACCGTCTGCTGGACCAGTCGGCGGTACAGATCGTGGAGGCCGCGGAGCGTACCGGGGCCGCGGTGGTCGGCCCGGTGCCTTTGCCCACCAGGATCAAGCGGTTCTGCGTCATCCGTGCTTCCAACATAGATAAGGACTCTCGGGAGCACTTTGAGTTGCGTACCCACAAGCGGCTAATTGACATCATGGACCCCACATCCAAGACCATAGACGCCCTCACCCGCCTCCAGATGCCGGCGGGTGTGGACATAGCCATCAAACTGTGAGGCGACTGTGATCCAGGGTATTCTGGGAAAGAAGCTAGGCGCCACCCAGGTCTTCCTGGAGGATGGGCGGGTCGAACCGGTCACCGCCATCCAGGTGGGCCCCTGCACCGTGACGCAGGTCAGGACGAAGCGCAAGGACGGCTACGAGGCGGTGCAGTTGGGGTTCGAGGAGGTCCGGCGGCTCAACAAGCCAGAGGCGGGGCACCTGAAGGGAATGGGGCCATTTCGCCACCTGCGAGAGGTGATGGCCACGGAGTTGGGGGATGTGCAGGTGGGCCAGAAGGTAGATGCCTCCCTGTTCCAGCCAGGGGAGATAGTTGACGTGATTGGCGTCTCCAAAGGGCGTGGTTTCCAGGGAGGGGTGAGGCGTCACGGTTTCAAAGGCGGCCCTAAGACCCACGGGCAGTCGGACAGGCTGCGGGCCCCGGGTTCCATCGGCGCCACCACCTACCCTGCCCGGGTGCTCAAGGGAAGGCACATGGCCGGCCACATGGGGGACCGGCGGGTCACGGTCCAGAACCTGTTGGTGGTCCAGTCGGACTCAGAGCGGAACCTCATCATGGTGCGAGGGGCCGTGCCGGGGGCTAGCAACGGGCTGGTGCTGGTGCGCCGGGCCAAAAAGGCCGCCCCAGCCAGCGCAACAAAGGGCTAGGAGAACGCGCGTCGTGCAACTGCCAGTGAGGAACGTCCAGGGAGAGGTAGTGGAGCAGGTTGAGCTACGGGACGAGGTGTTTGCCGTCCCGATGAACCGCGCACTGCTGCACCAGGCTATGGTCATTTGTCAGGCGAACCAGCGACAGGGCACCCACTCCACCAAGACCAGGGGCCAGGTCTCTGGCGGTGGGCGCAAGCCCTGGGCCCAGAAGCACACCGGCCGCGCCCGGCAGGGGACCATCCGCGCCCCCCAGTGGCGCAAGGGTGGCATTGTGTTTGGACCACACCCCAGAGACTACCGCCAGCGGCTGCCCCGCAGGATGCGGCGGTTGGCCATCCTGTGCGCGCTATCGGAGAAGGTGCGCGGGGAGCGCCTGGTCCTGGTCCAGGCGCTGGAGATGGAGCAGCCCAAGACCAAGGAGATGGCGCGGACCTTGCGGGACCTGGGAGTGGAGACCTCCACCCTGGTGGTGGTGGAGCGCCCTAACCCTGGGGTCTCGCGCTCGGTGCGGAACCTGGAGCGGGTCAAGACCCTCACCGCCGACGTGCTGAACGTGCTGGACCTGCTTCGCTTTGATCGTGTGGTCATGACCGTTGGCGCCGCCCGGAGGGCGGAGGCCCTGTGGGCCCCGACCCCGGCGGAAGCCTCTCCCGCGGCGTAAGGACGGAGAAGAATGCGCTCATTGGATGTACTCCTCCGACCTCTGGTGACTGAGAAGAGCACCGCGCTCCAAGAGCACGGCCAGTACGTTTTCCAGGTGGTGCCGGAGGCCAACAAGACCCAGGTCAAAGAGGCCGTGGAGAGGGCGTTCAGTGTGCACGTCGTCTCCGTGAACGTCACCAAGGTGCCTGGCGAGTGGCGGAGGATAGGGTTGCGCAAGGTGTTTATCCCTGGCCTGAAGAAGGCGGTGGTGACCCTGCGCCAAGGCGACACTATTCAGATATTTGAAGGGGCATAGCTGTGCCGCTGAAGAAGCTGAGACCATTGACTCCGGGCCAGCGCACTGCGCTGCGGCCTGACTTCGCCGAGTTGACCAGAAGGGAACCGGAGAAGTCCCTGGTGGTGGGCAAGCGCGCCACTGCTGGCCGCAACGTGCGCGGCAAGATCACGGTGCGCCACCGTGGCGGGGGCGTCAAGCGGCTGCTGCGCCTCGTAGACTTCAAGCGGGACAAGACGGGTGTCCCCGGTCGGGTAGAGAGCATCGAGTACGACCCCAACCGCTCGGCGCGGATTGCCCTGGTCTTGTACATCGACGGGGAGCGGCGCTATCACCTGGCACCCCAGGGGCTGGAGGTGGGGAATACGGTGATGGCGGGGCCCGACGCCGAGGTGAGGCCAGGCAATGCCCTGCCTCTGAGACTCATACCCACGGGCACCCAGGTCCACAACATCGAGCTTCAGCCCGGACGTGGGGGGCAGATGGTACGCAGCGCGGGCGTAGCTGCTGAAGTGGTGGTCAAGGAGGCCGGCTACGCGGTCATCCGGCTCCCTTCGGGGGAGCTGCGGAGGGTCAGCTTGGCCTGCATGGCCACGGTGGGCCAGGTGGGCAATGTGGACCACAAGAACGCCTCCCGGGGCAAGGCGGGGCGCACCCGGCTCTTGGGACGGCGGCCTTCGGTCCGGGGCTCCGTCATGAGTCCCAGGGACCACCCCCACGGTGGTGGCGAGGGGCGCTCTCCTATCGGGATGCCTGGCCCCAAGACGCCCTGGGGCAAGCCCGCCTTGGGGTACCGGACGCGGCGGCGAAAGCGCACCGACGTCTTCCGGGTCCGGCGCCGGCCTTAGCCGGTGCTGGCGTGCAAAGGTAACCCACCGGCGATAGAATAGATATGCTGTCAGAGGCCACTCGGCAGAAGGTGGAGGCAACCGGGTAATGTCACGCTCAATCAAGAAGGGGCCGTACGTTCACCCCAAGCTGGCGAAGAAGGTGGAGCGGGCCAACCGGGCCAGCGTGAAAACGGTGATCCGCACCTGGTCGCGGCCGTCCATCATCATGCCGGAGATGGTGGGGCTCACCATAGCCGTGCACGATGGGCGGAGGCATGTGCCAATCTTGATAACCGAGAACATGGTGGGCCACCGGCTGGGGGAGTTCGCCCCCACCCGGACCTTCCGCGGGCACTCTGCCCGGTCGGACCGCACCACCACCACCAGCCGCCCACCGCGGCACTAGTAGGGTTTCAGCGGAGTAAAGGGTATCGTGCCAGTCAAAGCGGTAGCCAAAGAGATACGCACCTCACCCAGAAAGGTGAGGCTGGTGGCGGACACCGTGCGCGGCCGGCGGGTGGATGAGGCGCTGGAGATCCTGCGCTTCCTGCCCACTCCGGTGGCGGCGACGGTGGCCAAGGTGGTCCGCTCGGCGGCGGCCAACGCCGAAAACAACCTGATGCTCAACCCGGACGGGCTCCGGATAGTGGGAATTTACGCGGACGCTGGCACTCCGTTAAGGCGCGTCCGCGCCTCGTCGCGGGGCAGGGCCGGCAAAGTACGGAAGCGGTCTACGCACATCACTGTCATAGTGGACACGGAGGGAGCATAGCTTGGGGCACAAGACACACCCCATAGGGTTCCGCCTTGGGTTTATAAAGGACTGGCAGGCCAAGTGGATCGCCACCAGGCCAGCGGCCTACGCCTCTCTGGTGCAGGAGGACCTGCGACTCCGCCGCGCCATAGATACAGGGTACTCCGACGCGGGTATCTCGCGGGTGGAGGTGGAGCGAACCGCCCAGGACCTGGTAGTAAACTTGTATACCGCCCGCCCCGGCATAGTCATCGGTCGTGGCGGTGCGCGGGTTGACGAGCTGAAGAAACACCTGGAGACACTGACAGGGAAGCGAGTGCGAGTGAACGTCCAGGAGATCCGCCAGCCGGAGCTGGACGCCTACCTGGTGGCCCGGAACATCGCCGACCAGTTGGAGCGCAGGGTCAACTTCCGCAGGGCCATTCGCCAGGCTATCGCTCGCTCCATGCAGGGAGGGGCCAAGGGCATCAAGGTGGTGGTGGCTGGTAGGCTGGGCGGGGCTGAAATCGCCCGGCGAGAGAAGGCCATGGAGGGCCGTGTCCCGCTGCACACCATGCGCGCCGACATTGACTACGGCCTGGCCGAGGCCCGCACCACCATGGGCCGCATTGGGGTAAAGGCGTGGATCTACAAGGGGGATGTGCTGCCCGAGCGGAAGGTAGTGGAGGAGGAGATGGCCCCCATTCAGGTTACGGTCCGAGCTGAGGAGCCAGAGGAAGATGCTACAGCCGACACGAACGAAGTACCGTAAGGCGCACCGCGGCCACCGCCGGGGCGTGGCCCTGCGGGGTAGCTCGGTGACCTTCGGGGAGTTCGGGCTAAAGGCCATGGAGAATGCCTGGATAACCTCCAGGCAGATTGAGGCGGCGCGGCGTGCCATTACGCGCCACCTTCGGCGTGGTGGGCGAGTGTGGATTCGGGTCTTCCCCGACAAGCCGGTGAGCAAGAAGCCCGCCGAGACCAGGCAGGGTGGTGGCAAGGGAGCAGTGGACCACTGGGTGGCGGTGGTGCGGCGAGGCCGCGTGCTCTTTGAGATAGGTGGTGTGGCGCCAGAGGTCGCCCAGGGCGCGCTCCGCCTGGCATCCCACAAGCTGCCCATAGATACACGGATGGTGTCCCGGGAGGACGTGGAGTCCACTGGGGCAAGTCTGTAGGGAGTTGGGTAGAGGTGCGCATAGACCAGATTCGAGCCCTGTCGGACGAAAAGTTGTTGGAGGAGGAGCAGGAGACCCACCGGGAACTGCTGAACCTGCGTATCCGGGCGGCCACCCGCCAGCTCTCCAACCCTAACGAGTTGCGACTTGCTCGACAGAAGCTAGCGCGGCTGAAGACAGTGATCACGGCACGCCAGCTCCAGAGGGGCCAATCATGAGTGAGCAGTTGAAAGTAAGACGCAAGACCCGCACGGGGTGGGTGGTGAGCGACAAGATGGACAAGACGGTGGTGGTGGCGGTGCAGTGGAGGTCGCCTCACCCGCTGTACCGCAAGACCACCGGACGGATCAGCAGGCTGAAGGCCCACGTGGAACCGGGGCAGTGTCGCACGGGAGACCAGGTGCGTATTGTGGAGACACGCCCCCTGTCGCGCACCAAACGCTGGCGCGTGGTGGAGGTCATTCAGCGGAAGGAGCTGCCCGAGGAGGTGGCGACGGAGCCTGTGCTGCCTCAGAGGGCAGAGATGGCTGAGCCGACCAAGGAGCAGCCAGCGCCCGCCGAGTTGGCTAAGGAGACCGCCGAAGAGCAGCCGGAACTTGAGGTGGCAAAGCAATGATCCAGACGTATACCCGGCTTGTGGTGGCGGACAACTCGGGGGCCAAGGAGATTATGTGTTTCAACATCCCCGGTGGCAGCCGGAGGCGGTACGCCACCATAGGGGATATCATTGTGGCCTCGGTGAAGGAGGCGGTGCCGGGGGCGCAGGTCAAGAAAGGCGAGGTGGTCCGGGCAGTGGTGGTGAGGACCGCCAAGCCCATCCGCCGTCCTGACGGCTCGTATATCCGCTTCGATGACAATGCGGCGGTGATTTTGACTGAGAAACTCGTGCCGAGGGGGACCCGCATCTTTGGGCCCGTGGCCAGGGAACTCCGTGACAAGAACTTCACTCGGATACTCTCCCTGGCGCCGGAGGTGCTCTAGCCATGGCGCTAAAGGTCCGCCGGGATGACTTGGTGCTGGTGGTGCGAGGCAAGGACAAGGGCAAGCGGGGCAAGGTGCAACGCGCCCTCCCCCGGGAGGAGCGAGTGGTGGTGGAGGGCGTGAATCTGGTGAAGCGCCACGTTCGCTCTCGCGGGCAGGTGAGGCAGGCGGGCATTGTACAGCAGGAGGCATCAATTCACGCTTCGAAGATTATGCTCATCTGCCAGCACTGCAACCGCCCCGTCAGGGTGGGGTTCCGCTTTCTGGAAGGCGGCAACAAGGTCAGGGTGTGCAAACGATGCCACGAAGTGATCGAGTAAAGATAGAGAAGCAGCCCCAGGGCGAAGCCGAAAAGGCGCCGCAGCCCCAGGGTGAGGCCGAGGCCCCTCAGGGAGCGCCGAGGCCCCGCCGAGGAGTGCAGCGGGCCGCCGGGGCGCCATCGCCGGGCCGCCAGCGGGGCCGAGGCGCGGCTGCCAAGGAGGAGGCGCCTGTAGCACCTCCGGAGGCAGAGGTACCGCAGCGGTCCGCGCTCCTGGAGCGGTACCGCAACGAGGTGCGTCCCGCCCTCATGCAGGAGTTCGGCTATCGCAACGTCATGCAGGTACCACGGCTGGAGAAGGTGGTGTTGAACATAGGGCTTGCGGAGGCACTCACCAACGCCAAGGCTTTGGACTCAGCCACCAACCAGTTGGCCGTCATCACCGGGCAACGGTCGGTGACCACCAAGGCCCGCAAGTCCATCGCAAACTTCAAGCTGCGGAAGGGCATGGTGGTGGGGGCCATGGTGACGCTGCGGGGCCGCCGCATGTATGACTTCCTCGACCGGCTGATGAACGTGGCACTGCCACGAATTCGGGACTTCCGGGGCGTATCCCGGTCCAGCTTCGATGGCAAGGGCAACTTCGCCGTGGGGTTGCGGGAGCAGATCGTTTTCCCAGAGGTGGACTACAACCTGGTGGACAGAATTCGTGGTTTGCAGGTGATAGTGACCACCACCGCCAGGACGGACCAGGAGGGGCTGAGGCTTCTGGAGCGGCTGGGGATGCCTTTCACCCGGGATGGCGGCGTGACAGCGAAGCAGCCCACACGTTAGGGAGAGGTCGTGGCCAAGAAAAGCAAGATCGCCAAATGGCTCAAGCCGGCCAAGTTCGCGGTCCGGGTAAAGAACCGGTGCCGCAGGTGCGGGCGTCCTCGGGCGTACATACGCTATTTCGGGGTGTGCCGCATCTGCTTCCGGCAACTGGCCCTGCGAGGGGAGTTGCCGGGGGTGCGCAAGGCAAGTTGGTAGGGGAGGGTGCTAGCAGATATGCCCGTAACTGATCCCATCGCTGACATGCTGACGCGGATACGGAACGCCGTGGCGGCGCGTCACGAGACGATGCTGGTGCCTACCTCTCGCGTGAAGCTGGCTATCGCCCGCATACTCAAGGAAGAGGGGTTCATCAAAGACATTCAGGTGCTGCGGGGCCAGCCTCAAGACATGATCCGCATCCAACTGCTGTACCGGGAGCGAGAGGCGGCGGTCTCAGGCCTGAAACGAGTGAGCAAGCCAGGCCTGCGAGTGTACGTGGGGAAACGAGAGGTCCCCCGCTTCTACGGTGGGCTGGGTATCTCGGTTGTCTCTACCTCCCAAGGGGTGATGACCGGCCAGCATGCGTGGCGCCGTGGCCTGGGTGGCGAGCTCCTCTGCTACGTGTGGTAGCGGGCTGCGTGGAGATGGAGTTGCGCCCGCCACACACGGGTTTCTGAAGGGAGGAAGGTCGTGTCTCGTGTGGGAACGAAGCCCATACCGGTGCCTCCAGAGGTGAAGGTGGAGGTCCGGGATGGAGAGGTTGCGGTCACAGGGCCCAAGGGCACCCTGAGCGAGCGTGTGCACCAGGAGATGAGGGTCCGCCTAGAGGAAGGCTGGCTCCTGGTGGAGCGCCCCACAGACGAGCGGAAGCACCGGGCCCTTCACGGGCTTACCCGGGCCCTTCTGGCCAACATGGTGACCGGGGTCACCAAGGGGTATGAGAAGACCCTGGAGATTGTGGGAGTGGGGTATCGAGTCCAGAAGTCGGGCCAGGCCATAGCCCTTCAGGTAGGGTTCAGCCGCCCCGTGGAGGTACAGCCAACCCAAGGGCTAACCCTGGATGTGGAGGGGAACAACCGCATCCTGGTCAAGGGCATCAGCAAACAACAGGTAGGGGACATGGCGGCTAGAATTCGGCGCATCCGTCCGCCTGACTCATACAAGGGCAAGGGGATCCGCTACCTTGGCGAGGTGGTCCACCTGAAGCCCGGCAAGTCGGCGGGGAGGAAGTAGGGATATGCCTCGGACCCAGTCGCCTCGTGAAGCGCGCCTGGCCCGGCACCGCCGCGTGCGCAGGGTGGTGAAGGGGAGCCAGGAGCGCCCCAGGCTGAGCGTTTTCCGCAGCCTAAAGCACATCTACGCCCAGGTGATAGACGACTCCCACGGGCACACCCTGGCCGCGGCGGGGAGCGGGGAGCCGGAGGCCCGAGCGCAGACCGAGGGCGGAAACAAGACGGCGTTAGCTGCCGCGGTGGGACGTCTGCTGGCCAATCGGGCCAAGGAGCGCGGCATTACCCGAGTAGTCTTTGATCGTGGCGGCTTCAGGTACCACGGCCGGGTGAAAGCCCTGGCCGAGGGGGCACGGCAGGGAGGACTGGAGTTTTAGTATGACCAGCGAGTCAAGGCGAAGGCGCCCTGAGACGTCATCTGATGAGGGGAACCTCATGGAACGGGTGGTTGACATCCGCCGCGTGGCCAAGGTGGTCAAGGGCGGGCGCCATCTTAGCTTCAACGCCATGGTGGTGGTGGGCGACGGTGAAGGCCATGTGGGCGCCGGCTTGGGCAAGGCGGTGGCCGTCCCAGACGCCGTGCGCAAGGGCAACACTATCGCCAGGAAGAGCATGATCTCTGTGTCCAGGAGAGGCGCCACTATACCCCATACGGTGGTCTCGGAGTTTGAGTCCACGCGAGTCCTGCTGAAGCCTGCCCCCGCTGGCGCCGGCATCATCGCCGGAGGCAGCGCCAGGGCAGTGCTGGAGTTGGCCGGGGTGAAGGACGTGATCGCCAAGTGCCTGGGGAGCCGCAACCCCATCAACGTTGTGAAGGCCACCATGCAGGGCCTGGAGTCACTGAAAGACCCCACGCAGGAGATGACCAAGCGGAAGGGACAGAGACTTCCCCCTACGCCACCGGCGCCTCCCGTGCCCCCTGTGCAAGCGGTGGCAGTGAGTCAAAGCCTGGAGGCCCCGGCCCGGCAAGAGACCCCATCCGGTGCAACCCCCCCAGCTCCGCAGACCGAGGGCGAAGCGCCTCTGGCAAAGGCGGAGACGAGCAGAACAGATGGCTAAGCTACGCATAGTCTGGGTCAAGAGCATCATAGGCGCCAAGGAGCCCCACCGGCGCACCATTCGGGCGCTGGGGCTCAGGCGGCTGCACCAGGTGGTGGAGCACCAGGACTCATCCACCATCAGGGGCATGGTGCACCAGGTGAGGCACCTGGTGGAGGTGGAGGAGATTCCGGAGGAGCGTGCCAGGCGACCGGGCAGGACGGGGAGTCGCAGCGTAAGCCAGGCGGCTACTTCGAGGAGTGATAGTGATGCAGGTGCATGAACTCCGGCCTCCTCTGCCCAGAAAGCACCGGAAGCGGGTGGGACGTGGGGACGGCAGCGGCCACGGCTCCTACTCGGGGCGCGGCGTAAAGGGGCAGAAAGCCCGCTCAGGGCCGGGGCTGCACCCCTGGTTCAGGGGTGGACAGCTTCCCCTGGTCAAGGCCCTGCCCGCGATGCGCGGCTTTACCAACACTTTTCGCATCGAATACCAGGAGGTGAACCTGGGGGCATTCGCCAGAGTGCCCCAGGGTACGGAGGTCACCCCTGAGGTGATGCGGCAATACGGCCTCATCAAGAGGCCCAACGCCCCGGTAAAGGTGCTGGGTGGAGGGGAATTGGAGGGGCCGCGCACGGTCCAGGCCCACAAGTTCTCCAAGTCGGCCAGGGAGAAGATAGAGGCCGCTGGCGGCACGGTGAGGGAGCTGTAGCGTTATGCGTTCTCCCCAGGCGGTGGCACGGGGACAGCCAGGACGGCCCGCCCTTCTTCAGGCCATGTTGGATGCGTTCCGGGTCCCTGACCTGAGATATCGCATCCTGTTCACCCTGGCCATCCTGGTGGTGTTCCGGCTGGTGGCACATGTACCTGTTCCAGGGGTGGACCGGGTGGCCCTCCGGGCCCTATTTGAGTCCAATCAACTCATGGGCTTCTTGGACCTCTTCAGCGGGGGCGCCCTGCGCAATCTCAGTGTGGCTGCCATGGGCGTATACCCGTACATCACCTCCACCATCATCCTACAGCTCTTGGTGCCAGTCATACCCCGGCTTCAGGCCCTGTCTAAAGAGGGAGAGGCGGGGCGTCAACGCATAAACCAGATCACCCACTGGGCAACGGTGCCCATAGCGATTTTCCAAGGGTATGGCCAGCTTCTGATACTCAGTCGAGCGGGAGTTCTGCCCCAGACCATCAGTTTCATAGGTCCGGACGCTTTGCCGACCGTGGCAATGATAGTGAGCATGACAGCGGGCACCATGCTCCTGGTGTGGATGGGCGAACTCATCACAGAGCGAGGCATCGGGAACGGGATCTCACTGATTATCTTCGGTGGTATTGTGGCCGGGCTGCCGCAGATGGTGGGGCAGGGGTTCGTGGAGAGACAGAACATGGGTGGGCTGCTGCTGCTGGTGATCACCGCCGTGGCCCTGGTATACCTCATCGTGGTGTTCACCGAGGCCCAAAGGCGCGTGCCCGTGCAGTATGGGCGGAGCGTCTTCCGGGGCGGGCGCATGTACCGGCAGTCGGGTAGCACCCACCTCCCCCTTCGAGTGAACTCGGCAGGTATGATCCCCCTTATCTTCGCGTTCAGCATCATAATTCTGCCTGGCACAGTGGCCAGCTACCTGGCTGATCCCACCAGCAGTAGCTTTATCGCCAGGGCGGCCACCTCCGCAGCCGCGGCCCTGAGTCCCGCCTCTTTCCTTTACTGGGTCCTGGTCTTTCTGCTGGTCGTGATATTCGCCTTTTTCTATACCCTCATCATCTTTCAGCAGCAGAACCTGGCAGAAAACCTCCAGCGCAACGGCGGCTTCATACCGGGCATCAGGCCGGGTAGGCCAACCCAGGACTTCCTGAACCGGGTCATTGTGCGTATCACGTGGGGTGGAGCCCTCTTCCTGGGCTTCGTGGCCATAGCCCCTTTCCTCATCACCCAATTTACTGGAATACGGGCCCTCCAGCTCAGCGCCGCCAGTCTGCTCATCCTGGTGGGTGTGGCCCTGGACACCATGCGCCAGTTGGAGGCCCAACTCCTGATGCGCAGCTATGAGGGGTTCCTGCGCTAACGCGGGCGCCAGTGGGACTCCGTAGACCAAGAGAGGTGACAGTGCGTATTGTGCTTCTGGGCCCGCCAGGGGCGGGCAAGGGGACCCAGGCCAAGACCCTGGCGGAGCGGCTGCGGGTGCCTCATGTAGCCTCGGGGGACCTGTTCCGCCAGCACCAGGCGGAGAATACCCCCCTGGGGCGACAGGTGCGCTACTACACCGAGCGAGGCGATCTGGTCCCCGACCAGTTGACCATTCGGATGGTCCTTGAGCGCCTGGGAGAGGCCGACTGTGCAGGCGGGTACATCCTTGACGGCTTCCCCCGGACTCTGGAGCAGGCGCGGGCCCTAGACAGCGAGCTGGCGAGCCGAGGGCAGGAGTTGGACGTGGCCCTGAGTGTTGAGGTGCCTGAAGAGGAGCTGGTCCGCAGGCTCAGCGGGCGGCTGATCTGCCGGCAGTGCCAGGCCCCTTACCACAGGGACAACGCGCCCCCCCGGCGGCCAGGCGTGTGCGACCGGTGCGGTGGCGAGCTGTACCAGCGGCCCGATGACCAGCCGGAGGTGGTGCGCCAGCGCTTTCGGGTGTACCTGGCCCAGACAGCGCCTCTGGCCGAGCACTACCGCGTCCGCGGCAAGCTGAAAGAGGTGGACGGACAGGGCTCCATCGAAGAGGTGGAGGCAGCAATGATGGAGGCGGTCCAAGCGGGTCTGGCCCGATGAGGCGTGTGGTAGGGGAGGTGCGGCCAGGGCCCCGGTGGAGTACAATGAGAAAGTCTGTTCCCATATGCAACACAAGATAGTGTTTACGGAGACGCAGGAAAAGGGCCTGGGCATCACCGTGAAGTCCGCCAGGGAGCTGGAGCGGATGCGCCGGGCGGGACGTATTGTAGCGCTGACAATTCAGGCGCTTCGGCAGGCCGTAAGGCCCGGTGTGCGCACCAGAGAGCTGGACTCCCTGGCGGAGCGGGAGATCACGAGGCTTGGCGGGAGGCCCGCCTTCAAGGGGTACAGGGGCTTCCCCGCCACTATCTGTGTGTCTATCAATGAGGAGATTGTCCACGGGATACCCGGAGACCGCATGGTCAGAGAAGGTGATATAGTGAGCCTGGACGTGGGAGCCATTGTGGACGGCTTCTACGGCGATGCAGCAGTCACGGTGGCGGCGGGACAGGTGCCGGATGAGGTCCGCCGCCTGCTGGAAGTGACGGAGGGAGCGCTGCACGCGGGAATCCGGGCGGCCAGGGCTGGTGCGCGGGTGGGGGATGTGTCGGCAGCGGTGGAGGCGTTCGTGGCCAGCCGAGGGCAATATGGCGTTGTCCGGCAGTACGTTGGCCACGGCATAGGCCGGCTGCTGCACGAGGAGCCCCAGGTCCCCAACTACGGCCCTCCCGGGTTGGGCGTATTACTGCGCCCCGGTATGACCATCGCCATCGAGCCCATGGTCAACTTGGGCACATGGGAGACCCGCGTCCTGGGGGATGACTGGACTGTGGTGACGGCCGATGGCTCCCTTTCGGCTCACTTCGAGCATACTATCGCCATAACGGACGGCGAGCCACAGGTACTGACGGTGCCGTAGCCGGGCGGCCCGCCAAGTCTGACCTGCTTGAGCGGGTCAGGGAGGAATGGTTGAGGGAGAGGACTGCGCGCAAGGAGGCCATCGAGGTCGAAGGCGTGGTAAAGGAGGCGCTGCCCAACGCCATGTTCAGGGTGGAGCTGGGCAACGGTCATGTGGTGTTGGCCCACGTCGCGGGCAAGATGCGCCTCCACTTCATCCGGGTACTGCCGGGGGACAGGGTGCTGGTAGAGCTGTCCCCTTATGACCTGAGCCGGGGCAGGATCACTTACCGGTTCAGATAGACCAGGAAGAGGGCCACGATGAGTGGCCGGGGGTCGTGTTATGAAGGTCAGGGCATCAGTGAAGGTCCGCTGTAACAAGTGCAAGGTGATCAGGCGTCACGGCACAGTGCGGGTCCTCTGTCAGAACCCCAAGCACCTGCAACGGCAGGGGTAGTGGGCCCCGGGGGAGGTCTCATGGCAAGAGTAGCGGGCGTGGACATACCGGACAACAAGAGGGCGGAGGTGGCCCTGTGCCGCATCTACGGCGTTGGGCCCACCCTGGCCCTGCGCGTGCTCCAGCGGGCTGGGGTGGAGGGCAACCCGCGGGTCAAGGAACTCTCGGAGACGCAGTTGGCCCGCATCCGGGAGGTGGTGGAGAGTTCGTACAAGGTAGAGGGTGACCTGCGTAGAGAGACGACCTCCAACGTCCGCAGGCTGATTGACATCGGCACTTACCGAGGGCTGCGCCACCGCCGAGGGCTGCCTGTGCGAGGGCAAAGGACTAAGACGAATGCCCGGACCAAGCGGGGCGCACGCCGCACTGTGGCTGGCCGCCGCCGCGCCTCCGCCAAGAAGTAGTCACGGCCCGTTTGGCGCGAGGGGAGAGGAAGGAGCAGAATGCCGCCGCGTGATAGAAGCCGTCCCAGGCGCAAAGAGCGCAAGTCCGTCCCTCAAGGGCGGGCATACGTTCAGTCCACCTTCAACAACACCCTCGTTACCTTGACAGATCCGGAGGGCAATGTCATAGCCTGGGGTAGCGCGGGCACTATGGGGTTCAAGGGATCGCGCAAGGGTACCGCCTTCGCCGCCGGCCGGGCTGCGGAGGGTGCGGCCCGCAAGGGCATGGACCACGGCCTCCGTCGCGTGGCCGTCTACGTCAGAGGGACTGGCCAGGGCCGCGAAGCGGCCATTCGGTCCTTGCAGGCCGCGGGCCTGGCGGTGACCAGTATCCGGGACATTACCCCAGTCCCCCACAACGGGTGCCGCCCCCGCAAGCGCCGGCGGGTGTAGAGGGCACGCCCACTTTCACGTTGTAATGGAGCTGTAAGAAAAGCCCAATCGGGCTAGAACAAGGCAACGGTTTTCGGGGAGGACTATAGCAGCATGGCACGATATACTGGCCCGGCGTGCAGGCTGTGCCGCCGCACCGGCGAAAAGCTGTTTCTCAAGGGGGAGCGTTGCTACAGCCCGCGCTGCGCAGTGGAGCGGCGCCGCAAGCCGCCGGGAGAGCAGACGCAGCGCCGGCGGCGAGTGTCCGAGTGGGGGGTCCAGCTCAGGGAGAAGCAGAAGGCCAGCTACACCTACGGGGTGCTGGAGCGGCAGTTCCGCGGCTATTTCGACGAGGCCCGCCGCAAACCCGGCGTCACCGGCCAGTTCTTGCTACAGCTCCTGGAGCGGCGGCTGGACAACGTGGTCTACCGATTGGGTTTCGCCCATTCCAGAGACCAGGCACGCCAGTGGGTGCTCCACGGCCACTTCCTTGTGAATGAGCATAAAGTGGACATACCCTCCTATCTGGTCAGGGAGGGAGACGCGGTCTCCTGGAAGGAGTCCACTAAACTAAAGGAGTTCTTCAAGGAGATAGCGGCGGAGGCGGGCCGCCAGACCCAGACACCCTGGCTGAGCGTGGATGCCAACACCATGACAGGCAAGGTGGTGCGGCTGCCCGGTGCGGATGACCTGCAGACCATCATTGATACTCGGCTGATTGTGGAGCACTATTCCCGCTAGGGGGCGTGACCTTTATGCTGGACTTCGTTCGCGAAGAGACCCGAGAGACGACGGTAGAGCCCGTTCCGGTCCCACAGCCGTCGGTCAAACCTTTGGAGACGAACGACACCTACGGCAAGTTCGTCATGGAGCCGCTGAGGCGGGGCTACGGTGTTACGGTGGGCAACCCGCTCCGCAGGGTGCTACTGAACTCCGTCCCGGGAGCGGCCGTCACCTGGGTGAGAATCGAGGGAGTGCAGCACGAGTACACCGCTGTCCCCCACGTGAAAGAGGACGTGACGGAACTCCTGCTGAACATCAAGGCCATTCGCATGCGCGCCAAGACGGAGCGCCCTGGCAAGCTGCGGCTGGAGGTGAGCGGCCCCGGCAAGGTGTGCGCCGGTGACATCGTATCATCCGCAGACTTCGAGATTGTGAACCCGGAGCTGCACCTTGCCACCCTGGACTCGCCCGAGGCGCGCCTCTCCATAGAACTCAACGTGGAGCATGGCACAGGATATGTCCCCGGAGTGCAGCGCAACGGTATGCCCATCGGCGTGCTGCCGGTGGATGCGGTTTTCAGCCCGGTCCAGAAGGTGAACTACACCGTGGAGCGCACCCGGGTGGGCCAGCAGACAGACTTTGAGAGACTGCTCCTGGAGGTGTGGACCGACGGCGCTATCGCGCCTCTGGATGCCGTCCGCCGGGCGTCGGAGATACTGGTGAACCATTTCTTCCTCTTTTCCCACCTCAGCGAGGGCCAACAGGAGGGCGACTGGGCAGGAAAGGGTCTCGCGGTCCCGGCAGAGGTCTACAACATGCCGGTGGAGAAGCTGGGGCTATCCGCCCGCACCCTCAACTGCCTGAAGCGGGCCCACGTGGACAAGGTGGGCCAGATCCTGGAGATGGACCGGGCCGAGTTGCTGAGAATCCGCAACTTCGGCGACAGGTCTGAGCAGGAGCTGTACGCTCGCTTGGCCGATATCGGCCTCAGTCCCAGGGCCGGCGAGCCCCAGCCTGCGGGCAAAGAGGCCATTGCCCAGGCCGCGGAGGTTGCCACGGAGGGGGAGGAAGAGGAAGAGCTCGAGCAGGAGCAGGAGTAGATGCGGCACGCAGTGGTCGGACGCAACCTGTCCCGGAGGCCGGGGCACCGCCTGGCGCTACGGCGCAACCTGGCGGCGGAGCTCATCAAGCGGGAGCGCATCACCACCACCGAGGCTAAGGCCAAGGAGGTGCGTGGCCTGGCCGAGCAAATCATCACTCGGTGCAAGGCTGGAACGGTGCATGACCGCAGGGTCGCCCTCTCCCTGGTCCCAAACACGGCTGCAGTGAAGAAGGCCTTTGCTGAGCTGGCGTCGCGCTACGCGGAGCGCAAAGGGGGCTACACCAGAATCATGAAGCTGGGACCCAGGCAGGGTGACGCGGCACCCATGGTGGTGCTGGAGTTGGTGCCGTAGCCCGCCTGGCGGTGTGGCGGTGCGTAGGCTAGCCCTGTTGCTGGAGTACGAAGGTACTAGGTATAGTGGGTTCCAATACCAGAAGAACGCCCCTTCGGTGCAGAGGGAGGTGGAGAGCGCTATCCAGCGTCTCACCGGGGAGCAGGTACGCATCGCGGGGGCGGGTCGGACTGACGCGGGGGTGCATGCGGCAGGGCAGGTCGTGGCGTTCACAACAGAGGCGCCCTATGAATGCCGAAGTTTCGCCAGCGCCCTGAACCACTTCCTGCCGGAAGACATAGCGGTCCGCCAGGCGCGGGAGGTGCCGCTGGGTTTTGACCCTCGGCGGCACGCCAGGAGCCGAGTGTACCGGTACACGGTCCTGAACCGAGAGGGGCGCTCGGCACTGTGGCGGCGCTTCGCCCACACGGTCTACGGCCTACTGGACGCCGAGGCCATGCGGGTGGCCCTGGCCATGCTGGAAGGACAGCGAGACTTCGCTCCCTTCGCCGGGCCCTTGGGTGGGCGGCGGAGCACTGTGCGCCGGCTCTACCGGACGGCGGTGTGGCGAGAGGGCGAGGTAGTGAGACTGGAGGTGGAGGGCAATGCCTTCCTGCCCCAGCAAGTGCGGCGCATGGCGGCGGCGGTGCTTCGGGTGGGGACGCGCCAGATGAGTATGGAGGAGTTTGGAGCGTTGGCAAACGGCGGACGCCACGGGGCTTGTCAGTGGATGCTGCCTCCGGCGGGCCTCTGTCTGGTTTCGGTAAACTACCCTGGGCTCTTTTTTGAGGAGACATGAGCGCGGTAAGAACTTATTCGGCAAGACCGGCGGACGTGCACCCGACCTGGCACGTCATAGATGCGGCAGGGCAGACCCTGGGGCGCCTGGCCACGCATGTGGCAAGACTGCTCCAGGGCAAGCACAAGCCCATATACACCCGCCACGTGATCACCGGCGACTTTGTGGTGGTGGTCAACGCCGCCCAGGTACGCGTGTCCGGGCGCAAGCTGAAACAGAAGGTCTACTACAAGCACAGCGGGTACATAGGGAACCTCCGGAAGACCCCCTTGGAAGAGGTCCTACGAAGGCACCCGGACCGCGTGATGAAGCAGGCTGTGAAGGGTATGCTTCCTGACAACATCCTCGGCCGGCAGATGCTCCGTAGGCTCAAGGTCTACGGAGGGCCCACCCATCCTCACCAGGCGCAGGTGCAGGCGGGGCACGGGAATGACAGCCAAGTCACCCCGGGCCAGGAGGCACCTACCCAGGCGCCTCAGGCTCCCCAGCCCCAGGCGGACAAGGCTAAGAGCGAGTCGGAGGGTAACAACTAGATGGCGAACCAGCAGCAGTACTACTACGGTACCGGCAGGCGCAAGACAGCCATTGCTCAGGTGCGCCTCTACTCCGATGGCGGGGGCGGCATAGTCATCAACGGCAAGCCCCTGGAGGAGGCCCTCCCCTGGTTCGCCTGGCAGAAGGTGGTACAGCAGCCCCTCCAGGTGACAGACTCGGGGGGCAAGTTCCACGTGGTGGCCAAGACCCAGGGTGGCGGCGTGGCAGCCCAGGCGGGCGCCGTCCGCCACGGCATTGCCCGCGCTCTGGTGGCGTTCGACCCGGCCCTGAAGCCGTTGCTGCGGAAGTATGGCCTGATGACCCGTGACCCGAGGGTGAAGGAGCGGAAGAAGTACGGCCTGAAGCGGGCACGACGGGCGCCTCAGTACACCAAGCGGTAAGAAGCTGTTGCAAAAGTCCTGGTGACTTTTGCAACAGATATCCCCACCCCGGCGGTAGGAGGGGACCCCGTTGCAAAGCTTCGCTTTGCAACGGCCTGGTAGCTGGGCTAGAAAGGCGCGTGCAGGGCAAGCCCCGCTGGCTGGCCTGGGAGCTATGAACGCAGAAGCGGAGCTCAGTCGTCATGCCACGCAGCGGCCCACCGTCCTCAGCGTGGGCGTGTTCGATGGCGTACACCTGGGCCATCAGGCGCTGCTCGCCCTACTGCGGGCGGAGGCCGCCCGTCGGGGGTATGCACCGGGGGTGGTCACCTTCACCACTCATCCAAGAGCGGTGCTGAACCCGAGTCTCTCCCTCCGGTACATCACCCCTCTGGCAGAGCGGCTGCGTCTGCTTCAGGGCGCGGGGATGGAGTGCCTGGTCCCCATCACCTTCACCCAGGAGCTCTCCCGCCTCTCGGCGAGGGAGTTTGTGGAGTTGCTGCGGCGGTACCTGAATATGCAGGGGATGGTGGTGGGCCCCGGCTTCGCGCTGGGACACCAGCGCCAGGGCACGGAGGCCGTGTTGAGGCAGATCGGTGAGGAGATGGGGTTCTTTGTAAGGACGGTGGAACCCCTGGTACTGGGTGGGGAGCGGGTGAGCAGCACGGCCATCCGCAACGGCCTGGAGAAAGGGGACGTGGCTGGCGTCGCCAGGCTCCTGGGCAGGCGCTTCCGCCTCACGGGGGTGGTGGTGCGTGGGGAGGGTAGAGGTGCCTCTCTGCTGGGCTTTCCCACGGCCAACCTCCAGGTGCCGGCGGAGTGCATAACCCCGGCGGACGGCATCTACGCCACCTGGGCCCTGGCGGATGGGCAGTGGCACAAGTCCGCCACCAGTATCGGGGTGCGTCCCACCTTTGATGGCCAGAGGCGCACCATTGAGGCATTCGTCATGGACTTCAGCGGCGACCTGTACAGCCGGGAACTCTCCCTGGGGTTCGCCGCCCGCCTGCGGGACGAGCAGCGGTTTGATAGCCCGGAGGCACTGCGTCAGCAGATGGAGCGGGACGTGGAGCAGGCCCGAAGGGTGCTGGACTCAGCGTCGCCCATGTAGTCGGGACCTCTGCCTATTCTCTGTGCGAGATGACCACCCTGGACGAAAAGGCACTACATAGACTCCTTCGACGCGGCGTCGCCGAGATCGTCGTGGAGGAGGAGCTGGTGCGGCTGCTGAAAGAGGGCCGGCCACTTCGGCTCAAGATGGGCTTCGACCCCAGCCGCCCGGACCTTCACCTGGGCCATGTGGTGGGGCTGCGCAAGCTGCGACAGTTCCAGGAGCTGGGGCACCAGGTCATCCTCATCGTGGGCGACTGGACGGCACAGATAGGCGACCCTTCCGGGACCTCCGCCACCCGCACCATGCTCTCCGCCGAGGAGGTGCGCGCCAATGCCCAGACCTACATGCGACAGTTCTTCAAGGTGGTGGACCGGGAGCGCACCGAGACCAGGTGGCAGAGCGAATGGTTCGGCAAGTTCGACCTCTCCAAAGTGATCGAGCTGACCTCCCGCTTCACCGTGGCCCAGTTCCTGGCCAGAGAGGACTTCAGCCAGCGTTTCCAGGCTGGGCGGCCCATCGCCATCACGGAGCTGCTGTACCCCCTGCTCCAGGCCTACGACTCGCTAGAAATCGAGGCGGATGTGGAGTTTGGTGGCACGGACCAGAAGTTCAACCTGCTGGTGGGCCGCGAGCTTCAGGAGAAGGCGGGCCAGCGTCCCCAGCAGTGCTTCCTCGTGCCCATCATCCCCGGCACCGACGGCGTCCAGAAGATGAGCAAGACCCTGCACAACTACATCGCCGGGGAGGAGCCCCCCACCGAGATGTTCGGCAAAGTCATGTCCCTGCCGGACTGGCTTATCATGGACTACTTCGACCTCCTAACCGACGTGCCCGACAAAGAGCTGGCCCAGATGCGCTCCCAGCTTGCCGGGGGATCGGGGAACCCCATGGAGCTGAAGAAGCGGCTGGGGTGCGAGATAGTGGCCCAGTTCCACTCGGCGGAGGCGGCCAGGAGCGCCCAGGAGCACTTCGAGCGCGTGGTCCAGCGCCGCCAAGCGCCGGAGGAGATGGAGGCGGTGGCCATTTCCGCCAATGCCCCTGGGGTGGTGGAGTACCGCCCCGGGGAGGGGGCCATGGTGGAGATGGACCGTTTCCTGGCGTTGCGGGGGCTGGCCTCAAGCCGGGCCGAGGCGCGAAGGCTCCTCTCCCAGGGGGCGGTGCAGATCAACGGCCAGAAGGTGACCCCGGACAGCCTTTTCGTCCAGATTGAAATAGGTGGCGGGGGTGGCGTTCGTAAGGCGACCCAGGGAATCTACTTCGTCCCCTTTGGCGCCGTGCTGAGGGTGGGCCGGCACCGCTTCGCCCGCGTGGTAGCGGGACAATAGGAGACCCACCAGCAATCCGGTGGACAGAATGGAGTGAAACCGGCGGCGGAGAGACTACTCCCCAACTTCCAGGACGTGGTAAAATTCACAAAGTTTCCGTAGGGAGCCCGTCTCAGGAGGACCAGCGTGCAGCAACTGCGTGTTCCAGGCCCAACCCCCTGTCCAGAGGACATTCTGGCGGCCGTAGGGGGCCCCATGATCAATCACCGGGGCCCCGAGTTCAAAGAACTCATTGAGCGCCTTACCGCGAACCTGAAGAAGTTGTTCCTCACCAAGAACGACGTCTTCTTCCTCACGGCCTCCGGCACCGGTGCCATGGAGGCGGCGGTGGTCAACACCCTCTCCCCCGGCGACAAGGTGCTGTCGGTGACGACTGGCGTCTTTGGCCAGCGCTTCGCCAACATCGCCAAGGCCTACGGCGCCAATGTGCAGGACCTGACCGTGGAGTATGGCCAGGCGGCGGAGCCGGAGACCGTGCGCCGCGCCCTCCGGGCCGACCCTGCCATCAGGGCTGTCGTGATAACCCACAACGAGACCTCCACCGGCGTCACCAACGACCTGGCTGCCATATCCCGCATCGTCAAGGGCGAGTTCGACAAGCTCCTCCTGGTGGATGCGGTCAGCAGCATCGGCTCCATCCCCCTGCCCGTGGACGAGTGGCAGTGCGACATCGTGGCCACGGGCTCCCAGAAAGGGTGGATGGCCCCTCCCGGCATCGCCATGATAAGTGTCGGCCCCAAGGCGTGGGAGGCGTCCAAGACCGCCAAAATGCCCCGTTTCTACTTCGACCTCACCGCCGCCAAGAACTACCTGGAGCGGGCCCAGACCCCCTGGACGCCGGCGCTCTCTGTGCTCTATGGGCTGGACGTGGGCCTACAGAAGATGCTGAAGGTGGGCCTGGACAACGTTCACCGAAAGCAGGCCAGGATCGGCCAGCTCTGCCGGGAAGGGGTGAAGTCCCTGGGCCTCTCCCTTCTGGCCGACGAGCGTCACGCTTCTAACACCGTGACCGCGGTGAAGGTGCCCGCTGGTGTGGATGGCGGCAAGCTGGTGGGGACCCTGCGCACCGAGCACAACGTTGTCCTGGCGGGAGGACAGGGCCCCCTGACGGGCAAGATCTTCCGCATCGGCCACCTGGGATGGGTGGAGGAGAGTGATATCCAAGCCGTGCTGGAGGCCTTGCGGCAGGCTCTCCCCAAGGTGGGGTTCACTCCAGCGGCCGCCCGCAGGAGCTAGGCCCTATTTCTAACCCGGTCTTCTGCACCCCGGCAGGGGTCTCGGCCTCATAGCGGGGCCTGCACCAGTGCCGGGGTGTAAACTATTCGGCAAAGGGTGTGAAGCATGGCGCGTATTCTGGTAACCGACCCCATAGCCCGGGAGGGCGTTGCTCTCCTGGAGCAGCACCACCAGGTTGACGTGCGCCTCGGCCTGCCGCCCGCCGAGCTGAAGGCGGCGATAGGCGAGTACGAGGGGCTGGTGGTGCGCAGCGAGACCAAGGTTACCGCCGACGTCATCGAGGCGGGCCAGCGACTCCAGGTGATTGGCCGGGCCGGCGTGGGTGTGGACAACATAGACCTGGACGCCGCTACACGCCGGGGCGTAACGGTGGTCAACGCTCCCACGGGGAACGTGGTGGCGGCTGCCGAGCACACCGTGGCGCTGATGCTGGCCATGGCACGCAACATAGCCCAGGCCGACGCCTCCCTGCGCCGCGGCGAGTGGCGGCGTCGCGACTTCGTGGGCGTGGGATTGCGCAACAAGACCCTGGGTATTGTCGGCCTGGGCAACGTCGGCTCCGAGGTAGCCCGCCGCGCCAGGCCGCTGGTCACGCGCCTCCTGGCCTTCGACCCCTTCGTACCCCAGGAGTACGCTCGTGCCCTGGGGGTGGAGCTGACCGACCTGGACACCCTCCTCTCCACCTCCGACTTCATCACCATCCATACGCCCCTGACCGACTCCACCAGGGGCATGATCGGGAAACGGCAGCTCGATATGATGAAGCCTGGAGTGCGCCTGGTGAACGTGGCCCGCGGGGGCCTGGTGGACGAGCAGGCGCTGGCTGAGGCCCTGGAGTCGGGAAAGGTGGCTGGCGCAGCCCTGGACGTTTTTGACCGCGAGCCTCCCCAGGACTCTCCCCTACTGAAGAGCGGCAAGGTGGTGGCCACACCCCATCTGGGTGGCTCCACCGCCGAGGCCCAGGTGGAGGTGGCGCGAGAGGTGGCGGAGCAGGTGATGGCAGTGCTGCGGGGCGAGCCAGCCCGTTTCACTGTGAACCTGCCTTTCGTGAGCCCGGAGGTCCAGGCGGCGCTGGGTCCGTACATAAAGGTGGCCGCCACCCTGGGACGGCTTGCTGTGCAGCTCGCCGAACCCCAACTGGACTCCGTCACCCTGGAGTACCGGGGGGAGATCGCTGCCCACGACACCGGTATCCTTACATCTTCGGCACTGGCGGGACTTCTTGGCCCCGCGACCGCCGAGCGGGTAAACCTGGTCAATGCACGCCTGGTCGCCCGGCAGCGCGGGCTCAACGTGCTTGAGCAGAAGGGGGGCCAGACAGACCAGTACAGCAACCTGGTGTCCGTGGAGGCCCGCAGCGGGGCCCACGTCACTCGCGTGGCGGGCACAGTGATGCGGGACGAGGTGCACCTGGTGCGGGTCAATGACTACTGGCTGGACATGGTGCCCACGGTGCCCTATCTGCTATTCATAGAGCACGTTGACCGGCCCGGCATGATAGGCGCGGTGGGCACCATCACGGGGCGGCAGGACATCAACATCGCTTTCATGGAGGTGGGGCGGCTCCAGGCGCGTGGCGGTGCCATGATGGTGGTGGGCCTGGACGACCCCATGCCGGAGCCGGTGCTGGCAGAGGTGCGTGCTATCCCCCAGGTGCGGTTGGCCAGGCTGGTGCGGCTATAGCATCCCATCCAGGGGGTTGATCACCAGGCCGCTGGGCAGCTTGGGATGGAAGTAGGTGGACTTGGGCGGGAGGCGCTGGCCCGCCGCCACCACGGCCTCGAACAGAATGGGAGAGAGACCGGGCAGAAGAAAGGCAAGCTGGGCCTTCGCCGTCCGGCTCCGCTGCCACACCTCCGCCGCGTCGTGCACGTATGAGACGTGCTCCTCCACCGCTTCACCCAGCACCGGTCTCAGCACCGCCTCATGCAGCACCCACGGCGCCACACCGGCCAGCACCTGGGCTGGCCCAGAGGGCGCCAGGCGGCGCACCTGGGCGGGGTCTTGCAGCACCAGCAGGTAGGGCCCTTCACCTCCCGGTCCCAGGAGCCCCAGGGTCATAGCCTTGCGGCTGCGCTCCTCCACCTCGGCGGCCAGCCCCTCAGGGCCCGTGGCGGTTGTGGCTTCCAGGCGGAACACCTCCCGCAGCCGCTCCCGTAGGCGGGTGAAGGCTGGGGGCGCCAGCCGGCCCACCAACCGGTGGTAGGGCAGCACCAGCAAACCGGGGTCGTCCAGGGAGATCAGGCCCATCATCACAAAGCTGTAGGCCTCGGTCCCCGTCTCCGCCGATAAAATGGCCATGGAGCGCACCCTCTGCCGGTACCACAGCGCCGTCTCGTACCGGTGGTGTCCGTCGGCCAGGTACAGGGGAGAACCGGCCAGCGCCTCGGTGACCATGTCGGTGAGCGCGGGGTCCTGCGACACCCACAGGGCCAACTCCTGCCCGTCCGGCAGTGAGCACCCGTCGTCGGGCGAGTGGCTGAGCACCTCTTGGAGGAAGCTGGACAGCCGTCCCGTTGAGTCCCGGTAGAGGGCCATCAGAGGGCTGAAGTTGGCGCCGCTGGCCTCCATGAGGGCCAGCCGGTCCCGCTTTGGCCCCTCCGACGTCCGCTCGTGGGGCAGCACTGAGGTGCCAAAGGGCTCCAGTCGGACGCAGGCCAGGATGGTGAGCCGCTCCCGAACACCTGCCCCGTGGGTGAAACTCTGTCTCACCACGTACATGGCCGGCGCCCTGTCGCGCCCAAGGACTCCTATCTCCCGCCACTGTCGGAAAATGACCCCCGCCTGTCGGTAGACCTCGTCCTCCGGCGGCTGCTCCCTGGCAAGCTCCAGTCGCACCATGTTGTATGGGCTGCGGCCCAGCAGCGCCTGCTGCTCTTCGGGGGAGATGACGTCATAGGGCGGGCAGAGGAGCCGTTCCAGCCCACCGGCCAGCCCGTTATCGTACCGGACGCCCCTGAAAGGTCGTACCTCCGCCACTCTCGCGCTTCCTCTCCTGCCGTTCGGGGTCACAGTATACGGCCCTGGGCGCGTTACCGTCCATCCGGTCGCCTACGAGATTCGCAAGACCCGTGCTATACTGACAACTCGGAGCGAGGTGAGCTGCCATGGTAGAGCCAGAAACTCGCGAGCGGGTGGAGCGGCTGCGCAGGGAGATCAACTACCACAACCACCGCTACTACGTCCTGGACCAACCCGTTATCAGCGATGCCGAATACGACGAACTGTTTCGGGAGCTGAGGGACCTGGAGGCGCAGTTCCCCGAACTGGTCACCCCGGACTCCCCCACGCAGCGGGTGGGCGCCGAGCCTTCCCCTGAGTTCCAGGAGGTGGAGCACCGGGTCCCGATGCTCTCCCTGACAAACGCCTTTCACCCCGAGGACCTGCGGGCCTGGTACCGGCGCGCCGTGGGCCTTCTGGACGGCACCGAGCCCGCCCTCGTGTGTGAGCTGAAGATAGACGGCCTGGCGGTCGCTCTGGTCTACGAGGATGGCGCTCTGGCACGAGGCTCCACGCGGGGGGACGGCTTCCGGGGCGAGGACGTGACGCCGAACCTGCGCACCATTCGCAGCATCCCCCTGCGGCTGCTGGACGGGGGCAACGCACCGCGCCGGTTCGAGGTGCGCGGCGAGGTCTACTTCCTCCTGGACGGGTTCCAGCAGCTCAACCGCCAGCGGGAGGAGGAGGGGCTTCCGGCCTTCGCCAACCCCCGCAACGCCGCCGCAGGCTCGCTGCGCCAGCTAGACCCGCGCGTAACGGCCTCTCGTCCCCTGGACATCTTCATCTACGGCCTGGGCTGGGCGGAGGGTGGCACCGCGCCAGAGACCCACTGGGATACTCTCCAATGGCTGAAAGCGCTGGGGTTCAAGCTAAACCCCAACTGCCAGCGGTGTGCCTCCCTGGAGGATGCGGAGGACTATCACCGGCGCTGGGTGGAGGGCCGGGAGAGCCTGAACTACGAGGTAGACGGTGTGGTGGTGAAGGTGGACCGCCTGGACTACCAGCGCCACCTGGGCGACGTGGGCCGCGAGCCCCGCTGGGCCATCGCCTACAAGTTTCCCGCCCGCCAAGCGGTCACCCGGCTTCTGGAGATCAGGATCAACGTGGGCCGCACCGGCAGCCTGAACCCCTACGCCGTCCTGGAGCCGGTGCAGGTGGGCGGCGTGACGGTGAGGCAGGCGGCCCTCCACAACGAGGAGGACATCCATCGTAAGGACATCCGGGAGGGGGACTGGGTGGTGGTGCAGCGGGCCGGGGAGGTGATCCCCCAGGTGGTGGGGCCAGTGCTTGCAAAACGCACGGGTGGCGAGAGGGAGTTCCACATGCCAGGGCGCTGCCCTGTGTGCGGCAGCGAGGTGGTCAAGCCCGAGGGGGAGGCCATGCACCGCTGCCCCAACACCGCCTGCCCTGCCCAGGTGTTCGAGCGCCTGAAGCACTTCGTGTCCCAGTCGGCTATGGACATTGAGGGCATTGGCGAGAAGCTGTGCCTGGCGCTGCTGGAGGCGGGCCTGGTGCACGACGCTGCCGACATCTACTATCTGAAGAAGGACGACCTCCTGCGCCTGGAGCGTCTGGCCGAGAAGAGCGCCTCCAACCTGCTCCAAGCCCTCGAGAAGAGCAGAGAGCGCCCCCTGACCAACGTCATCTTCGCCCTGGGCATCATGCACGTGGGCTCGGAGATGGCCGCGCTCTTGGCCCGTCGCTTCGGCAGCGTGGACCGCCTGGCGACGGCCACGGAGGAGCAGCTTACCGCCATCCCCACCGTGGGGCCCAAGATCGCCCAGAGCATCGTGGCCTACTTCCGCCAGGAGGGCAACCGGCGGGTCCTGGAGAAGCTACGCCGGGCGGGTGTCCGGGTGGAGGAGAGGGCACCAGCGGAGCCCCTGAGGCAGCCTCTGGTGGGGAAGCGGTTCGTGGTCACGGGGCGGCTGGAGCAGTTCACCCGCTCCCAGGTGGAGGAGAAGATCAAGGAGCTGGGGGGCCACGTTGGCAGCTCGGTGAGCCGCAACACCGACTATCTGGTGGCGGGGGAAAGCCCCGGCTCCAAGCTGGACCAGGCCAAGGAACTGGGCGTCCGGGTCCTCAGCGAGGGGGAGTTCCTGGAGCTTCTCAGAGAATGACCAGCAGTGTGTTCCCAGATTGATCCAGGTGAGCGGCCTTTCAGGTCTGGCAGGGGCACTGGATGACAAGGTGGTAGCCCTGATCCGTGATCTGCTGCGAGAGCCATGAGGGTAATTGTGGGGCTGGGCAACCCTGGGCGCCAGTACGACGCCACTCGCCACAACGTCGGGTTCTGGTGCATGGACGAGTTGGCCCGCCGTCACGGAATGCAGTTCGAGAGGCGCCACCGCTTGGCGCTGATAGCCCAGGGGCAGATTGCGGGGGGACCTGTGGTGCTGGCCAAACCCCGGACGTTCATGAACCGCAGCGGAGAGGCCGTGCGGTATCTGCTAGACCGGTTCCATTCGGTGCCAGGCGAGCTTCTGGTTATCAATGACGACATGGACCTGCCGGCGGGCAAGCTCCGCCTCCGGCCAAGGGGCAGCTCCGGCGGCCACCACGGCCTCGATTCCATAATCGCCCAGGTGGGCACCCAGGAGTTCCCTCGCGTGCGCATAGGGGTGGGGCGGCCTCCCTCCACCGCCGAGGGGGTGGAGCACGTGCTGGGCGGCTTCTCCCGGACCGAGAGGGCTCTGGTGGACGACGCCATCCGGCGGGCGGCGGACGCAGTGGAGGCGGTGCTCTCTCAAGGGATAGATGTCGCCATGAACCTGTTCAACTGACCTGTAGGTAGGGTATCCTAGATTCGTTATGCGGTTGCTGGCATGTCTTCTCCTTATAGCTGTGGTGGGCCTGGCCTGTGCCGGGCCCACTCCTATACCTTCGCCCACGGCCACGGCCACCGCTCCCCTGCCCAGCCCAACAGCCACGCCTACTTCGACCGCTGTCCCTACCCCTACGGCGACGTTCACGCCTACTGCCACGCCCACTCCGACCACCACACCCACCGCCACGCCCGTGCCCTTCCCCCCCCTTGGTGCCATCCCGGATGCGCCGGACCGAGACCTCTTCGATCTGGCCCGGCGGCTGGCACCGGAGCGGAGCGGAGGTACACCCACTCCCGAGCCTGGAGTACCGCGTCGCCAGTTCTGGGTGGTGGATGTCGGTGCGGTGGGGGTATACCAGGTACCTGCCACGCTCCAATATGTGAGCCGCCGGGCCTACTGGTACGTGGAGGACGCGCGTGTGGTCCCCTCCAAGACTCTGGAGGATGCCGCCCGCCGGTTCGACGAGGAGGTCTACCCTCAGGTCATCGCTGTATTTGGCTCCAAGACTCGCGCTGGCTTCGACGGTGCCCCCATCACCATTTTGCTGTCGCGCCTGAACGGGGCTGCTGGCTTTAACAGCTCCGCAGACCGCTACCCCACCTGGGTGTACCCTTATAGCAACGGCCAGCCCACCCTTTACGTAGACCACCAGGTTGCACCGGTGGGAAGCAATGCCTTCTTTGGCGTGCTGGCCCACGAGTTCCAGCACCTGGTCCACGGGGATGAGGACCCCAGCGAGGACACCTGGATCAACGAGGGACTCTCCGAGCTGGCCAGCGCCCTGGCGGGGTTCACATCCCCGCGGCTGGCATCCCTGTTCCTGGAGTCACCCAGGTCTCTGGTGCTATGGCCGGAGAGCGCCGGCGCCACCGCTCCCTACTATGGTGGCGCCTATCTCTTCGTCTCTTACCTGTACACCCACTACGGGGGTGCCGATGGCATCCGGGCCCTGGTGCAGCGCCCCGAGAACGGCATAAGAGGGGTAGACGCCTATCTGGCGGAACGGGGCTACGGCAAGACCTTCCGGGACGTCTTTGCCGACTGGACAGTGGCCAACTATCTGGACGCCCCTTCGGGCCCCTACTCCTACGCTGCCTTGACCAGTCCAGCGCCACCTGGGCGGGTGGTGAGGGAGTTTGGCGCTGTGACTGGGGATATCCCCCAGTACGCGGCGGAGTATGTGGCTTTGCGTCTGCCCCAAGGTGATGCGGAGGTCACTTTCAGTGGGACAGCGGCGCTGCCCCTGCTTCCGGTGGCACCCTACAGCGGCCAGGCCTGCTGGTGGGGGAACCGGGGGGACTCCATGGACTCCACGCTGACCCGTTCCGTGGACCTTTCTGGTCTTCAGCGCGCCACCCTCTCTTTCAGGCTATGGTACGGGATAGAGAGGCACTGGGACTACGCCTACGTGGAGGTCTCCACCGACGGCGGGACCACCTGGAACATCCTGGCTGGCCCTACGTCCTCCACGGAGAACCCTGTGGCCAACGCCTTCGGCCCCGGGTACACGGGCACATCAGCCGACTGGGTCAATGAGGCCATAGACCTCACCCCATATGCCGGCCGGAAGGTGCTGCTGCGCTTCGAGTATGTGACTGACGATAGCGTGAACGGCGACGGCGTCTGCATTGATGACATCAGCATCCCTGAGGCGGGCTTCTTCGACGACGCGGAGACGGGCGGCGACTGGGCGGCCCAGGGGTTCCTTCGGGTTGGGGGGAGCGGTGTGGTGCAAAGGTACGCGGTGCGGGTCATCGAGAGGCTCAAGGACGGTGGCTTTAGTGTACTGCCCGTGGCCCTGGACAGCCAGAACCAGGGGCGCACGGTCATCCGGGGCTTCGGGACACAACTGAACGAGGCAACGGTGATGATCGCCGCCCTGGCGCCCAAGACCGCCCAGACCGCCGCCTATTCCCTACAGGTGCAGCCTGCACCCTAGTGTCCTGTCTCCTTAGTTCTTTACAAAAATAGACGCTCCCCTACCGGAGAGGACACCCTCTTTGGGGGCATATACCTCACCCCCTTGCCCCCTCTCCTGCAAGGAGAGGGGGGAGGAGAGGAAATCTGGGGGACACCTCCGACTTCGTCGCGAGTCTCGATGAGCAAAGCTCATCGGACCCCAGACCCCCGGCAGGGGCTGTGCCCCTGCACCCGCACGAGCCCTGATTCATTCAACGTATTTCAGTTACAGGACACTAGCGGGTGAGTTCGGGCCGGAGGGTACCAGCCCGGCGCGATGTGCGGCGCGTCGCCTTCGGCTCCGCTTCCTGGTCTGCCTGCTGAAGCAAGAAGACCAGGGGACAATACTCCCTCGCGGTGGGCGCCGGGGGGGGACACGGCAGAACAAAGTCCCTGGGAGTTCCCCCTTCTTCAACCTGGCACAAACGGCAGAACCGACTCATGTCTACCAGGTGAGGGCCAGCGCGAAGACGGACATTGCCCCCCTGCTTGTTCGCGGCGTCCAACCAGACCTTGAGTCCGTCCACCACGGAGATGCTGTTTACCTCCAGGACCAGCGTCACTGGCCCTTCCGGTGTGATGTCCAGCCTCGCGCCTGTCTCCTTTGACAAGGCGGCAAGAAGACCGTTGCTGTGCTCGGACGGAACGGTAATCGCTACCGTATACATGCTCGTTTCTTCTCCTATCGTCTGAACTCGGCCCCGAAAAGCGCGAGCCCCACGGTGGCAGTCCCTCTGTTGCTGGGCTGCGCCTCTCCTGTCCACTGCCGCTCTGTCAACGCGCTCGAGACGCGCCATCCTGCACCACGGCTCGCGCCAAGGGGGCAGTCTGCTGGGCTGCGGGCCTTGGCTGTGTGGCTAGGTCGCCCAGGTACACCTCCACTGAATCTAGGAGCGTCAGGAACTTGCTGCCCGTTGGCGTCGCCACGTAGCGTTGCCTTCCGTTGGGCGTCCGGACCACCTCCACAAGCCCTCGACTGATGAGCAGATTCAGGTATCGCTGCGTCTGCTCGTAGCTGAGATTGGCCCCGTACATCACCTGAGTCTTCGAGCCAAGGACACGCAGGATATCCCCAATCACCTGTAGGTTTGACCGGCGGAGACTTATTTCCACTACCCCACCTCCTTTGCCCGCCTGCGACAGCCGGGTTGTCCCAACAGGTCGGGAACAACCTAACTATTTTCAGGGTGGGCTGCCCTTATGGAAAACCAGTGACGCGCTATTGTACCATACAGCCCATGGATGCCAGGAAACGTGTTCTCGTCGTTGACGATGAGCCGGACATACTTCGCGTTGCCAGTACCATCCTGGGCTTGGCCGGTTATGACGTCACCACCACCACAAGCGGAGAGGAGGCTCTCCTGCTGGCTCAGTCTAACAAGCCGGATGTCATGCTCCTCGATCTGCTGATGCAGCCCTTAACAGGGTTCGACGTGCTGGACAAGCTACGTGTTTTCTCGCAAGCGGCAACCGACTTTTTCCCGCCCACCCGCCCTTGAAAGGTCTTCTGGGGGGGACCCCCAGACCCCCGGCCCTTCGGCTGCGCTCAGGGCAAGCTCCGGGGCAAAGCCCCCTCTGCACTCCCCCGGGCGGGATTTCGGGATGGGTTCCTGCAAACCACCTCTGGAGATAGTTCCAAGAACTGCTCTGCCATTGGGACAGGGCGGCGTCGAACGCAGTGCGGGGTGGGTAGGAGGGAAAAACTACGTTGGGGTGGGGATGCCACCGGAGACGCTGCCAGAATTGTGGAATAGCTTGCGGTAACGTCCCAGGGCGGCCAGAGGGAAGTAGTCCCGGTACATGTGGTAGTTGATCATGAAGCCCGCTCCCAGCTCCAAGCCCTGCCACGCCGGGTCTCCTGGCGGCGGGTAGCGTTCTGGCTGGTCTCCGATGCCGTAGCCGGGGAAACCACACCCGGTGAACTGGGGCTCGTCCCAGGTGCCGTCCTGGCGCTGGGTCTCCACCAGGTAGCGCACCCCCCTTTCGGTGGCGGGATGCGCTACCTCTCCCGCTGCCAGCAGCGCCAGGAGCGCCCAGGCTGTCTGGGAGGCGGTGCTTTCGCCACGGCCCCGCAGCGAGGGGTCCACGTAGGAGGCGCAGCTCTCTCCCCAGCCGCCGTCCGGGTCCTGGTGGTCCACCAGCCACTGCACCGCTCTCCGCACATACGGCTGCGACATATCCTCCCCCACGGCCTGGAGGGCGGGCAGCACGGCTCCTGTACCGTACACGTAGTTCACGCCCCAGCGGCCAAACCAGGGGCCGTCGGGCTCCTGCTCCTTTCGAAGGTAGCCCAGGGCCCGCCGCACAACGGGCGAGCTCTTGTCGTATCCCAGGCGCCCCAGCATCTCAAGGACGTGGGCGGTCACGTCGGCGCTGGGGGGGTCGAGGACCTCGCCGAAATCGCAGAAGGGGAGCCTGGCCACCAGCGTATTGGTGTTGTCCTTGTCGAAGGAGGCCCACCCTCCGTTGGAGGACTGCATGGCCAGGAGCCATGCCACACCCCTTCGGATGGCCGCAGCGCGGCGGTAATCCTCCTGCGGCTGGAACCGGACGCGGTGGAGGTCAATGACGATGATGGAGGTGTCGTCAATATCCGGGTAGAGGTCGTTCTCGAACTCGAAGGCCCAGCCCCCGGGCTCGGCCCTTTTGGCCTTGACCTGCCAGTCGCCGCCGGTGGATATCTGCTCGTCCAGCAGCCACCGCGCCGCCCTCTGGAGGGCTGGGTGGTCGGGCGCCATCCCCGAGTCCAGCAGCGCCATCATGGCCAGGCAGGTGTCCCACAGAGGGGAGAGACATGCCTGCACTCGCAGCTTCTCGCCCCCGTCGTAGCACAGGCTCCACGCCTCTTTGAAACCCTGGATGCCCTTCTGCATCACCGGGTGGTCGTTGGGATATCCCAACGTCTTCAGGGCCAGGAGGGAGTATACCCAAGGAGGCTGGATGCCTCCCCAGGAGCCATCGGCCTCCTGGTGGGCAACGATCCACTGCTCCGCCTTCCGGATGGCCAGGCCTCGCAGGGGTTTCAAGGGGGAGCGCTCGTACAGGCGGAGTGCCTTGTCCAGACCCCGGAAGAACCCTGCCCAGGAGAATGGCCTTCCCCGACGGGGCAGGGAGTAGTCCACCCGCTCCCTGGGCACGGGGTAGAGTTCATCAATGCGTGCAGACTCGGGCACTGGCTTCACCGGGTGGCGGGTCAGCAGTATGAGCATGGGGACGATGGTGGCCCGGGCCCAGGAGGAGAAGGCGTAGATGTTGATGGGGGACCAGGTGGGAAGGAACATCAGCTCCGGGGGCATCACCGGGGTGCCTTTCCACTCCCACTGGCCAAAGAGGGAGAGCCATATCTTGGTGAAGATGCGGACCCTGGGCACCCCGCCCCTGGAGAGGATGAACTCGCGGGCACTGCGCATGGCGGGGTCGTCGGCGGGGACCCCCGCCAGCTTGAGGGCGAAGTAGCACTCCACCGAGGTGCTCAGGTCGCCGGGGCCGCCGTAGTACATCCCCCAGGTGCCGTCATCCCGCTGCCGGGAGCGGATATCGGCCACGATCTTGCGCCACCGCTCCGGCTCCACCGCGTCCAGGAAGTAGGTGAGGAGGAGGTGCTCCGCCTCCATGGTGGGGTTGGACTCCAGCTCGTCCCACCAGTAGCCCTCGGGGTACTGGACGCGCAGGAAGTGCTCTTGAGAGAGACGGATGGCCTGGGCCACCGCCTCCCCGAGCTGCTTCACCTGAGCCTGGCTTTCGGACTCCGACGTCATCCTGGCACCTGGACCGATCGCTTTCGAGGCACGTAGCCGTTGTCCACGAACCAGCGAGCAGCTTTCTCCAGGGCCTGTTCCACCGGCGTCTGGGGCAGACCCAGCTCGGTCACCGCCCGGGAGCAGTCCACCCACATCAGCTTGCCCGCCATGCGCACCCCCTCCAGGGGGATACGCGGCTGGCGGCGAAGCAGGCCACCTTCCAGTGCCCCATCGGCGCAGGCGGCGGCGAGAGCGAGCCACCGGGGGAGCCGCAGTCGCGGCACCCGCCTGCCGGTGATGCTGGCCAGCATCTCCAGTATCTGCCGCAGCGTCAGGTTGCCTTTGAGGTTGCCCAGCAGGTACCTTCTCCCTGTCTGCCCCTTCTCCATAGCCAGCACATGCCCCGCCGCCACGTCCACCACGTCCACCAGGTTCAGCCCGGTGTGAATGTACGCCGGTATCCTGCCGCGCAGAAAGTCCAGCACCATTTTGCCCGTGGGCGTGGGCTTCACATCGTGGGACCCGACGGGCGCCGTGGGGTTCACCACCACCAGGGACATTCCCTGGTCGGCGGCGCGTCGGGCCTCCATCTCTGCCAGGAACTTGGAGCGCTTGTAGTGGCCCACCAGCTCCCTGGGGGCGGCGTCGTGCTCCTCATTGCCCAGCGCGCCTTTCCCCGGCAGGTGGACGGTGCCCACCGTGGAGGTGTGGACGATACGCTCCACCTCGCTGGCCCGGGCCGCCTCCAGGACGTTCCTGGTGCCCTCCACGTTGACCTCGTACATCTCCTGGGGCCGCGGCCACCAGAGGGCGTACAAGGCTGCCACGTGGAACACGGCCTGACAGCCCTTGGTCGCCTTGGCCACGGCCTCTCTGTCCCGCAAGTCACCCTCCAGCGGCTCCACCCCGGAACCCTTCAGCCGCGGGACGCTCTCCCTTCGGACCAGGGCCTGCACGTCGTGGCCTCGCGCCACGAGGGCCTGGGCCACGTGCCACCCGATGAACCCGCTGGCCCCTGTAACCAGCACCCTCATCGTCTCAATGGCTCCCGTCCTGGGCTAGTTGCTCCGCCATGATCGGTAGCAGGCGCATGGCCACCTGGCGCAAGGCAGACGCCGCCCGTCGCGACTGCCATGCCAGCAGCGCCAGTCGCGGCGTCTGCCACTGCCTAAGCGCCGCGTACCGCAAGGAGCGCCAGAACTCGCCGCGGCCTCCCGCTGCCACGATCTCTCGCACCAGACCCGGAAGGCGCTCTCGCTGGGGGTCCAGCACTGCTCGCAGCGACAGAAATGGCACCCCAGCTTGCTGTGCCTCCATGGCCATCCAGTGCCCCTCCAGGTCCACCACTGCCGCGCCCGTCTCGCTGTAGGCCCGCTCCTTCTCCCTCGGCTCGAGCAGGACCTCCGGCACCGTCAGGAGGTCATCCCACCGATGGGGGAGCGACAGTTCCTTGAGCAGCGCGCTCGCCACCTCCAGGAGCCGGGCATCGGCAGGGCAGGGCACCCCGCCATTGCAGGCCGCCGTGCGGCTGCATATCACCAGGTCGGCGCACTGGAGGGCGGGGTCCAGTCCACCGGCAAATCCCAGGGAGACCAGCGCCCCTGGCCTATGGGCGGGCAGAAGGCGTCTCAGCTCGTCGGCAGACTGCCTTCCCAGCCCGACGACGGCTGCCGCCAGGCCCGTGCCATCCAGTGAAGGCCGCAGGCCACCCAGCTCCCTGCCCGTGGGGGCCACCACCATGAGGCTGGTTCGCAGCCTGTTCGGAAATCCCTCACCCCCTTGATCCCCCTCTCCCTTGCCAAGGGAGAGGGGGAGAAAAAGAAAGGCTGGGGGACACCCCCATGCCCCCGCCAGAGAGGGCACGCCCCCTCTGGACTCCCCCGGGAGGGAATTTCCGAGCAGTCTCATATTCAAACCAAGGAGGTGGTGTCGGGTTCCCCCAGCGTCTTGCTGGCCCGCTGCTTCTCTCTACGCTCTGCCCAGGCCTCCCACGATTTGCCCGCGGCCAGGTCCTTGCCGGTGAACTTTATGTTCCTGATCTCTGAATAAGAGATTCTAAAGGGACCATCCCCGGCTTCGTCAAATATCTGGACGTAGGGCTCCTGGACGTCGCTGTTCCGGTTGAAGATGTAGCTCAGAACTTCTGTCCCGTCAACCTTCACAACGGTGACGTACCCACGGTAATCAAAGGCCATGTCAATCACCTGGGCCAACGTCAGCTCGTGGCCCAGCTCAGGCATCCATCCCTCCAGACTCCTCTCCTCTGACATACAGCTCTCGCCCGCTGGCGTGCCTACAGTTTCCCGGACAGGGTGGCGACCACCGTGTCCTTGAAGCCCTTCCAGGAGTTGAAGGTCTCGTTCACCGCCGTGGCCTCAAAGCCGCAGTGTACCATGCAGTCGCGGCACTTGGGGTTGCCGCTCTGCTTGCCGTAGCTCTCCCACCGTGTGTTCTCCATCAGGTCCCGGAAGCTTTCGGCGTACCCCTCCTGGAGCAGGTAGCAGGGGCGCTGCCAGCCGAAGATGTTGAAGGTGGGGTTGCCCCATGGAGTGCACTCGTAGTCACGCTTCCCCATGAGGAACTGCAAGAAGAGGGGCGACTGGTTGAACCTCCACCTTTTCTTCTTGCCGGAGAGCACCTCGGAGAACAGCCGGGTGGTCTTCTCGTGGCGGAGGAAGTGCTCCTGGTCCCGCGCCTTGGAGTAGCTGTAGCCGGGGGAGACCATCATCCCCTCCACGCCCAGGTCCGACATGGCGTCGAAGAACTCCCTCAGGCGCAGAGGTGAGGCACTGTCATACAGGGTGGTGTTGGTGGTCACCCTGAACCCTCGACCGACGGCCTCCTGTATGCCCTCCGCCGCCTTGTCGTATACACCGTTGCGGCACACGGACTCATCGTGCTCCTCGCGGAGGCCGTCCATATGCACGCTGATGCTAAGGTACTTTGAGGGCTTGAACAGTCCCTGCTCCAGCTTCTCTTTCAGCAGGATGCCGTTGGTGCAGAGATAGGTGTACTTCCTGCGCTCCACCACGGCCTGCACCAGCTTGTCTATCTCCGGGTGGAGCAGGGGCTCCCCGCCGGCGATGCTGACCACGGGTGCGGTGCACTCCTCGACCGCCCCCAGGCAGGCCTCGAGGGAAAGACTCTTCTTCAGTATCTGGGCTGGGTACTGGACCTTGCCACACCCGGCACAGGAGAGATTGCACCGGAAAAGGGGCTCCAGCATCAGCACCAGCGGGCACCTTTTTCTTCTCAGGAGCCGCTGCTTGATTATATAGAGCGCCACAGTCCACATCTGGGACGCGGGCACCGCCATAGCTCTTAGCTCCTTTCTGAAAGGGGGTTATGTTCCTGGGTCTAGAGAGCCAATGCGCTATGTCTCTGATGAAGGCTCCATCCCAAGGCAGTTCTTCTCACCCATCCGCCCCGGGCTGCGTCCGACGGTGCCCTGTCTCGTGGGCACCGGATTTCTGAAACCACCTGGCTCCGGTGACACCGTCGGGGGTGCAGGGGGCTCTGCCCCCTGCCGGGGTCTGGGGTGTCCTCAGAGAATTCTACTCTCCCCCTCTCCCTTGCCAAGGGAGAGGGGGACAAGGGGGTGAGGGTTTTCCGAAGAGCTTCTAATACTGGCGCGTCACCAGGAAGCTGGCCACCTCCTGGAACTCGCGCAGGGGGCCGGAGGCCAGGGTAAGACGGTCCAAACACCTCATGGCCTGCCTGTATAGCGTATGGGCCAGGTCCTGAGATTGGCCGCGGGTGCCCAGGCGCTCCATTATCCCCAGCACAATCTCCACATCCTCCTCGGTGGGCCCCTGCCGTCCATAGATAGAGTGCAGCGCCTTCCCGTCGCGGCCCCGGGCGTGCTGGAGTGCGTGGACGGCCGGGAACGACTTCTTGCGCCTGCGGATGTCGGCGCCAGTGGGCTTGCCCGTGGCCTGTGCGTCACCCCAGATGCCCAGGATGTCGTCCTGTACCTGGAAGGCCATGCCCAGAAGCCGCCCGCACCGACCCAGGGAGGTGGCCAGGGAGCCGTCTGCGGTGGCCACCAGTGCTCCGAGGTGCATGGCGGCGTCAATGAGCGCCCCTGTCTTTCGCCCCACCAAGTCCAGGTAGCCTTCCACCGTTACCTCCGTGGTCTCCTCCAGGGCCAGGTCCAGGTACTGCCCTTCGATCATCTCCAGGCACCGGGTGGTCAGGGCAGCCGAGGCCTCCAGCGCCGTGGAGAGGTCAACTCCACGCTCCGCCAGACGGAGCACGGCGCGGTCCGCCAGGGCGCGCATGGCGTTGCCCGCGCCGATGGCCTGTGCCTGGCCCCACACCACCCAAACCGTGGGACGGTGGTGGCGCTCCGTGTCGCCGTCCTGGACATCGTCGTGGATGAGGGAGAAGCTGTGGACGAGCTCCAGGGCGGCGGCGCAGGGCAGGGCGGCGGTGGCCTTGCCCCCGGCCATTTCGCAGGCGAGGATGCAGAGGGTGGGGCGCAGGCCTTTACCTCCACCCTGGGCCGTGGGCCTGTCGTCCTGGTCCACCCAGCCCAGGTGGTAGCGGAGCATTCGGTACAGGGCCAGGTCCGAGGGGGGGAAGGTCTCCCGCAGCTCTCGCTGCACCATCTCGCGGTAGCGGTCGAGGGCTGCGGGGGCGCTGCCGGCCACCCCCGTCTGGGCGTTCCCCATAGCCTTTCCCAAGAGCCGTACCCCCACGCTTCCGTTTACATCGCAATACGATGCTCCATGCTAGCAAGGGGCGATAACCTATGTCAAGGGAGACGGCTTGGGGGTAGTGTCCTAATTTGAAAGGCGCACCAAGTCATCAATCTTCCAGGGGTACGCCGTCACACCCGCTGCCATCGCAGGCGGCATTCTGACCGTCTTGTGGAACCGAACCAGGTTGTAGTAGGCGAAATGCAGGTTCACGGCGGCTCTGAGGTTTTCCGCCTTCTTGCTGAATCCATTGGTCAGCCGAGTGAACCGCCGCATGGACATCCGCATGGTCAGGTTGTCACGCTCCACGTAGGACGTGGATGCCAGGGCCATGTCTGGCTTGCCTTGAACCCGAATCTTGTCAGTAGAGACTACTTTGGGAGGGCTATACCTACCAGGACCGATGGGTTCAGCTTCATAGGTTTTTACAATCTGGGCGTAGTCCACATCTGCCCCGAATCCCGCTTCCACAGCTTCAATATAGGCCCGAAGGGCATCCGAGCTAAGCTGGATGCGGTTCTCTAGCCTGGATGCCAGGTCAGTGATGAAGGCGTGGGCATTGGCAGCGTCGCGCTTGCCAACCCTGAACGCAGGCACCACCTTGGAATCGGCGTCTATCGCAACCCACGTGTAGAAGTCACCCACTTCGGCGGGGTTCTCGGTGTCCAGAACGTGACGTTGCTTCTTCCCCACGTAGCACCAAACTTCATCAACTTCTATTCGCTTGCAGCGCAGCCCTCGCATCGTGTGGTCCAGGACTTCCCCGCATGTCTCGCCGACCTGAACCATGAGCCGCATGATGGTGTCTCTGTGGACGCCCGTCATGCGCTCGGTGGAGCGGATACTGGAACCTTCCACCAGCGCCCGAATCACCGCCACCTGCTTGTCCGCCTTCAACTTGTTCATGATGCCGCCTTCCCAGTCGTGGTACAATGAAGGTGTGGAGCGGCGGGGAGTTGAACCCCGTGGTGCCGGATGTAAAGCCCTGGCCCAGAACCCATTTCCCGCCCCATGCTGGCCCCAAGGTGATTGCCCACCTTGGGGCCTTCTGCTGTCTGAGATTATACGTGCCCGCCTACGTACTGTCAATAGGTGCGCGGGCACGTATTGACGCGGGTTGCACGAAAGTGTATCGTGAGACTTACGGCAGATACCAGGGGGCACGTATGAGCGATGCGGTGACCGAACATGCCAAAGCGTTGGCGCAACTGGGAGCTTCCAAGGGGGGCAAAGCGCGGGCATCTGTCCTGAGTCCTGAGCAGCGTAAGGAAAGCGCCCGCAATGCTGTTCTGGCGAGGTGGCAGAAGGCGGGGAAACCTACGCCCGTTCCATCTGAGGTCGTTGAAGACGAATCAGGCGGTCGCGGTGACCAATTTCTTCCTGAAGGCACTTTGACGCTGGAGATGCCTCGTGCTCTTTTCTCTGGAGTGCTTTCGATTGGTGGCCTCGAAATCCCGTGCCATGTCCTGAATGACAGAAGGCGCGTACTTCACCAGCGGGCGATGGTGCGGTCGCTGGGGATGGCACGCGGGGGCAGTAGCCGAGGTGGCGGTGACAGGTTGAAGTATTTCGTGGCGCAGAAGACTTTGGCTCCATTTGTCTCGAACCATCTCCGACAGGTGACCGAAGAGCCGATCATCTTCAAGACGCAACGCGGGATGTCTGCCTACGGATATGAAGCCGAGGTTCTAGCGGACATCTGCGAAGCCGTCTTGGCGGCTAGGCAAGCAGACGTTCTAGGGGAGCAGCAGTTCCACATCGCCGAACAGTGCGTGATCCTCATGCGTGGTTTCGCCAGGGTTGGTATTCAAGCACTGGTGGATGAAGCTACAGGCTATGAGAAGGTTAAGAAGAAGCAGGAACTCCAGATCAAGCTACAAGCCTTCATTGCAGAGGAAATGCAGGATTGGGCTAGGATGTTCCCAGAGGAGTTCTGGTTTGAATTGGCAAGGATTGAATCCGTCCACTACTCGGCCCATTCTAGGCCGTTGCGTTGGGGAAAGTACGTGATGATGTTCGTCTATGACGCCATTGACGCAGACGTTGGAAGGGAATTGCGGAAAAGGAATCCGAACCCCCACTTCCTTCAGAACCATCACCAGTGGCTGAAGAAGTTCGGCAGAGACAAGGTGAACACCCAGATAGAGAAGGTCATAACGATCATGAAGCTTTGTCGGGATATGCCAGACTTCAAGGCGAAATTCGCTCACGTTTTCAAAAAGACCCCACTTCAGATGTCATTCGCAGATATTGATTGGGGCCTTCCGATCTCTACGCCAAAGCAGAAAGCAAAGGCAACGGGCACCAATGGCTGAAGTGTGCAAGAAGGCTCTCCAAGAGGCTATACGCAACCTTCATGGCTGCGATTCAACCTGGATTGAAGCCGTCCCCGTCCGCGAGAGCTTCCAAGGTCAAGCGGTCTGGGACGGCGTTGTCCAGGTCTTTGAGATTCACGGGCACCCCACAGCCAAGTGGTGCTATGCTTGGTCACACGCCACAACGGGCAAGAAGCGGCGCTTCGTGGCTGTGCTGCATCAGGGGCCTGTGGACTCACCGGAGAAGGCGGTGAGGGCTGCTATCGTCCAACAGGGAATATCAGCCAATGATTGAGGGCTGGACAAGCGCCGATGGAAGACGGAAGGCATTTCTGGCGCATACCTATGCCTACGACGATGACCCCGACCAAGCCTACGTGGTATCAACCGAGGACTTCGACGGAAAAACACTACATTCCACATACTCGGCTCCTTCTCAACTAGAGACGGGGCCGCCCAAGCACTCATAGACCTTGGATTCAGCTACGTCGGCCCAACAAGCCCCATGTCAAATTAGGACACTACCGGCTTGGGGGTAGTGTATCAGGTAGGTTCTCGTCATTCCGGCGAAGGCCGGAATCCATCAGGGCATCTCAACCGCGGCCGTACCTGGACACCGGCCTCCGCCGGTGTGACGGGTAGAGCCCCCATCACCTGACACAGCAAACTGATACA
>JACPQL010000051.1 GCA_016190445.1 Chloroflexota bacterium
GTCCCGACTCCGTCGAGGACTCGCGACAGAGTCGGAGCATCCAGGGGGTTTTCCATCCCCGGTGGCGCCCCGATTGTATCGGGGCATGACCGATTGCTTCGTCGTCCCGATGTCATCGGGACTCCTCGCAACGACGATTTGTACGCGAATCTCTGGGACAGGACTCCAGTGCCTACGATGACGCGACCCCCCGCTGCCGGAGCTTGCGCTGGGTGTACGGGATGAGGCCCCCGGCCTGGAGCAACTCCAGGACAAAAGGCTCAAAGGGAGCGGCCTTGAAAGTCTGGCGCCTGGTCAGGTTGGTGATATTGCCTGTGCCCAGGTCAACCTCCAGCTCGTCGCCAGCCTGGGTGGCGTCCACTGCCTCCGGGCACTCCAGCACCGGCAGGCCCTGGTTTATGGAGTTGCGGAAGAAGATGCGACCGAAGCTCTTGGCCACGATGCAGCTCACCCCATTGGCCTTGATGGCGATGGGGGCGTGCTCGCGGGAGGAGCCGCAGCCGTAGTTGGTGTCGGCCACGATCATATCCCCCGGCCGCACCCGCCCAACAAAGTCGGGGTCAATGTCCTCCATGCAGTGCGGCTTCAGGGCATCGGGATCGCTGGTCACGAGATAGCGGGCCGGTATGATCACGTCGGTGTCCACGTTTTTGCCGTAGCGATGGACTCTACCCCTAAGGACTTGCATTGTCATGCTCCTTCTGCTGCTGGACTGACCATCCCTCCGTCACACCTCGTCCGGGTGGGCCACACGCCCAAGGATGGCGCTGGCGGCCGCCACCACGGGGCTCGCCAGGTAGGTCTCGCTCTTCACGTGGCCCATCCTGCCCGGGAAATTGCGGTTGCTGGTGCTGACGCACCGCTCCCCCTCCGCCAGGACCCCCATGAAACCGCCGATGCACGGGCCACACCCGGCCGTGCTCACCACGCATCCAGCGTCGGCAAACGCCTCCAGCAGCCCCTCCTTCATCGCCTGGTTCCACACCGCCACCGATGCGGGCATGACGATGCAGCGCACCCGCTGGTGCACCTGCCGGCCCCGCATCAGCTCCGCCGCCTCCCTCAGGTCCTCCATCCTGGCGTTGGTGCAGGAGCCGATGAAGACCTGGTCTATCTCCACCTTCTCCCTGGCCACCTCCCTTACCGGCACCACGTTCCCAGGGCTCCACGGCCTCGCCACCACCGGCTCCAGCTTGGAGACATCGAACTCGTAGGTGGCGGCGTAGCTGGCGTCCGGGTCTGGCTCATACACGGTGTAGGGGCGCTTGGCCACGGGTCGGACGTAGTCCAGAGTCACCCGGTCTACGGGGACTATCCCCGCCTTGCCACCCGCCTCCGCCACCATATTGCACATGGTCAGGCGGGCCTCCACGGAGAGGGCACGGACGGCCTCCCCCTCGAACTGCATGCACGCATAGAGAGCGCCGTCGGTGCCTATCTGGCCGATAGTGTGCAGGATGAGGTCTTTGGAGCGCAACCAGCGCCCCGGCTGGCCGTGGTAGATGAACCGCAGGGTGGGCGGCACCTTCATCCACAACTCTCCCATGGCCATGGCAACGGCTGTGTCCGTGCTGCCGAAGCCAGCGGCAAAGGCGCCCAGGGCCCCCACCGTGGTGGTGTGGGAGTCGGCCCCCACGTACACATCCCCCGGCACGACGTACCCCTGCGCGGGGAGCACCGTGTGCTCTATGCCCCCTTTGCCCGCGTCGAAGAAGATGCACCCCTGCTCCTGGGCAAACTGCCGACACGTCTTGGCGTTGGTGGCCGACGCGATGTCCTTGCTGGGTACGAAGTGGCTCATCACTAGCGCCACCCGCTGGGGGTCAAAGACCTTGCCCACGCCCAGATTGCGGACCTCCCGGATGGCCATGGGGCCGGTGATGTCGTTGGCCATGGTGAAGTCCACCTTCACCTGGAGCAGGTCACCGGGCGACACCCGGGCCCGGCCCGAGTGGGCTGCAAGTATCTTCTCGGCAATGGTCATGCCCATGATGGGTTCTCCTCTCTACAGGTAGTCATCCATGTACAGGTAGGGGATGCCAGTCAGCCGAGAGGCGATGAGGGAATCATTGCCTATTATGGCGTCGCACCGCTCCTCCAGGGCCGTGGCCACAACGATGGCATCCAGCGGTGAGAGGCGTGTACGGGCTCGAACGTCCGCCGCCCTGCGGGCCACAGCGCGGTCCACAGCGCGCACAGTAAGATTGGGCCTCTGACGGAGGAACATCTCCACCCTGTCATAGGCACCAGTGTCCCGGTCCCGCAACGGCTTCACCAGAAGCTCCATCTCAACCACCGTAGACACCAATCCCACCACCTCACCGCGCTCCATCATCTCAATCGCCCGGGCCACATAGGTAGTGTACGGCTCCCTTCCTTCCAGCAGGTATATCAGGGCGTTGGAGTCGAAGGCAATGCGGCGCAGCGAGGAGAGCCGGCCCTCCCAGCGAGACGTCACACTGCCTCGCCCTGCAAGTGCCTTGCGATCTCCCGCACCAACCTGTACCACACGAGGTCTCCAATTTCCACAGGTGGAGCGGGTATAATCTTGCGCACGCCACCATGTTGAACGAGCTTCTCCAGCACCTCTGCAAACCTCTGCCTAGCGACACCTGATCGGTTACACAAATCAGAATGGCCGCTGGTGAACTTTGGGCATCGCAGGAGATAATTTACCATCTTGGCAACATCTTCATCGCCCCTCATGAGGTCCTCAAACTGCTCCCGCCATTCCCAGCGCTCCTGCCCGCCGCGCTCTCCGGCAATGTACCTGTCTATCTCCTCCACCGTGGAGCCGTACACGCCCTTCAGGCTCCCCTTGAAACGCTCTACCGCGTTCTCCCCCCCCTTCATCAACACGATGCGCCAGTCTATAGCCTCGGCCAAGAGCTTGTCTCCAGGCTTCAGGTCCATGGCGCGCACGATCTCCATGGGCAGGGTCACCTGATACTTGCTGGACACGGTTATCGCAGGCATTAACGGCCCCCCCTTGGTAAGCATACCAAGGAAATGGTACAATCTACCAAGCCAGCAGTCAAGGTGCCGCTACGGCGTACTGACCGCCTCCGGAGCCCTGGCCACATCCCCCATGGCCAGGAGGCGGTTGAGCGCGTTCATGTACGCCTTGGCGCTGGCCACGATGATGTCCGTATCGGCGCCCCTGCCGATGTAGGTGCTGCCACCGCTCTCAATGCGGATGGTCACCTCACCCACGGCGTCAATGCCCTCGGTGACCGCCTTGACGCTGAACTCAGTGAGCCGGTTGGGGACGTTGACCAACCTGTTGATGGCCTTGTACACGGCGTCCACCGGGCCGGTGCCCGTGGCAGCGTCCTGGTGCACCTGGCCCCCCGGCCCCATGATACGCACCGTGGCCGTGGGCACCTCGTGGTTGCCGCAGGAGACCTGAATGTGGTCCAGCGTGTAGGTCTCATCGAAGCTGCGCCGCTGATTGCTCATCAGGGCGATGAGGTCCCTGTCCGTCACCTCCCGCTTCTTGTCCGCCAGGTCCTTGAACGCCTCAAAGAGGCGCACCATCTCGGCGTCCGTGGGCTGGTACCCCAACTCGTTCAGCCGGGCCTTCAGCCCGTGGCGGCCGCTCAGCTTACCCAGCACCAGCTCGCTGCCGGGCACGCCCACTGTGAGCGGGTCCATTATCTCGTAGGTGGTGCGCTCCTTCAGTATGCCGTCCTGGTGTATGCCAGAGGCGTGGCGGAAGGCGTTGGCCCCCACAACGGCCTTGTTGGGCTGCACAGGGAACCCGGTGATGTCGCTCACCAGCCGGCTAGTGGGATAGAGCTGCCTGGTGTCAACGCCGGTGGTCAGGTTGAAGAACTCTCCCCTGGTATGGATGGCCATTACGACCTCTTCCAGGGAGGCGTTCCCCGCCCTCTCGCCAATGCCGTTGATGCAACCCTCCACCTGCCGTGCACCGACCCTTATGGCAGCCAGGCTGTTGGCCACCGACAGGCCCAGGTCGTTGTGGCAGTGAACGGAGAGGATTACCGTGTTCCCCAGGGCCGGTATGCGTTCCCTCAAGTAGAGGAGCAACTGAGCAAACTCCTCCGGGATGGCATAGCCCACGGTGTCCGCGACGTTGATCGTCGTGGCCCCGGCGTCTATGACGGCCTGGAGCAGCTCCACCAGGTACTCTGGCTTGGTCCTGGTGGCGTCCATGGGCGAGAACTCCACGTCCGGCAGGTACTTCTTGGCCCTGGCCACGTTGGCCACGGCCATCTCCACCACCTCTTCCCTATTCTTTCGAAGCTGGTGCATTATGTGGATGTCCGAGCTGGAGAGGAAGATGTGAACCCTTGGCCGGGCCGCATCCTTCACCGCCTCCCACGCCCGGTCCACCGCCGCCGCGTTGGCGTGGGCCAGACCGGCGATGATGGGCTTGCGCACCTGCCTGGCTATGGTCTGCACCGCCTGGAAGTCGCCCGGGGAGCTGATGGGGAACCCCGCCTCGATGACGTCCACCCTCAGCCGCTCCAGTTGCTGGGCCACCGCCAGCTTCTCCTCCGCGGTCATGGCCGTGCCCGCGGCCTGCTCTCCGTCGCGCAGCGTGGTATCGAAAATCAGCACCCGCTCTTTATCTGTCATGGCTATCCTTTCCCTTCCGTGCGTTAGTTTTGAGCTGTCATTCTGAGTCCCGATGTTATCGGGTCGAAGAATCTGGGGTGGGGTCTCTCTTGATATGGACCCTCTCCGCCGCCCCAGACCCTTCGCTTCGCTCAGGGTGAGAGGGCAGACGTCTTTTCACTTGCCCTGACGCCCCTGCGGACGCAAGAGAGTCCTTGGCGCGCTGTCGCACGATGAAGGGGTCAAAGGGTAACGCAGTCCGCCCGGCCGAGCCCTGCCAGGACCCGCTCCGAGCGGCGAACTACGCTAGCTTCCTCCTGCTGCATCATTATATTTCACTCCAACCCTGATTCTGCCGAAGCCCCTACCCTTGCTGTGGCTTCTTCAGCCAGCTCATCATGGCGCGCAGCTCCTTGCCCACCCGCTCCACGGGATGGTCCACGTTCTCCTGGCGCAGCCGGTTGAACCGTGGGCGCCCCTCATCGTTCTCGGCGATCCACTCCTTGGCAAAAGAGCCGTCCTGGATCGCCTTCAGCACCTGGCGCATGTTCTCGCGCACGTGCTCGTCAATGACCCGCGGGCCACGGGTGTAGTCCCCGTACTCGGCGGTATCGCTCACCGAGTAGCGCATGTAGCCCAGGCCGCCCTCGTAGATAAGGTCCACAATGAGCTTCATCTCGTGGAGCACCTCGAAATAGGCCAACTCCGGCTGGTAACCCGCCTCCACCAGAGTCTCGAACCCAGCCTTGATGAGGGAGCTCACGCCGCCGCACAGGACCGTCTGCTCCCCAAAGAGGTCCGTCTCCGTCTCCTCAGCAAAGGTGGTCTGCACTACTCCAGCGCGAAGAGACCCCACCCCATAGGCATAGGCCAGGGCATTCTGGAGCGCCTTCCCGGAGGCGTCCTGGTGCACCGCCACCAGGGCGGGCACGCCGTTACCCTCCACAAATATCTCCCTCATACGGTGGCCTGGCGCCTTGGGCGCGATCATGGAGACGTCCACGTTGGCGGGCGGCACGATCTGCTTGTAGTGGATGTTGAAGCCGTGGGCAAACATCAGTGTCTTGCCAGCGTTCAGGTGGGGCTGGATAGACTCCTTATACAGCCTGGCCTGGATGGTGTCCGGCGTCAGCATCATCACCACGTCTGCCTGGCGGGCAACTTTGTCCACCGTGTCCACCTTCAGGCCGTTCTCCTCCGCCTTCTTCCAGCTCTTGCTGCCCTGGTACAGTCCCACCAGCACCTTGAAGCCGTTGTCCTTCAGGTTCAGGGCGTGAGCGTGCCCCTGACTACCGTAGCCAATGATGGCTATGGTCTTGCCTTTGAGCAGGGAAGGGTCAGCGTCCTTCTCGTAGTAGAGTTTCGCCATCAGCCTGAATCCTCCATCACAGGATAGGGGCCAAATCGAGAAACCGTGAGCCCAGGCTAGCCGGCCTGACCATGGCCGTTTTCCTCCACCATTGCCGCGCCTCGGGTCATGGCCACCCGGCCCGTGCGCATCATCTCCTTTATGCCAAAGGGCTTGAGCAGATTGCAAAGAGAGTCAATCTTGTCCACATCCCCCGTGACCTCGATGATAAGCGAGTCCGGGGCCACGTCCACGATGTTCGCCCGGAATATGTCCACGATCTGGATGATCTCGCTCCGCACTGCCGCTGGCGCCTTCACCCTGACCAAGGCCAACTCCCTACAGACCAGGTTCTCAGAGGAGATGTCTGACACTCGCACCACCTCGACCAGCTTGTAGAGCTGCTTGGTCACCTGCTCCACAGTGGCGTCATCGCCCCGGACCACAAAGGTCATTCTCGATAGGCTGGGGACCTCGCAGTGGCCCACCGCCAGGCTGGATATGTTGTAGCCGCGACGGCGGAACATGCTGGCGATGCGGGTCAGCACTCCAGGCTTGTCCTCCACCAGGGCTGTAATGGTGTGATCAGCTACCGGAGCCACACTCTCTCCTCCAATTTCTCTTCTATCATCTCCGCCGCACTCTCCCCCGACGGTACCATGGGGTAGACGTTCTCCTCCGGCTCCACCATGAAGTCTATGACCACGGGGCCGGAATGCTCTATGGCGCGCTGTATGGCGGGCACCACCTGGACCTTGTCCGTGACCCTAAGCCCCAGAATGCCATAGGCCTCCGCGAGCTTCACAAAGTCCGGGTTATGGGTGTAGCCCGTAGCCACGTAGCTCTTCTGGTAGAAGAAGTCCTGCAACTGGCGCACCATACCCAGGAAGTTGTTGTTTATGATGGCCACCTTCACCGGAATATCGTTCTCCATCATGGTGGCCAGCTCGTACATAGTCATCTGGAACCCACCGTCGCCCGATATGGTCCACACGGGAACATCGGGGCGGCCCACCGCGGCCCCAATGGCGGCGGGCGTCTCGAAGCCCATGGCACCCAGCCCACCCGAGGTGATGAGAGTGTTGGCCTCCTTGAAAGCGAAGTGCTGGGCAGCCCACATCTGGTGCTGGCCCACCCCAGTGACCACGATGGCCTTGCCTCCGGTGAGCTCGGAGAGCTGGCGGATCACGTACTGAGGAATGAGCTTGTCCGTCTCACGTATGGTGTCGGAGGGGTGCTCACGTCGCAGCTCCTCTACCTCCCGGAGCCACTCGGTGTGAGTGGCCTGCTCCACATGCCGGTTGAGCACCCGGAGCACCCGCTTCACATCCCCCACGATGGGCACATGCACCTTCACGTTCTTGCCGATCTCCGCTGGGTCCACGTCTATGTGGACCACTCGGGCCCGGGGAGCGAAGGCGCTGACCCTCCCCGTTATCCGGTCGTCAAACCGCAACCCCACGCCGATGAGCAGGTCGGCCCTGTCAATGGCCAGGGTAGCGTAGGCCATGCCGTGCATCCCAGGCATACCCATGCTGAGGATGTGGCTGCTGGGGAATGAGCTTATCCCCAGCAGGGTTGTGACCACGGGGACCTGGGCCTTCTCCGCCAGCTCCCTCAGCTCCTCCCAGGCCCCGGAGATGATGACACCATGGCCCGCCATGATAACGGGCCGTTTGGCCTCCGCTATGAGCCTGGCGGCCTTCTTGATCATCTGGGGGTGGCCCTCCAGCACGGGCCGATGGCCCCGAAGGCTGACCTCCTCCGGATATTCAAACTCAGTGGTCTCGGTGAGAACGTCCTTGGGAATGTCCACCAGCACCGGCCCGGGCCGGCCCGTCCTGGCAACGTAGAAGGCCTCCTTCATGACCCTGGGCAGGTCCGCCGTCTCCATGACCAGATAGTTGTGCTTGGTGATGGGCAGAGTTATGCCCGTGGTGTCAGTCTCCTGAAAGGCGTCCCTGCCAATGAGGTTCCTGGGCACCTGGCCGGTGATGGCCACCACCGGCACCGAGTCCATCATGGCTGTCGCCAGAGCGGTAACCAGATTGGTGGCACCGGGGCCAGAGGTGGCGACGCACACGCCCACCCTGCCTGTGGCCCGAGCGTAGCCGTCAGCGGCATGGCCGGCTGCCTGCTCGTGGCGCACAAGGATATGGCGGAGCTGTGGGTACTGGGGCAGGACCTGGTAGAAGGGCAATATGGCACCGCCGGGCAGGCCGAACATGACCTCCACGCCCTCCCGGCGCAGGCTCTCGCACACCATCTGGGCACCAGTAAGCTTCATGCAACCTCCTCCCTATCTCGGGGCCAGGCAACCCACCACTGGCCCTAAAACACGAAAAGCCCGTCCTACAAAGGGACGGGACAAGTGTACCTCCCGCGGTACCACCCTTTTTGCCTGCTACGGATGGACAGGCCAACTTGAGCGCGGTAACGGCGCGCGCACCGCCTGGCCCTACTATCTGACACCCCTCGTCACGGGTTCAGGCCAGCCGCTCCGGGGCGAGTTCAAGGGCCTCACTGCCGCCGGCTTTCCACCCCTCGCCGGCTCTCTGGGGCCAAGGCCACCCCTACTACTCCCCATCCACGCGGTAAATATGTGCAATTGGGTATACGCTACCATGGGTGTCCCAAAAGTGTCAAGGCAACCTTGCTGAAAGACGAATACCTGCCCCACGGTCACCCCACTCGCCAGCAGTCACCTGCGTCTCTTTACGCAACCAGACGCGGGTGGTAGCATCCATCTCATGGTGCATACTGGGAAGAATCATCCCTGGCATCAAGACAAGGGGCCTGAGCAAGATGAGCAACCTCGTAGAAAAGATCAAGCGGAGAGAGGCCCGCATCGCTGTAATCGGTCTGGGCTATGTGGGCCTCCCTCTAGCCGTGGAGAAGGCCAAGGCAGGCTTCCACGTGACAGGGATTGACCGGAACGCCGAGCGAGTGGCCAGGGTCAACCAGGGCGAGAACTACATTCCCGATATCCTGAACGTTGACCTGGAGCAGGCAGTCAAGGCAGGCAGGCTGGTGGCTACCCAGGAGTTCGACGTGATATCGGACGTGGACGTGATAACCATCTGCGTCCCCACGCCTCTGGACAAGAACAAGAACCCGGACACGAGCTTCATCTCCTATGTGGTGGAACGGTCGCTCCCGTACCTGCGCCCCCACCAGCTCCTGGTGCTGGAGAGCACGACCTATCCTGGGACCACGGAGGAGGTGATCCTGCCTCAGCTCCAGAAGCGGGGATTCTCCGTGGGCAAGGACTACTACCTGGCCTTCTCACCAGAGCGGGTGGACCCGGGGAACCACCAGTACAAGGTGAAAAACACTCCCAAGGTGGTGGGAGGGGTCACGCCGGCGTGCACTGAGGCGGCCAAGGCGCTGTACGAGACCATTGTGGAGAGCGAGGTGTTCGCTGTCTCTTCTCCGCGAGTAGCTGAGATGACGAAGCTGCTGGAGAACATTTTCCGCATCGTCAACGTATCCCTGGTGAACGAGATGGCCATGCTCTGCCACCGCATGGGAATTGACATCTGGGAGGTGGTGGAGGCGGCCAAGACCAAGCCTTTCGGCTTCATGCCCTTCTATCCGGGCCCAGGCATGGGGGGCCACTGCATCCCCATTGACCCCTTCTACCTTGCCTGGAAGGCCAAGGAGTACGACTTCTCCACCAGGTTCATCGAACTGGCGGGAGAGATCAACGACTCCATGCCGGAGTACGTTGTGGAGCAGGTGTCCGAGATCCTGAACCGGCACAGAAAGTGCCTGAATGGCGCCCGAATACTGATGTTGGGTATGGCCTACAAGAAAGACACCGACGACCTGCGAGAGTCACCGGCGCTGAAGGTAGCCCTTTCCTTGGTGGAGCGCGGTGCCGCGCTCAGCTACCATGATCCTTTCATCCCTGCCTGCCAAGTATCGGGCAGCGAGCTCCGCTCAGTAGAGTTCACTCCTGCCAGGCTCAGGGAGTGCGATCTGGTGCTCATCACCACAGACCACTCCTGCGTTGACTACCGGACCGTGGCTGAGCACGCCCCCCTTGTTTACGATACCCGCAACGCCTTCAGCGACCACAGCAACCCCAGAATCTACCGCCTCGGGGCCCCAGCACCCGGGTGGCGCCCTCACCATGATTGAGGCAGCGGTAGTCATTGGCGCCATCATGCTCATGGACACCGTGGCCAGGGTGGGTCGCTTTCTGGCACGGGAAAGGGACATCGCCTATAACGACGAGGCGCCACACTATGCCCTGATTACAGAGATCCGGCGCAACCGCCACCGAGTTCCCCGCGCGTTCTCCTACGCTCTGGTCCATCACCACAGCGGCAGGTACCCTTTTCTCTACCACTGGCTGCTCTCCTTTCTACCCGACCGATTTGTCCGCGGCTACGGGGGCATTTTCTCAGCGCTCGCAGAGACGGCCTATGTCGCCCTCCACGGCGCCGTGGCCTACCTGCTGGCGACGCGCGTCGGCCTGGCCGAACCTGGCCCGCTGGTGGTTGGCGGCGTGGCCTCGGCTGCCGCAGCCCTGAACCCCCAGGCATGGGGCAGGAGCACCTCCAGCCCCATGCAGATAGCCATTTCACCCCGCCCCCTGGGAAAGGTGCTGGCAAGCGTCTCGTGCCTGGCCCTCGTCCTGGCACTGCCCCAGAGCGCCTTCGGCCTGTGGGCCGGCATCGCCATACTGGGCGTGGCACTGGTGGCCCTCACCAGCAAGTTTGGCGTCCAGGCCGTGGTGTTGACCTACATTGGCATTGCGCTCGCCACCCTCAGGTGGGAGCCCGCCATCTACCTGGCCCTGGGCCTGGTGCTGGCTCTGGCCCTTTCACTGGGCGCCTACTGGGATGTCCTGACCGGCCAGGTCAGACACCTCATTGGCTACTACAGGCAGATCAAAGATACCCACTACATGACCACGGGCGATTTCACCTTCCAAGTGGGGCATATCCGAGACCTGCTCTTGCATCCGAGATGGACCTCTCTTCGAAGGCTCTCTACCGACCCCTTCCTACGCCAGGTCTCCTTCTGGCTGCCGCAGTTCGCGGTGCTGGCGCTGGTCCTTGCCACCAACCGAGGTTTCCCCCACGCGAGCTGGGGAACGCTGCTCCTCTGGTGGCTGGCGGTGGACGTGGTGGTATGGCTGCTGGTGCTGCACCCACGCCTCAAGTTCATCGGCGAGGGAGACCGGTACATGGAGTACTCCGGGAACCTCCCATTAAACGTCCTGGCCGCCCTGGCGCTGTGGAGCCTCGAACCCGTCGGCGTACGGGCTGTAGCGGTGGTTGCAGTGATAGGCTATCCCCTACTCTTCAATTACCTGGGTGGGCTCCACCGCGCGGGCCCTTCCGTGGCCACCCGCATTCGGTCTGACCTGCGCGCGCTGGCAACTCTGCCGGATGGTGTAGTCTTGACGGTGCCTCCTGGGGCCGCTAATTTCGTGAGAGCCGCGGTGGGCAGGCACAAGTTCGTCAACGTATCGCCAGGCGGGTTGAATGATGCCACCATGAAGCAGCTTTACGACGCCTATCCTCTGGTGGACGAGAAGATAGACGGCCTGCTGGAAAGATATAAAGTGGACTATCTGGTGCTGATGCCTGAGACACGGGGCAAGCTCCAGTCCCATGACGTGTCCAGGCACAAACCGGTGTTCGAGGGTGAGTGGGTGCGAGTGTACCGCGTGGCGGAGCACGCACCCACCCTCACGGCCGGGGAAAGCGGGTGAAACCCATGGCCAAGCCAGAACCCATCCCTGTGTTCAAGCCCTGCTACGATGAAGAAGAGGTGCAGGCTGTGGCAGAGGTGCTGAGAAGCGGGTGGATCGGCCTGGGCCCCCGCACCCGCCAGTTCGAGCATGCCTTCGCAGGCTACGTGGAGGCTCCCTTCGCGGTGGCCACCAACTCCGCCACGGCGGCGCTGCACCTCGCCCTGAAAGTGGCCAACGTGGAGGGCCATGAGGTCATCACCACACCAATGACTTTCGTATCCACCAACCACGCCATCCTGTACAACAACGGTATCCCTGTGTTCGCCGACATTGAGCCGGACACACTGAACGTTGATGTGCGCTCCGTGGAGGAGCTTCTATCGCCGCGCACCAGGGCCATCGTGGTGGTGCACTACGGGGGGCACGCGTGCGACATGGACGCCATCATGGAGCTGGCCCGCCTGCGGGGTATCCCAGTCATAGAAGACGCGGCGCACGCCTGCGGCGCCCAATACAAGGGGAAGCGCATCGGCGGACTCGGGAACCTGACGTGCTTCAGCTTCCACGCGGTGAAGAACCTGGCCACCGGCGACGGCGGAATGATCACATGCACCGATCCCCAGGTCGCTGAGCGCCTGGACCACCTGCGCTGGGTGGGAATCAGCAAGGACACCTGGCGTCGCGCAGGAGAAGAGACCCGCTACTCCTGGTTCTACGGGGTGGAAGACGTGGGTTTCAAGTACCACATGAACGACATCGCGGCGGCCCTGGGGCTGGTGCAGCTCGCCAAGCTGGACCGGACCAACGCCCGGCGTAGGGAGATAGTGGCGCGCTACAACCAGGGCTTTGCCGGTCTGGAGTGGCTGGAGACGCCCGTGGAGAAGCCCTACGCCCACAGCTCCTGGCACAACTACGTGGTCAAGGCGGAGCGCCGCGACGAGCTAATACAGTTCTTGGGCGAGCGCGGCATCTCAGCGGGAATGCACTACTACCCCAACCACCTGTACGAGATCTACGAGCCATACCGCCGCCCACTGCCGGTCACGGATAGAGTGTGGCGACGGCTCGTCACGCTTCCTCTTTTCCCGGACCTGACAGACAGCCAGGTGGAGCACATAATCGAGACGGTGCGCTCCTTCGGGGCCCAGCGCCTCACCTAGAGGTCCCGTGCTCAGCAAGATACTCCGAGACTCAGTCGTATACGGCCTCTCCAACGGCATAGGGCGCCTTTCCGCCTTTATCACGGCGCCCATACTAACCCGTATCTTCGTGCCCGCCGACTACGGAGTAATAGACGCCGTAATGGTGAGCACGGGACTCTTCGTCCTCCTCATCGGGCTCAACCTGGACTCGGGGATGGTCCGCTACTACTACGACTCGGACGAGCGGCGAGCGCAGCACGATATCGCCAATACCAGCTTCTGGGGGGGCCTGGCCTTGGGCGTGGGCCTCACGGCCGTCGCACTCCCCTTCGCCGCCTCCTTCTCCCAGGCGCTCTTCAAGACTACCGAGCACGCCCACCTGGTCCGCCTTGCCCTCCTCTCCATCCCGTTCACATTGCTGAGCCACCACTTCCAGACCGTGCTCCAGATACAGAAGCGGCCCAGGGCATTCCTGGCGATGACCAGCGTCACCGTAGGACTCTCGCTGGCACTCACCCTGACGCTGGTGGTGGGACTGCGCTGGGGCCTCACCGGCATGATGACCACTGTCTTGATATCGGCAGTGGGCACCGCGGTGGGGTACTTTGCACTGCTGCGCCCCGTGTACAGGCTGGGGTATTCTCGCACCAACCTGAAGCGGCTGCTCCACTACTGCTTGCCCGCAATGCCCGGCGTGGGGCTCAACTGGATTATGCGCTACTCCAACCGGTTCTTCATGCTCCAGTTCACCGCCACCACCGGCCTGGGCCTCTACGCCATCGGCGACAGGGTGGCCCAGCTACTTCTTCTGGCCATGATGGCGTTCCAGACTGCCTGGCGCCCATATGCCATGTCCATGATCCGCGATGAGGGGGCGCGCGGGTTCTATGCCCGCGCCTTCTCCCTGTACGTGGTGCTTTTCGCCCTTGCTGCGGGCGCCATCAGCCTGTTTGCAAGGGAGGCGCTGATGCTCTTCGCGCCTCAGGCCTACCTGGGCGCCCAGGCGGTCATCGGCATCCTCTGCTTGAGCCTGCTGGTGCAGAGCGCTGCCAACCAGCTTGGCATGGGCATCAACATCGCGGCGAAGACTCACCTGGTCTCCATCGCCATCGCCATCGGAGCCGCGGTCACCACAGCCCTCAACTTCACCCTCATCCCCCAGGTGGGCATCGCGGGGGCCGCAGCCGCCCTCCTCGCTGGCCAACTGGCCTCCTGCGCCTTCATGTACTGGCAGGCGCAGCGCCTCTACCCCGTGCGGTATGATGTGGGACGGGCGCTCCTGGCCCTGGGGTTGGTTGCCAGCCTGGCGGCTGCGGGGTACTACTTGGGCGGCGCCCTTGCCTACCCCCAGGCGCTACTGGTCAAGCTGGCGGTGCTTGTAGGCTTTGCGGCGGTAGTGTACAGCCTTGTCATGACCGGCGAGCAGCGCCACCGGCTCCGCTCACGGCTGGGCCAGGTGCGCGCCCACCTGCGGGCCACCATGAGCCCCAGGTCGGTGCCGTAGAAAAGAGAGGGAGCGAATCGTATCACCGTGAATAACATCCCCCTGTTACCGGCAACCAGCGCCAGGTACTTCCTCATTGTGATTGACTACTACCGCCCGGAGTACGTGCGCAAGAACCTGGGCCTGGTGGCGGAGTGGATCGCCCGCCGGGGCGTGCCCGTGGCCTTCGTGACCAACGCCACCGAGGCCAACGAGGGCATCGCCGAGGTGCACCCCGGCGTGCCGCTGGTCCGCCTCCCCATACCCCCCCGTGGGGGTGCACCCTTGCACCACCCGGCCTACTACCGCTTCCTCTGGCGCAACCGCCGCGCCATACGGTGGGTCTGGCTGTACCGGGCCCGCCGCTACGTCCCGCTCACAGCCATGCTGGTAAAGCTGCGCCGGGGCAAGGTGCTCATCAAGCTGGACGGAGAAGGAGGCGCGTACCCTCTGAGCAGGCTGATGGGAGCCATGTTACCCTCCCGCTGGCTCACCAGATCGAGGAGGGTCACACCACAGGGACCGGCGGTCTCCGGCGAGCACAGCCATACCGCCGACCACCGGCGTCCCCTGAGCCTGGCGCACAGGCTGTCCCGCCTCTTCCGGTGGCCCTTCCACTGGGCCGTGGCCGACTTGCCCCTGTTCCTGGCCGATGCTATCCTGTGCGAGGAGCCTGCCCTGGTACAAGGGCTGGCCCGTTGCGGCCTGGGAGCCAGGTGCTTCCTGTTCCCCAACCCGGTGCCGGTGGAGGAGATGGCAGAGGTGGAGGCGCGGCTCCGGGCCACCGGGGTAGTGCGACAGAAAGTGGTGCTCAGCGTGGGCCGCGTGATACCAGAGAAAGGGTTCGATGACCTGGTCCGTGCGTTCGCGCTGGTGCCCGCCGAGCGCCGCGCCGGGTGGAGGCTGCGCATAGTGGGCCCGGTGCAGGATGCAGCCTACTATGCCAGTCTCAGGCGCCTGACAGGTGAGCTGCTCCCGGACGGGTCGGTGGAGTTTGTGACCGGTCTCTACGGTGACGACCTGTACCGGGCCTACATGGAGGCTGGAATCTTCGTGATGGCGTATACAAGCGGCGGCGGCGGCCAGCCCAACGTTGTCACAGAGGCAATGGCTCTAGGATGCACCATCGTGGGCACCACCGTAGGCGGCATTCCCTTCGAGCTCGACCACGGACGGTGTGGGCGGCTGGTGCCCCCGGAAGCGCCGGCTGAGCTGGCGATGGCGCTCTCCGAGCTCATGGTTGACGCGAGAATGCGAAAGGCAGTGGGGACAGCAGCCCGCCAGCGAGCGCTAAGGGAGTTCTCGCTGGAGCACACTATGGCACCTGTGGCAACACGCCTTGGCCTGCCCACTGAGACGCCACGATAGGAGGGAAGAGTGTCTCCCGAGGTCGCAATTATTGGATACGGTCACGTAGGAAGGGCCATGCATACCATCTTCCCCAATGGTGTGGTCTATGACAAGTTTGTCCAAGAACACCAGAATACGCGGAATGCGGTCAACCTTTGCCGATTCAGCATCATCTGCGTTCCCACACCAGAAAACGCAGACGGAAGTTGCGACGTTTCCTCCGTAGAAGATGTGGTCGGCTGGCTAGATACCCCCATCATCATCATCAAGTCCGCTGTACCTCCTGGTACTACCGACCGGCTCAAGGCGAAGTATAGGAAGCGGATCGTCGTCAGCCCAGAGTACTTCGGCGAAAGCACCTACTACCTCCCGGAACTCTTCACTCCTTTGGGATGGCCTTACCTCATCGTGGGCGGCGACAGACAGGACACAGCCGACGTGGTGGAGTTGTTTGTGCCTGTCTTGGGTCCCGCGAAGACCTATATGCAAGTTGATGCTCGCACGGCCGAGCTGACGAAATACATGGAGAACGCCTGGCTCGCAATGCAAGTTACATTTGCCAACGAGTTCTACGAGATCGCCAAGGCTCACGGTGTGGACTACAACGTGTTGCGAGAGGCCTGGGCTCTGGACCCACGTGTCAGCAAATGGCATACGGCCGTCTTCCCGATGAAGCGCGGCTTCGGTGGCAAATGCCTTCCAAAGGACCTGAAGGCCGTGATTGCCGCAGCGGAGCAAGCCGGTTACTCACCTGGCTTTCTCAAGGAGATATGGGCCAGCAACTTGCGCTTTCGCGCGCGCTCTCCGGAGAAAAGGCCGTGATTGACGCCGCCGCCCTTATCGGTGTCATCGCGTTGCTAGATGCCGTGGCCAGACTGGGCCGCGTCTCGATTCGAGAGAAGGATGTCGCCTACCACGACGAGGCGGTGCACTGTAGCTTGGTCACCGAGATCCGCCGCAACCGTCACCGCGTTCCCCGCCAGTTTTCATACGCCCTGGTCCACGACCACGGCAGCAGGTACCCATTCCTGTACCACTGGCTGCTTTCCTTTCTGCCCGACCGCTCAGTGGTCACCTACGGGTCCATCTTCTCGGCGTTGGCGGAAACAGCCTACGTTGGACTTCACGGCGCCGTCGCCTACCTTCTGGCAACGCGTGCTGGCCTGGCCGAGCCGGGCCCTCTGGTGGTGAGCGGCGTGGCGGCGGCTGCGGCGGCCTTAAACCCCCTTGCACAGAGTAGGAGCGCATCCAGCCCCTATCAGGTATCAGTCTCGCCTCGCTCCCTGGCGAAGCTACTGACGTCAATCACCTGCCTCGCTCTGATCCTTGCGTTGCCAGAGGGCACGTGGGGCGTGTGGGCAGGCGTGGCCATCATCGGCGTGGCGCTGGTGGCCCTCACCAGCAAGTTTGGCCTACAGGCCATAGTGCTCACCTATCTCGGCCTAGCGCTGGCTACCCTGAGCTGGGAACCAGTTACCTATCTGGTGTTGGGCCTGATACTGGCCCTGTTACTCTCCGTGGGTGCGTACTGGGACGTACTCGCGGGCCAGATCAGGCACCTCGTCGGCTACCACAAGCAGATCAAGAACGTCCACCCCATGGCCACCAACGACTTCGCCTTCGACGTGCGGCATATCCGAGACCTGCTCTTGCATCCGAGCAAGACTTCGCTGCGCAGAGTGTCCACGGACCCGTTCCTGCGCCAGGTGGTCTTCTGGCTGCCCCAGTTCGGAGTCCTGGCCGCGGTACTGGCCGTGAACAGCCCCTCCGCCTTCGGAGGCTGGGGACTGCTCCTCCTCCTGTGGCTGGCCGTGGATGTGATAGCGTGGCTCGTCATTCTGCACCCCACGATCAAGTTCATCGGAGAGGGAGACCGGTACATGGAGTACTCTGGGAACCTTCCACTGAACACCCTGGCCGCCTTAGCCCTGTGGAATCTGGAACCAATGGGCACGCGCCTAGTGGCGCTCATTGCAATGGTCGGCTATCCTCTTGTGTTCAACTACCTGTGGGAGACTTTCGGACAGAAGGCCTCCGTGCCCAGCAGGGCGACGGTGGCGAAAAAGACGGACGCCCAAGGCCATCAAACCTTTTGACGGGGGATCCGATGTGGCACCAACGGCTCCTGACACTCCCTAGCCGGGCGAAGTGGCGTGCTTACCGATACCTGATCTCCCGCGTGAACGTACCTCCCGAACCTGCGGCAGTGCCAGGACACCTGAGCCATCTGGAGGGCCAATTTCTTTACAGGCTCGCGTCCAGGGTGCCGCCAGGCGGCACTATCGTGGAGATTGGTGCCTACCTAGGGCGCTCTACCAGCTACATAGCCTCGGCTGTGGCTCGTAGGCAAAACGTTAACTTCTACACCGTTGACACCTGGCAGAACCAAGGCATGAGCGAAGGCGAACGCGACACGTACGGGGAGTTTTGCGCCAACGTGCAGCCGTGGAAGGATTACATCCAAACGTTCCGTGGCTTCTCATGGGAAGTAGTCAAACAGTGGAACCGGCCGATTGATCTGCTGTGGATTGACGCCGACCACTCGTATGTCGCAGCTCGGCGGGATGTGCTTGATTGGGTGCCGTTCCTTAAAGTCAAGGGATGGCTGTGCCTCGACGACTATGCGACGGCGGCTGGCATAGCCCAAGTTGTGCGCGACGTGCTATTACCCATCTGCTCTAGCCGCCGCTTAGTCGGCAAGATGTGGGCTGCCAGATTGGCTAGGCCACTGGACAGAGGAGGACATCCTGCGCTTCGACGTTGACAACAGCAGGATCAAGGCACTGGGGCTGAGGTTCAACAACGACCTGGACTCCGGGTTCTCCCAGGTGGTGGGCTGGCTGGCCAGGGTCTTATCCCAGCAGGAAAAGAGCCCCGCGTCCCCGGCGGACAGGCCGTGATGGGCTGAGCGCCGATGGCTGAAACCACAGGAGCCCAGAGGGGAAAGAAGCCAGCATCGTTGACACCCGCTCGTCGCAAGCTATGATGAAGCCTGGCAGCGCTGGACCACTGCGCTAGCCTGAGTATCTCATGTCACCACAGCCGCCTACCCTGTTCTACTTGCTCCTGGGCCTTCTGGTCATCCAGATAGGCCTCTTCTCCCGTTTCTACCGGCTGCGGACCCTCTCGCCAGTCTTCTACACCATCGCCACCTTCTTTGTCATAGGGTTCGTCATCTCGCCGCTGCTGGCCATCAACGTGACCCACTCCCCCACTCTCCTCCTGCTGGCGGACGGCCTCCCGGAGGCGTACCTCTACCTGAACGTGGTCTTCTTCTTCTGGGCCACGGGGCTCTTCTTTGCCTCGCGACGCGACCGGTTCACGTGGGCCAGCCACCCGGCACCCAGCCCGGCGCGGGTCCACTATGGCCTTGTGCTCTTCATGGCGGGGCTGGTGGTGTACTTGGTGTCCTGGCAATACGTTGGCGTGAGCCTCGGGGCCGCCTACGCTCACCCATTCGAGGCACGTCTGAAGATCATCAGCACCCCGGGAGGGTACTACCTCAAGCAGGTGGCCCTCTGGAGTGTATGGGCAGGGTTCTTTCTGGTGTATGCGTCGGGCTTCCGCCTCGCCTGGCGCCCGCTGGGCCTGCTGCTGGCAGGCATGTTCGTCGTGATAGTGGGCCTCTCCCTCCCCTTCGGAGAGAGAAGCCTTATCATCATGCCCATGATGTTCGTTGGTCTCATTGCGTTCTACGACAGGCGACTCAAGGTCCCGCACCTGGTGGTCCTGGTCCCGATGGCCTTCGTCCTGATTGTGGGGCTGGGGATATACCGCGAGATCGGGCGGGGCCAACCCGCCACCACTGGAGCCGTGGTCAGGGCCATGAGCAGCCTATCAGTGACAGACTTCGTAGGACTGGGGTTGGAGCGGACCAGCGGCCTGGTCCATCTGCTGCGCTTCCTGGAGCGAAAAGACGACCTGAGCATGCCTCTCCGCCAATCGGTCCTCTCTCTTGTATACCGCGTCTTTCCTGCCTCCTGGCAAGGGGGGAAGCCCCTGGACTCCAGCGGATACTACACCCAGGCAGTGCTGGGCATCTACTCAGAGGGCTCATACAGCCCTACCCCGCTGGCCGAGTGGTACATGAACCTGGGCCTGGCAGGGTTCATCATCATGCCACTGCTATCAGGGTTCGTTTACGGCAAGCTGATTGGCCTCTACTCTGACGCCAGACGCAGTGTATTCACTGTCGTCCTGTTCTCCCAGCTCTTTGTGCTCCGTTTCGCCATCTTGAATATCAGCTCCCCCGACAACGTGACGACGGTCTTCTTCTTTGTATTCGCGCTGATGGTGTATCTTGCCTACGCTCTGCTCCGGCCAAGGCGACGGGCAGCCCCCGCGGGGCTGGCACGCGCTGCACCCTCGCCATTGGCCAGACCGGCCGCTCCGACGGCATAGCAGATGAGGAGCACCGCCAGTGGCTGCTGATAGACCACCAGAGCACCTGTGGAAAGAGGCCAACAAGAAGCCGCCTCCCTCACTGGGCGTGCACGCCGCTGAATGACACACCCTCACCCCCCGTGTATACTTGGCGCAGTCGGCGGCAAGATGAAGGAATAATGAAGGCGCTCATCCTCAGCGGGGGAAAGGGGTCCAGGCTCCGGCCCCTCACCTACACCGGGGCCAAGCAGCTTGTGCCCGTGGCCAACAAGCCTGTCCTCTTCTACGCCATTGAGGATGCGGTGGAGGCGGGCATCACCGACATAGGCATCGTGGTTGGCGACACAGGGGAATACGTGAAGGCGGCAGTGCAGGACGGCAGCCGCTTCGGCGCCCGGGTCACCTATATCCACCAGCCCGAGCCGTTAGGCATCGCCCACGCGGTGAAGATATCCAGGCCTTTCATAGGCGATGAGCCCTTCGTCCTCCTGCTGGGCGACAACTTTGTGCGCGACGGCATTGCAAAATATGTGAAGGTCTTCCGGGACGAGCCGGTGGACTGCCAGGTTCTCCTTTACCCCGTGAGTAACCCCCAGGACTTCGGCATAGCAGAGGTGCGGGACGGCCGTGTGGTGCGGGTGGTGGAGAAGCCCAAGGAGCCGTTCAGCAACCTGGCCGTGGTCGGCATCTACTTTTTCGACCACCACGTCTTCGAGGCCACGGATGCCATCCACCCCTCATGGCGGGGCGAGCTGGAGATCACCGACACCATCCAGTACCTGGTGGCCAATGGGTTCAAGGTGCGCGCCCTCCCACTGGACAGCCCCTGGATTGACACCGGCAAGAAGGATGACATTCTGGAGGCCAACCGGCTGATCCTGGACCTCCTGGAGCCGTGCGTGCAGGGCAAGTTGGACAGCGAGAGCCAGGTGCACGGGCGTGTCTCCGTAGCCGCCACCGCCCGCGTCCTCCGCAGCGTGGTGCGTGGCCCGGCCATAATCGGCGCAGAGGCCGTGATAGAGGACGCCTTCGTCGGGCCCTACACCTCCATTGGCGCTCGCTGCCGCATCCAGCAGAGCGAGATTGAGAACAGCGTGCTGATGGAAGAGAGTTCCATTACCGGCGTGGCGCGACGGATCACCGACAGTCTCATAGGAAGGCATGTGACGGTCACGGGGAACTCCTCCCGCCCCCAGGCCCACCGCCTCACCTTGGGCGACCACAGCTACGTGGTGCTCTCTGGACCTGGAGCTTAGCAAGCCACCCATGAGAGTTCTTGTGACCGGAGGCGCTGGGTTCATAGGCAGTAACTTCATTCGCTTCCTCCTGGAGCGGCACCCCTCGTACCAGGTAGTCAACCTGGACAAGCTCACCTACGCTGGCAATTTGGAACGCCTGCGAGACGTGGCCTCCAACCCTCGGTACGAGTTTGTGCAGGGCGACATCTGCGACTCCGCCCTGGTGGGCCACCTGATGCGGGAGGTGGACGCGGTGGCCCACTTCGCCGCCGAGACGCACGTGGACCGTGCCCTCATGGACCCCGGTGCCTTCATCACCACCGACGTATATGGCACGTACGTCCTGCTAAGGGCCGCCCATGAAGCTGGGGTGAAACGTTTCCTTCACGTTTCCACCGACGAGGTCTACGGCGAGGTGCCCCCAGGGCGCTCCAGCCGCGAAGATGACCCTCCCGCACCCCGCAACCCCTACTCGGCAAGCAAGGCGGGAGCAGAGATGCAGGTCTCGGCCTTCCACCAGACCTACGGCCTGCCGGTGGTGATAGCCAGGCCCGCCAACAACGTGGGCCCCTACCAGCACCCGGAGAAGGTGGTGCCCCTCTTCGTCACCAACGCGCTCCAGGACCTCCCCCTGCCGGTATATGGCGACGGACGGCAGGTGCGCGACTGGCTGTACGTGGAGGACAACTGCGAGGCCCTGGACCTGCTGCTGCACCAGGGCACGACCGGACAGGCGTACAACATCCCTGCGGGAAACCTGCGCGAGAACGTGTACATGACCCGTCTGCTCCTGAAGCTGCTGGGCAAGCCCGAAAGCCTGCTGCGCTTCGTGGAGGACCGGCCGGGGCACGACAGGCGCTACTGCATGGACGGCACCAAGCTCCGCACTCTCGGATGGGCGCCCCGTCACAGCTTCGAACAGGCCTTGGAAAAGACGGTAGCCTGGTACCTGGACAACCGCTGGTGGTGGGAGCGCATCATCCAGACCAGCCAGTTCCAGGACTATTACCGCGCCCAGTACGAGAGGCGACTGCGCCCGGGGCAGGCCCCACCCCCTAGCAACTCTGTCCATCGCGCCGAAAGGGCTTAGAACATGCTCCCTCTGGTCCAGGACGGTCGTGCCACCATCTGCGATGTGGTGGTCCGCAGGCTCAAGGTCAACCGGGACGCCCGGGGCATTCTGGTGGAGGCGCTTCGCACCGACTGGCCAGACGTGTTTCAGGCGGGGCGCCGGCCCTTCACCCAGTGCTACTACTCGGTAACCTACCCCGGCATCGCGCGGGATGAGGACCGCTGGCACGCGCACCAGCACCAGGACGACCGGTTCGTGGTGGCCCAGGGCGACATCGTCCTGGCGCTGTACGACGGGCGGCAGGATTCTCCAACGAAGGGCCAGCTTAACCTGTTGCACCTGGGCACAAATGCCGGGGACGAGCAACAGCACCAGGTCTTGGTGCCTCCGGGCGTGCTCCACGCCTACCTTGTAATAGGGGCACACCCAGCCATCCTGCTCAACTTCCCAACCAGGCTCTACGACTCCTCGGACGAGGGGAGAATACCCTTTGCCCAGTCCGGCGTTCTCCTCCCAGATGGACGCCCCTTTTCATGGGACGCGCTGCGACGAGAGCAGGAGACGATCTTGGGAAGACCAACCTAGTTTGGCCCGCAGCAACCCACCACCCCCATGGTATAATCCCCATGGTTGTGCGGCGATTTGCCTCAAAGGGAAGGCCAGCGCCCAACGCTTGCCCGGAGGGCTCCACACCCGCCACCTTGGCGGAACCATCAGCGCGACGACCGGCCCGCACTGCCACTGCAAACAATTATGAAACAGGTCATCCTGGACTATAGAAACGGGGATATTGAGCTGGTGGAGGTGCCTGCCCCGGCACTCCGCCCCGGCGGCGTGCTGGTGCGCAACGTGTGCTCCGCCGTCAGCGTGGGCACCGAGAAGCTCATGGCGGACCTGGCCCGCAAGAGCCTGCTGGGCAAGGCCCGGGCCCGGCCCGATCTGGTGAGGCAGGTCATCGCCAAGGCACGCAACGAGGGCATCCTGGAGGCATACCGCGCCGCCATGGCCCGGCTGGACACGCCCGTTCCCCTGGGCTATAGCTGTGCTGGGCACGTGCTGGCCGTGGGCCAGGGCGTCACCGCAATTCGGGAAGGAGACCCGGTGGCCTGCTTCGGCAGCGGCTACGCCGCCCACGCCGAGGTGGTGTGGATGCCGATGAACCTGTGCGTGGCCGTGCCAAAAGGGTTGGACATGGCGTCGGCATCGCTAGCGGGGCCGGGTGCCATAGCCCTGCACGCGGTGCGCCTGGCAGAGCCAACCGTGGGAGAGCGGGTGGTGGTGATTGGCCTGGGGCTGCTGGGCCTGATGGCGGTACAGGTGTTGACAGCAGCCGGTGCCCGCGTCTTTGGGGTTGACTTGAGCGAACAGCGACTTGCCCTGGCCCGCCAGCTCGGCGCAGACGCCGCAGTCTTGCCAGGCCAGGGCACGGCGGAGCAGGTCCAGGCCTGGACCCGGGGCCGGGGCGCGGACTCAGTCCTGGTGTTGGCCAGCACGGACTCGGCCCAGCCGGTGGAGCTGGCCGCCGAGGTGGCCAGGGACCGCGCCGTGGTGGTGGTGCCTGGCATGGTCAACCTCAAGCTGCCTCGCCGGACCTTCTACGAAAAGGAGCTCCGCCTGGTGGTATCCCGCTCCGCCGGCCCTGGCATCTACGACACCCAGTACCAGGAGAAGGGCGTCGACTATCCTCTGTCCCACGTCCGGTGGACGGCGCAGCGCAACATGGAGGAGTTCCTGGAGCTGGTAGCAAACGGCAAGGTGCGCCTGGAGCCCATAATCACGCATCGCTACTCCATAGATGAGGCGCTCACCGCCTACGACCTGGTGTACAAAGGCGGTGGGCACATAGGCGTGGTCCTCTCCTACCCCACGAGCGTCGAGATGACCACACGCGTGCGCGTGGGCGAGGAAAAGCGAGTGGTGGGAGAGGGGAAGGAGAAGCCATCGGTGGGGCTGGTGGGAGCGGGGCTCTTCGCCAAGACGACGCTTCTCCCCATACTCAAGGGAATGAAGGACATCACCCGGCGCAGCGTGGCCACGGCCAGCGGCCTCAGCGCCCGGCACGCTGCCAAGAAGTTCGGCTTCCAGTACTGTAGCTCCAACTACCCGGAACTGATCGAGGACGCCGATCTGGACTGCGTGCTCATTGCCACACGCCACCACCTGCACGCCTCCATGACTGTGGCCGCGCTGGCAAAGGGCAAGGACGTCTTCCTGGAGAAGCCGCTGGCCACCACACTGGAGGACCTACGCCAGGTGGCAGAGGCGCACCGGGAGAGCAAAGGGCGCCTGATGGTGGGGTTCAACCGCCGTTTCTCCCCCTTCAGCGTGCGTGCCCGCCAGGCCCTGGAGAGGCGCTCGGGACCCCTGGTCCTCCACTGCCGCGTCAACGCGGGCTCCGTCCCCCGAGAGAGCTGGGTGGTGGACCCAGTGGAAGGGGCAGGACGAGTCATAGGCGAGGTATGCCATTTCGTGGACCTGGTCCAGTACCTGGCTGGCGCCAGCCCCACCCAGGTATATGCCAGGACAATCCAGAGCAAAGAAAGCGCATCCTCAGAGGAGGAGAACCTGGCCATCACCCTGGCCCTGGAAGACGGCTCCGTGGCGTCCATCACCTACGTCGCAATGGGTGACAGGGCCTTTCCCCGGGAGCGGGTGGAGGTCTTCTGGGAGAGCGCCGTGTGCGCCATTGACAACTTCAAGAGCCTGACGCTGGTGCGGAGCGGCAAACGAAGCCAGATGCGTCGCTGGAACGTGGACCGGGGCCACCGCGCCGAGCTGGAGGCGTTTTTCCAGATGGTGCGCTCAGGCGGCCCGGAGCCAGTGCCCTTTGAGCAGTACGTGAAAACGACCTTGACCACCTTCGCCATCGTTGAGTCCCTGAAGAGAGGGGGCCCCGTGGAGGTGGACGCTGCCGCCCTGGGAGTCCCGCTGTGAGGGTCCTGCTGCTGACCACCAGCTTTCCGCCAGCGGTGAACTCCGCGGCACGCCTCTTCTACGAGCTGGCCCAGGGCCTCTCCCGGCGAGGCCACCATGTCACCGTTCTCACGTCCATACCAGACCGCTACGTGGCGGAGCGAAAGCCGTGGTACCGCCGGAGGCCCTACACCCGGGAGTCGGTCAACGGCATCCGCACCCACAGGGTGGCGGGGCTACCTATCCCAAAAGGCATCCCCCTGCTCCGGGGCGTGGAGCACTTTCTTGTCGCCTACACCTATCTGCTGGTGGGCCTGCTCCTGGGCAGGCACCGCGCTGTCATCGTATATTCCCCACCACTGCCTCTGGGCCTGACGGGGTACCTGCTCTCCAGGCTGTGGCGCGGCCCCCTGGTTCTCAACATCCAGGACCTCTACCCGCAGACGGCCATAGACCTCGGGCTTCTGCGTAGCCGCATCCTCATCCGCATCTCCCGCCGCCTGGAGCGTTTCCTGTACCGCCGGGCAGAGGCCATCACGGTGCACTCCCCTGGGAATAGGGAGTACGTAGTGGGGCATGGCGCACCCCAGAACAGGGTACACGTAGTGCCCAACTGGGTAGACCTGGAGGCCCTGCGGCCCGGCTCGCGAGACGGCGCCTTCCGCGCCACCCACCAGCTAGGCAACGCCTTCCTGGTCTCCTACGGCGGGGTCATGGGTTTCGCCCAGGGGATGGAAGACGTGGTCGAGGCGGCCTCACGCCTACGGGACTATCCCGATGTCCTATTCCTCCTGGTGGGAGAGGGTGTGGCCCGGTCGGCCCTGGAGCGTCGCGTGCGGGAGCTGGGCCTGGCCAATGTGCGATTCATGGACACGCAGCCTCCAGAGACTTATGCCCAGCTATTGAGCGCGTCCGACGCCTCTCTGGTCACCCTCCGCAAGGAGCTGCGGACCCCTGTGGTGCCGGGAAAGCTACAGGCCATCATGGCCGCCGGCAGGCCAGCGATATGCAGCGTCCCCTCGGATAGCGACGCGGCGCGGCTGGTCCAGGAGGCTGGCTGCGGCGTCTGGGTGGAGGCAGGCTGCCCCGACCGGCTGGCTGAGGCGGTGCTATCCCTGCACAGCGACCGGGCGCTGGCGGAGGCGATGGGCCGCCGCGGGCGGGCCTACGCCGAGGCCCACTTCGACCAGGAAGGGTGCATAGAACAGTACCACCAGATGCTTACAGGCTGTAGGAAGCAAAGGGATTCGAGGAGAGAGCATGCCAAACTACCTTGACCACTATCGTGACAAGAGGGTCCTGGTCACCGGTGGCGCCGGGGCCATCGGCTCCAACCTGTGCCGCGCCCTGGCCGACCTGGGCGCCAGGGTGATTGTGCTGGACGACCTCTCCTCCGGCCAGAGGTGGGCTGTCCCCGAGTGCCCCCAAGTCACTTTCGTCCAGGGCAGCGTCCTGGACGAGGAGGCCCTGCGCCGCGTCTTCTTCGCCGAGCCTCAGATGGTGTACCACCTGGCTGCCCTCTTCGCCAACCAGAACTCTATTGACCACCCTGAGACAGACCTGGCGGTGAACGGCCTGGGGACACTGAAGGTGCTCCAGTACTCCCGGCTGGCCCACGTGGAGCGGGCGGTATATGCCTCCTCCGGCTGCTCGGTGTACGGCAGCAAAGCGCCACTCCCTCTCACCGAGGACTTCACCTCCATTGACCTGGACACCCCCTACCAGATCACCAAGCTCCTGGGAGAGCTTTACTGCAACTTCTTCAAGAACTACTACGATATGAGGGTGGTGCGCGCCCGCTTCTTTAACTCCTACGGCCCCGGGGAGGTGCCTGGGCGGTACAGGAACGTGATTCCCAACTTCACCTACTGGGCCATGACAGGCCAGCCCCTGCCCATCACAGGCACTGGCGAAGAGACCCGCGACTTCACCTACGTGGGGGATATTGTGGACGGCCTGCTAAGGGCGGGGTACGAAGACGGGGCAGTGGGCGAGGCCATGAACCTGGCCTCGGGCCAGGAGACCCGCATCATAGACCTGGCCCACTGGATCAACGAGCTTACGGAGAACCCCGCAGGCATCCGGTTCACGGAGCGACGCAAGTGGGATACTCATAGCCGTCGCTGCGCCTCGGTGGCGAAGGCCGGCTCCCTGATGGGCTACGAGCCCAGGACAAAGTTCCGGGAGGGGCTGGAGAACACGGTACGGTGGTTCCGCGACAACTGGGAATGCATCCAGGCCAACGCGAGGTTCTGAGGTGAAGGTGCTGTGTATCTTCGGCACCCGTCCCGAAGCCATCAAGATGGCGCCCGTGGTCAAGGAGCTAGAGAGGCACCGGGAGCGGCTGGAGCCAGTGGTGTGTGTTACGGCGCAGCACCGCCAGATGCTGGACCAGGTGCTGGAGCACTTCCAGATATCCCCCAAGATTGACCTGGCGCTGATGCGGGAAGACCAGGACCTGCCGTCGCTGACGGCCCGGGCCATGACCGCTCTCTCCGAAACATTGAAGGCCGAGTTGCCCGGCCTGGTGCTGGTGCAGGGTGACACCACCACCGCCATGGTGGGCGCCATGGCGGCCTTCTACCAGAAGGTGGCCGTGGGCCACGTGGAAGCTGGGCTGCGCACGCGGAACCCCTACAGCCCCTTCCCCGAGGAGATGAACCGCCGCATCATCGGCGCCCTGGCCGCATACCACTTCGCCCCCACCACCACCGCCGCAGCCTCCCTTTTGGCGGAGAGCGTACCCCAGGACCACATCTTCACCACAGGGAACACGGTCATAGACGCCCTGCACTGGACGGCGGCCAGGGAGCCTTCGGCGGAGGCCAGGAAGCTGCTCAAGAAACTGGGCCTGGACGGGAGGGAGCAGCACCGCCTGGTCCTTGTGACCGCCCACCGGCGGGAGAACTTTGGCCAGCCCCTGGAAAACATCTGCCTCGCCCTCCGGGAGACTGCACGGCGCAACCGGGACGTGACAGTTGTATACCCCGTTCACATGAACCCCAACGTCCGCGGCCCGGTGCACAGCCTGCTGGCGGGCGAAGAACGCATCCACCTCACGGACCCCCTGCCCTACGAGCCCTTTGTGCACCTCATGGCGCGCTCCTACCTGGTGTTGACCGACTCCGGCGGCATCCAGGAGGAGGCCCCGGCCCTGGGCAAGCCAGTGCTGGTGATGCGCCGTGAGACCGAGCGGCCCGAAGCGGTGGAGGCAGGCACGGCCAGGGTGGTGGGAACAGACACAGAGAGCATTGTGGCGGCCACAGAGAGGCTGCTCCACGACGGAGCAGAGTACGAGCGCATGGCCCACGCGGTGAGCCCGTATGGAGATGGCCACGCCGCCGAGCGGATCGTGGCAACCATCCTGGAACGGTGCGCATGAACGAGCCCCGCTACAAGCGACCCTTGGACCTGGCCATCCTCCTCTTCGCCCACCTGCTCCTGTTGCCCCTGTGGGCCCTTCTGTGGCTCCTCATACCCCTGGCGGTCCTACTGGACGACGGCAGGCCCATCTTCTACCGGCAGCGCCGGGTGGGCCAGGGTGGCCGCATCTTCCACGCGCTGAAGTTCCGCACAATGGTCCGCAACGCCGACACCATCGGCCCTGCCTGGACATCGCCACGTGACCCGCGCCTGACGCGGGTGGGGCGTCTCCTCCGGGGCACCGCCCTGGACGAGCTACCACAGGTGGTCAACATCCTGCGCGGCGACATGAGCTTTGTGGGCCCCAGGGCGCTGGCGCAGGATGAGTTCGACCTGCTGAAGGAGACCGTGCCCGGGTTTGAACAGCGGTGCGCTGTCCGGCCCGGTCTCACGGGGCTGGCCCAGGTGCACGGCGACAGGGCCGACTCCCGTCAGAAGCTGGAGTATGACCTCCAATACATTCAAGGAATGGGGCTCTGGGTGGACCTGAGGCTCGTGTTACTCTCCGGCTGGATCACCCTGCGGGGCACATGGGAGAAGCCGGGGCGGAAGGTGTAACAAAGAACCCAGCATCCTGTTTCTGAAGTTCGCACAAATGTCATGGTGAGTCCCGATTCCATCGGGACTCACCATGAGCGGCAAACCATACGCTCACCCTTCGACTGGCTCAGGGTGAGCGCGCACGTTCCTCATAGGGAGCTTCTCTGCCTGCTTCTACCGCCGCCTGGCCAGCCTCAGCGGCCTGAGAATGCGCCGCCTTAGCCAGCGAAGACTGCCGCCCACAGAGATGAGGCCATCCCCGCTGCCGTCCTGACCCTCACCTGCATAGTAGTGGCCGTAGTAGTGCGGGTACCGGTGGTAACCGTAGCCGTAGCCGAAACGGCGCGTCTGCGCGCGGTTAACTATTACCCCCAGGACCGGCACCTCTGCGCGGCGGACGGTATCTATCACCTTGCGCATATCGTCGGGACGACTGGACTTGGCACTGGTCACCAGGATGGCGCCATCCGTGTGCGAGACAAGCATAGCGCCATCGGCCACCACCAGCATAGGCACCGCATCGAACAGCACCAGGTCAGCCCTCTCCTTTAGCTCTTTCACAATGGTGCCCATCCTGGCAGTCCCCAGCAACTCCGCCGGGTTGGGCGGATTAGGCCCAGCCGCGATCACCCGAAGCCCCTCCACTCCCGTCTCCTGCAATGCTTCATCCACGGAGCGGTCCGGGTAGGCGAGCAGGTTGCTCAGCCCCAGGTCGTTAGGCAGGTTGAACCACTTGTGCACCTCGGAGTGTCGCATGTCGCCGTCCACCAGGATGACCTTGCTCCCGGTCTGCGCCATGGCCACAGCCAGGTTCGCCACCGTGGTGGTCTTGCCCTCTCGGGGCATCGCACTGCTCACCATAAAGAGCTTGGCCGGGGCGTGGGCCCCAATGGTGAACTGAAGGTTGGCCCGCACCTGCCGGTACATTTCGGCCACGGTGGAACGGGGGTACTGCCTCACCACCGACACGAAGGGCTCTACCCAACTACGCCGCCACTGCACCACCAGCCCCAGCCCTGGCACTCCAAGCACCCGCTCCACCTCTTCCGAGGAGCGCAGCCTGTCGTTGAAGTACTCCAGACCAAAGGCTCCCAGCACACTGAGGAACCCACCCACCATCACCGCCAGGAGGATGCTGAGCCGGAGTCGGCCGGCGCCCACAGGAAGGGTGGGGACCGCTGCCGGCTCCACAATGCTCAGGCTGCCCAGAGAGGCGAGCCCCGTCTCCAGGAGCTGGCGAGTGTCGGTTATGCCCCTCGCCTGGGCCGCCGCCTGGAGTCGCGCTATCTCGGCCAGGCGGTTCTCTTGCATCCGCTCAATGAAAGCCTCCGCCAGTGCATTGGCTATGCGAGCGGCCATGGTCGGGTCAGTATGCCTGGCAGACACACCAAGCAACTGTGTGTCCCTGACGACGCTGGCCCCTACCCGAGGCCTCAGTTGGGACACACTGTAAGGCAGGTCCTCCCGTTCTATCACCTCTTCCAGCAGCGGACTGGTAGTGATCAACTGCTGGTATGTAGCAGCCAGGCGCTGGCTGGCCTGGATGTCGCCCAGGGTGGGCACAGCCGACTCCCCTGTCTGCTGTACTAGCAGGGTGGCGCGGGCCTCATACTGAGGGACCTGCCTGGAGGTGAGGAGAAAGGCAAACAGAATGCCCACAGCAGGTCCCAGCAGTACAAACCACCACCACCGTAGGATGACATCCAGATACCTACGCAGGTCTAGGGTTTCTTCTTCCACACGCTCCATGCCAGCAGCCCCGCACTTCTGGAGCCGAGAGGCTCCATCTTAGTCCCAAACACTGCAATGCTACCATCTCCTCTCCGTTCACGCAAAGAAACCCGGCGGGAGGCAGTGCCCCAGTTTGCTGTGTCAGGAAATGGGGGCTTTACCCGTCCCACCGGCGGAGGCCGGTGTCCAGATACGGCCGTGGTCAAGATGCTCTGATGGATTCCGGCCCACGGCCTTCGCCGGGGCAAGCTCTTCGCCGGAATGACGAGGACATACCTGATACACTATCCGGCCCAGCGCCTAGCCTGCACGCGGCGGCATCTTGAATGACAGGACTATGTCGGTGCTCTGTTGCATCTGAAGGACGAAGGAGAGCCACCCTCCGTTCCTGCCCTGGACCCCCGGCGACGCGCCCACTAGCTCCGCTCCTGGGGGCAGCTCGACAAAGACCGAGACCCCATCCTCCACTCCCGACTGTTTCTCCAGGCGGAGGCGGTACTGGTATGTATCAGGCGCGACACGCCGAAGCATGGTGGATGGCAGCTCGTATGTGACCGGGAGGGTGGTCACACTCTGCGGTTCCACCGTCAGGTACCCTGCGATCTCCGCCAGCCCCGAGAGCCCTGCCCTGGGTATGGCCGTCACCTTGCGGGACTCGGGGTCCTCATACCCCCACACCAGCCACTCCGAGCCGTCGTGGACAGGCACGGAGGGTGCCACGATGCTCGACGCCATGATGGGCACATAGATGCGGAAGTAGTCCCAGAAGCAGCCTTCCTTGGTTGTCGCAGTCTGCCGACATGGCTCCCCCAGCCCGAGGCCACGGTTCTGGTACCTAACGCGCAAGGTGGCTTCTGATGGCCCATCCGTGGACAGGCTGATGCGGTACTCCACCTCTCTCTCCACCCGACCGGAGGCGTGTCCTGGCAATGAGCTGTCCACCACCATGAGAAAGTCATGGTCTACCTGCGGTATGCCACCGTTCAAGCCTAGCTCCCACGCCACCGCGGTAGCCTGCTCACTGAATGGATGGAAAAGGAGGTCTTTGGCCTTCATCCTCCTCTCCATGACCTCGAAGACAGCCTCCTGTTGGCCTGAGGGGGGCGTCCCGGTGCTCAGGTCAAGGATGCTCTGGAACAGGTCCTCGTCGAAGCAGCGTTTGGAGCGGAAGGAGACATGCCTGGGGAGGCAGGGATAGCTCAACTCCCCATCCACATACCGTCTGGCGGTGGCGCCGTCAATGGGGCCTGGTACTTCAGGGACCGTCACAGACCCCAGCGCATCCACCAGGTCCACAACTACCTCTTTGGTCACAGCAACCACTCCATCTACCTGGACTCCCGTGCCCCGAAGGTACAGGTCTGCCAGTTGCCCCGCCGCCACAGGGAAGCTGGGGTGCCAGTTGGCATCCCGGAAGAGAAAGCGACCCATCCACAGGTAACGGTAGATGGGCTCCGGAGGCACCGGATTGTTCTCCAGCGGCTCCCGGTCCACCGTGGTGCTGTCGCGGTAGCGCACGCTGGTCAGGATGCCGTTCTCCAGAGTCACCTCCGCCACCACGCCGAGAAACCCGCCGGTGGCCCGGATCTCGTCGTTGTTTTGGGCCACCACCAGGTAGCGGCGAGGCCCCTGGAAGCCCAGTGAATCCTCGGCAAAGAGAGCAAACCGGTTGACCCGTTCCAGAAGGCTGGAGGCCCTGGTGCGCAGCGAGGAGATGACTCTGGACAGGTCAGCCATGCCCGGCGCATCGCCCTGGATGTCCGTGGCGGGGAGTGCCACGCGCGCCAGCTCGTCCAGAAGCACCTGGCTCCGCTCCACGTCCCTACGAAGCGCCGCCAGCTCTACACCAACAGTGTTGCCAAACTCGGGGGTGAACAAGCCCTGATGAAGCACAGCCTCCGCCATGATCGCTGCCCTCTCTCCAGCGGCGGTGAGCGACTCCAGGAGCATGGCCGTCTTCATGGCAGCCCTCACCAGGGCCTCGTCGGACTCCGAAAGCCCGCCAAGACCCTCTTGGCGCGCCTCCAGCAGTCCTCCCAACTGGTCGGTCAGCGACGCCGCTTCCTCCCGCATCGCCTGAAGGGTCTGTCGCGTCTCTGGCAGAGAGCGCAGGGCACCCACAGAGATGTCCACGCTCTCTCTCAGTTGCTGGACCTGGTCTCTCAGTTGGGCCACCTGGAAAAAGGCGCCCGGGGCCTCCAGGCCGGCGCGTACCGCCAGACGCAGGGCAGGAACGAGGCGGTCATAGTTCTCCAGGTACCGCTTCGTCAACCCCATCAGGGCCCGCTGCCCGTCCAGCCGCGCTCGCAGACGCTCGGCAGCACCCAACTCCTCAGCCGCGGCCACAAGCCGCCGTCTGGCCCCCTCCGGCAACTCTGCCGGACCCTGGCCGCTCACCAGTGCGAGCCCATCCTCCCCCACATACGCCTCCAGAGTGAGGGAGGCAGCTCTTCCCAGGCTGTGGACCGAATCCAGCACCGCCAGGGCCTGCCCAACTCTACCACCGACACCAGGCACCCAGCGGAAGGCACGCAAGGGTGCAAGCTGAAGCCTGAGCCACCGAGTATCTCGCGTTACCTCCGACAGGGACTCCAGCACAGGCCCGTAGGTGGCACGCTGGTCCAGCTTCATGATGTCCCAACCCTGAAGCGAGTCCTCCAGCGTATCAGCCTGGTGACGGAGGTCGCCGACCCAGTAGGCAGCCGCGCCACCATAGCCTGCCAGCAGGACCACCAGCGCAGCGCCGCCAACAACCACCACAAGACGCCATTGCCGGCGCAGCCGGGCCACCAGCGCAGCGCCGCCAACTATCCCAAGACGCCATCGCTGGCGCAGCCGGGCGAGGGCCAGGCTCCAGGCTCGTCGCAGCATTACCCGCCTCCCCCACCCACGCCACCCAGCGCCACCGGGGGAGGGTCGGCCACCAAAGCCACGGCCCCGAACTCCAGCAGACGCAACTCAAGCGTGTTGGCATCGGCGGACACCGAGGTGACCAGCGGCTCCCACTGCTGCCGTCCAGGGTTGTACCTGAAGGCCACCAGCCACTCCTTACGCCCCGCAGCAGCAACCTCACCTTCAGAGAGAGAGAGTTGGAGGCGCACCGCACGGCCCGGGGCCTCAGCCGGAGACTTTCCATCAGCCTTGAACACGCCCAGCCGGAAGGCCCGAAGCAGGGTCACTCCCTTCAGCGGCGCAGGCAGGCTGGCTTCCCCCAGGGGCTCGTAGACTAACTGGACGGTCTCCCAGAACGCTCCCGCCGATACCTGGATCAGAACGCCATCGGCAGGCAGGTCCACCGTACGCAGGGGTGGCACACGAGGGACGTCTCCCGGATAAAAGGGGTCCAGCACCACCGAGAAGCTTCCCGGCTTGCCGGCAGGAGAGACCGGGGTGACCAGGGGCCGTGGGACCACTTTGGAAAGCCGCCCTGAGGGGGCTGGTGGCGGCGTAGGCCACGGAGCCTGGCCAACCACCATTCCCGGCGTGGCGAGCACACCAACCAGAAGAATAGCTGGCCCCGCCACCAGTAATGCAAGGAACAGTAAACGTCGCATCCAGTATCTGTCGGAGAGCCTTCCGCCGTACACTACCACCCAGGTGGACGCCAGTAAAGGCCGCCCCCCGTCCGCTGGCGTGTATCGCACACGGTAGTGTACACTCCCAACGCACCAGTCCACCAGCGAAGCACCCTGCCGTTATCGCCTCATGACAAGCGATAGTCACCAGCCAGACCTTTACGACATCCACTGCCACATACTGCCTGGGCTGGACGACGGCCCCGCGGAGACGGAAGACTCCCTGGCAATGGCGGAGACAGCCGTTGCTATTGGCGTCAAGGCCGTGGTGGCCACTCCCCATACCAGCGATGTGCAACTCAAAGGCGGCCCTGGCGCCCTCTGGCAACACCTGGAGACCTTCCGCGGTACTCTACGCGAGAAGGGCGTCCCCCTAGAGGTGCTGCCAGGGGCTGAGCACAGGTTGCTTCCAGAGCTACCGGACAGCGATGCCGAACGGGCGCTCACGCTGAACGGCTCGCGGTATTTGCTGTTCGAGCTGGACTTCTACCAGTACCCCCTGTACACGGATGAGACGCTGTTCCAGCTCCGATTGCGCGGACTGACCCCCGTTATCGCACATCCGGAGAGGCAGACGACCATTCAGGCCAAGCTCTCCCTGCTGGAGGGCCTGGTAGAGCGAGGAGTCCTGGTGCAAGTGGACGCCGGGAGCCTGGTGGGCGGTTTCGGGAGCAGCGCTGAGACGGCGGCCTGGCGCATCCTGGAGCTGGGGCTGGCCCACTGTGTGGCCTCCGATGCCCATTCATCCCACGGCCCAAGGCCCACGGCCGCCCTGGGGCAGGCCATGGCTCTGGTGGCCCGTCGCTTCGGCCAGGAGATGGCCGGTCTCCTCTTCTGCCACAACCCCGGGGCCATGATCAACAACCGCCCTCCTTCACCCACTCGCCCCACCCAGCGCCGTCGCGTCCGGTGGCCCGCACGCTGGCTTCGTGGTGAGTAAGCCAGAAACAGCCATTGCCCCCATGACCTCGTTACCGTATTATGAATGGACTATTACTATTACGCATGCTGTTCCTGGGCCCGGGGAGATCGGCCCATGCCGCTCAGCCTTGGGGGTCATGACTAGCAAAGCCTCCGGGGTCCCCCAGGGGCTGGAGCAAACGGACAGCGTCCATAGATGAGCGCCCTCTTATCCCGTAGACGCCTCCTCTCACGGTACCCACCACAGGTCCTGGCACTGGCGCTGATGGGGCTGCTGCTGGCAGCAGGATGTGGCCGTGCCTCGGTGCCGCCTAGCGCCAGTCCTAAGCCATCGCCCCAGCATGCCCGCGTCACAGAGGTCTGGGGAACGGCAACAGTCACCATCGAGGCACTGGAGACGGCAACCATAACCTCGGTGGAGGTCATCCCCTCCCACGCCGTGTTGCTTCCGGGGGAGAGCACCGTGCTGTCGGCGGTGGCCTACGATCGGCAGGGGAGGCCGGTAGGCCGCGATGTCACCTTCCGCTGGCGAATGCTGGACCCTGGGGCAGGCTACATCTCCAAGGGAGGGGTGCTGCGCGCAGGCTTTGTCTCCACCACCTTCCAGGACGCCGTGGAGGTGACCGCGGTGCAGGAGTTAGCGGGGAGAGTCACCGAAGTGCGAGGTGTCGCCTCCATATCGGTGGCCGACCGGCTGGGCCAGGCGAAGCCGATGCGGCTCCAGGTATACCCACCATCCCTTTATCTGAGGCCGCGGCAGTCCCTGGAGTTGCAAGCCTTCGCCCTAGACGCAGACGGCCTTGTGGTGCCCTCAGCCACCTTGACCTGGACTCTCCAGAACCCTTGGGTGGGCTCTCTGACAGACGCCGGGCAGTTCACCGCCTCAGGCCAGCCAGGTAGCTACCCTGAGGCCATCCGTGTGACCACGCCGTCGCCCCGGGAAGGAGCGCCTCCCATCGCCGCAACCGTCTCTGTGGAGATCGCGGAGGCACCGGTGGACACGGAGCCGCAAACGCTCTTCCTCGTACCCCAGGCGGTATCCTTGAGCCCGGAACAGCCCACGCGCTTTCACGCCATTCTGTTGGACGGGCGGGGGAACCAGTTGCGCGATGCCCGCCTGGACTGGAGGCTGACAGAGCCAAAAGCAGGCACCATCAGCGAGGAGGGCCTGTTCCGGGCAGGCCAGGAGACCGGGACATTCTCCAATGCCGTTGAGGTGGTGGCGACTTTGCCTGACGACGCCACCGGGCGAGAGTTCACCGCAGCGGCTACCATTATTGTCACCACTGCTGTGGAACGGGCCAAGGCGCTCTTTGTCACCGTGTCACCCCAGCAGGTCCAACTAGCCCCTCGGCAGCGCGCCCGCCTGACTGTCAGCGCGGTGGATGGCAGGGGAGTCGCCGTGCGGGATGCTTCCATCACCTGGTCCGCTCCGACAGGAGCCGCCCAGGTGGACAAGGAAGGCAGGGTTGTGGCTGGCGATATCCCCGGTATCTACAAGGAAGGCATCAAAGTGGAGGTCTCCGTGCAGGGGCCGGAAGGTACCATGACAGTCACCCGGTCCGTGGACCTGCTGATAGAGGGGGAACTCAGCAGAGTGGATGTGATACCAGGCCAGGCCGTAGTCCCGCCGGGTGGCACGCTCCAGTTTATCTTCGAGGCGTATGACGCTAATGGACTCCGCCTGCCGCTGGCCACCGGCGAATGGAGCTTAGCCGACTCCTCGGTGGGCAGAATTGACCGCAGGGGACGCCTTGTCGCCGGGCAGCGCCCTGGGACCTACCAGGATGCCATCCGGGTCAGGGTAGAGCAACGCAGCGCCGAGGGATGACCCGCCCAGCACGGGTACCGCTGGCTCCTGTGCTACCCTGGTCTTACCCCGTTGCCGCCCCCGCCAGCTAGCTTGCTGATGCCCCGGCCCAGAATACCCATCCAGTGGAGGGGTGGGGTCCGAGACAGGGCAATCAGCGCCCGCAGGGGAGGCGTGGCAACGGCCAGGCGAGCGAACATGGCCGAGGGGTAGTCTATGTCCCCATAGCGAGAGATGATCCTCTGCAACGGCCCGTAACCGAAGAGCCGCAGGACCCATTGTAGCTGGTCATCGCTGAGGCTGAGGAACACCTGCCGCACATCCCTCCCCCGCTCCAACTCCTGGCCCAGCCTGGACCGCCATGCCCGTTCATATGAGGCCAGGGCCGAGGCCGAGAGGTCGCCCTCACCCAGAGCCCGTACCGCTGTCGCAGCGGCACACTCCGCCGCCACCAGGCCGGTGTAGATGCCCCCGCCAGAGGTGGACTTGACCTGCCTGGCGGCATCCCCCACCAGCATCACCCTGTCCGCCACCGAGTCCAGACAGCCGTTGCGCCTTCCGGCGTACAAAGGGATGAACCCCCCGGAGTAGGACAGTACCTTCAGACTGGCGAAGTGCTCGGGGTACGCCTCCAGCAGCATCTCCAGCAGGGCCCGTGGGTGCACCCGGGCCGCCTCCGGGTCAGCGCCCACCCCAAGCCGGATGCGCCCATCACCCAGGGGAACAGCCCAGCCGAACCAGCCCGGCGCCATGCGGTTGCCCACGAAGACATGGGCCTTCTCCATGGCACGCCCCCGCACCTCAGCCTCGATTCCGACCGCCCGAATTGTGGGGCCTGCTCGCGCCACCCCCATCCAGCGGGCCACCACGGAGTTCCACCCATCGGCGCCCACCACCAGCCGAGTCCTGGCCAGCATATCACCGCCCCGCCGGCGCTCCACACGCACCTCCACGTGGCCGTCCACCCGCTCCAAGCCCACAACCTTGCAGCCGTGACCAAAAGCCACCCCGCGCTTCTCCGCCGCAGCGGCCACGAGCTGGTCCAGCCGCGTCCTGTCCAGCACCAGGCCGTGCACCCGCTCCCCACCCAGGGCCAGGCTCGCCTGGCCGCAATGCACTACCGCCCCCTTCACCGAATTGAGGACCACCTCCTGGCCAACCCCGGCTATGTCCAGGGTACGCGGGCTCACGAATCCGGAGCACTGAAGGGGGCGCCCGATGACGGGGTGCTCCTCCAGCACCAAGACCCTGAATCCCTCCGCCGCCACCTTCGCGGCGGTAGCTGACCCCGCAGGGCCAGCGCCCACGACAATCAGATCGTAGTCCATCCCGTCTCGTTTCCTCTCTGTAATAGGATGGCAGCCACCGGGCGCGGCCACCGTACCCTACTTCGGCGGCCGCCACATTGCCCAAAGTTCACTCTTGCCCCGTTGGCCGCCGTACCAGACGCCGGTAGAGCAGATATGCCATTGCCGCCACGACAACTGTCACCAGGACGCCCGACAACGCCCACGCCCAGGCACCAAGCAAGCTCGACCTTGCCAGGACGGTGAAGGTCGCCGTCAGCTCTTCCACCGATACCTGATAGGTACCGGGCTGGTCGCGCACAATTGAAAAGGTCAGTGTCCGCCTCTCCCCTGCGTCCAGGGATACTCCTTGCACCGCCTCTGATACCCCGTTGACCTCCAGAGTGACGGTGGTATCCCCTCTAGCATCGCCCCGGTTGCGCACCTCCAGCCGCGCCACCACCGGCTCGCCTGCCGGTGCCTCGCCTGGCTCCACGGCTAGCCCGCCCAGAACAATGTCAGCGCGGGCCAGCGGCCTCACCAGGAACTCACCCCTCAGACCTTCAATCTCAACCACGTGACGGCCTGGACTCTCCGCCTTTACACTAAAGCTCACTGGCACCGTGGCGAGCCCCGGCACCGAGAGCGGCCTCTCCTCCACAGGAAGCCCGTCCACGCTCAAGCGCACGGCGTACTCACCCTCAAGCTCACCCAGATTGGCCAGCAACACCCGCACTTGGACCAGGTCGCCCGGCCCTACCTCCCTGGGTGTCACATCCAGCCGGACCAGCTCAAAGGTGGGCAGCGCCAGAGGGCGCGTCGCCAAAAACTGGGCTGTCCGCACCGACGCCACAGAGCCGCCCTGAGGAGTAACCACTAACTCCACGTTATGCAGGCCAGGGGTGTCCACAGATATAGTCGCGGTGAAAGCGCGTAGCTCGCCTGGGTTTAGGGACACAGCACCCTCATCCCTCACAACGTCGTTGATTTTGAGCAACACCGTGCCATTCAACAGCCTTCCGGTCACGTTCTGGACCTCGGCCAGCACCGTCACGGGCGTGCCCCCGGGGGCGACCGCCGGCTCTACCATGAGCGACATGACCACCAGGTCCGTTGGTGGCCTCAGCGCCACCTTGAACACATCCTTTAGCCCGTCCACCCTCACCGCGTAGCTTCGGGTATCCTGGCGCTGCACCTGAAAGGTCACCGGAATGAGGGTAAGCCCCTCCACACGCACCGTCCGCTCGGCCACAGTGGCCTCGTCAATCCACAGCCGCACCGTGTGCTCGCCCGGCTCTTCCCCCACGTTGGCCAACAGCACACGCACGGTCACAACCTCCTGCGGCCTGGCCAACGCTGGCCGCACCTCCAGCTCTCTCACCTCCAAGGCGGCAGGCCGGGGAGGGCGCGCCACCTCCAGCTCCCCGCGCAGGCCAGCCAGCCCCACCCTATAGGTGCCAGCGGCCCTGGGGACAAACCGGAACTCCACTCGCGTGGCGCTGGGGGCCTCAACGTATTGCCGGGACACCTGCATGGGCACACCATTCACCTCCAGCTCTAGCCACACCAGCCTGTCCGCCCCGCTGGCGTTAAGCACCAGGGCAGAGACAACCACCGGCTCACCCACCAGAGCGGTGAGTGGTGAGATGCGCAGCTCCTGGAAACCGGTCTGCCCTGGAGCCGCTGCGGGTGCCACGCGCAGGAACCTCTGCACGCCCTCCACCTCCAGGCGGTACAGGCCCGGACGCGGCGCCACGAAAGTGAACCGGGCCACCGCGCCGCCGTCTGCCCTGGCCTCCAGGGGTCGTGCGTCTGCCAACTCCCCGTCCACGCGCAGGAGCAGATTGACGGCAGGCCGGGTCCCAGAGTCTCCCAACCCCGCCTCGACACGCACCGGCTCCCCAGGCTCAGCCACCTGGGGCGAAAGGGTCACCTTAGACACGGCTATCTGAGGAAAGTCGGCCATGCTCACTATAGCCACAAACTCATCGCCGGGCACGTTGGGCCCTGCCGCCTCCAGCAGAACGCGCCCCTGAGGGTCATCTCCCAGAGAGCGTAGCTCCATAGGGGCGGCGCCCTCCTTGCCAATACGCACGGCACGCAGCTCCCCCAGGCCACCGCTGCGCTCCACCAGTTCGGGGGCCACCGCCAGCAGCGTGCGGGGTTGGGCCCCGGCAGGAAGGTTGCGATGGGCAGCACGCACCGCCAGTGCTACGCTGGACACCGTCTTGCCCTGCTGTCGGGCCAGCACTTCAAGGGCGGCACTGGCCCAGCCCGGAAGGTCCACAGTGGGCGTGAGGTGCAGGAGGCCGTTGGTGGGAAAGCCACTCAGCTCCACCCCCAGGCCCACACCCACGCGCTCCTTGAACCCGTCCTCCCGGGACAAGACCGCATCCCGCATCTCCGCCTCCACCAATGCCGCATGGACCCTGACCGTGACCAAGCCCTCTCCAGTCACCTGGGCTCCCTGGGCCAAGACCCGGCCAACCACCTGGTACAGCGGCCCGCGCAATGGAAGCTCCACCCGACCATCCTGGAAAGCCACTCCGGAGATAGGATCATGAAAGGAGGCCATGGCTTGACCCGGCTTCAACGCCACAGGAAAGAGAAAGTCCAGCCCGCCCTGGGCCACAGTTGCTACCACGACGGCATCACCCACGATAGGCAGAGGTTGTCCCTCCGCATCCAAGGCCGACGCCATCGCGGTGCTGATGGGGACACGAGGTGGGAGGGGCAGGTCCACAACAGGGGCCGCCACCTGGAAATCACCTGTGAGCCCCTCCATGCTGACGGCGTGCGCCCCCACTTGCGTATCGCGCACGGGCAACACCATCTCTCTGCTCTCCCCAGGCTGGAGCACGCCCTCTATGCGCCTTTCCACCTGGCCATTCACCATGAGGGTGGTGCGAAAGCGGCCCACCGACATCCCCAGGTTCCGGGCCCTAACGGTGACCTCCACCGGCTGGCCAGGCACCACCGTCGAGGGGCGTACCACGAGGTCCGAGAAGACGATCTCGGAGGAGAACACCCGGAACACGTCCATCTGGCTGCCCACCTGGACAACGTAGCTATCGGGGATGGGCCTGACCACTCGGCCCGCTAGAATGCGGCCAGCCCCGCCAGGAAGCTCCCCGGTCCAGCGGTGCTCCACCACTCCATTTACCAGCAGCGGCACCGAGTACTCCCGGGCCGAAGAGCCGTAGTTGCGAAGAGTAGCCCGTACCTCGACAGGCTCTCCAGCGGGCACCTCATGGGGTGAGACAGAGACATCGGTGACGGCGATGACCTCGGCCTGGGCAGAGGATTCCAGAGGAGGGGCCAGCGAGGCAGCAAGTGCCTGGCCTGGCGACGACCCTGGCCCAAGTAGAGTGGCCCCCAGCAGAAGGGCGGCGCCCGCTATCAGCCTGCGCCTGATGAAACACAGCCCCGGCTGCCACGTCACGCCAACAGCCCTTGCCCCACCGCCTCCCCCACTTCCCGCAGGTCCTTGGCGGTGTCCACTGCCCGCCAGAAGCCACCACACCTCAGGCCGAGCAGCCGATGCTGGGCAGCCAGAAGGGGAAACGTCTCGGTCTCGTGGTCCCCCACCTTCGGGAGCCACTCTGTGATCCCCCGGGAGAGGACATAGATGCCGCCGTTAATCCAGTACGGCAGGCGGGGCTTCTCCTCGAACCCACGAATGGTGCCCTCCTCCGACACGTCCACGACGCCGAAGGAACTCCACAGAGGTGCCAGAAGCAGCGTGGCCATGGCTCCCGCCTTGGAGCGGTGAAGCTCCAGCATGGGTGCCAGAGGCTGGGTAGTCAGCACATCACCGTTGGTGGCGATCACCTCCTGCACGTCACCTGGAAGGGCCTCCAGGCCGCGCCTGATAGCGCCGCCTCGCCCCAGGGGAGTCTCCTCCACCAGGTAGTCCATCTTCAGTCCCACGCCAGCGCCGTCGCCGAAGTAGTCTGCGATTACCTCATGCAAGTACCCGCAAAGGAAGGTAACATGGCTTACACCGTTCAGTCGCAGCCAGTCCACATGGTAAGCCAGGATGGGCCTGCCACAGACCTCCACCATGGGCTTGGGCCTGCTATCGGTATGAGGGCGAAGACGCTCGCCACGACCCCCAGCTAGTACCAGCGCGTGCATCGAAAGACATTATAGTATCCGCCACACCCCTGGGCAACGAGACCGAAGCCCCGCTGCGGCGCACCTCGAAGAGCACCACCCGCTCCCACTTCGCCACCTCCTCAAACAGCTCCGGCTGGCCTCTTAGCTCGTCCAGGAAGGCCTGGGGGTGCTCCACTCGGTAGTAGTCAAACACCATCACATAGCGGCCCTCCAACTCGTCCAGCAACTGGTAGAGCCGCGGCCCGTCCGCCTCACCTGACCACATCATGTGGCGTATCTCCAGGACGGGCCGCCAGTTTCGGGCGCCCTCATCGTACCACCCGGCCACCACGGGGCGACCGGCGTAGTAGGGCACCAGAAAGTTGTCCCAGTGCCAGAAACCAACTCCCAATACCCGGCCCTCAGTGCCGTTCTCCTCAAGCCACGAAAGTGCCTGGCGGACGGATGAGTCCACAACGTACGGCCGCATCAGCCGTTGAGAGGCCACCAGGGCATCCCGCAAGGGTATGACCATGAGCAGCGCCAGGGCCGCCAGAGCAAGGCCCACCAGCCACTCCCGGCGCCACCTCTGGCCCAGCGCCTGCTTCGCCTCCTCCCACACCCCCTGGAGCATGCCGACGCCCAGGATGATGAAAAAGGGTGCCGCGTACACGGGAAACCGCGCCACGTCCGTCCTATTAAACGGGGGAAGGCGGATCAGGGGATTCACCTGTTCACCCAGGCCCAGTGCCACCAGCACCAGGGCAGCCACCGCTGTGCCACTGAGACGCCCGGGGTGCATCGCCGCCCACAACATGCCCCCGACCCCCAGGGCTAGGTGAACGATGCCCACGTATGAGGGATACGTGTACTTCCCTATGAAGCGCGGGTCAACCGGGGCCCGCACGAAAGCCTGAAGGGACACCGCCCAGAGCCCCGGCACCTCCCGCACGAAGTCCACCTGTGCCACCTGGCGCACAAAGAGGATCAGCCACCAGCCGCTCACCACGGCCGTGCCTGCGGCGAACAGCCCCGCCGCAAGCACCAGCTCCCGAGGGCGATATACCCTGGCCACCAGGTAGAAGGCCCCCCATGCCAGCAGGGCAACGCCCACCCCGAAGGAGGTCGTATGATGGGTCAGGACCACGAGCCCAAAGACAACCCCCGCCACCACCGTCAGCCGCCGGCTCCGGAGACGCAACCCTCGCTCCAGAAGGGCCCAGGACACGATGGCAAAAGGCAGGGCAGCCACGGTGGTGTACCATCCCCAGAGCCCCACGCCCGTCATCACGGGGTAGGCCGCCACCGCCATGAGGCCAGCCAGGGTAGCCAGAAGCCTGGACACACCCATCTCCAGGGCCAGATAGTAGACGGCCAGGCCAAGACCGGCGTAGGCCGCCAGGAGGGCCGCGGTGTAGGCCCCAGCCAGGCTCACGCCAGGCAGCAGGGCCAGCACAGCCACCAGGGTGTAGCTGAGGGGTGGATAGGCAAAAAGGGGGGAGAAGCCGCCATACCAGTACGGGTCGGTCAGGCCGCGCTCCGCCCCGGTGAGCAACCGGTTGACGAACCAGCTCATGTGCAGGAAGGTGGGTGTGTCGTTCCCAGGCGCAAACCCTGGCCGTAGCAGCGGCCAGGCCAGGAACAGGGAGAGGCCCACCACCAGGGCCATGCCCAGGCCGTGGGGACGCAGCACCCCTCCGAGGGAGCGGAGCCAGGCAACAAACACAGCAGCGAAACGCATCGGGAGCAGTTTAGCTGGTGCCGGAAGCAGCGGCAAGGAAAAACGGCGAAGAGGTCCTGCCACCTGGTCTTAGGCGGCAGGGGCGCGCCGACGGCGGTACAGCAGGAAGCCGACAGCACCCGCTGCCAGCAGCACGACGACTATGGGTATGATGACCAGGAAGATGGGGAAGGGCTTCTCCGGCGCCACCACTACCTCGAAGGTGCCCCGCAGCCCGTCCACAGCCACGTTGTAGGTCCCGACCTGGTCCCGCGAGACCTGGAAGGACACCCTCTGGGACTGGCCCGCCGCCAGGGTCACCTCACGGCTCTCCACCACTGTCCCGTTGATCTCCAGCGTGACTGTGCGCGACCCGGCGGCGCCGCCCTTGTTGGTCACCTCCAGGCTTATAGAGACCAGCTCACCAGGCCGCACCTGGCGAGGCTCATAGGTCAGGCTCTCCACCACCAGCTCAGCCCTGGCAGGCGGCGCCCTCACCACAAACGTCTTGCTCAAGCTCTCCACCTGCACCACGTAGGCGCCAGGCTGGTCGCGCTTGACCTCGAACACCACAGGCGCCGAGGAGAGACCCTCAACCTCCACGCTCCGCGTCTCTGCCACATCCCCATTGACCAGCAGCCTCAAAGCGTAGGTGCCTTTAGTCTCTCCCTGGTTGGCGAGATTGAAGACCACCACCACCGTCTGGCCGGGGTCCACCTCCGATGGCCTGATGCTCAGATCAGAGACCACGAACTTGGCCGGAGATGGCGGCCGGACTACGGAGAACCCACTCTTCAGGCCCAGCACCTCTACCTCATAGGCGCCCTCCTGCTGCCGCGTAACGTTGAACACGGCCCGGCGGGTGCCACGCGCCGGAATAGAGACAGAGGTCTCGTCCACCGGGACCCCGTTCACCCGCAGATCGAGGTCCACCTTGCCCGCCTGGTCGCCGGTGTTCGCCACCTGAATCGAGACCTCCACCACCTGGCCAGGGGCCGCCTCCTGGGGTGAGACGCGCAGGTCGCTGGCCTGGACCAAGGCCGGGCTGAGGGGCCTGGCTACCTCAAAGGAGGACTGCTGGTCCTCCACGGTCACCCGGTAGACCGCCTCTCGCTGCCGCACCACAAAGAAGACCACCGCCACCTCCCTGCCCGCGCCCACCCCCACATTGCGGGCATCCTCCGCCACGCTGTCCACGGTCAGCAGCACCGTGAAGCCTGCTTCCACCTGGCTCTCGTTCTTCACCACCGCTTGAATCTGGACCTCCTGGCCTGGCTCAGCCACCTTGGGGACTACGCTCAACGCGGTTACTTTGAAGGTGGGTGCAGGCACTGCTGCGACCAGGGAGAAGATGGAGAACCCGTTGGGAGAGACGCCCACGCACTCCACCTCTGCACCCACGACGGTACAGGTGGTGCTCAGCGCCTCCGGGTTACCTGCGTCGTCGCGGCGGGTCATCTGTATGGCGTCTATGCCGCCATTCTGGTCCACCCACTGCCGACTCACCCGTATCCTCATCCGGACCTCGCCCACATCCACGCCGTTGTCCAGGTTCTCCCGCTCCACCACCAGGCCTGGGCCCACGGCCGCTACCGTGTTTCCCGCACCTCTGGCGATGAGTTCGAAGCCGGCGCGGGCGTCCTCCGGCAAGCGCCCGGTCGGATTGACCCGCAGGCGCGCGTTATTGGGCAGCCGCAGCAGATTCGCCTCCACGCCGAAGCTGACCCGCGCCAGGGCAGGGTCGGCGGCGGACATATCAACCGTCGCCTCCTCGGTACGGAGCGCCAGCCTCTTGACACGGGCCCGCCCCTTGTTCCCAGTGCCCACCACGCCCGCCTCGGTCTCGGCGATGAGCCGCATGGTGATGCGGCCCTGCTCATCGCGTATCGGTATCTCCACCTGGTTGCCGTCAACCTTCACGCCTGTGGTAGGGTCTGTGAAGCTTCCAAGCTTCTCGCCCGCGGGCAGATCCAGGGGGAAGTCTATGTCTACCTTCCCATCGGGCGTCTCCTCCATCTCCACCGAGTCCCCGTTCAGGGCGACCGCGTTGCCCTGGGCGTCCAGGGCCCTGGCCGCCGCCCGGTCAATGCTGGCCGACGTGGGCAACGCCTGGTCCACCAGCGGGGCCAGCACGGTGAAGGAACTCCTTAGCCCGTCCACCTCCACCGCGTACGTGCCCGGCTCGTCTCTCTTGACCATGAAACGCAGTAGCCGCGTTTGCCCAGGCAGCAGGCGGCCTGTGCTCGCCGCATCCACAACGCCCCCTACCGCCACGCGGACCTCGAACGGGCCGGGTGACCCGCCCACGTTGGCGACCCGAACGGTGACCTCCACGGGCTCACGAGGCGCCACAGTGCGCGGCGAGACCTGGAGATCGGACAGCCTCATCAGAGGGGGCAACACCGCGAAGCTCACCGACTGGTCGCCGATCTGCACCACATAGGGACCGGGCTCCACGCGGGAGACGGTGAACCGGAGCACCCGGGATGCGCCCGCTTGGATGCGGCCCTGCCTGGAGCCCTCCGCCGCTCCGTTCACAAAGAGCGTCAGGTCGTAATCAATGGCGGCGTTGCCGGTGTTGGTGACAGTCACCTCCACCTGCACGGGCGTGCCTGCGGCCACCTCGTTGACCGATACCGAGAGACCGCTGAGCGCCAGGCCCGCTGGCAGAGGCGTGGGCGTGGCTCCGGGCGCCGGCGTGGGTGTCGGGGTCGGCGTGGGCGTGGCCAGCGGCGGCGGAATCCGCGTCGGCGTGGGCGTGGGTGTAGGCCCAGGCGTCGGCGTGGCCGTCGGCGTGGGCGTGAAACCAGGTGGGAAGGGCGTGAGGGTGGGTGTGGGCGTTGGCACCGGCGCCACCGTGAACGAGCCCGACAGTGCTCCCACCGCCACGCTGTACGTCCCAAGCTCTGTTCGCGCAGTTGTCAAGGACAAGGTCTGGGACGCTCCAGGGGCCAGTGGGCCCACGTTGAGCGTCTGCTCCACTGCCCCATTTATCAGCACGTTGACCGTGGTGTTGAGCAGCCCACCCCCCGTGTTGGACGCCACGAAGGAGATGGTCACCGACTGCCCAGGCAACACCGTGCCCGGGGAGACCGTCAGGCCCGAAAGGGTCAGCACGCCCACCGGAGTTGGCCCCGGGCCTGGGCCAGGGCCCGGCCCCGGCCCAGCCGCAGCCTGGATATCGAAGGCCAGGGAAGCCGTGACACTGCGGTTGGCCGCCTCGTCAACGGCGCGGACGGCGAAGGTGTGAGAGCCCACCGCTAGCGCCGTGGACACCGTGGTGCTGGTCACATCCCCAACGTTCACAAAGGCGCCGCCATCTACGCTGGTCTCATAGCTCACCACGTCGGTGGAGGCGGAGGCGTCCCAGGCGAAGCTGGGGGTAGTCACCGTGGCCGCCGACGTGCGGCGCAAGTTCGTGGGTGGCGCCGGCGGAGTGGCGTTCACGGTGAACGCCTTGGCCGCCGAGGCGCTGCGGTTGCCCGCCCTGTCCACCGCTCGCACAGCGAAGCTGTGGGCCGCATCCGACAGGGCCGTGGTCAGCGTGGTGCTCAGCACCAGTCCAATATCCTGGAAGGCTGCACCATCCACGCTGGTTTCATAGCTGACCACGTCGCTGGAAGTGGAGGCGTCCCAGGCAAAGCTGGGAGTGGCGTCGGTCGTCAACGACGTGTCCACCACCAGGCTAGTGAGCCGCAAGTTAGTCGCCGGAGCGGGCGCCACCAGGTCCACAGTGAAAGCAAGAGAGGCATTCGGGCCCGTGGTGCTCTGGGTGTTGGTGGCACGAACCTGCACTGTGTGCGGCCCATCCGCCAGGGGGTCCCCCGCTGTCACACCAATGCGCGCCTGGAGCACGTTCCCTATGTTCTGGAACGCACCACCATCTATGGCTATTTCGTAGAAGGCTATGGTCCCCGTCAGGCCGGTGGGCGGCTGCCAGACCACTAGCGGCGTGCTGGTGTTCACGAAAACGGCAGGCGGCTCCAGTCGAAGACCCTGCGGCGCGCCCGCCGGCGACGCTGCCAGTTGGAACACGAGCTCCGCCGGCACACTCCTGTTCCCGGCCTTGTCCACCGCCTCGACCTCCAGCTTGTATGTCCCATCGGCCAGAGGAGGTGTGGGCCCAAAGTTGAGCCCGGTCGTCTCGTCCGACAGCAGCTTGGTTTCACCGCTCCATATCTCCACGTGGTAGAAGGCGACCCCTATGTTGTCCACCGCCGCGTCCCACGCGAACGCAGGGGTGGAGGTGGTAGCTGGAGTAATCATCCGCAGGTTCGCGGGCGGCTGCGGTGGTGTCGTGTCCACAGTGAAGGTGAGGGAAGCCGCCGCGCCAATGGCCGCCAGGTTGTTGACTGCCAGCACCTGCACAGTGTGCAGTCCGTCCGCCAAGGGGCTCCCCACCGTCACCCCGATCCGCGCCTGGAGCACGTTCCCTATGTTCTGGAATGCCCCACCATCAATGGAGAACCCGTAGAAGGCAACAGTCCCGGTAATCACTAGAGGTGGCTGCCAGACCACCAGCGGCGTGCTGGTGGTCACATAGACCGCAGGCGGCTCCAACCTCAGCCCCTGAGGCGCCTCCGGAGAGGCCACCGTGATGGTGAACACCAACTCGGCGATGGCACTCCGGTTCCCGGCCTTGTCCACCGCCACCACCTGCAACTTGTATGTCCCATCGGCCAACTGAGCCGTCGGCCCAAAGGTAAGCCCCGCGGTCTGTCCCGACAGGACCACCGTGGCACCGCTCAGCACCTCCACCAGGTAATGCGAGACCCCAATGTTGTCCACCGCTGCGTCCCACGCGAACGCCGGAGTGGAGATGGTGGCTGGGGTGGTCATCCGCAGGTTCGTGGGTGGGCCCGGCGGCGTTACGTCCACCGTGAAGATGAGGGAGGCAACCGGACCCGTGGTCCCCAGGTTGTTGGTCGCCCGGACCTGCACCGTGTGCTGCCCATCCGCCAAGGGACTCCCCACTGTCACACCGATGCGCGCCTGGAGCACGTTTCCTATGTTCTGGAACGCCCCACCGTCAATGGATATCTCGTAGAAGGCTATGGTACCGGCGAGGCCCGTGGGCGGCTGCCAGACTACCAGCGGCGTGCTTGCGGCCACAAACACGGCGGGCGGCTCCAACCGCAGCCCCAAGGGCATGTCGTCTGGCCCCAGGGCCAGCTCAAACGCCTGCTCCGCGGGCGTGCTCTGGTTCCCCGCCAGGTCTACCGTGACCACCCGCAGGGTGTGCATCCCGTCGGTAAGGGCCGAGGTAGGCCCAAAGGTGAGCCCTGCCGTCTGGCCTGACACCACCACCTGGCCCAGCGTGAGGACCTCCACCAGGTAGTAAGAGACACCCACGTTATCCGTGGCGGCGTCCCAGGCGAAGGCAGGTGTGGAAGTCGTGGCCGGGGTGGTCATCCGAAGATTCGTCGGCGGATTAGGCAGCGTGAGGTCTATGTTGAAGCCCAGGCTGATGGTGGTGCTGGTGTTGCCCACGTTGTCCTGCGCCAGCACATTGAAAGTATGGGGCCCTGCTGCCAGGTCAGCGGCGGGCGCGATGCCCGTGGCGACCACAAACTGGGGCGCCGCCGCGTCAACCCACCACTGATAGCCCGCGATGCCACTCCCCGGCGCCGGGTCGCTGGCAGCAGGCCATGAGAAGCTCGGACGCGGGTCGTTGGTCGGCGAGGAGGGGACCATAGTAACAGGCCCGGCAAGAACAGGCGCCACGGTGTCAATAGTGAAGGCAACGGCGGCGGCAGGTCCCGTGGTGCCCAACTTGTCATAGGCACGCACGGAGAAGGTATGCGGGCCATCGGCAACCGCGGCAGCGGGCTGGAAGACGGTCGCGGTCCCTATGGACGTGAAAACGCCGCCACCGGCCAGGTCTATGGCCACCTCGTAGCCGCCGATGCCCCCGGGCGTGGAGGATGGCGCGGTCCATGTGAAGATAGGCCGGGCCTCTCTGCTCACCGCCGCTGGCGACACCGCCAAGTCCCGCGGCTCCGACGGCGCGGCGAATGCCTCTACCGACAGGTCCAGCCGGGTGGAGCCGCCTGGCGTAAAGGTGGCGGTCCCCCCCAGCAGGCCCTCCACATACAGATTGACCCGCTCGCCCTCCCGGCCTCCCTCGCGCACCGCAGCCGTGTCCAGGTCATCGCCCGGAACGCGGAAAGCATCCGCCACCCCGTAGGTGCCGCCCTCAGCAGTAATGCCACTGGCGAAGGTGCCCACCTCCACAAAGGAGCCGTCAGGCTGCTGTGCAGCCACCCTGGCAGTGATAGTCAGACCGGGAGGGGCCAGAGCGCCTCCCCTGAAAACGCTCTCACCTCCCACACCCCCGGTGATGGTGACGTGGCCGAAGAAGGCGTTGTCCGCAACAGGCACCGCCCCCAGAGGCGAAACGAGGAGAAACACGGCGGTACCGAGGAGGGCCACCAGAGTAGTGCCAAGGACTATTACTCTACGCACCGAGCACCGGCTTCATCGTTGCTGCCACCCACTGCTCCCAACCTTCAACTACAAAGGAGAGCCCTCCTTGACGGACGCTCCTGTGCAGGGTAGCCATTGGCCAAGGAGGACTCTCTAACAAGCTACTACCGCCGGGCCCCACATCCCGGCCTTCCGGCCGCTTTGTGGGCCCCACCCATCCTCACACCCAGCCTAGGACTCTCTCGGCTCCTATTTTTCTTAGTCGCACTCTCTTCACGAGCAGGCACACCCCGCCGCTACGGCGTGATCACGCCCGCCAGTGTGAAGAGCCAGAAGCCCTCCCCAGGATTGGAGTTATCCGTCTCGGTCAGCCGACGGAACACGCCAAGATATATCTGCAACTCCGCACCCTCCTCAAAGGGGAACACGATCTCGTTATCATAGGTGAGCAGGGAGGACCACTTCACCGTGGGCACTGTGAGGCCGCGGAGGAACTGGCTTACCAGCACCGTCTTCTCCGAGTGCAGGCCCACCAGGTTCCAACCGTCCACCACATTGAAGGTGGGCGGGACAGCGCCAGGAGCCAGGAACTGACCGCCAATGGTCGCCTTTATGGGAGCCGGCGTGCCCGTTGCCCCTGGCAGCAGGGCCTCTGACTGCTTGAACACCCGTACTGGCCTGGCGCCGGGCGTCCCGTCTATGACCGCCTGGGTCCCTGTCGCCCCGGCGTTGTTGATCCAGATCACATCTCCGGTGGCGGGATTCTTCAAGAACTCTCGCGCCCTTACCCAGAACCCGTTGCCCACGTTCCACTTGTTGGGCGGCGCAGCGGTGAACTCCACGTCGTCAAATGGGTCCACGGTGGAGTCCAGCGGGCTGGCGGTGAAGTAACCTTTGAACGCGCCGACCCCGGAAACACCACCACTCCACCAGGTCACAGACTCCACTACGTGCTTCAGCTTCACCGTGCTGATACCGGTGACCGCCTGGAAGTCTGGATTGACGTTAGGCACCACCTGCTCCAGCACCTCCGCCACCGTATCGTAGCTCGCGTCGGGCTGAAGAGGCATAGAGACCAGGTTAAAGCCAGGCATCAGGTAGATGTTGAACGCTTGCAACGTAGCGACGATAACCGCCTGCACCTGCCCCACAGCCACGTTGCCGGAGGCATCCGTAGCCTTGATGTTGAGCGAGAAGGTGCCGGGCGGCGTCCCTGAAGGCACCAGGATAGGCAACACGTAGTTGGCCAACAGGCTAATTTGCCACTGGTCTCTCACGGCTCCAGGTATGTTGGCCACCGGCTCCAGGGCCTGCGTGGTGCCGCTACCGGGCAACACGAACTCCACCGTCTTCACCCCGCTGAAGTCATCCGCTGCCGTGACCTGGAAGACCACCGGGTCCTTCTGCCGCGCCGAGATGTTACCCACCGGGTAGATCACCGGCAGTACGGTCAGGGTTGGTGCAGTCACGTCCAGCACCAGGATCAGATCCGCGCAGCCAAACAGGCCGCCCTTGTCCTCCATTACCGCCATCACCAGGTTGTACCCTGAGCCCAGGGAAACGATCTGCGAGAACGTGGTGGTGGCATCGAAGACCTTCTTGCTGAACACGGGCTTCTCAAGCAGCCCCAGACTACTGATCAACGTGTTCAGCGAGGTCGCCTCGGCGGCAGTGATCTTCCCGTCAGCGCAGGTAGACCGCCGCAGCGCCTGCACCTGTGCCACCGCGCTGCTGGACGAGGAGGTGACAATGCTCATGTCCAACTGCTTCGGGTTGTCCTCCACATAGCTACCGCTCACCGTCTCCGCGGGTGTCTTAGTGGGATACACCACCAGCGCGCCCAGCATGGTGGACGACAGGGCCACCGACAGAGTCACCTGGGGCGGCTTGCTGTCCAGGTACACCGTGTTTGTCTTGGTCGCAAGGAGGATGGGATCATAGGCTTTCCTGGTAGCGCTGGCGGTGACCGCGTTTTCGCCCTCCGCCAGAGGGAACTTGGCGGTGAACAGGAGCTGGCCCGGGTCCGCGGGGTCCACGTTCACGGTGATGTCACTCGCCGCCACGAAACCCGCGCCCAGCACCTTCACGTCGTCTACCAGCCAGCCTCGCCCATCGTTGCCCCAGGGGTCCCAGCTATCGAACAGGAACCGTATGAAGCCAGTCTTCCCCACCTGGCTGCTCAGGTCCAGGGTCACAGCCACCAGGTCTGGGGCTGGCATGGGGCCCGCGACCCAGAAGTTGGGGATAAAGACCACAGCCCACGACTTGCCAGGAAGCGAGTCTGGAGGGTAGACCTTCCCCGGCTGCGGGAACTCGCCCGGCGCAGGCGGGACCGGCGGGAAGTCAATGATCTGGGCCAGGGTGGTGCATGCGCCACCCGTCTCGCAGAACTGTATGAGCTTGCGGTCAAACTGGTCGCCGCCTTCGGTATCGTACCAGGTCTTGAACTCCAGGCTAGTGCCCTGGATGGTCATGGTCGCGGTGTCCAGCGCCCCCGCGTTGGCAAAGCCTGGCGTGTTGAAGCTGTTCTGGGGCTCGATGCCGTAGTACCAGAGAGGGTTGCCGGGCGCGTCATCGCCCGGGGCCACGACAGTGGTCGCGTGCCACAGGGAAGGCTCCGACGCCGGACGGTACGAGAATGGCGCCCCTGGCCCCCCGCCAATGACGCTGCTCTTCCCGTACTGGGCCACATCCGGGGCGCTTATGGAGCCCGGCGTGCCCAGGGTAGATGCCCCGGTCTTGGCAGGATTACCGAACAGTACAGTCTCAGGAAGCAGTACCCCGACCACTACGTCCGTGGTGGCCACCGAGGGGTCGTTGACGGTGCCAGTGACCGGGATCTTGCCGCCCACCAGCTCAGGGGAGTCCGGCGTGAAGGCAGCGCCGTCCGCGGGAGAGGTGATGGTCACCGCGAACTCCTCCGGGGTGACCTTCCTCACTTCAAAGCTCTTGGCCTGGCTCACGGGGGCCTCACCAGTCACGTTGGCGATGAGGGTGGCAGTCCAGAGGCCAACGGAGGTCTTCTCCACCACCGCTCCGGGCTTGAACCCCTTGTACACCGCGGGGGGAAACTCGTAGATATCCGCGTAGTAGAGGACGTTGCCGTCCACCCCCAGGCCTTCTACTCCAGAAGGAGGAGCAGGGGCCATGAAGCCCTGGAGGAAGTTGACCGGCGGCGTGACGTCCGTGGGGTCAATGACCTGGAACGTTTGCCCCTTCATGATGAACAGGTTGCTACCCACTGTAGCCGCATCTGCACCCACGGCCTGGATGTCCGGGTTCGGGTCGCCAGGAGGCCCGTTCACCTTCACCGATTGGATGACGTTGCCCGTGGCGGGGTTGATAACGTGGTACTCGGTAAAGGAGTAACCGCCACCGAAGTCATAGCCCGCGGACTCCTCCACCGCCAGTATGTTGCCGCCATACGTGGCCAGGGCGCCGATGGCGTCCACGTCCGTGCCGCTCACTGCCAGGATAACGGGCGTGGTGGTAAGCGTTCCTCCAGACAGGATGGCGAACTTCCACAAGCTGGGTGGGTAGGTCGAGTTGTCCGCCAGGTACAGGTTGCTCCCCACCACCGTCGCCCCTTTAATCTGGTCGGAGGAGGTGCCTGCGGCGGTGATCACCTCCACCGTCTGGAGGAGCCCAGTGCCCGTGCCCACCACCGCGTTGGGGTCCACCACCTGGGCCGGGTCAATCACCTCCACGAAATCGGCAGGCGCACCGTCCACCGCCACATAGAGTGGGCTGGAGGCGCCTGCCAGGGCGTGAGGTGTGGGGGTGGGCGGTGAGGCCGCGGCAGGAAGCACGCTGTAGTACAGCTTATCGGTGTCGCCGTCCGCGAAGATGAGCCTGCCGAGCGTGGCATTGTACGCCACACCTTCCAGGTCCGTCAGACTCACCGTCGCCGTAGATAGCGTGGAGCCGTCCCCGGGGTTCTGGAACACCACCCGGTTGCCCCCCACGCCGACTACGGCACCTATGTAATAAGGCTCGAAGGCCATACTGCTGTAGCCATCGGCACCGCCGAAAACGGCCAGCGGCGCGCTCCAGACCGTCGGCGCAAAGGGGTCCCAGAGAAGCGGGTCCTCAAGGTAGACCGGCGCGCTCCCAGGCGGCGTCCGGAGGCCACCCAGCACCAACTGGCCCGCCCACGGATCAAAGGCCATGCCGCCAGTGGGCGAGGCCACCGGCGAGTCAACCGGGTACGCCTGGCCGTCCAGGAACCCCATGGGGAACCCGGTTGCCGGGTCCAGCGCCTCCACCTTCATAAGCCCGCCATCCAGGTACGAGACGAAGAGGACGGGCGTCACTCCACCCACCAGCCCAAAGGTGATCGCCTGGGCCTGGTCGTTGGGGGCATCGGCCCAGCCTATCAGCGAGCCGTCAAACTCGTTCAGCGCCAGGATCTTGTCGGGCTGCCCCACATCCCCCTGCACCAGCAGGAACAACTCCCCTGCCGCGTCGTAGGAGGTCAGGTCAATGGGCTCCGTCGTCGCACCTGCCGCCAGGGGTATTTCCGCGAAGAGCTTGACCTTGGGGAGCACGTCGCTGGGCACTGGCGTCGCAAGGCGGAAGGCCAGCGGCTTGTTCGGCTCGTTGGGGAAAGGCAACTCCACCGGCACAGGGTACTTCTTGATAGGGGGCTTGAACTTCAGCGTGTACTTGATCTTGCCCGTGATGCCAGGGGGAACGTAGCCGTACCCGTATCCTCCTGGTGGCACCACAATGTCCTCATAGGTTACGGTCACGCTCAGCGTCCCCAGGGGGTTGCCGCTCCCGTCCTTGGGAAGCGAGCCGGTCATGTCCGTGGTCCCAGGGACCATCGGCAGAGCGAGGTTGCTCAAGAAAGCGGCAAAGGGACTGGGGCCCGCAACGGTCAGCTTAACGGAGGTAAGAGCCAGAAACTCGGCAGGGTCCACAGTGACCGTGCCATTGAGAGTCACAACCTCGTTCAACTTGTACTGAGGAGGCGCTCCTGCCTTGGTGGTACCCAGCGTGACCCCGGAACCCAGGGCCGGCCCCGCAGCTAGCAGCAAAGCGAGGATAATACCTAAAGTGACCGCTACCGGACCGAGGACCCGACTCCGCCGCCAGATACTTTTCCTCATTAGAGCCTTCCTTAGCTTGCTCCAGGAACTGCACCCCAGGACCACCCCCCCACCCACAATAGTGATACCCATCACCTATGCATTCGGCTTGGCAGCTTACGCTCCCAAACCCCCACTGTCAAGCGCCCCTGGGCACAAGAAGGCGTTCCATTCCCCGTGCGTCGCCAGATTCCCAGGGCGATCAGCCACTGCCACCGCCAGCAGCTACTCCAAAACTCCCTCGGGGTCCCAGGCCAGGGCCTCTCCCCAACGTAGCATCGTCCTGCCCTGCGAGCACTACGCCCAACGGCGCCAGTGCTCCCGGGCGTGGGCCTCTTGGCACTGCTAAGGAGGTGCCAGCAGAGGGCCAGCCACGCGCTTCCTTGTCTCCAGATTGACAAAGGTCTCGGTGTGCCGAACGCCTGGGATGACTCCAACCTTGGTGTGCAGAAGGACAGCCAGCTCCGCAGCAGAGGCCACGTGCACCCAGATGAAAAGATCGTATGAGCCCGTTGTGATAGCCACATACTCAGCCTCTGCAAGCTGTGCCAGTTGTCCCGCTGCGGCCTCGACCTGCGACGGGTCCACCTGAAGCCCCACCAGCGCCGAGGTATGATAACCAAGCTTGGTCGGTTCAGCCACCGCCACTACCCGGATTATCTCCTCCTGGAGCAGTCGCCCCAGCCGCCTCCGTATGGTGCCCTCGCTCACCTCCAGCTCCCTGGCCATCTGCGCGTGAGAGGCCCTCCCATCCCGTTGAAGCTCAACTATTATCTTCCGGTCCAGGTCATCCAACTGTACTGGCATTTCTCACCTCCGGCAGTGCAGCATCCTACCCCCGTACTCCGCACGTGTCAACGCACTTGAGCAGCGACTTTGGGCGATTGGAGAGTGTTATCCGTACCTCGGCAGGACTCCCACGCCTTCACCCACACCGAAAAGGAACGGAAAGCGCCCGGACCGTTTGCCCTCCGCCTGGGACGCTGGCCATGGTATACTTATGAGCCGGTGCTATTTCTGATGACAAGCAGGAGAGTCAGCGCGCGTGGCCCCCTCCGGTCGAGGAAGGCCAACTGAAATGCCAAGCCCCCCCTCCCCCCGGCGTGGTCTTGCCTCAAAACCCAAGGAAAGTGCAGAGAACCAAGGTTCTCTGCCGGGGTCTGGGGTGTCCCCAGATACAAAACCCTCTCGGGTGGGTTGGGTGGGAAAGAAGTCGCTAGCCTTTTTCATGACTTTTTGGGGCAAAGCCCCCCGGCGTGGCCTGGTCCTGACAGCCATCCTCTTACTCGCCGCCCTGTTGCTCCAGACCGCAGGATGCACCAGCCAGAAGGGCCCGCCCTCGTTGGAAGAGCAGGCCCAGGCCCTTGACAAGAGCCTGATATGTCCCGTATGCCCCGGCGAGACCCTGGACCAGTCCCGTGCAGAGCTGGCCAACCAGATGCGCGCCATCATCAGGGAGAAGCTGGCCCAGGGTGAGACGCCCGAGTCCATCCGGCAGTTCTTTGTGGACAGGTACGGGCCCAGCGTGCTGGCAGCACCTCCACGACAGGGATTCCAATTGACGGTGTGGCTGGTGCCGCCGGTAGCCGTGGCTGTAGGGGGTCTGCTGCTGGTCATGGTGCTGCGCCACCTGCGCCGCATCCCCCAGGCAGAGCAGCCAGTCTCCTCTGAGGAGGCCCTCCAGCCTTATCTGGCCATGGTAGACAAGGAGATGGAGGAGCAAATAGAGCGACCCAGCGGTGCACAGGAGGATGAATGAACGCGGCTGACATCGGCTCGGCGGCGCTCTGGGGCGCCCTGGCCCTCGCGAGCTACGCCGCTGTGGGCTCGGTGCTGGGAGTGTTGCAGCGACGCCCCCCCCTGGTGGAGAGCGCCCGGTATGCCGCTTACCTCACGGTGCCTCTTCTGGGAATCGCGGTGGCGAACCTGGTGGGCGCCTTCCTCACCCACGATTTCCAGATCGCCTATGTCTTCGATCACAGCAACACTGCCATGCCGCGCGCCTACACCTGGGTGGCCTTCTACGCCGGCAACCAGGGCTCTCTCCTTTTCGTCGCCTTTGTCATGGCTTCCTTCTCGTCCCTGGCAGTGTGGCGCAGCCGCCACTCGGCCTCGCCCAGCCTCGCCTACTCCACCGCCGTGATGATGGGCGTGCTCACCTTCTTCACCGCAGTACTGATAGTCCTGGCCAACCCCTTCGAACTCCTTCCTTCTGCGCCCCTGGGCGGGCGGGGCATCAATCCGCTCCTCACCCACCCCGGCATGTTCCTCCACCCGCCAGCGCTGATGACCGGGCTGACAGCGGTGACGGTGCCTTTTGCCTTCGCCATGGGCCACCTGCTGGCGCGCCCCGGCGCCGACCAGAACGAGTGGCTGGAGCCTGCCCGCACCTGGGCGATGGTCTCCTGGGCCTTGCTGGGTGCGGGAAACCTTCTCGGGGCCTGGTGGGCCTACACCATACTCGGCTGGGGCGGCTACTGGGGCTGGGACCCGGTGGAGAACGCGGGCTTCATGCCGTGGCTGGCCATGACGGCATTCGTCCACTCCCTCGTCGTCCAGAAGCAGCGCCGCATGTTCCATCGCTGGACCATGTCTCTCATCATCATCGCCTTCGCCCTGGCCAACTTCGGCGTCTTCATCAACCGGGGTGGCCCAGTCCCCTCGGTCCACTCTTTCGGCGCGTCCACCCTGGGATGGGTCTTCCTCCTCTTCCTGGGAATCAGCATTGTCGCCTCTCTGCTGCTCTTCTTCCTGCGCTATCCCTCGCTGGGGAACGCCCAGAGAATGGAATCCACCCTCTCCAGGGAGGGGGCCTTCCTGGTCAACAACATGCTCCTTCTCGCCATCACCTTCGTCACCTTCTGGGGAGAGATCTATCCCCTTATTTCGGACGCCTTTACCGGTACCACGGTGACGGTGGGGGCACCCTTCTACAACCAGGTGAATGGCCCCTTGATGCTGGCCCTCATATTGACCATGGGCGTGGGGCCTCTCCTCCCCTGGCGGCGCGCCTCCATGGCGAACCTCACCCGAACGCTCATGGTCCCCGGGCTGGTGGCCGTCCTGGTGGTGTCCGCCCTCGCCCTGCTGGGGGTGCGCAACGTCTATGCCCTTCTCTCTTTCGCGCTGATATCTACGGTGGCGGCCGGGATCATAGGTGAATGGACGCGGGGCACCCGGTCGAGGCACCGCCGCGGAGAGTCATATCCCGCAGCCTTCCTGCGACTCATCGCAGCCAACCGGCGCAGGTACGGCGGCTACATTGTTCACCTGGCCATTTTGTTGTTGGCCCTGGGCATAACAGGCTCCCGTTTCTACGGCATCCAGAGGGACGTGGCCCTGGCACCCGGGGAGCAGGCCACCATAGGTAACTACCAGGTACAGTTCGTCGGGGCCACCTCCCTCACCTACCCTGACCGGCTGGAGCGGGTGGCCACCCTCCGCGCCTCCAACGGCGGCTCCGACCTGGGCACTCTCACCGCGTGGCGCGCTTTTTATCCTGCGTTCAACATGGCCTCCACCCGGGCGGCCATCCGGTCCACGCCCCTGGAGGACCTGTACATCATATTCGGCCAGGAACAGGAGAGCGGCGGTGCCACCTTCCGCCTGATGGTGAACCCTCTGGTCTGGTGGCTATGGCTGGCAGGCCCCATCTTCATCCTGGGGACGCTGGTAGCCCTCTGGCCGCAGCGGCTCCGCCCGCCGGGCCACATTGCCCGCCTCCAGCGGGAACGAGTGGCGACGCCTTCTTCAGCAATGGAGCGCCAAGAGTGACGATTCTGCTGAGCCTCCTCCTCGCTGCGGCATGCCTCTGGGTGCTCGCCTTGCCGTTCCGCCAGCGTCGTCAACAGGGGCCCGATACCCAGCCTGACCCGGTACAGGAGCTACGTGTCCAGAGGCAACGCATCTACGACGAAATAAGGACGCTGGGCCTGGAGCGGGACCTGGGGACCATCGGTGAAGAGGAGTACCAGTCGCGTCTGCGTTCGGCCCGCCTGCGGGCAGCGACAAACCTGCGAGACCAGGAGCAACTGGAGGAGCAGTTGCAAAGGCTGTCTGAGCAACTGGAGGCCGAGGTGCAAGAGGTCCGGACCTCGCGGCGGAGGCGAGGCGCATGAGCACTCGCGCCCGAAGCCCGGCCCTGCGTACGATAACGGTGGCTATCGCTGCCATCGCGCCTGCGCTCCTGGTAGCGCTCATGGCGCTTGCTCCCGCTCAGGCACAGGAGGCTCAGACCACCATCCAGGGGGCCGTCGCCAACGGGACGCCGGGGGCGGCGCCGCCAGAGGGCGTCCCCGTGGCCCTTCACGTGGCCCGCCAGGGCGACCTCCTAGATGTGCGGGCAACCACCACATCCGCCCAGGGCAACTTCACTTTCGACAACGTCACTGCGGGCGAGGGAGTAGTCTACCGAGTGGTGGTTGTCTACCTGAACGCCATCTACTCCGCCATATTGGACCAGTCAGACCTCTCCCAACCGGTCCAGCTTACGGTGTACGAAGCCGGCGGTGACCCCGGGCTCGTCAGGGTGCCAACCAACACTGTCCTGGTGCAGTCCGCCGACCGCGACCTCCAGCTTCTCACCGTGCTGGAGCTGGTGGCCCTGGACAACTCCGACCTTCGCGCTGTGGCGGCAGACAAGACCCCCCTTCTTCTCCCCCTGCCCCGAGGCGCCACCGACCTGCGGGCCTCCCTGGACCAGTTTGACGCGCAGGTGGTCCAGGTACAGGAGGGACTAGCCCTCACATCGGTGCTGGCTCCAGGCACCCACGAGCTTCTCCTCAGCTACAAGGTGGCCTACGGAGGCTCCGAGGCGGACCTGGCGCGCTCCTTCTTCCTCCCCACCGACAGTGTGCGCCTGCTGGTGCCAGCCATGCTGGCCCGGGTCCGCACCAGCGGACTGGCCCAGGAGCCGACAGTGAGTATGGGGGCCACGGACTACCTCTCCTTCCGGGCAACGGGCCTCCGCCAAGGCGACAGGGTGGAAATCCGCCTGGAGAGGCTACCAGCGTCATCCCCGCTCCTGCGTCTATGGCGGGCACTGGAGCGGACCACAGGGCGCATCCTGCTGCCTGTCGCCCTTGGCCTGGGACTGGCTGCGCTCGCGGTCTACGGGCTGGTCTCGCGGCGACCGGCGGAGGGCTCCCTGCCCCAAGCCGCAGCTCCCACCGACCGCGCCTCCCTGGTGGCCGCACTGGCCGACCTGGACGACCGCTTCTCCACCCACAGCATAGGCCAGCAGGAGTACCGCGCACAGCGCGAAACTCTCAAAGACCGCCTGCTGCGCCTGGAGCTTGGGCAAAGGGCTTCCCAGGCACAGCCTGCGGGCCAGGAACCCGCCCAGAACCCATAGCGCGGCTGCGAGAGCAGACTGGTATAATTCTTGGATGTGGAGGAGGCGCAGGCCCCCTCACCACCCCGGAGGCCCAAGGTAGACATAAGGCTATGAAGCACATGGAGCAGGAAACACCCGCCACTGCACGCCCCCAGGCCACCCGAACGGTGGCCGGCCGCCTGGGGGCATACGCCGTTGCAGGCGCCATCACCGCAGGGATGATCGCGCTGCTACTCGCGCTCAAAGGCGGCGCCCAGGGGACCCTGGCCCAGGCGGCGGGGCTACTCCCGTTTGGGTACGCCTTCGCCGCTGGGATGGTAGCGAGCGTCAACCCCTGCGGCTTTCTCCTGCTGCCATCCTACCTCTCATACCACCTGGGCATCGAGGAGAAGGGGTTCTTCACCTCCCCGGTGTACGTGCGTGGATATAGGGCCATGAGTCTCGGCCTGGCAGCCACGGCAGGCTTCGTCGTCGTCTTCTCGCTGGTGGGCGCTGTCATTGCCCTCGGAGGACGGTGGCTCGTCAGCCTCTTCCCCTTCGCAGGCCTGGGCATAGGGGTGGCCCTGGCGAGCCTGGGAGCGTGGCTCCTGATAACGGGGCGCTCTCTGGGCATCGCCTCCGCCAGCCGGATCAGCGTGGCCCCCAGAAAGAACCTGGCCAACGTCTTCCTCTTTGGCATCGCCTACGCAATCTGCTCCCTCAGTTGCACGCTCCCCGTCTTCCTGGTGGTGGTGGGAAGCGCCCTGGCCACTCGAGGCGCCGCCGACTCCTTTGCCCAGTTCATCAGCTACTCCCTCGGCATGGGGGCTGTCCTGGTGAGCATCACCATGGTCGCCGCGCTGTTCCGTGGGGCCGCCAGCCGGCCCCTTCGCTGGCTCATGCCGCACGTCCACGTCATCAGCGCAATGTTTCTCACGGGAGCCGGCGCGTACATCATCTTCTACTGGATACGGTACGGAGACCTGTTCTCCTGATGCAGCACAAGACCAGCCGCCGCCCCCGCGTCCTTTTTCTGCTCTCCATCATCCCATTCGTTGCGCTCATCGTCCTCTTCGCCTGGGCGCTGAACCGCACCGGCGGCCAGCCCGGCGGCCTGGCAATCAAGAACGTCCTGGGCGAGATCAAGGTGGAGCAGCAGCCCGCGCCAGACTTCACTCTGACCACCTTTGATGGCCAGGAGCTGCGGCTGGCGGACCTCCGGGGCAAGGTAGTCATGATTGACTTCTGGGCCTCCTGGTGCCCCCCGTGCCGGCAGGAGGCGCCCCTTCTGGCCCAGGTATACCAGGAGTACCGTGGCCGGGGGGTGGAGTTCGTGGGGGTAGACATCTGGGACGACGAGAGAGACGCCAGAGAGTTCATTCGCAGGTATGGGGTGACCTACCCCAACGGCCTGGACTCCAAGGGCACCATCGCCATCAACTACGGCGTCACCGGCGTCCCTGAGAAGTACTTCCTGGACCGAGAGGGCTTCCTGGCAAAGAGGTTCGTGGGCCCCATGAACTCCACCAAGCTGCATTCGATCCTGGACGACCTTCTGGCCCGCACCCCCTGACCCTCCCTGCCTGCTTGACAAACTCCCGCTTTCTGTATATAAATGAGCCAGCCTGATCACTCCTGTAACAGGTCGTTGGCCTTACATTACGTCCATTACAATGGAACAGACGCACCTGGCAACTGACCGGAGCCTGAGCGTGCAGCAGGTGGCAGCTCGCCTCGGCGTGACGCCGGTGACGGTCTATCGCCACCTCAGGCGTGGCACCCTTCCCCACTTCCGCTTTGGGGGAACGTTGCGTGTGCTGGAGACTGACCTGGACGCCTTTATACAGCGGGGACGACGCCACGGCGTATCCCCGATTCCACCGGAGAGGGCAAACGTACCAACGGCAAACACCCTGCCACAGCGCAGCCGGGCCTGGGCGGAGCTTGTGCGCCCCTCTTCCTGGACAGCCTCCCTGGTGCCTGTGCTGCTGGGCACAGCCATCGCCTGGAAGGACGGCCACCTCAACCCCATCCTTGTGGGGCTGGCGCTGGTGGGCGCCACCCTGTTGCACGCCGCCACCAACGTGATCAACGAACTGTTCGACGTCCGCCAAGGCGTGGACGCGGTCGAGTCTGCCGGCGGCAGCAAAATGGTAGCCCAGGCCAGACTCCTCCCCGGCGAGGTGTACAAAGGGGGGCTGCTGCTGTTCGGCATGGCGGTGCTGGTGGGCGCCTACCTGGCCACGGTGCGCGGCTATTACATCGTGCTCGTCGGCACGGCTGCGGTGCTGGCTGGCTACTTCTACACTGCACCGCCGTTCCACTACAAGTACCGCGCCCTCGGCGTGCCCGTGGTGCTCGTTATGATGGGCCCCCTCATGGTGCTGGGCACCTATTTCGTGATGACAGGCACGGTCACCGCCCAGGCAGTGCTGGCCTCCATCCCGGTGGGGGTCCTGGTGGCCTCAATCTTCCATGCCAAGGACATCCGAGACGTGGAGAACGATGCCCGGGCCGGGTCCACCACCCTGGCCACGCTCATGGGGCAGAGGTCCGCTGGCAGGCTGTACACCGTCATGACCTTTGGCTGCTACGCCATCACGGTGCTCCTCGTCGCGCTGAGAACCTTGCCCGCCTGGTCTCTCATCACGTTGCTGGCGTTGCTGGTGGCCATGCCAGCCTCACTGCACATGGAGCGCGGCACGCGGCCCCAGGGCGGTCCCACCCTCGCGCTGGCTGCCATTGACACCGCCACTGTCCGGCACCACCTGCTGTTCGGGGTGCTCCTCAGCATAGCCTTCGTTCTCCAGAGGGCCACAAGCTCATGGTGACCAGCCAGGAAACCCAGGCCAAGGCGCAATACGTAGGCTCCATGTTCGCCCGCATCGCCCGCCGCTACGACTTCGTGAACTCGGTCATGACCGCCGGTCGGCACGGGGCGTGGCGCCGGATGGCGCTGGCCATGGCGGACCCGCCAGAGGGCGCCTTGGGGCTGGACGTGGCCTGCGGCACCGGCGATTTTGCCCTGGCACTCGCCCGCCGCCCGGTGCTCGGCGTGGTTGCCGCGGACTTCTGCCAAGAAATGCTGTCGGTGGCCAGAGAGAAGGCAAGCCGTCGTGGGGCTCAGGACCAGGTCCACTTCCAGATGGCCGATGCCCTGTCGCTCCCCTTTCCCGATGACCAGTTCCACTGTGTGACCATCGGTTTTGCGCTGCGCAACGTCGCCTCCATTGACCGCTGCCTCGCCGAGCTGTTCAGGGTGACTCGCCCCGGAGGGCGCACCGTCAGCCTGGAGCTGACCTCTCTGGGACGGGGGCCCCTGGCGCCTCTGGTGCACATCTACCTCAAAAAGGCCATCCCTATGTTGGGTGGCCTTCTCACCGGGCAGCGAGAGGCATACCGGTACCTGCCCAACTCGGTGATGGGCTTCCCCAGCCCGGAGAGACTGGCGGAGATGATGCGAAAGGCGGGCTTCTCCAGGGTGTGGTCCCGGCAGCTTGCCCTGGGCGCTGTCGCCATTCACGTGGGAGAGAAATAGACAGCCGAGCCGGACACCGGCATACGTTGCTTACCATAATTTAGGAGGTGTGATGCCTACTCCCAGATCAGATGCATACGATGTGGTGGTCATAGGCGCGGGCCTGGCGGGCATGACCGCCGGCGCCCTGCTGGCCCAGAACGGGATGCGGGTGCTGGTGGCGGACCACCGGCCCTCGCCCGGTGGCGTGTGTCACAGCTTCCAGCGTGATGGCTTTACCTTCGACGTGGGCCCCCACCTCCTCAGCGGCTGTGGCGACGGCTGGGTGGTGGACAAGGTCCTGCGCCGCATAGGTGGCCGGGAGAAGGTGGAGTTCCTCTCCGTGGACCCTCTGGCCCGGGTCACCTTCCCCGAACTCTCCTTCGACCTGCCCGCCAGGGGAGAGGAGTTCCTGGAGACCATCTCCCAGCGCTTCCCCTCAGAGAGCCGCCAGCTCGGGATGCTCTATCGTGAGATGCTGGCCATGTACCAGGAGGTGGACCAACTCCCGCACAGCTTTGGCATCTGGCAGTACCTGAAGGTGCCCGTCAACCAGCCCATCTTCATGAAATACCCCTCCAAGACCTACCAGGCGAGCATGGACGACTTCCTCCTGGACCCACGCTTGAAGGCCGCCATCGCCTCGCTGTGGGTCTACTTCGGACTCCCGCCCTCCCGGATATCGGCGGTCTTCTGGACCATTGTCATGATGACCTACTTCCTGGGAGGCGGCTTCTACCCCAAGGGCGGGCTGGCGCAGCTTGCGCGGGCCTTCGCTGCGGGGCTGGAGAACAGCGGCGGGGAGCTGCTCCTCAACTCCCGCGCCGAGCGGATCATGGTATCCAGAGGGCGAGTGGAGGGCGTCCAGTTCCGGGACGTCTCCGGCCAGTGGCTGCCTGGAGGAATGGCGGCGGGCCCGGACGCGCCTGCGGGCGAGACCTTCGTGGTGAAGGCTGACCACGTGGTGTCCGCCGGAGATGCCGTCAGCACCTTCCTGGACATGGTAGGAGAAGAACACCTGCCTGGCGGGTTCGTCAAAGGGCTCAGGAGATCGGAGCCGTCCCTTTCCCTGGTGAAGGTAGCCCTGGGAGTGGAGATGGACATGGTAGCCGCCGGGTTCGGGCGACACGACACCGTCGTCTACGATAGCTACGACATGGACGCCGTCTTCGCCCGCATGAGGTCAGGGCTTCCCGATGCCCCGTGTGATGTAACCATCCCCTCGGTGACCGACCCCTCCCTGGCACCCAAGGGGGCCCACACCGTCTACCTGTGGAACTACGCCCCCTACTCCGCGACCCAGGACTGGCAGGCCACTGGAGAGAAGGTTGCCGAGCAGTTCATCGGATGGATGGACGCCAGGGCTCCGGGCTTCGCGCGGGCGGTGCGACAGCGCCTCATCAACACGCCACAGACTTTCAGGGAATATGCCCTGACAGTGGACGGAGCGCCGTACGGATGGGCCTTCACCCCCAAGCAGATGGGCTTCAACAGGCTCCAGCCCAGGACGCCCATCAAGGGCCTGTATCTGGCAGGGCACTGGACCACGCCCGGCGCGGGAGTGGCCGGCGTGGTCATGTCGGGAGAGCGCACGGCGGACATAGTAGCGGCAAAGGAGGGATTCGCCCTATGGCGGAAGAGCGCGTAGCAACTGAACAACGGGCCAGCCGGCCCTCGCTGCGGTCCCGGTGGTACAGGGAGATACGGGCCCCGTTCCTCACAGCCTCCATCGTGCCTGTGCTCCTGGGCACTACCCTGGCCTGGGCCCGGGGGGGTGGGTGGAGCTGGGGCCTGTTCCTCCTGGCCATGATGGGAGCGGTCCTCCTGCACATCGGGACCAACGTCCTCAACGACTACTTCGACTACCGGGCAGGCACTGACAACGTCAACTTCGAGTTCCTGCGCCCCTACAGCGGGGGCAGCCGCATGATCCAGCTCCAGATGATGTCTCCCAGGGAGGTGCTGCTGGAGGCCATCCTGGCCTTCGCAGGTGCCACCATCGTTGGGGTGGCCCTCCTGTTCCTGGTGGGGCTACCCATCCTGTACTTCGGCCTGGTGGGTATGCTCTCGGGCATCCTCTACACCGTGTGGCTGGTGAAGATAGGCATCGGCGAGGTGTTCGTGGGGCTCAACTTCGGCGTCCTCATGACCGTTGGCGCCTATTACGTCCAGACCCGCACCATCTCCACAGAGGTGGCGGTGGCCTCCATCCCCATCGCGCTCCTCATAGCCCTGGTGCTGTTTATCAACCAGTTCCAGGACTACCAGGCAGATAAGGCAACAGGCAAGCGCCACCTGGTGGTCCGCATGGGCAGGGCACGCTCCGCCTGGGTGTACGTGGCGGGACTCGCGGCGACCTACGTGTCGCTGGTGGTGGGTGTGGCCGCCTTCGGCGTCACGCCCTTCGCCCTCCTGGCTCTGGTGACGGTGCCCATAGCATGGAAGGCAGTGAGGACCGCCCGGCGCTTCTACGACGACTATCTTCGCCTCGCCCCGGCCAACCAGGCCACCATAATGGTCCACATGTTCGTGGGCCTGCTCATGACCGTGGGCTACCTCATACAGCGGGCCGTGGGGTAGCCCCGGGGAGGAGCGCGATGACGCCATTCGATAGGTGCGGCCTGTTGGATGGCATCGCCGTCCTGGACCTCTCCCAAGGCGTGGCCGGGCCGTACTGCACCCGGCTGATGGCCGGGCTGGGCGCCGACGTGGTGAAGGTGGAGCCGCCGGGGACTGGGGATGTGACTCGGCGCCTGGGCCCCTTCTACCAGGACGACCCTCACCCAGAGAAGAGCGTCCCCTTCCTCTACTTGAACACAGGCAAGCGCAGCGTGACGCTGGACCTGGAGACGGCCAGCGGTAGGCACATCCTGCGGCGCCTGGCGAGCACCACACACCTGATTGTGGAGAGCTTCCCCCCGGGGACCCTGGACGGCTGGGGACTGGGGTACGCAGACCTGGAGCGGGAGAACCCGGCGCTGGTGCTGTGCTCGGTGACGCCCTTCGGCCAGACAGGCCCCTACTCGCGGTTCCAAGCTACCGAGATGGTGGCGCAGGCAGCCAGCGGGCTGATGTATATCACTGGGGACCCGGAGCGGGAGCCGGTGAAGACCGGAGGCCACCTGGCAGGCCACGCCGCGGGGCAGACGGCGTTCCTGGGAGCGGTAGTCGCGCTGTACCACGCACTGATGACGGGCCAGGGGCAGCACGTGGACATCTCCGAAGTGGAGGCCAGCACCGACCTCCTGGACCGGTGGATGATGGGGCCCTTCCAGGGCCAGGTGATGCGCCGACTGGGAAAGCGCCACCAGGTGGGATACCCCCACGAGCTTTTCCCCTGCCAGGACGGCCATGCCTATATCTGCAACCAGCCATCCTCCTGGTCGGTCATGACGGCGTTGCTGGGCAGGCCCGACCTGGACACTCCCCGCTATCAAGAGCCCAAGGGCCGCATGGCCGACCGGGCTGCCCTGGACCCGGTGATCCTGGAGTGGACGCGGCAGCGCACCAAGAAGGAGGTCTTTCAGAAAGGCCAGGCCCACCGCATGGCCTTCGGCTACGCCGCAACGGTGGAGGACCTGGTGAACTCGGAGCAGTTGCAGGAGCGACAGTTCTTCGTTGAAGTGGACCACCCCTGCGTGGGAGCCCACCAGTACCCTGGCCCACCCTTCCGCTCCAGCGCCGCTCCGTGGCGACACGGGCGGGCGCCGCTGCTGAGCGAGCACACAGCGGAGGTGCTCTTGCCCCTGGGCTACTCCCGCCAGGACCTGGTGCTTCTGCGGGCCCAGGGGGTCATATAGCCATGCCCATCGGACATCAACGGGCCAGCCCTCTTCGCGGCGTGCGCGTGCTGGACCTGTCCCAGGTATGGGCCGGCCCCCGGTGCACCAAGCTCCTCTCCGACCTGGGGGCCGAGGTCATCAAGGTGGAGCACGCCCGCCGCCCCGACCCCAACCGCGGCGTGATGGAGAGCCGCCGCGCTGCTGCTCCCACCCTCATGACCGAGCAGGAGCAGCGGGAGAGGTCCCGGGCCTCGGCGACGGAAGAACTCAACCGCAACGCCCTGGGGCTCTCCCTGGACCTGGCCACCACTGATGGCAAGCGCCTGTTCCTGGAGCTGGTCAGGGTGTGCGACGTGGTGGCCAACAACTTCAGCTTTGGGGTGATGGACCGTCTGGGGCTAGGGTACGATGCCCTCAGAGAGGTGAGGTCTGACATCATCGTCATCGCCATGCCCGCCTTCGGCGCCTCCGGGCCGTGGCGAGACCTGCTGACCTACGGCGCGGTGCTGGAGGCGATGGCGGGTATCTCCACCCTCACCGGCTACCCCGACAGCGAGGTGCCCACCAAGTCGGGGGCCAACGTGGGCGACCCCATGAACGCCAACCACGCCGCAGGCGCCATCCTGGCAGCCCTCCTCTACCGCGCCCGCACCGGTCGTGGCACCTTAATAGACTTCTCCCAATACGAGTCCATGGTGTCGGTCATCGGAGATGTCATCACCGACTATACCCTCAACGGGCGCGTCGCCACCCGGCAGGCCAACCGCCACCCTACCTGGGCGCCCCACGGAGTGTACCGCTGCTCCGGCGACGACCGCTGGGTGGCCATCGCCGTGACCAGCGACCGGGAGTGGCGGGCCCTTTGCCAGGCCATGGGCCAACCCGCCCTGGCCGAGGACAGGCGCTTCGCCGACGCCGCCAGCCGCTGGCGCAACCAGGAGCAGCTCACCCCCATCATCAAAGGCTGGGCCTGCCGGCGCAGCCACTACGAGGCGATGCAATCGCTCCAGCAAGCGGGCGTCCCCGCCACCGCCCTGCTGGACACCCAGGAGGTTCAGGCAGACCCCCACGGGCAGGCGCGGGAGCGGGTGGTGCGGCTGCGCCACCCCGACGGCGTGGAGCACCCCTACTTGAGCACGCCCATCCACCTCTCACGGACGCCGCCCCACATCCGCGCACCGGCCCCGCTGCTAGGCGAGCACAACCGGCGCATCCTCCACGAGTTGCTGGGTATTCCGGGCAACGAGGTGGCCCGCCTGGAGGCGTCGGGGGTGTGCGCCACCCTCACGGCGCCGCCGGAGGGCCGCCCTGGCAGGGGCTAGGCGCTGCGCCGTGAGGGCACACGCGGTCGCCGCAGCAAAGCGAAGGTGATGGCGCCTGCTCCCATGACCCCCACGAATATCCAGATGGCCATGGTGTAGCTACTGGTGCGGTCGAATATGGCCCCAGCCACCACAGGCAGGGCCACCATCCCCCAGCTATACACCAGGCCCAAAATGCCCCGCAACGTGGCGAAGTTGCGTCGCCCAAAGAAATCGCCCACAATGGCCCAGTTCAGCGGGCTCAGGGCATCCACCACCGACAGGACAGCCACAAAAGCCCATAACTGCCACAGGCTACTGGCACCCTGAAGGAGGAGCAGAGCCAGGACCCCCAGGGCCATGCCCCCGGCGATCATCATGGGACGGGACCACTTGTCCCCCAGCCACCCCAGGGCAATGCGCAAGGGAATGCTGAGAAAGGCCATGATGGCCAGAAGAAAAGCGCCAGTGGGCTCGCTCACACCCCTCCACACCATGATGGGCACAAAGTGCACCACCATGGTGCCCAGAACGCCGGTGCGCAGCATGGTGCCCACGGCCAGGACCCAGTAGGCGGGAGTGCGCAGCGCCTCCCTCACCGTAAACTCCTCGGAAACATCCGAGGCCACAGCGCCACTCCTTGACGAAGAGGCGGCATCCGTGAGGTCGCCATCCGGCCGCAGCCCAATGGACTCTGGAGAGCGATGCACCAGGCGTGCCACCGGGACCACTACGACCATTAGGACAATGCCAGCCAGGGCTGCCGTGGTGCGCCACCCCAGGTAAAGGATGCCGACCGCCAGCAACGGCGTTACCAGGGCCCCGCCCAAGCCGAAGGCGGAGATGGATATGCCCATGGCCAGCCCCCTGCGCCGGACGAACCAGTTGTTCACCGCGGCCATGGTGGCGGCGCTAAAGCCACCGTTGAAGGCGATAGAGATGAGACCCAGGTAGACCAACAGGAACGCCACGAAGCCATTGACCCGGGAGAGGAGCACATAACCCACACCCATCACGACCACACCTACCATAACCATCGCCCGCGGGCCGAAACGGTCAATGAGGTAGCCTGCTGCCGGTCCCTCCACCGCTCCCTCCGCTCGGGAAAGGGAGAAGACCAGAGATGTGGCAGCGCGGCTCAGCCCCAGGTCGCGGCTAAGGGGTAGAAAGAAGACAGTGAAACCATAGAAGTAGACGCCCCCACCCAGAGCGTTGATCACACACGTGGCCGCCACCACCCACCACCCATAGAACACCCTGGCGGGCCAGCGCGGGGAAAGGATGCTCTTCACAATAAAAGTTGCTTTCTGGCCAAGAGTAACTGGGCCGCCCCAAATAGGGCGGCGCGCAACCTCGCTAATATACCACGCCCCCACGCCGACCGCACCCAAGCACCAATCTTGACCTGGCCACTGCCTCAGCCTATAGTCGCTCTATGGGGAGGTAGCAGAGCCCCTTGACGGTCAGGTGTGAAGCCATGTCTCTGGAAGACCATCTGGACCCGGGCGAGCAGATCATCTCCAGATGCCATCCTTTCTACGCCACCTCCAAACGGGTGCTCCGGTACGGGAAGAAGGGGCAGATGGAGCAGGTAGAACACCTGCCTTATGCCCGTCTCTCCTCGGTGGAGCTCGTGGAGAGGCCCAGCCACAAGGTGATGGTGACCGGGACGCTGATAGCCATCCTGGGGGTTGTACTGGCCACCATGGGGCTGGTCACGTCCATTCTGGCACTGGTGGCGGGCGTCGCTCTGGTGGCGTATGGAGGGATAGGCAGGCCAGGCTACTACCAGTTCCGCGCTCACAACATGAGTAAGGCAGAGGAGGGGCGATGGCGCATGGACCACCGAGTGGCGCCAGCGTTCATCGCCACCATAAGGACCATCATTGGGGAGCGCCGCGGCCTCTAGAGGACAATGAACGGCACCCAACCATTGGTGATTGCAGTCCAGTCGTTGGTTTGTTATACTCACACCGGACACTTGACCGGGAGCGTAAGAACGATATGCCAAGGGAGCCAAAGAGCAACTTGCCGGAGGCCGCGTGGCTGGATATGGTAACCCACGATGGCCTCTTCTCCGTGGACTCACACCAGCGGATTGAACACTGGAGCGAGAGCGCCCAACGTATCTTGGGCCATAGACCAGAGGACGTGGAAGGCAAGCTGTGCTATGAGGTGGTCGGTGGAAGGGACTCCCAAAACCACCGCTTCTGTCGCCGCAACTGCCCGGTCATGGTCAACGCCCGTCGGCGCCGTCCGACGCCGGACTTCGACCTCCTCTGCGCTACCCCTGGCGAAGAAGCGCGGTGGATCAACGTTAGCGTGGCCGTTCCCAAGAAGGACAGTGGCGCCGTGGGGGCGGTACACATGTTCCGGGACGTGAGCCACCGCCGTCGCACAGAGGAGTTCGCCCGCAAAGCGACCAGTTCCCTCCGCGCGCTCCTGGGCGATGACGCCTCCACCCAAGAGCCCGAGCCTAGCCCCACACCTGTACCCAAGCTCTCGCCCAGAGAGGTCCAGGTATTGAGGCTGCTCGCCACGGGCGTGACCACCCCGCAAATAGCTGAGACTCTTCGGGTCAGTCCTGTTACGGCGCGCAATCACGTTACCAGGCTGCTGAGCAAGCTGGGTGCAAAGAGCCGCCTCCAGGCAGTGGTCTACGCCTCCCAGCGGGGCATCATCTAGCCGCTCCCTCCTCCCCTTTTCCGCTTCTCTCGCCGTTGCCTGCCCAGGAAATTGGTGCGTTTGCACCTTTTCTTGGCTGTTCCCCTCGGCCAAGATATCCTGTGGGCCAGTTCATCATGTCCTACCTCCCGACTGGAGGCCGGTCCTGAAGAGAGACGTCCTCATCGTCGCCCTTCTCTGGGCGGTCCTGACCGCTGCGGGCGAGGTCCTGGTGACAAAGTGGGACCTTTTTCCTCTGGCCGCCGCCGAGGAGGCCAGAGTGGTGGACGACGCCTTCCGCGTCCTCATGATAATGTCCGTCCCCGTCTTCACTTTTGTGCTGGCGGCCTTGCTCTACGCCATTCCCCGTTTTCGCAAGGGAGGAGAACCCGCCGGCGACGGCCCGGCCATCCACACCCACGGACCCACGGTGGCCACGTGGTTCCTGGCCACCACCGCCCTGACACTGCTGGTCATTGTCTTTCCCGGCACCACCGGCCTGCTGGAGCTGAGACATCACGCCGCCAGAGAGCCGGACCTGGTGGTCAAGGTGGAGGGGACTCGCTTCTTCTGGAAAATGACATACCCGCAGCAAGGCGTTTTGTCCGTGACGGAGTTGGTACTTCCCGTGGGGAAGAGGGTACGCTTCGAGGTCACCGCCACCGACGTGGTACACTCCTTTTGGATACCAGCCTTCCGCACCAAGATAGACGCCGTCCCCGGGCTGGTCACCACCACCCACGTAACCCCCGACAAAACGGGCTCTTTCCAGGAGGACTCCTTCTTTCGGCTACAGTGCGCCGAGCTGTGCGGCGTGGCCCACTCCCTGATGCAGACCCCCGTCCGTGTGGTAGAGCAGAGCGAGTTTGAGTCCTGGGTCGCCAAGCAAGTCCCGGCGCCCAGCTCATAGGAGGATGGGATGGCCCTTCTGCCACTGGTGAGAGGGCTAAGCTTGGGTGCGGTCGGATTCCTGCTGGGAGGCGGGCTGGCCGCTGGCATCAGGGGTCTCATGGGCCTGGACCCATGGTCAGCAGAGCCGGTCATTGTCGTGGGATATGTCTTCGGCCTCATCGGATGGCTCCTGGGGGTGGGCCTTTGGGGTACCTGGGCCAGGGAGTGGCTCGGTCTTGCCCCCAAGAAGGACCACGTCCACGACTGGCGACGCTACTTCCGCTTCTGCACTGACCACAAGGTCATCGGCGTGCAATACCTGGTCACCTTCATGGTGATCATGCTGCTGGGCGGCCTGCTGGCGGTCCTCATGAGGGTAGAGCTGATGCAGCCGGGGAAGACCCTTATGGGACCCGGCCAGTTCAACAACGCCATGAGCCTCCACGGCATCCTGATGGTCGCCGTGGCTGTGGCCACCATCATGGGTGGGTTCGCCAACTTCCTGGTGCCGCTTCTCATCGGCGCCGAGGATGTGGCCTTTCCCCGCCTCAACGCCCTCAGCTATTGGATCATCCCACCGGTGGCGGTGCTTCTGCTGGCCACACCCCTGATGGGAGGATTTGACGCGGGCTGGACCGCCTACCCGCCCTTGAGTGTGATCAACGCCCCCGGCCAGACGCTCTACCTCCTGGCCTTCCTCACCTTTGGGATCTCCTCCATCGTAGGCGGAATGAACTTCCTGGCCACAATAATCACCCTGCGCGCACCGGGGATGAGCTGGTCCCGGCTGCCCATCTTCGTCTGGTCCATTTTCGCCGCGGCCCTCATCAGCCTGACAGCCACCCAGTTCGTGGCCTACGGGCTACTGATGATAATCCTGGAGAGGGTCGCTGGTACGTCCTTCTTCAACTCCGCCCAGGGGGGAGCCCCACTTCTGTACCAGCACATCTTCTGGTTCTACTCCCACCCTGCGGTGTACATCATGATCCTGCCCGCCTTCGGTGTGGTCCTGGAGGTGCTGGCCCACTTCTCCCGCAAGCCCCTCTTCGCCTACAAGTGGGTGGTAGGCGCGTTCCTGAGCATTGTGGTGCTCAGCTTCTTTGTCTGGGCCCACCACCTGTTCACCAGCGGCATGGCCGACTACCTCCACCTCCCATTCATGGTCACCACCGAACTAATCTCCATACCTACCGGCGTAGTGTTCCTGGCGGGCCTGGGCACCATCTGGCTGGGGCGCCTGTGGCTGACCACCCCCATGCTCTTCGCCCTGGGGTTCCTCTTCAACTTCCTCATCGGCGGCATCACCGGCATCTTCCTGGCCGATGTCCCCACTGACATCCAGTTGCAGGACACCTATTTCGTCGTCGCCCATTTCCACTACACCATCATGGGGGGCGAGGTCTTTGCCATCATGGCCGGGGGCTACTACTGGTTTCCCAAGATCACCGGTCGCATGTACAACGACCGGCTGGGCAAGCTCCATTTCTGGTGGATGCTGGTGACGTACAATCTCACCTTTCTCCCCATGTTCTGGGCCGGAGTGCAAGGGATGAACCGTCGGGTCGCGGACTTCCCTCCTGAGCTGGCCGGGGTCAACCTCTTCGCCAGCATCGCCTCCTTTTTCCTGGCGGCCAGCTTCGTGGTGCTGGTGTACAACCTGGTGGTCTCCTGGAAGCGGGGGCCCGTAGCCGCAGCCAACCCCTGGAGGGCCCGGACCCTGGAGTGGCAGACCACCTCCCCACCCCCGCTAGAGAACTTCCCCGCCGAGCCCCAGGTAATGGGCTCCCCCTACGATTACGGCGTCCCAGGGTCGGTCCACAGCCGGCCAGGCATCGCCGGAGGGGCCCAAGAGGTGAAACATGCGCAGGGCTAGCCCGCGAGTTGCCCTGCGCCGGGGACTGTGGGTCTTCATCGCCCTGGTGGTGCTGGCGGTGGTGGAGTACCTGTTGACCCTGGTCATGAAAAGCGGGAACCTGCCCTGGATGGTGATCATGAACATCATAGACGCAGGCCTCATCGCCTACTTCTTCATGCACATTGCCCAGCTCTGGCGACGGGAGGAGTAGATGGCAGTCCACGCTCCAGCCGAGGCGCGACGCCATGTCAGCCGCCTCGCCATAAACCGGCTCGGGCTCTGGCTTTTCCTGCTCTCGGAGGGCTTCCTTTTCGCCGCCATCATCTCCAGCCGCTACTACCTCCAGGGGCTCAACCGGCCCGAAACGCTGAACCAGGTGCTGGGCCTGGGCATCACCATCGTTCTCATCGCCAGCAGCCTCAGTGCCTACCGTGCTGAGACCTCCGCCGCCCACGGCGACCAAAAGGGCTTCTCAAGGAATACTCTTGCCACCATCATCTTTGGTGCCCTCTTTCTGGTGGGGGTCAGCATAGAGTGGAGAGAGGCATTCCACCAGTTTCCCCCCTACACAGGCTTCGGCACCATCTTCTTCACCATGACCGGCATACACGCCTTCCACGTCCTCACCGGCCTTCTTGCCCTGGGAGTGGTCTTCTTCCTGGGCCGCGATGGCCGCTTCACCAAAGGCGCCTCCTGGGGTGTGGAGGGTACCGTCAAGTACTGGCACTTCGTGGACGTGGCCTGGGTGTTCATCTACCCCACGCTCTACCTGGTGAACTAGAAGCTATTCGGAAAACCCTCACCCCCTTTGGTCCCCCTCTCCCTTGCCAAGGGAGAGGGGGAGAAGAGTGAATCTGGGGGACACCCCCAGACCCCCGCCAGAGAGGGCACCCCCCCTGGACTCCCCCGAAAGGGCATTTCCGAACAGCCGAAAGTTGGCAAAAGGCCGCAATGCTGCTACCCTACTGGCGCCGGGGCGCAGACCCCCGAGCGGGCGATGGCATTGAGAGGAGGAGCCCACATGCGGGAGAACAGGGTCAAGGCCAGAATGAAGCAGGGGAAGCTTTCCATTGGCATGCACGCCGGCTTCGCAGACCCCGCCATAGTAGAGATCATCGGGCTGGCTGGTTTCGACGCTGCCTTCATTGACATGGAGCACGGACCACTGGACCTCGGCTTGGTGGAGGAGATGGGCCGTGCCGCCGACCTGGTCGGCATAGTCTCTCTTGTCCGAGTCCCAGACAACAACCCCAAGACCATCCTGCGCCTCCTGGACGCGGGCATCCAGGGCATCTATGTACCCCACATCCGCAACCGGGAGGACGCGGTGGCAGCGGTGAACGCCGCTCGCTACGCCCCATTGGGCGAGCGCGGTATGCACGCTGTAACCAGGGCCAGCAGCTACGGCTCCGTGCCCGTGGAGAAACACATCGCTTCCTCCAACGAGCAGGTACTCCTGGCAGTGATGGTGGAGGACAAGGAGGCGCTGGAGGAGATCGAAGGGATCGGCTCCGTGGACGGCGTGGACCTGGTGGCCGTGGGGCCCTCGGACCTCTCCCAGGCCCTGGGCGTCACGGACCCCACCGACCCACGCCTCCGCAGCGCGGTGGAGCGCATAGCCAGCACCCTCAAGCGAATAGGCAAGGCCCGCCTGGCCTTCCCCCTGGGCCATCCTGCCTTCCCCAAGGGCCCCAGCGAACTCCAAGCCATGGGCGTCGCCTACTCCAACTGCAACCCTCACCCTTACAAACGCATACTGGACTCGATGCGGGAGCAGGTGGACAAGATCCGCTCCCAGCTCGGGGAGCGGCCCGCTAGCACCAGGGCGTAGGGCCCTCCGAAGCCAAGGCGTGAAGGGAGGAGGCCAACTGTGCCGGACTACAAGGTGGCATTCCTGACCATGTTCCCCGCCGAAACGGCGCGGCTCATCATAGAGCCGGTGCCATCGGGGTTCCAAGTCACTACTGAACACACCTCGGCGCCAGAGGCGCGGAAGATAGAGATACTGAAGGACGCCGACTTCGTGATACTGTTCGGTGAGCGCCCCACCGACGCCATGCTGAAGGCGTGCCACAAGGCCCGCATGGTGCAGTTGCTAAGCGCGGGCTTCGACGCAGTGAACGTGGGCCTGCTGGGTGAGATGGGCATCCCTGTAGCCAACGTTGGGGGTGTTAACCGCATCGCCGTGGCCGAGCACGCGGTGACGCTGATGCTGTCGGTCCTGCGGAAGCTGCCGCAGCGGATAGAGGCGGTGAAAACGGGCAACTGGCGCGCCGACGTCTCGGGGCTGGACACCTTTGAGCTGTACAACAAGCAGGTGGGCATAGTGGGGCTGGGGAAGATAGGGAGCTGGGTGGCCGGCATTCTCAAGGGCTTCCAGACCCACGTCGTATACCACGATATCCGAGACATACCCAAGAAAGAGGAACAGGAGCTAGAGGTGACCCGCGTGCCCTTTGAGGATCTGCTACGCACCTCGGACATCGTGACGCTGCATGTGCCCCTGGACAACACCACCCGGGACATGATTTCCACGCGGGAACTGGCGATGATGAAGCCCACCGCCGTCCTCGTCAACACGTGCCGTGGCCCGGTGGTGGACGAGCCCGCCCTCTATCAAGCCCTGAAAGACCGTCGCATCTGGGCGGCTGGACTGGACGTGCTGGTGAAGGAGCCGCCAGACATGAGCAACCCCATCCTCACCCTGGACAACGCGATTATCACCCCTCACGCGGCAGGGTCCGCGCGCGACAACATGCCACGCCGAGGCAAGTTTGCCTTCCAGAACTTCCAGAGGCTCCTCAGCGGCCAGGAGCCTCTTTCCCTGGTCACGCCCACCGCAAAGTAAGCGCTCATCCCCCACCCCTTACCCCGGGCCCAGGCAGGACAACTGCCTGGGCCCTTTGTCTGCCTCTCCCGCCAGTGGCCGACAACAACCTTTTCGCGATGCTTCGCCCTTCCGTTTGCGATAAGATTCACAAGCAGGGGTCTTGACAACGCCGTCGGTGACATCCAAAATTACCCCATTCTGGGTTCAGCCAACCATACAGGCTCTCCGCCTTTGGCCTGGCAAACCGAACGTGCAGTCTACAATTGGTGCGCTTTCCCCGCCCACGCAGGCGCATGTTATAGGGTTCTCGCAACCACAGGCTGCGAGACGCCCACCGAGGGGATGAGGCCCAGCGGCCGGAAGGGGCCATGGATGGGAGGAGGAGAAAACCGATGAAGGCAAACACCTGGATTCGCCCCAGAGCCCTCTTGGTACTGGCAGGGCTGCTTGCGCTCCTGGCACTGCTGGGCGCCTGCGCCGGCGCCGAGCCCACCGCCACACCCACCTCCACGCCGACACCGACCACGGCTGTGGGGCCCGCGCCTACCCCTACCCCTAAGCCCTCCCCCACGCCTACGCCTACGCCCCGAGTGGTGATGGTGGCCACGCCCACACCCACCGCCACGCCGGGCGCCGTCCAGCCCACCGTCCGGACCCCCAAGGGCAGCATCACCGTGGCTAGCGGCCCACTATCACAATACACTCACTCACCGGACCGGCGTTTCAGCGTATCCGCCGACTCCTTCTTCCAGGGCATCGCCTTCGAGTGGCTGGTGGGGGTGACCCCGGAGCACGAGATTGTCACGATGCTGGCAGAGAGCTGGGAGACCCCGGACAACGGCCACACCTGGGTCTTCAAGCTGCGCAAGGGGGTCAAGTTCCACAACGGCAAGGAGATGACCGCCGAGGACGTGGTCGCCAGCCATAACAGCGCCCAGCAGGTGGGCACAAGTAGCTACTCTGGATGGGCCAAGGAGAACCTGAACCCGTGGGAGGGGGTGGACAAGTACACCGTCCGCACATCTCTCAAAGAGGAGGGGCGTCGCCTCTTTGTACCCGCCTATCTTGCCCGCTCCTCCTGGTTCGCCCAGATCATGTCCCCCAAGGAGATGTTCGACAAGTACCCCGACAAGCCTTGGCCCGTGGCTGACGCCATTGGCACCGGCCCCTACCGCCTGGTGGAGCTGGTCCGCGGCGAGAAGATGCGCGGCGTCGCCCTGGACCCCAAGTCTGACTGGGCCCACTGGCGCGTCGTCCCTGCCTTCAAGGAGATTACCCTCCGCCCAGTGAAAGAGGACGGCACCCGCATCGCCATGCTGAAGACCGGTGCCGCCGACCTCATTGACGTTCCCACCGCCCTCAAGAAAGAGGTGACCAACTTCACCAACGTCAGCGCCAAACACGGCGCCACGGCGGGCATGGCAAACATGGAGGGCTTGGACCACGAACTCAGCAAGTGGTGGAAGGTCAAGGAGTTCCGCATGGCCCTCAATCTGGCCATTGACCGCCAGGAGATCGCCGACTTCCTCTTCAATGGCGAGGCCGAGCCCATTGCCGCCATGCACTTCTCCCCAGGAGCCGAGGGATTTGACCCGAGCCTGAAGCCCTACCCCTACGACCCGGCCAAGGCCCGTCAACTTCTAAAGGACATCAACTTCGACTTCAACCACACCTTCAACGTCTGGCTCCGTGGCATGGGAGGTGTGCCCGAACTCCAGGCCCTGGGGGAGGCTATTGCGGCAAAGTGGGAGCGTGAGCTCGGTCTCAAGACCAAGCTCATCCCCACCGACGCCACGGTCAGCCAGAACGCTATGCGCGCCCATGATCCCACCATCGTGGGCCACTTCATCACCTTCCGCTCCACCAACTTCCCAGACCTGTCCGTGCCCATCACCACCTTCTCCTCCGACCCAGAGCTAAGGGGGCAGCACCAGATCATCCCCTGGCACGGGAAGGCGGCCACCCACGACACGCTGGTGGCACTCGCGGGGGCGGCGGACCCAAAGGAGCGAGCCCGCCTGGCCGGGGAGATACAGCGCTATCTGTACGAGAACTACGTCCACGTCCAGGGATGGTCGGTCCACGTGCTGTACGCCTTCAACCCCAAGACCATCAAAGAGTTCAAGCCCCTACAGGGCTCCACCTACCTCAACTTCCTGGAGTACCTGGAGCCGCCAAGCTAACAACTGCCGCTGGTCCCCCAGTTGAAGGACCAGCACACGGAAGCTGCCTCGGTCAAGCTGGAACAGGAGGTAACCGGACAATGAAAGCGAGAGCCAGGGGTCATTTTAGAATACTTTGGGGTCTGGCCGGAGCGCTGGCCGTCCTGGCACTGCTGGGCGCCTGCGCCGGCGCCGAGCCCACCGCCACGCCCACCTCCACTCCGACACCGACCACGGCTGTAGGACCCGCTCCAACGCCAACCCCCAGGCCCTCACCCACGCCAACGCCGACAACCCGCGTGGTGATGATCGCGACGCCCACCCCCACCCCCACGCCGGGCGCAGTGCAACCCACCACCAGGACACCCAGGGGCAGCATCACCGTGGCCAGTGGGCCCCTGGCTGCCTACCCCCACTCGCCAGACTATCGCTTCGGGACCTCGGGGGATGCCTTCTTCCTGCATCTGGCCTTCGAGTGGCTGGTGGGGGTCACCCCTGAGCACCAGCTTGTACCCATGCTGGCGGAGAGCTGGGAGAGCCCAGATGGTGGCCACACCTGGGTCTTCAAGCTGCGCAAGGGGGTCAAGTTCCACAATGGCAAGGAGATGACCGCAGAGGACGTGGCCACCAGCTATAACAGCACCAGGAAGAGTGGCACCAGCACCAGTGCTGGGTGGGCGCGGGCGAACCTTACTGACTTTGTCGTCGTGGACAAGTACACCGTCCGCACTACCATGGCACGGGAAGGTCAAAAGCTCTTCCTGCCCGCCTATCTCGGGCGCTCCTCCTGGTACGCTCAGCCGATTTCCCCCAAGGAGATGTTCGACAAGTACCCCGACAAGCCCTGGCCCGCCTCTGACGCCATCGGCACCGCCCCCTATCGCCTGGCGGAGGTGGTGAGAGGCGAGAAGATGCGCGGCGTGGCCCTGGACCCCAAGACAGATTGGGCCCACTGGCGCATTGTCCCCGCCTTTAAGGAGGTCACCGTCCGCCCGGTGAAAGAGGATGGCACCCGAATCGCCATGCTGAAGACCGGCGCCGCAGACCTCATTGACGTGCCCACCGCCCTCAAGGGCGAGCTGGCGGCCTTTGCCAAAGCCTCCGCTAAGAACGGGGCCACCGCGGGCCTGGCCAACATCATGGGCATGGACCACCCCCTCAGCAAGTGGTGGCAGGTCAAAGAAGTGCGAATGGCGCTCAACATGGCCATTGACCGCCAGGAGATTGCCGACTTCCTGTTCAATGGAGAGGCGGAGCCCATCGCGGCCCTGCACTTCGGCCCCGGCACTGAGGGGTTCGACCCTAATCTCAAGCCCACCGCGTACGACCCGGTCAAGGCACGCCAGCTCCTCAAGGACGCAGGCTACGACATGAACTTCGTGTGGAATATCTGGCTCCGAAGCATGGCCGGGGTGCCGGAGCTTCAGGCCCTGGGTGAGGCCATCGCCGCCAAATGGGAAAAGGAGCTGGGCATCAAGACCAAGCTCATCCCCACCGACTCCACCGTCAGCGATAGAGCTATGCGTGACCACGATCCGGCCATCGTGGGCCACTTCCTGACCCGGCGCTCCACCAACTTCCCGGACGTCTCCCTGCCCATCAACACCTTCTCCGTCTCAACCGTCGTGAGAGGCAGCCATAGCATCGTCCCGTGGCATGAGGCAGGCCCCACAGACAAGCTTTACCTCGATCTGTCGGCTGCCGCCGACCCCAAGGAACGGGCCCGCATAGCCGGGCAGATACAGCGCTACCTGCACGACGAGTATGTCCACGTGGACGCCTGGTCGGTGAATGTGCTCTATGCCTATAACCCCAAGACCATAGGCAAGTGGACGCCCCTCCAGGGCTCTACCTATCTGCACTTCCTGGAGTACGCCGAGCCGCCAAGCTAACAACCGCCTGACCCTTTCGCCGAAGGACCAGCACACGCACGCTGCCTCGGGCAAGCTGGAACAGGAGGTAACTGGACAATGAAAGCGAGCGACAGGGTCCACCTAAGAGTCCTTTTCGGCCTGGCCGGGCTGCTTGTGCTCCTGGCGCTTCTGGGCGCCTGCGCCGGCGCCGAGCCCACGCCGACGCCAACCCCCACGCCCACCCTGGCGCCGGGCGCACCCACGCCGGCGCCTACGCCCAGGCCTTCTCCTACCCCTACTCCAACGCCCCGAGTGGTGATGGTGGCCACGCCGACCCCCACGGCCACGCCAGGCGCGGTGAAGCCCAGCGTCCGGGAGCCCAAGGGCAGCATCACCATAGCCAACGGAAGCTTTGTGAGCGCCGCCCATTCCCCAGACCGGCGGTTCAGCTCCTCAGCCTCCGACTACTTCTACCAGCAGTTGGCCTTTGAGTGGCTGGTGGACGTCAACCCGGAGCACCAGAATTTCTCCATGCTGGCGGAGAGCTGGGAGACGCCAGACCAGGGCCACACTTGGATATTCAAGCTCCGCAAGGGGATCAAGTTCCACAACGGCAAGGAGATGACCGCCGAGGACGTGGCCGCCAGCTACATCAGCAACCAGAAGGTGGGCCAGGGGAGCGGCGCCGACTGGCAAAGGGCGAACGTCGGACTGGTAGAGTCAGTGGACAGGTACACGGTGCGCTTCGTCCTGAAGCCCGAGGACCGCCGGGCGTTCCTGCCGCCCTACCTTGGCCGCTCCTCCTGGTTCTCCCAGGTCATCTCCCCCAAGGAGATGTTCGACAAGTACCCAGACAGGCCGTGGCCCGCTCAGGACGCCATAGGCACGGGCCCCTTCCGCCTGGTGGAGGTGGTGAGGGGTGAGAAGATGCGCGGCGTGGCCCTGGACCCCAAGACCGACTGGACCCACTGGCGAATCGTCCCCGCCTTCAAGGAGGTAATCGTACGCCCAGTCAAGGAGGACGGCACCCGCATCGCCATGTTGAAGACGGGAGCCGCTGACCTCATTGACGTGCCCACTGCCCTCAAGAAGGAGGTGGCTGCCTACCGCCTTGTCCGCTCCAAGCATGGTTCCACCGCTGGCCTGGCCAACTTCATGGGCATGGACCACCCACTGAGCAAGTGGTGGAGCAAGAAAGAGGTCCGCATGGCCCTCAATCTGGCCATTGACCGACAGGAGATCGCCGACCACATCTTTGGAGGCGAGGCCGACGTCATAGCGGCCACCCACTTCTACCCAGGGGTGGAGGGGTTCGACCCGGACCTCAAGCCCTATCCCTACGACCCGGCCAGGGCACGCCAGCTCCTCAAAGACGCGGGCTACGACTTCAACAACGTGTTCAACGTCTGGCTTTACGCTGCTAGCGGCGTGCCAGAACTCCCCGACCTGGGTGTAGCCATCGCCGCCATGTGGGAAAAGGAGCTAGGGGTGAAGACCAAGCTCATCCCCACCGACTCTCCCACATTCACCAACATGGGGAAAGTCCACGACCCCTCTGTCGTGGGCCACTTCTGGACCCGCCGCTCCAGTAGCTTCCCGGACCTCACGGTGCCCGTCTCCACCTTCTCCGTCTCGCCAAAGATGCGAGGCGACCACCGCAACATCCCGTGGCACTTTGAGTCACCCACCGATGCGCTTGTAGTGGCCTTGCAGGCGGAGGCAGACCCCAAGGAGCGCGAGCGGCTCGCCAGACAGCTACAACGCATACTCTACGAGGACTACGTCCATATTCAGGGTTGGTCGGTGCCCGTGCTCTACGCCTTCAATCCGAAGACCATCAAGGAGTACGAGCCACTCAACGGCTCCACCTACCTGAACTTCCTGGAGAACCTGGAGCCGCCAGGCTAGGACAGCCATGGCCACCATCCCAGGTCCCGCCCCGGGGGACATCGGGGCGGGACCTGTTATCCCTACCAGTTGACAATGATGACATAGGTCAGCTAGACTCGTCGCACCACGCGCCAGAGTGGGCCTTTGAGTCCGCATGTGTGCGCTTGCGGGACGAATTTCGTAGCGCCTGTATCCCTCCCGGCACCTAGCCCAGGGGAGGGAGTGACCGGGGTTGTCCCCCAGGAGGAGGTAGGCAATGCAACTCACCACCAGGATTCGACCCAAGGCCCTCTGGGCACTGGCAGGGCTGCTGGCGCTCCTGGCACTGCTGGGGGCCTGTGCCGGTGCCGAGCCCACCGCCACGCCCACCTCCACTCCGACACCGACCACGGCTGTAGGGCCCGCTCCGACGCCCACACCCAAGGCTTCGCCCACCCCTACCCCAACGCCCCGCGTCATCCTTGTGGCAACCCCCACGCCCACGCCCACGCCGGGGGCTGTGAAACCTGCCGTCCGCGAGCCCAGGGGAGGTATCACCGTGGCCAACGGGCCTCTGGCCAACTACCCCCAGTCACCGGACTACCGGTTCGGCGTGTCCGGCGACGTCTTCTTCCTGCACCTCGCCTTCGAATGGCTGGTGGGGGTAACCCCGGACCACCAGCTCGTCTCCATGCTGGCGGAGAGCTGGGAGACCCCCGACAACGGCCACACCTGGGTCTTCAAGCTGCGCAAGGGCGTCAAGTTCCACAATGGCAAGGAGATGACCGCCGAGGACGTGGCCACCAGCTATAACTCATGCGCCGCGAAGGGCACGAACACCACCCTCTGCGGCTGGAACAGGAGCACCCTGACCGCCTTTGAGGTGGTGGACAAGTATACGGTGCGCACCTCCCTCAAGCGCGAAGGGGACAAGCTCTTCCTGCCGGCCTACCTTGGCCGCTCCTCCTGGTACGGTCAGGTGATCTCGCCCAAGGAGCTTTTCGAAAAGTACCCCGACAGGCCGTGGCCTGGGGGCGAATCTATAGGCACGGGCCCTTACAGACTGGTGGAGGTGGTGAGGGGCGAGAAGATGCGGAGCATTGCCCTGGACCCCAAGACTGACTGGGCCCAATGGCGCGTCGTCCCAGCCTTCAAGGAGGTCAACGTCCTCCCAGTCAAGGAAGATGGCACCCGCATAGCCATGCTCAAGACAGGCGCCGCCGACCTCATTGACGTCCCCACCGCCCTCAAGAAGGAGGTGGCGTCCTACGCCAAAGCCTCGGCCAAGCACGGCGCCACCGCTGGCCTGGCCAACATCATGGGCATGGACCACCCCCTCAGCAAGTGGTGGAGCAAGAAAGAGGTCCGCATGGCCCTAAACCTGGCCATTGACCGCCAGGAGATCGCCGACTTCCTCTTCAACGGCGAGGCCGAGCCTATCGCCGCCCTCCACTTCTCCCCCACCGCGGAGGGGTTCGATCCCAACCTGAAGCCCCACCCGTACGACCCGGCGAAGGCTCGCCAGCTCCTCAAGGACGCCAACTACGACATGAACTTCGTGTGGAACATATGGCTTCGCGCCATGGGCGGGGTCCCCGAGCTCCAGGCACTGGGAGAGGCCATCGCCGCCAAGTGGGAGAAGGAGCTGGGCCTCAAGACCAAGCTCGTCCCCACTGACGCCACCGTCAGCCAGAGTGCCATGGAGAAGCACGACCCGGCCATCGTGGGCCACTTCCTTACTCGGCGCTCCACCAACTTCCCCGATCTCTCCGTGCCCATCAACACCTTCTCAGTCTCCGCAGCGCTGAGGGGCAGCCACACCACAATACCCTGGCACGAGGCTAGCCCAATAGACCCGCTCAACCTCCAGCTCGCAGCGGCGTCGGACCCCAAGGAGCGGGCCCGCATAGCCGGGCAGATACAGCGCTACCTGCACGACGAGTTCGTGCACGTGGGCGACTGGTCGGTGCACGTGCTGTACGCCTACAACGCCAAGACCATAGGCAAGTGGACGCCCCTCCAGGGCTCCACCTATCTGCACTTCCTGGAGTACGCCGAGCCGCCAAGCTAACAACTGCCTGGCCCTTTCGCCGAAGGACCAGCACACGCAAGCCGCCTCAGCCAAGCAGGAACAGGAGGTAACTGGACAATGAAAGCGAGCGCCAGGGTCCACCTAAGAGTCCTTTTTGGCCTGGCAGGTATGCTGGCGCTCCTGGCGCTGCTGGGGGCCTGTGCTGGTGCCGAGCCCACGCCGACGCCAACCCCCACGCCCACCCTGGCGCCGGGCGTGCCCACGCCGACGCCTACACCCAGACCCTCCCCCACCCCTACTCCAACGCCTCGCGTCATCCTTGTGGCAACCCCCACGCCCACAGCTACGCCCGGCGCTGTCCAGCCCACCGTCCGCACCCCCAGGGGGAGCATCACGGTGGCCAACGCCAGTTTCGCCGGTGGCGCCCACTCGCCAGACCGGCGCTTCAGCAACTCGGCCTCTGACTACTTCTACCAGCACCTGGCCTACGAATGGCTGGTGAACGTGAACCCCGACCACCAGCTCCTCTCCATGCTGGCCGAAAGCTGGGAGAGCCCAGACGGTGGCCACACCTGGGTCTTCAAGCTCCGCAAGGGCGTCAAATTCCACAACGGCAAGGAGATGACCGCCGAGGACGTGGCCGCCAGCTTCAACAGCAACATGAAGGTCGGTCTGGGTAGCGGCGCCGACTGGCAGCGCGGAGCGCTCCAACCGGTAGAGGCGGTGGACAGGTACACCGTCCGGTTCACCTTCAAGGAGGCGAGCCGCCGCATGTTCGTTCCCGCTTACCTGGGGCGCTCCTCCTGGTTCTCCCAGGTGATCTCCCCCAAGGAACTGTTCGACAAGTACCCGGACAAGCCCTGGCCCGGTGACGAGTCCGTCGGCACAGGCCCCTTCCGCCTGGTGGAGGTTGTACGAGGGGAGAAGATGCGCAGCGTTGCCCTGGACCCCAAGACCGACTGGACCCACTGGCGTGTAGTGCCTGCTTTCAAAGAGATAATCCTCCGCCCGGTGAAGGAGGACGGCACCCGCATCGCCATGCTCAAGACTGGCGCCGCCGACCTCATTGACGTTCCAACCGCTCTCAAGGGCGAGGTCTCCAAGTACACCATCGTCAGGTCCAAGGCCGGCTCCACCGCGGGACTGGGGAACTTCGAGGGCATGGACCACCCCCTCAGCAAGTGGTGGAAGATCAAAGAGTTCCGCATGGCCCTCAACCTGGCCGTCAACCGCCAGGATATAGCGGACTTCATCTTCTACGGAGATGCCGAGCCCATCGCCGCCCTACACTTCTCTGCGGAGGTAGGGGGGTTCGACCCGGACCTGAAGCCATACCCCTACGACCCGGCCAGGGCACGCCAGCTCCTCAAGGACATCAACTTCGACTTCAACCACGTCTTTAACGTCTGGCTGTACCCGCAGGGCGGCGTGCCAGAACTCGCGGCCCTGGGCACGGCCATCGCCGCCATGTGGGAGAGGGAGCTGGGAGTCAAGACCAAGCTCATCCCCACCGATTCGCCCACCTTCACCAAGCTGGTGACCAACCACGACCCATCCGCGGTGGGCCACTTCTGGGCGCGCCGGTCAAGCAACTTCCCTGACGTGGCACTACCCATCAGCACCTTCTCCGTCTCGCCAGTGATCCGTGGCGCCCACCGCCTCATCCCCTTCCATGAGAGCGCCCCCATAGATGACCTCGTCAAGGCGCTGGAGGCCGAGGCGGACCCGGCACAGCGGGCAAAGATCGCCCGCCAGATACAGCACTTCCTGTACGACAACTACGTGCACGTGGAGGGATGGTCGGTGAACGTGGTGTATGCCTTCAATCCGAAGACCATTAAGGAGTACGAGCCCCTCAATGGCTCCACCTACCTGAACTTCCTGGAGAACTTGGAACCGCCCAGCTAGCATGACCCCACCACCCCTCGAGGCCCACCCTGGCGGGTGGGCCTCCTTTTTTGCTTTCCCGCAATTGTTGCGCCGCTTCCGTCGGTTGTTGCCACCACCATCCCAGCCCCCAATGTCAGGACGGCCCGTCATCTGTGCAGAACCTCATGAACCCGCAATTTGACAGGACACAGGGGGCCAAATATCCTGGGCGCGTCTAGTTACGAATACACACTACTCCACGGAGGAGGTTGAGGCATGAGACTGAACGTACGGATTCGTCCCCAGGCCCTATGGGGACTGGTCGGGATGCTGGCGCTCCTGGCGCTACTCGGCGCCTGCGCCGGCGCCGAGCCCACCGCCACCCCGACCCCCACTCCTACCCTGGCCGCAGGGGCACCCACGCCGACCCCTACGCCCAGGGGTTCCCCCACTCCCACGGCCACACCCCGCCTTGTGGTGGTAGCGACCCCCACGCCCACAGCTACGCCCGGCGCGGTCCAGCCCACGGTGCGGGTCCCCAGCGGCAGCATCACCGTGGCCAGCGGGCCCTTGGCCGCCTACACCCACTCCCCAGACTTCCGCTTCGGCGTCTCCGGTGACGTCTTCTTCCTCCACCCCGCCTTCGAGTGGCTGGTGGGAGTGACCCCAGAGCACGAGCTGGTCTCCATGCTTGCCGAGAGTTGGCAGACACCGGACAACGGCCACACCTGGATATTCAAGCTGCGTCAAGGTGTCAAGTTCCACAACGGCAAGGAGATGACCGCTGAGGACGCGGCCGCCAGCTATAACACCTGCTTTAAGAGTGTCACCACAGGCACCCCGTGCGCCTGGGCCAGAGAGGCCCTCAATCCCTTTGAGGCAGTGGACAAGTTCACCCTTCGCGTAACACTGAAAGAGGCAGGGAGTAAGATATTCGTGCCTGCCTACTTCGCCCGCTCGTCCTGGTACGGCCAGGTCATCTCGCCCAAGGAGATGTTCGACAAGTACCCTGAAAAGCCCTGGCCCGTCCAGGATGCCATCGGCACAGGCCCCTACCGCCTGGTGGAGGTGGTGCGCGGAGAGAAGATGCGGCTGGTGGCCCTGGACCCGAAGGCCGACTGGGCCCACTGGCGCGTCCAGCCCGCCTTCAAGGAGATCATCGTACGCCCCGTCAAGGAGGACGGCACCCGCATCGCCATGATGAAGACCGGCGCCGTTGACCTCATTGACGTCCCCGCCGCCCTCAAGAAAGAGGTGGCAGCCTTCACCTTCAGCCGCGCCAAGAACGGGGCCACCGCTGCTCTCCAGAACTTCGAGGGCATGGACAACCCCCCCAACGGGTGGTGGAGCAAGAAAGAGGTCCGCATGGCCCTCAACCTGGCCGTTGACCGCCAGGAGATCGCAGACTTCCTCTTCAACGGCGAGGCCGAGCCCATTGGGGCCCTGCACTTCGGCCCCGGCACGGAAGGGTATGACCCAAGCCTCACACCCTACCCTTACGACCCCGCCAGGGCGCGCCAACTCCTCAAAGACGCCAACTACGACATGAACTTCGTGTGGAACGTCTGGCTGCGCGGCATGGGCGGCGTCCCCGAACTCCAGGCCTCTGGCGAGGCCATCGCCGCCAAGTGGGAGCGAGAGCTGGGCCTCAAGACCAAGCTCATCCCCACCGACGCCGCCGTCAGCGCCGCCGCCATGAACAACCATGACCCTGCCATAGTGGGGCATTTCATCACCCAGCGCTCCACCAACCACCCGGAGGTCACCATCCCCATCGTCACCCGCTCCGTAGGGCCGGCGGTGAGAGGGAAGCACGAATTGCTGTCGTGGCATGGCGTTGCCCCCACCGACGAGCCCACCAGGCAGCTTCAGGCAGCGACAGACCCCAAGGAACGGGTGCGCCTGGCCCAACAGATACAAAAAATCCTCTACGACGAGTACGTCCATGTGGAGGGATGGGCGGTGAATGTGCTCTATGCCTACAACCCTAAGACTATCAAGGTGTTCAACACGCTCCAGGGCTCCACATACCTCCACTTCCTGGAGAGCCTGGAACCGCCCAGCTAGAATGGTCGTGGCCACCGTTCAAGGCCCACCCTGGCGGGTGGGCCTTCTTTTTTGCTTTCCTGTGGTTTTCGCTCTGCCTCCTTGGGGTTGTTGCCACCGCGGCCGGAGTCCCCGGTGCAAGAGCTACCCGCCATTTGTGCAGCACATCCCGAACCCGCAATTTGACAGGACAGAGGGGGCCAAATATCCTCTCCCGCGGCTGGTTACGAAGAACCACGGCTTCAGTAGAAGGAGGACTAGGCACAATGCCGGGCACATGGATTCGTATCAAAGCCCTCTGGGCGCTGGCAGGGATGCTCGCACTTGTGGCGCTGCTGGGAGCATGCGCAGGCGCCGAGCCCACTGCCACCCCGACCCCCACTCCCACCCTGGCCGCAGGGGCGCCTACGCCGACCCCCACACCCAAGGGTTCCCCCACACCCACACCAACACCGCGACTGGTGATCATAGCCACGCCCACACCCACTCCCACGCCGGGCGCGGTCCAGCCCACGGCAAGGACCCCCAAGGGCAGCGTCACAGTGGCCAGTGGGCCCCTCTCCGCCTACTCCCACTCCCCAGACCGGCGCTTCAGCGTCGCTGCCGACTCCTTCTTCCAGGGCATCGCCTTCGAGTGGTTGGTGGGGGTGACCCCGGAGCACGAGCTGGTCTCCATGCTGGCCGAAAGCTGGGAGAGCCCTGACGGCGGCCACACCTGGATATTCAAGCTACGCCAGGGAGTCAAGTTCCACAATGGCAAGGAGATGACCGCCGAGGACGTGGCCGCCAGCTTCAACAGCGACATGCAGGTGGGCACGGGCACGGCCAGCGCGTGGGCCAGGGAGAACCTGACCCCTTACGAGGTGGTGGACAAGTACACCGTGCGCGTTTCCCTCAAGGGGGAAGGACGCCGCCTCTTCGTCCCCGCCTACATCGGCCGCTCCTCCTGGTTCGCCCAGGTCATCTCCCCCAAGGAGATGTTCGACAAGTACCCCGATAAGCCCTGGCCCGTCTCCGAAGCCATAGGCACCGGCCCCTACCGCCTGGTGGAGGTGGTAAGAGGCGAGAAGATGCGCGGTGTCGCCCTCGACCCCAAGACCGATTGGGCCCACTGGCGTGTGGTGCCTGCCTTCAAGGAGATCACCCTCCGCCCCGTCAAAGAGGACGGCACCCGCATTGCCATGTTGAAGACCGGCGCCGCGGACATCATTGACGTCCCCACCGCCCTCAAGAAAGAGGTGGCGGGCTTCACCTTCAGCCGTGCGAAACACGGCGCCACCGCTGGCTTGCTGAACACCGAGGGCATGGACAGCGACCTGAGCAAGTGGTGGAAGGTCAAAGAGGTCCGCATGGCCCTCAACCTGGCCATTGACCGCCAGGAGATCGCCGACTTCCTCTTCAACGGCGAGGCTGAGCCCATCGCAGCCATACACTTCTCCCCCGGCGCCGAGGGGTTCGACCCAAGCCTGAAACCCTATCCCTACGACCCAGCGAAGGCACGCCAGCTCCTCAAGGACGCTGGCTACGACATGAACTTCGTGTGGAACGTCTGGCTGCGCGGCATGGGCGGCGTCCCCGAGCTCCAGGCACTGGGTGAGGCCATTGCAGCCAAGTGGGAGCAGGAGCTGGGCGTCAAGACCAAGCTCATCCCCACCGACGCCACCGTCAGCGGCAACGCCGCCACCAAGCACGACCCGACCATCATCGGCCATTTCATCACCTTCCGCTCCACCAACTTCCCGGACATCTCAGTGCCCATCACCACTTTCTCCGGCGACCCGGACATAAAGGGGCGCCACGAACTGGTCCCCTGGCACGGAAAGGGGACCATCCACGACAACCTTGTGGCCCTTGGTGGAGCCGCGGACCCCAGGGAGCGCGCCCGCCTGGCTGGAGAGATACAGAAGACCCTCTACAACGACTATGTCCACGTGCAGGGTTGGTCGGTGCACGTGCTCTACGCCTTCAACCCCAAGACCATCAAAGATTTCAGGACTCTCCAGGGCTCCACCTACCTCAACTTCCTGGAGTACCTGGAGCCCCCCACCCCGTAGACCAGCAGCCGCCGCGCAGGAGGGCCCGCTCCGGTGTGACCGGAGCGGGCCTTTCCTCTGCCACCTGCAACCCTTGCCACGATGCCATCCCCGGTACCTTTCCCCAGCCCTCCAGCAAATCCACGCGCACCCCACTTGACAAAAGCGCCGATAGCCCCCTACACTCCCCCTACTACCCACTTCTGGAAGGGCACCAGAGGTTGGTACCGTCTACACCCTCGACGCTTCGAGACGGATTTCGTACCCCACTCCTCCTGCTCCGGGGTAGCGTCACGGGAAAGCCATAACGGCCCACATATCATCTGGGAGGTGCATAGTGAAACGTAGATACTGGATTCGACCCAAGGCCCTCTGGGCACTGGCGGGGCTGCTGGCGCTTGTAGCGCTGCTCGGCGCCTGCGCCGGCGCCGAGCCCACCGCCACACCCACTTCCACTCCCACACCCACCACGGCGGTAGGGCCCGCGCCAACACCCACACCCAGGCCATCACCCACCCCAACACCTACACCCCGCATCGTCGTGGTGGCAACGCCCACTCCCACACCCACGCCGGGCGCGGTCAAGCCCACCGTCCGCGAGCCCAAGGGGAGCATCACCTTCGCCAGCGGGCCCCTCTCCGCATACTCGCACTCCCCGGACCGCCGCTTCAGCGTGGCCGCCGACTCCTTCTTCCAGGGCCTCGCCTTCGAGTGGCTGGTGGGAGTGACCCCCGACCACCAGCTCGTCTCCATGCTGGCAGAGAGCTGGGAGAGCCCTGACAACGGCCATACCTGGATCTTCAAGCTGCGCAAGGGGGTCAAGTTCCACAACGGCAAGGAGATGACCGCCGAGGACGTGGCCGCCAGCTTCAACAGCGCCGCGGCTGTAGGCACGGGCACCTCCGCCGCGTGGCCCCGGTCCAACCTCACCCCCTTTGAGGTGGTGGACCAGTACACCGTTCGCACCTCGCTGAAGACAGAGGGGCGCCGGATGTTCGTGCCGGCCTACCTTAGCCGCTCCTCCTGGACGGCCCAGGTCGTCTCCCCCAAGGAGATGTTCGAGAAGTACCCCGACAAGCCGTGGCCTGTCTCCGACGCCATCGGGACCGGCCCCTACCGGCTGGTGGAGGTGGTTCGTGGCGAGAAGATGCGCGGCGTCGCCCTGGACCCCAAGACCGACTGGACCCACTGGCGAATCGTCCCCGCCTTCAAAGAGGTAATCGTCCGCCCGGTCAAGGAGGATGGCACACGAATCGCCATGCTGAAGACCGGGGCCGCCGACCTCATTGACGTGCCCACCGCCCTCAAGAAGGAGGTGGCCGCCTTCACCAACGTCAGCGCCAAGGGCGGCGCCACCGCGGGCCTGATTAACCACGAGGGCATGGACGCCGAGGTGAGCAAATGGTGGAAGGTCAAAGAAGTCCGCATGGCCCTCAACCTGGCCATTGACCGCCAGGAGATCGCCGACTTCCTCTTCAACGGCGAGGCCGACCCCATCGCCGCCATGCACTTCTCCCCAGGAACCGAGGGGTTCGACCCATCCCTCCAGCCGTACCCCTATGACCCCGTCAAGGCGCGCCAGCTCCTCAAGGACGCCAACTACGACATGAACTACGTGTGGAACATCTGGCTGCGCGGCATGGGCGGCGTCCCCGAGCTACAGTCCCTGGGCGAGGCCATCGCTGCCAAGTGGGAGCAGGAGCTGGGCGTCAAGACCAAGCTCATCCCCACCGACGCCACCGTCACCGGCAACCTTATGGACAAGCACGACCCCAGCATCGTTGGGCAGTTCGTCACGTTCCGCTCCACCAACCATCCCGACGTATCGCTGCCCATCGTGACCTTCTCCGCCGACCCGGAGCTGTACGGGCGGCACGAGCTGAACCCCTGGCACGGCACTGCGCCCACCCACGACAACATTGTGGCTCTTGGCGCAGAGTCCAACCCCAAGGAGCGCGACCGCATTGCTCGAGAGCTACAGCGCTACCTGTATGATAACTACATCCACGTGCAGGGCTGGTCGGTAAACGTCCTGTACGCCTACAACCCCAAGACCGTAGGCAAGTTCACCCCACTCCAGGGCTCCACCTACCTCAACTTCCTGGAGTACATCGAGCCCTCCAGCTAGGGCCACCGCGGAACTGCCCGGCAAAGGGCCCGCCCCGGTGTTATCGGGGCGGGCCCTTCCTTATCGCAAGCGCCGCCGCCCAAACGCCTTGACAATGTTCATAGGAGGCGGCTACACTGGCGGCATCCTTGCGGGGTCGCAGCAACGGATCGAAATGCCGTTGGCGGGACGCGGGAGGGAGAGGGTAAGTGCAAGGCTACATTTTGCGGCGGGTACTGGAGGGGCTGGCTGCCATACTCCTCATGACGGTCATAGTGTTCGCACTGGCACGCCTTTCAGGCAGCCCAGTGGACCTGGTGGCCGGCGAGTACGCCACCGACGAGGACAGGGCCCGAGTTACCCACATGCTGGGACTGGACCGACCGGTGGCCCTGCAATACTGGATATTCCTCAAGAACTTCATGCGAGGTGACCTGGGGGAGTCTATCCGCACCCGTGAGAAGGTCACCGCCTCCATTCTGCACCGCTTTCCCGCCACGCTTCAACTGGCGGGAGGATCCCTCTTGGTGGCCCTTGTTATAGCCGTTCCCCTGGGAGTGATCACCGCGGTCAAACGGGACACCAACATAGACACTGCGGGCAAGACCTTTGCCGTTTTGGGCCTGGCTCTGCCCAGCTTCTGGCTGGGCCTGGTGTTCATTGCCATCTTCGCAGTCAGGCTCCACTGGCTGCCTGCGGCCGGCAGAGGCGGGTTTAGCTACATGATCTTGCCTGCCGTGGCTATGGGGTGGCACGTCTCTGCTGGCATCCTGCGCCTGGTGCGTGGCAGCATGCTGGAGGTGCTGGACAGCGAGTACATCAAGCTGGCACGCATCAAGGGACTGCCGGAGTGGAAAGTGGTGTGGAAACACGCCCTGCGCAACGCCGTCATCGCCCCCATAACCTTCACTGCGGTCTACCTGGGCACCTTGCTCGCTGGCTCGGTAGTGATCGAAACGGTGTTCGTCTGGCCCGGGGTGGGCTTGCTGGCCATCGAGGCCTTCGGCTGGAGAGACTACCCGCTGGTACAGGGCATCATCCTCTACATGACTGTTCTGTATATCTTCCTGAACTTGCTGGTGGACATTCTGTACGCTTACGTGGACCCGCGTATCCGGCTGACGTAACCCTCTGGAGAGCTGATGGTGGATACTACTACTGCTGCCCCAATCCCTGGGCGGATCAACACCAGGACTCAGATGTTCCGCCATCTGCGGCGGATGCCCATCCTGCCGGCCGTGATCATAGTAGTCATGGTGGGAATGGCCGTGCTGGCGCCTGTGCTTTCCCCCCATTCACCCACCAGTGGCATACTGCGCGACCAGCTCAAGCCCCCCATGTGGCTGGAGGGTGGCAGCGGTGAATACCCGCTGGGCACAGACCGCTTCGGACGAGACATCCTCTCTCGCATGATGCACGGTGCAAGGATATCGCTCATTGTGTCGCTGGTCTCCCTGGCGATAGGTGCCACCGTGGGCGCCACCCTGGGGCTCATATCGGGCTACCTGGGACGCTGGGTGGACGCCCTCATCATGCGCATCGTGGACATGACGCTGTCCCTCCCGTTGTTCCTCATGGCCATAGTCCTGGCAGTGATCCTGGGGCCCAACCTCCTGAACGTGATCATCATAGTGGCCTTCCTGATATGGGCACGCTACGCCCGCATCATCCGGGGGGAGGTGCTCTCCCTTAGAAGCAGGGACTTCGTGGCTCTGGCTAGGGTGGCAGGTGCCTCCCACACACGTATCATTGTCAAGCACCTCTTCCCCAACGTGGCGCACACCCTCGTCATCCTCATAACCCTTCAGGTAGGGTGGGTCATCTTGCTGGAATCATCCCTCAGCTTCCTGGGCGTGGGCATCCCACCGCCCACCCCAGCCTGGGGCCTGATGGTGGCCGACGGCCGGAACTACGTGGACACGGCCTGGTGGATCTCGGTGGTCCCTGGCATCGCCATCGCGCTGATCGTTCTCTCCCTCAACCTGGCCGGCGACTGGCTGCGGGATGTGCTGGACCCCAGGCGCCGCCAGATGGCCTAGCATCCTACCCGGCCTCTGATTCAGTCCTGGGCACACCAAAAGGCCCGCCCCAATGGGGCGGGCCTTTCCTTTGCCGGAGTGGCCCCACTCACACCTCAGCGCACGAATGGCCTTTCTGAATTGCGGAAAACTTCACAAGCTGACAGGTTGACAAGGGAAATAGGCCGCAATATACTCTGGCCCTGTTGACCGCGGCCACACCCCAGGACTCCCCAAAGGAGACACACCACGAAACCGAGCATCCACATCCGCTTCAATGTCTTTCTGCCACTGGTTGTGATACTGGCTCTTGTAGCGCTGCTCGGCGCCTGCGCTGGCGCTGAGCCCACCGCCACACTCGCTCCAACTCCCACGCCCACCCTGGCTCCCGGGGCGCCCGCGCCAACGCCCACGCCCAGGCCTTCTCCTACCCCTACACCAACACCCCGAGTGGTGATGGTGGCCACGCCGACCCCCACGGCCACGCCAGGCGCGGTGGCACCCACCGTCCGGGAGCCCAAGGGGAGCGTCACTGTGGCCTGGGCAGCCTTTGCCACAGACGCCAACTCGCCAGACAGGCGCTTCAGCCCATCGGGCTCAGACGCCGTCTTCCAGAGCCTCGCCTTCGAGTATCTGGTGGGTGTTACCCCCGAGCACCAGCTCGTCTCCATGCTGGCGGAGAGCTGGGAGAGCCCAGATAACGGTCATACCTGGGTCTTCAAACTGCGAAAGGGGGTCAAGTTCCACAACGGCAAGGAGATGAGCGCCGAGGACGTAGCCGCGACCTTCAACAGCTACATGAAGGTGGGCAGAGGCTCATCTGGCACGTGGTCCAAGGCGAACCTGAACCCCTACGAGGTGGTGGACAAGTACACAGTGCGCACCTCCTTCAAGCAGGAAGGCGTTCGGATGTTCCTGCCAGCCTACCTTGGCCGGTCTTCCTGGTTCGCCGGGGTGGTCTCCCCGAAGGAGATGTTCGAGAAGTACCCGGACAAGCCCTGGCCTGCGAGTGAGGCCATAGGCACCGGCCCCTACCGGCTGGCGGAGCTTGTCCGAGGCGAAAAGGTACGGCTGGTGGCCCTGGACCCCAGGACCGACTGGGTCCAGTGGCGAATCATCCCAGCCTTCAAGGAGATAATCGTCAAGCCGGTCGCCGAGGACGGCACACGGATTGCCATACTCAAGACCAGCGCCGCCGCCCTGATAGACGTCCCCACGTCGCTGAAGGGCGAGGTCTCCGGGTATACCCTCGCCAGGGCCGACGCGGGCGCCACCCTGGCCGTCTCGAACCACGAGGGGATGGACAACCCCCCGGACGGGTGGTGGACCAAGAAAGAGTTCCGCATGGCCCTTAACCTGGCTGTGGACAAACAGGCGGTGGCCGACTTCATTTTCAATGGCGAGGCCAAAGTCACACCTGCGTACCACTTCTATCCAGGAGCGGAGGGGTTTGACCCCGACCTGAAGCCCTACCCCTACGACCCGGCCCGGGCACGCCAGCTCCTCAAGGACATCAACTACGACTTCAACTACGTGTTCAACGTATGGCTCTACAAGTGGAGCGGCGTGCCCGAGCAGCGGGAGTTCGGCACAGCGGTTGCCGCCATGTGGGAACGGGAGCTGGGCATCAAGACCAAGCTCATCCCCTCTGACACCTCCTCGTACCCGTTATTCCAGAACCACGACCCGCAGACAGTTGGCCAGTTCTTCGCCTCTCGCTCTACCAGTTTCCCCGACCTGTCGGTGCCAATCATGACCTTTTCCGTCTCAGCAGGGCTGAAAGGCCAACACAGGAACACTCCGTGGCACGGCAAGGGGCTCACCGACGATCTCACGGTGGAGCTTGCTGCCGCCGTGGACCCGGCTGAGCGAAGCCGCATCGCCCGCCAGATAGAGCGCGTCCTGTACGACGAATACGTCCACGTCCAGGGGTGGGCTGTGAACGTCCTCTTCGCCTACAACCCCAAGCAGATCAAGGAGTTCAAGCCCCTCCAGGGCTCCACCTATATGAACTTCCTGGAATACCTGGAACCACCCAGCTAGCAAGGAGACAGCATGGACTTCCGCTTCACTCCTGAGCAGGAGACCTTTCGCAAGGAGGTGCAGGAGTTCATTGCCCGGGAGACCACTCCAGAGCTACTGAAGGAGATGGACCCGGGGCTGGCCGGTGAGGCCAGCGGCCACGGCCCTCACACCAAGGCATTCATCAAAAGGCTGGGCCAGCAGGGATGGCTGGGCCTCGCTTGGCCCAAGGAGTATGGCGGCCAGGGCCGCTCCATGATCTACCAGTTCATTCTGGTGGAGGAGCTATCCGGCGCCCTGGTGCCCACCCCTGGCCTGACCCTCACCTCCGTGGGCCCCACCATAATGCGGGTGGCCAACGAGGAGATCAGAGGAGAGTTCCTGCCCGGCATCCTGAGAGGGGATATAGAGTTCGCCATCGGCTATACGGAGCCGGGCGCAGGCTCTGACCTGGCCTCCCTCCAGACGAGGGCGGTGCGCGACGGTGACGACTACGTCATAAACGGCCAGAAGATGTTCACCACCGACGCCCACCACGCCACCCACGTGTGGCTACTCACCCGCACCGATACCGAGGTGCGCAAGCACCGGGGTATCTCGATGTTCATCGTGCCCCTGGACACCCCTGGCATAAGCGTGCGGCCCCTCTGGCATATTGGCGAGGGTCGCACCAACGAGACCTTCTACGACAATGTTCGGGTGCCAGCCCGCTACCTGGTGGGCGAGGAGAACATGGGCTGGTACTACGCCGCCATGGCCCTGGACTACGAGCGGGTGGGTGTGGCACCCTTCTCCCGGTACGTGCGCACCTGGCGCCTCCTGGTGGACTTTTGCAAGGAGACCGCCTGGGACAGCAAGCCTCTCATAGCGGACCCGTGGGTGCGCAGCGCCCTGGCCCAGATGGGGGTGGAGGTGGAGGCGGCCCGCCTCCTCGCCTACCGCACCGCCTGGATGATTGACCAGGGACAGGTGCCTAACTATGAGGCCTCGGCCCAGAAGGTGTTCGCCACGGAGCTGGTCCAGCGCATGGCCAACACGGCCACCCAGATTCTGGGTCTGTACGCCCAGCTCATGACAGGCTCCAAGTGGGCACCCACCGACGGCAAGTGGGAGCGCCTCTACCGCTCCGTCCGCAACCGCACCGTGGGCGGCGGCAGCAGCCAGATGCAGCGCAATATCATAGCCCTTCGTGGCCTGGGCCTGCCCAGGGGGTAAGAGCGCACCCGGGGCCACGGCCCTGGCGACAGCCAGCCTTTGCCAAGCTTCGTCCGTCGAAAGGGGCGTCTTGTTTCCAGAGAAAGGAGAGGAACAGCCTCTATCGGGAGCACGGGTCCTGGAGGTAGGCAACTACATCGCCGGGCCCTTCTGCACCAAGCTGCTGGCCGACTTCGGCGCCGAGGTCATCAAGGTGGAGCACCCGGGCCGGGGCGACCTGGCGCGCCACGCAGGGCCCTTTCCCGATGACCTGCCGGACCCGGAGACCAGCGGGCTCTTCCTGTACCTGAACGCCGGCAAGAAGAGCATCACCCTGGACCTGAGCACTCCCAGCGGTGCTCGCTACTTCCGGGAGCTGGCCTGTAGGGCCGACGCCGTGGTGGAGAGCCTGCGGCCGGGCGTCATGGCCCGCTGGGGGCTGGACTACCCGTCCCTCAGCACGGGCAGGCCGGGCCTCAGCAGCAGCAACCCCCGCCTGGTTATGGCCTCGGTCACCGACTTCGGGCAGACCGGCCCTTACCGGAACTACCCTGCCAGCCACCTGACCCAGTGCGCACTGGCGGGCTGGGCCTGGTATGCGGGGGAGCCCCAGCGACCGCCACTCCAGGCTGGCGGGCACTTCACACACTACTTGGTGGGTGCCGTGGCAGCAATGGGAATGCTGGCGGCGCTCTATCACCAGGCGGAGACGGACGAGGGCCAGTTCTTGGATATCGGCGGCCTGGAGGCGCTGGTCAGCGTCATAGCCCCGGCGGTCACCGCCTCAGCCATGGGGAGCGATAACCCCGGTCGCCAGGGGAACGCCTTTCCAGGCACGGTGGAGTGCCAGGACGGCTATGTAGGCATCAACGCCCTGAGCTACGGGCACTGGGTGAGCGTGTGCCGCCTGCTGGGTCTGGAGGAGCTGCTGGATGACCCCCGCTTCGACAGCAGCTTTGGGCGTCAGCGCCACGGCCAGAAGCTGGTCGAGCAGGCACGCCCCTGGCTCATGGCCCGTACCAAGGAGCAGGTGTTCCAGGAAGGCCAGGAGCACCGCATTCCCACCGCCTACGTCAACACCCCGGAGGACCTGGTGCGCTCCCCTCACCTGGATGCCCGCCACTACTTCCGGCAGGTGGAGCACCCCCGGCTAGGACACGTAAAGGTGCCCGGACCACCGTTCCGGCTGGACGCCTCCAGGCCGCAGCCCGTGGCCTCGGCGCCGCGCCTGGGAGAGCACACCGCTGCGGTGCTGGAAGCCGAGTTCGGCCTTGACCGCGACGACCTCCGCCGTCTGCGCGCGGAGGGAGTGATCTAGAAACTGCTGCAAAAGTCCTGAGGACTTTTGCAGCAGTTATCCCCACCCCCAGAGGGAGCGGGGGACCCCGTTGCAAAACTCCGTTTTGCAACGGCCTGTAGGAGGTAGTCCTTGAGAAGACTGCCGCTGGAAGGTATCAGAGTCCTGGACGCCACCCACTTCTGGGCCGGCCCATCCGCCACGGGCATCCTGGGAGACCTGGGCGCCCAGGTGGTCAAGGTTGAGTCCATCCAGCGATACGATGCGGGCCGCACCCTCCAGGTTGACCTCTCCCAGGAGAAGGGGTATGAACGAGCCCCCGCCTTCCAGGCGTTCAACCGCAACAAGCTGGGGGTGACCCTGAACCTGGGAGACGAGCGCGGCGTCCGGGCCTTTCGCGCTCTGGCCCGCGTCTCTGACCTGGTGATGGAGAACTTCAGCGCCGGCGTCATGGACCGCCTGGGGGTAGGCTATCAGGCACTGCGCCGGGAGAACCCCACGCTGGTCATGATATCCATGTCCGGCTACGGCGCCACTGGCCCCTGGCGGAGCTATGTGGCCTTCGCCACCCCCATAGCCCAGGTGTCGGGCATCGCCCACCTCACCGGCTATCAGGGCGGCCCGCCACTGAGCAGGTTCAGCGCCTCGGGAGTGGACCCCATAGTCGGGCTTTTCGGGGCCATGGCAGCACTGGTCGCCCTCCATCAGCGGCGGCGCACTGGTCGCGGCTTTTACCTGGACTTCAGCCAGCACGAGGCCATCGTCAGCCTCATGGGCACACCCCTTATGGACTATGTGCTGAACGGGCGGAACCAGGCCCGACAAGGGGACCGCAACCCGGTGGCGGCCCCCCACGGCTGCTATCCCAGCCGGGGCGAGGACCGCTGGGTGAGCATAGCTGTCTTCAACGACGACCAGTGGGAGCGCCTCTGTCATGCCCTGGAAAACCCGGAGTGGTGCAGGGATAGGCGCTTCGCCGACGCCGTGGGCCGCCACCGGCATCAGGACGACTTGGACCAGCACATCACCAGGTGGACCTCCCAGCGGGACGCCCAGGAGACGGCCCGGCTGCTCCAGGAGGCGGGGGTCCCCGCCAGCCCTGTCCGCAACTGCCGGGAGGTGCTGGATGACTCTCACCTGGAAGCGAGAGAGTTCTTTCTGGAGATGGACCATCCGGTGGCGGGCCGCCACAGGCAGCCTCGCCACCCTGTCCTCTACTCCAAAACTCAGCCACCACCGCCACGGCCAGCCCCCCTTCTGGGAGAGCACAACCAGGCCATCCTGAGTGGTCTGTTGGGCCTGAGTCGAGAGACCCTAGAGGAGCTGGAGCAGGACCAGGTAATCGGGACCGTCCCATTGCGGACCAAGGTGTAGTCCCCTCAGAGTCTTTCAAAGTTGTGGATTCGACCCCCATCCTGACCTTCCCCCGCAAGCGGGGGAAGGGACATATCCTCTCCCCCGTTGCACGGGGGAGAGTCCGAGAAGGGGCAAGAGCTGAAAGATCCCAGTAGTCCACACCCTTGCTTGCGGAGCTAGCGGCGCCCTGCTACAGTACAGGCAGGGTCAGGAGGGATCGCATAGTGGCCTAGTGCGCCCGCCTGCTAAGCGGGTTGGGGGCGATAGTCCCCTCACGGGTTCGAATCCCGTTCCCTCCGCCACCTCTTTCATCTCACATCGCACCGCCACGGCCCAGCCGCATCAGCCAATTGGCGCCTCACTCTGTCCCGCCAGAGGCAGGCTACTTGGCCTGGTCTTCCGGCCATCACCGAGCGGTAACATCTATGAAGGTGCGGGCCGTATAAAGCCTCTTGCCCGTGACCCAGTGGAAGAAGTCGAAGGCGACGGGGAACCGGCCGGGCTCCGTGGGCCTGATGAGCGCATCGCCGCGCATGGCTGCGGTGATACGGATAGGCTCGCCCGCGGGAAGATTGATGGGGCGCGAATACTTCCCTGCGGGGGGCACCCCCCGGGGATAGCCGTCCACGGCGATGAGCTGGAGTGGCAGCCCTACCCTGATTACATTGACGTTATAGGCAGCGTCAATGAAACGGATGAGTACCGTCTGGCCCACTTTGGCGTGGACCGCAGCCCTTTCAAAGGGGCTGTCATCGTCCACCCTCTTGGCCTCTCCGGAGAGGCCAAAAACGTCCGGCCTGAAGTCGTTCAAGAACCCGTCCTGGGTGAAATCCTCCGCTGCGATGGGGTTATCCGGGTCGCATTTCTGCATGAAGGCGTTGTGGCCCAGCTCATGCCACCTGGTATCAATATCATCGGGCACCCACAGCGCCTCCACGTCGTAGCGGACTACATGCGATGGCGGGTTGAACGCACGGACGAAGCCGGGGCCCCCCGCCGGGTAGGGCGGGTCGGGCACGCCGTGGGCCTCCGGGATATCCGGCTTCTTGGGATCAACGATGACCGCGCCGTAGAGCCCCATCTCGAAGTGCAAGCCCGTGTTCTTGTGGCAGTGATAGAGAAAAGTGCCGGCCTGGTTGGTGGCGAACTGGTAGACGAAGTTGCCCGATATCTCGAAGGAGTGCTTCCCGACGCCATCGTTCATTGAGGTAGGCTCGATGCCATGCCAGTGAATGGTGTGGGTGTTGGTCTTGGCCCCAACCCTCGCATGGACAATGTCGCCCTCCACCGTCCTCACTGTCTTGCCAGGGAGTGTCGTTCCTGACTCTGTATCGTCGTCGGGGTCCTCAAATAGCCACATGGGTACCTTGGTGCCGTCCCGCAGCTCCAGGTCACGGTTGACCAGCAGGTTGCGGGCAATTTGCCTGGTGGGCGGCACCGGGTCAATGGCCTCCCCGCCGAAGGTGGGCGGGCAGACATGCTTGTGGAATATGGGAAACTCGTCCGGCGGCACGGGCCTCAGCGGTATACTACGAGGCGCCATTAGTGTCCTCCATGAGTCTCTTCGTTCACTCCGCCTTGTTCCTTAGGGTTGGACGGCGGGAAGTCCACCCCGTCGAGGTCCCCGGTGATCTGCCACCCTGTCACCATGCCCTGAGGGTAGTTGCCACCGGCAGCGCTCTGGGATATCTCGTTGTGCCCGTGCATCGGGTACGTCAAGGGGGACTGGCCCACGCCCCCCAGGGTGAGCGACAACTCAGTACGTACCAGTTGCCGTAAGGGGATGTTGGGGTCGCCCGGGATGTCCGGCGGCCTCCGGAAAGGCAGCAGCCAGTCCATGCGCCCCCCTGGGTCTGTGGTGAACGTATCCACAAATCGAACGTTGTCCTCAACGCGGTAGTTGCCAGCCAGGTCAGTCCAGGCAACCAGGTAGACATGGTTGCCGTGGATATGAGGCGAGTCCGCGGTCATGCCGGCGTTCATCAGCCGCAGCAGGTGTGGCTGGCCGATTCTCCCCGATGGGACGGTGTGGTGGTTGTGAGCGGCATATGCCCCCGATTCGCCATTAATGGTGAAGTACCGGGGCAGGAACTCCTCTCTGAACCTGGAAGCATCTATGCTTTCGCCCCGCTCTGCCATGGAGTTGAACCTGGGGTCAATGGAGCTGAACAGCCAGACGCGGGTGCGCTCCGGTCTCCAGGGCTCACCGGGGAAGAAGTCTGTGGTGCCCAGGTCATCAAAAAGGCTCTGCACGGTAGGCGTAGGCTCGCTGTACGGCGTATTCCCCGACTTGGGCAATACAATCATCGGGCCGTGCAGGCCCAGGACACGGTTCACCGGCGCGTTCAGGTGGTCCAGGTACATGTAGCTTCCGCCCACCGGCGCGGCAAACTCGAACGTCCTGGTCTCGCCGGGCCCGATAACGATGCCGGCCCCCACCTCGCCTGGGACCCCAGGAATGCGGAACCCGTGCGCCTCGCGCAGGGTATTGGTCACCGAAAAGTTGACCTCATCGCCCTCGATAGCCTGTATCAGAGGGCCGGGCATCTGGGGCAGGTGCTCCAGACTGTCGAGGTCTTCGAAAGCCCAGTGATAGACGGGCCTTCTGTCCACCATCTGGGCAAGGGCTTCGGTGATTGCCAGCCGGTGCCGGGTCCCGTAGGTGGTCATCTTCAACGGGGCGACGTAGCGGCCCGCCACCCCGCCACCAACAAACACAGCCACCCCCAGCGCAGCGTACCTGATGAACCCTCGCCTGGTTATCCGCTTCATTTCCACCTCCGGTAGGTGTTCCTGGTGCGCAGTGTCCCTTGCTTGTTTGCGGTCGGACTACGTGTTGCGCGCTTCCAGTCCGATGCGCGAACCCCTGCTTGAGAGCATCGTGCTGCCAGGCTCTCCAATTGCATGTATAGCGGCAGGCGGGATGGCGGATGCACTCCTGACAGGGTGCTGAAAACCCTTTCGACCATCCCCAGTCCCCCTTGGCAGGAAGGAAGGGGGTAGAGATTATGTCTGGGGCACACCCTGGTCCTTCTTGCCCAGGAAGGACCAGCAATCCCGACCTGCCGGGGCTGTACTCCCCCTTTTCAAGGCTCTGTCAAGCGCAGCGCCAATCCGATGGCAACAGTATAGAGGCGCCCCTGAGTGGGAAGCCCAGCGCGGGGAGTCTATGCTTGTGGTCTAGAACTGAGTACCCCCCTGGACAACTGGGGCAACGTGGATCACGAGGGGTTTCCGCGCCTTCTAGTGTGGTGTCCCTGAAGTTCGCAGCCGATGTCTCTATGCCGTTGCGAGGCCCGATGGATTCGATGGGCTCACCACAGGCTCCGGAGGGCCGTGGCAATCTGGCGGCGGGGCTGTCATGCTGAGGAGTCGGTTGAACTCATCTGCCTTCAACATTCCTCTGCCGACGAAGTCCCGACTCAGTCGAGGACTCGCGACAGAGGCGGAGCATCCAAGGGGGGTCCCCCATCCCTCGGTGGCGCCCCGATTGTATCGGGGCATGACCGATTGCTTCGTCGTCCCGATGTCATCGGGACTCCTCGCAACGACAGTTTGTACGTGAATCTCTGGGACAGGATGCTAGTCCTCCTCCAGGGTGGAGGTGTCCCCCTCGGGGAGGCCCAACTCCCGCGCCTTGAGCAGGCGGCGCATGATCTTGCCGCTGCGCGTCTTGGGCAGCGACCTGACGAACTCGATCTCCCTGGGTGCCACGCCCGCCGCCAGCTTCTGCCGGGCGAAGCGCATGATCTCATTGCGGAGCTGGGGCGTGGGCTCGTAGCCCTCCTTCAGCGACACAAAGGCCTTCACCACCTCCATGGCGATGGGGTCTGGTTTCCCAATCACCCCCGCCTCGGCCACGGCGGGGTGTTCGATGAGGGCGCTCTCCACCTCAAATGGGCCCACCAGGTGCCCCGCGGTGTTGATCACGTCGTCAGTGCGCCCCACGAACCAGAAGTAGCCGTCCTTGTCCTGCCGCGCCCTGTCCCCGGTTACGTACCATCCGTTCTGGAAGCGGGAGCGGTAGCGTTCCTCGTCCTGCCAGTAGGTGCGGAACATGGCAGGCCACTCGGGGCGTATGGCCAGGTCCCCCTCCTGGCCCGGAGGTAGCTCCTTCCCGTCCTGCTCCACGATGCCCGCCCGGATACCCGGCACCGGCTTGCCCATGGAGCCAGGCCGGATGGACAGAATGGGGTAGTTGGCAATGAGGATGGCCCCCGTCTCCGTCTGCCACCAGTTGTCGTGAATGGGCATGTGGAACACCTTCTGCCCCCAGAAGATGGCCTCCGGGTTCAGGGGCTCCCCCACGGAGCAGATGTAGCGCAGGCTGGAGAGATCATACTGGCCGGGGAGTTCCTCCCCAGCCTTCATGAGCATCCGGATGGCGGTGGGTGCCGTGTACCACATCGTCACCCCGTACTTCTGAATGACCTGGTACCAGGCACTGGCGCGGAACCCACCCTCGTAGATTACCTGGGTCACGCCGTTGCTCCACGGCGCCGACATGCCGTAGGAGGTGCCTGTGACCCACCCTGGGTCCGCGGTGCACCAGTAGATGTCCTCCCTGTGCAGGTCCAGGACCCACTTCCCCGTCAGGTAGTGCTGGACTACGGCATAATGCCGGTGCACCGCGCCCTTGGGCCTGCCCGTGGTCCCAGAGGTGTAGTGCATGATGGAGTAATCGTCTTTGGTGGTGGTCAGAGGGCCAAACTCCGCCGAGGCGTTAGCCATAAGCACCTCGTAGCTCAGGTCGCCTCGGGCCAACGGCTCCCGGGAGCGGTTGTTCTTGTTCACTACGATGATGTGCTTCAGCTCCGGCAGGTCCTTCAGAATCGAGGCTACCCGCTGGCGCAGATCAGGCTGGGTCACCAGCACCCGAGCGCCGCTGTTCAAGAGACGGTCGCGCACAGGGTCCGGGCCAAAGGCAGAGAAGAGGGGCCCCACCACGGCGCCCAGCTTGAGAATGCCGAAGAAGGCGAAGTACAGCTCCGGCACCCGCTCCATGAACAGGAAGACCCTGTCCCCCTTCTGCACTCCAAGGCCCTTCAGCAAGTTGGCGAACCGGTTGCTCTCCCGGCGCATCTGCTCGAAGGTGTAGGTCTCCTCCTCGCCCTCCTTTCCTTCCCAAAGCATGGCCACCTTGTCCCTCAGGCCACCCAGAGCGTGGCGGTCCACGCACTCGTGGGCCAGGTTGAGGCCGCCCCCCGGTAGCCAGGCCAGCTCCCTCTCCACGCTCTTCCACTGAAAGGAGCGGTAGGTAGCGTCGTAGTCCTGGAGGTTTGGCTTCATGCGCACTTCGGCGAGAGACGGTTTTTCAATGACCGGATATGTCACGTCACTCCTCCCTGTTGCGGGCATGCCCTGGATGGCGCCCAGTCTAGTGAGGGACTCTTGAGGCGTCAAGGTGAGGAAGGTTAGGCTACGGCGGCGATGGCCTCCGCCAGGTCCAGCTTGCCAGAGTAGATGGCCATGCCCACGATGGCCCCCTCCACCCCAGCCTCCCGCAGCCGCTGCAGGTGCTCCACTGAGGCGACGCCGCCGGAGGCGATGACCGCGGCCCCAGTCTCCCCAGCAGCACGCACCGCCTCGGCAGTAGCCTGGATGTTGGGCCCGGTGAGGGTGCCGTCCCGGGCGATGTCGGTATAGACGAAGCGGCGCACGCCCAGGCTAGCCATGTTCCGGATCAGTTCGGTTGCCATGAGGGAAGACTCCCGCAGCCATCCGCGCACGGCCACCACGCCCTCCCTGGCATCCACCCCCACCACGATGGCCGCGCCGTAGCGGGCCACCGCCTCCCGCACCAGAGAGGGCTCCTCCACAGCGACGGTGCCCAGGATGGCCCGGCGGGCCCCGGCCTCCAGGACTCTCGCCACCGCGTCCATTCTCCTTAGCCCGCCACCTACCTGTACCGGCAACTCTACCGCCGCCACGATGCTCCGGACCACCTCCAGATTGGCGGGCCTGCCTGCCGCCGCGCCGTCCAGGTCCACCACGTGGATGCGAGGCGCTCCCGCCCGTTGGAACCCCAGCGCGACGCCTACCGGGTCCGATGAATAGGCCGTCTCCTTTTCGTAGTCGCCCTGGTGCAGCCGGACCACCCGACCCCCGCGCAGGTCAATGGCAGGGACCACTTCCATATCAGGCCGCTCCCGCCATCACCATGTGGCGGACGAAGTTGTCGTACAGCCTGAGGCCCAGGGCGCCGCTCTTCTCCGGGTGGAACTGGGTGGCTATCAAACTGCCTTGGGCCAGGGCTGAGCAGAAGGAGACCCCGTACTCCGTGGTGCCCATGACCAGGGCCTTGTCCTCCGGGTCGGCATAGTAGCTGTGGACAAAGTAGAAGTAAGAGCCGGGTGGCACATCCCGGAACACCGGGTGCTCCTCCCGCAGGGCAACGCGGTTCCACCCCATGTGAGGCACCTTGAGCCCGGATGGCAGCCGGCGTACCCGTCCCGGCACCACGCCCAGGCACGGCGTCTCGCCACCCTCTTCCGAAACGTCCATGAGAAGCTGGAGACCCAGGCACACGCCAAAGAAGGGCACACCGCGGGCGATGGCCTCCCGGACAGGCCCAACCAGTCCGTGGCGACGCAGGCCCTCCATGGCGGCCCCCGAGGCGCCGACGCCCGGCATGACCAGGGCGTGGGCCGCCGCCAAATCGGCGGGGTCGGAGGTGATGCGGGCCTGGTGGCCCAGGTGCTCGAAGGCCTTCTGAACGCTCCGCAGATTGCCCGCGCCGTAGTCTATGATGATGATCTCAGTCACTGCTGCTGACTCCTGGGAATTCTCTGGGTGAAGAGGCTCTAAGGCTAAGGCGGCTCATTTACCCCGCTCATGGTGAGCCCGTCGAACCATATGAGCGGGGTGAACGGCTGCCCTCTGACAATTCCACCAGGCAGTTCCAATCCCGACGTATCAAAGCTTCCTTCTTTCGCCTAGTCCATCCTTTGATCTTCCGCTCCGATCTAAAGGCTTCATCTTGAGAAGTGAATTCTTCAGTAAACACCACCTGGACTGGCCTGTGCTTTGATGTGTAGCCTGAGATTTCCCCCTTTTGGTGAGCGGCCAACCTCTTTTGCAAGTCATCTGTATGGCCGGTGTAGTGCGAGCCGTCCGAGCATTGCAGGATGTAGACACAGAAGGCCATTTTCAATGCTTTGCTTCCCGCTCATTTCCTTCGACAAGCTCAGGATGAGCGGGATTCACTTCTGTGTCACTCTCATTTCTGCCTGTTCAGGGTGGACTTGTGAAACCGCAGGAGCATTTGCTCCCAAAGCGGCCTCCAGGATGTCCCAGCGGTTCCTATAGTCGGGCGCCACTGTATCCAAAATGTCACACCAGTTGTCCTCTCGACCGCCTTTTTCATACTTGTCTACTAGCAGGTTGCTGGAAAAAGGGGTGTCCAGAGGGGCGAAGCCCCTTTGGCGGGGGTCTGGGGGTGTCCCCCAGATACAATTTTCACCCCCTTCCTGGCCAGGAAGGGGGACAGGGGGATGGTCGAAGGAGTTTTTCATCACCCTGCTAGGCCCTTGCTATTGCCTGCCAAGTCGCCGTGCGGGACGATGAACACATCAGGCGCGGGGGGTGCTTTGGGATCGCGGCGCAGGTCCACAAAGACGACAAAGAACCCTTCGCGAGGTGGGCCCTGAGCCAGCTTGCCTATGCGCCATTTCCAGTAAGGCCCCCACCTTTTGCTGTTTACGTGCGCGTGTGTCATGGTTTTCACCTGGACAACTATTGACTTCCCGGTTTCAGCATTTGTGGCTAGCAGGTCAACATCTTTAACCCCTGGAGAGGTGAGGCCAACCGCATATCCGCGTGAAGCTAGCTCGAACGCTACATAGTGTACTCCAGCAGCCCCAACCAGAGCTTTGTCCGCAGCCATTTCAACCTACCTCCACTAAGGCGGCGCGCCTGTGCCGCCCTCTCTATGGGGAATGAGCTCCTCCTGGGTTAGGCCCCGGTCCTCGTACCGCGCCAGCATGAACACCAGGTCAGAGAGCCGGTTCAGGTACCGCACCACCTCCGGGTTGGCCAGCATGCCCTGCTCTTTCAACTCCACGGCCCGCCGCTCCGCCCGGCGCACCACCGTTCGGGCCACGTCCAGGGCCGCCGACGCCGGTGAGCCCCCGGGCAAAACAAAGGCACGGGGCAGCTTCACCTGGGCGCCCAGCTCGTCTATCAACCCCTCCAGGCGCACCACCATCTCCCCGCTGACCACGCCGAAGTGACGCTCCAGCTTCTCTCGCTGGGCACTGTCCGTGGCCAGCTCCGCCCCCACGGTGAACAGCTCCCTCTCTACCTGCCGCACGATCTCCCGCACCCGCTCGTCTCGCGAAAGGCTGCGGGCCAGACCCAGGAGCGACACGGCCTCATCGGTGGTGCCATAGGCCTCGCAGCGGAGGTCGGTCTTGGACACCCGCCCCCCGTACAGGAGGCCCGTCTCACCCTCGTCACCGCGCCGCGTATAGATTCGCATGGTGTGTCCTATCAGCTAGGCCATTATACCATCCAACGATGGCCCACTTTGACACAGGCCGTGCGCCTCTACAGAACCTTGAATAGTGTGCTAAACGTCCACCCCACCAGATTGCTTCGTCCCGACCTATTGGGACTCGCAACGACGGTGTGGGCGCCTCTCGTCATTGCGAGCCCCGACGCAGTCGGGGCGTGGCAACCCGCTGGAGGGGTGGCTCTGTCCACCGGACCCGTTTAGCACTCTGTGCAGTCCTCTATGATATGCTGCGCCGAGGAGGGCTGGGCATGGCACCGCCAACGCGGTTCACCGACCACCTGCGTCGCGAGGCGGCGCCCATCTGGGACGCTATCTTCCGCCACCCCTTCCTGCGTGCGGTCCAGGAGGGAACGCTGCCGGAGGAGAGGTTCCGCTACTACCTGGCGCAGGACTACCACTACATCGGCGCCTTCGGCAAGGCGGTTGCGGTGGCCCTGGCCAAAGCGCCCGACGCCCGGCACTTCGACGAGCTGGCGCGGCGCCTCACCACGCCCATCGAGAGGCCATTGCACCGCCGCCTCTTCGCTCTGGCGGGCATGGACGAGGAGGAGGTGCGCCGGGCCCGCCCGTCTCCCACCTGCCTGGCATACATGGACCACCTGCTGGCCACGGCCCTCACCGGCGATGTGGGGCTCATCAGCGCGGCGCTCCTCCCCTGCCCCTGGACCTACCACGAGCTGGGCAGCCGCCTACAGGAGACCCGCAACCCCCTGTACGCCGAATGGGCCTCCTTCTACCGAGAGGGGTTTCTGGCGGAGAGCGTGACAGCGTGGCGGGCCCTGGTGGACAGGGCTGCAGAGCCGTCCTCCGCTGCCTACCGTGGGCTGCTGGAGGAGGCCTTCCTCACCAGCAGCCGCTACGAGTGGATGTTCTGGGAGATGGCCTACCGCACCGAGAAGTGGCCGGTGTAGGGAAGCGTTGTGGGCCGCGCAGCGTGGCTCTTCACGCCATCACTGGAGGCCAGCATAGGCCGAGCGTAAGGAGGTGTTCACTCATGAAACATTTCTATTTCTGCCCTGATCAAGGCCGAGACCTCGAGCGAAAGCTTTTCCGCTCTTGGCACAACGTGCTAAGAAAATATGAGCAAGCCTGGCAAGACAATGACCTCGCATATGTATACAACCAGGAGGCAAACGTTGGCGTCCTTGCACTCGCCGCGTGGAAGATAGGCCGACTCCCGTTCCTTGAGTTCTCTGTCAAGAAGCTAACGAGCCCTGGACGAAGACGGAGGTACTCAGGGTGGGGCGACCTCTCTATTTGGCCAATGGAAGAAGGAGGAAAGAGAGGCGGGATACTGATCGAGGCAGAGCGAGTGCAAAGGTCTTGGAAGAACAAAAACGACAGCATGGCAAATAAGATACGTGAATGCCTTAAGAAGGCCACGGGCGACGCTAGCAGAATATCGGAGTGGGACGCCAGAAGGATGGGGCTAGTTTTCGCCATACCTTTCGGCGCACGAAATGGGCAGTTCGAACCAACCACCTTTTGGACAACTCTGGTAGAGACCAGGAGGTCACTTAAGGCCGACTTCTGTGCTTTCCATTTGTGCAAGAGAGACATATGGTCACAGCAGCGCAAACACAAGGATTGCCCAGGGGTTGCTGTCATAGGTAAGTACATAACGTAGGCGCGAGCTTGTGGGAGAGAGTCAGCGCACCGGGACTCCTCTCTCGAAGTGTGGGATGTCCCCAGAGGTCTCCTCTGTCCCTCTCTCCCACCAGATGGGGCATGCCTCAAAGGTCGCTTTTCACGTGTCACCCTGAGAGCTTGTGAAGAAATGGGGCCTTGTTCCCTGGCCTAATGATTGGGTATGGGGGACAATAGGAGAAACGACAGCCTGGAGAGAACCGTGAGCAAAGGGACGCTGTTTGCACTGCCCGAACCCCAGCAGGGGACCGCCACTCCACCGACTCGGCCCGAGGAGGCGCGTGTGGTGCGACCGGAACGGCGACAGCTCCAGTGGGTGCCCAAGGACCTGGAAGCGGCGTTGCCACAAGATCACCCGGCCCGGGCTATCTGGGGTGTGTTGGAGGGACTGGAGCTGTCGGCCTTTTATGGTTCTATCAAGGCGGTGCTGGACGGGCCCGGCCGTCCCACGACGGACCCCCGGGTGCTGCTGGCCCTGTGGTTGCTGGCCACGGTAGAGGGAGTGGGCAGCGCCCGGCGGCTGGCCAGGTTGTGCGAGGAGCACGACGCCTACCGCTGGCTGTGTGGTGGGGTGCCCATCAACTACCACATGCTGTCGGACTTTAGGGTGGCGCACCAGGCGGCCCTCTCTGAGCTGTTGACTCAAATTGTGGCCTCGTTGATGGCTGCTGGAGCCGTCACCCTGGAGAAGGTGGCGCAAGACGGGATGCGAGTGCGGGCCAGCGCCGGGGCCTCTTCTTTCAGACGGGAGGAACGGCTGGAAAAGTGCCTGGAGATGGCACGCAAGCAGGTGGAACGGCTGGCCCAGGAGCGGGAACATCCCGACCCTGGGGTGAGCCAGAGGGAACGGGCAGCACGGGAGCGGGTGGCGCGGGTGGAGAAAGCCCTGGAATACCTGCCGCAAGCGCAAGCTGCTAAGGAACGCCAGCAGCAGACCATGGCCCTGGCGGAGCGGGCCAAAGTGGGCGCTCCTCGGACCTCCACCACTGACCCTGAGGCGCGAGTGATGAAGATGCCCGACGGCGGGTTTCGGCCAGCCTACAATGTGGAACTGGCCACCGACATGGCCAATGGTGTCATCGTGGGAGTGGCAGTGACCGCGCAGGGCACGGACGCCGGGCAGGCCCTGCCCATGGAGGAGCAGGTGGTGAAACGGACAAGCCGACAGCCCCTGGCCTACCTGATGGACAGCGGTTTTGCCACCAGGGAGGACATCACCGCCCTGGAGGAGCGGGGCATAACCGTCGCTCCGGTGCGGCTGCCTCGGAACAGACCCCAAGAGGAGCGTTTCCAGCCCCGTTACGGAGATAGCCCCGAAGTAGTCCGGTGGCGGAAGCGGATGGCTACGGAGGAGGCAAAAACGGTGTATAGGGGGCGTAGCGCCTCGGCCGAATGGGTCAATGCCGAGGTGCGCCAGCACGGATTTCCCAGTTCACGGTAAGGGGGCTTGTCAAAGTCACCACCGTAATGCTCCTGGTCGCCGCCGCCCACAATCTCTTGCGCTGGGCAACTCTGATGGGGTAGGTGTCGTGAAGGTAGGGGACTCCAGGCTTTTAGGACACCCGTAGAGCGAGTCCCGCCAACCACCACCTTCTCTTGTGGAGGCTCCAGCTCGATGAAAAAGATGACCCAAGAGTCTACTATCAGCATATCCCCACCAGATAACCCAAAAACTCACAAGCTCTGAGCGAAGCGAAGGGTCTGGGGTGAGGAGGGCTATCTATGAGGCACAAGCCCCACCCCAGATTCTTCGTCGCTTCGCTCCTCAGAATGACATTTTGGGGCAAAGCCCACCAGATGTGGGGGAGGGGTGAACCTGCCAGTCTAGCTGGGGACAATAATCAGCGACTACGCCTATGCTTGGGTCTTGTCACAGGCGAAGGAGGAGCCACTCTGACCTTCTCAGCCTTTACTTCAAACTCGCCCGAATATGACCTGATCAACTGGGAGAGTTGCCTGTGTCCATATGTCCTCGGGTCGAAGCCAGGGTCCAACTGGCGCAGGCGATTGCCGACTGTAGCCAAGAATGCCCATCCATCTTCCTGCTCAGAGATGTCGAAAGCCTTCTTGAGCAGCGGCAGAGGCTCGGCAGGACCCGGCTCGACGTCGCCCTTCTGCTTCGAGGGCTGGGCAACTTCTGCCGTACCAGCTCCGGCACGTAGGTTCTCCGTGTAAACAAATACATCGCAAGCGTTCACGAACGCCCTGGGAGTGGTCCTCCTCCCGATCCCCATCACAAACAGCCCCTTCTCTCTAATGCGAGTTGCCAATCTGGTGTAGTCGCTATCGCTCGACACCAAACAAAAGCCATTCACCACTCCATCATAGAGAATGTCCATCGCCTCTATGATCATCGCGCTGTCCGTAGCGTTCTTGCCGATGGTGTAACGGAATTGCTGGACCGGCTGAATAGCGTGGACATTCAGAATGTCCTTCCAACTGTTCATGTTGGCTGTGGTCCAGTCGCCATAGATGCGGCGGATAGTTACCGTCCCGTACTTGCCTGCCTCGGCAATCATCTCCCCGAACAAAGATGCTTGAGCGTTGTCACCGTCTATCAACATGGCAATGCGCTTGGTCTCTGCCAGTGGAGACAATCCTGTCATCCCTTCACCCCTCATTCCGCCAGGACGCGCCAGTATCTAGCCCGGAGCAGGTCCATGCTCCGCCCGCCCGCTGGCTTCACAGGCTCAGGCCGCCGTCCACACCCAGCGCCTGGCCAGTGATGTAGGAGGCCTGCGAGCTTGCAAGAAAAGCCACGGCGTGGGCCACATCCTCCGGGGTGCCGAACCGCTCCAGGGCTATCCGTGCCCTCACCTGGGCCTTCAGTTCCTCGGAGAGGCTCTCCACCATGGTGGTGCCAATGAACCCGGGGGTCAGGGCATTCACGGTGACGCCCCGGGAACCCACCTCCTTGGCCACGGTGCGAGTGAAGCCCAGGAGACCCGCCTTGGAGGCGGCGTAGTTGGCCTGGCCTGGGTTCCCCGCCAGGGCCACTATGGAGGATATGCTAATGATGCGCCCCCACCGCTGGCGCAGCATGTGGCGCAGCACTGTCCGGGTGCACAGGAACGCCCCTTTCAGGTTAACGTTCAATACCGCATCCCACTGCTCCTCGGACATGCGCAGTATGAGGGTGTCGCGGGTGATGCCGGCATTGTTCACCAGGACGTCAACATGCCCCCAGGCATCCACCACCTGCTTCACCATGGCCTCCACCTGGTCGGCCTTGCTCACGTCCGCCAGCACCACCATCGCCTCAGTGCCCAGGCCTCGGACCGCCTCCGCCACCTCCTCGGCACCTCCCTTCCCAGCCGGCACATCGTTGATGGCCATCTTCGCACCACAGCGGGCCAGCTCCAGCGCCACCGCCCTGCCTATGCCTCGGGAGGCGCCAGTGACCAGGGCCACCCGCTCGGACAGGTCTATGACGGGCCTTTCCTGCGCTGCCATGCTACTCCCTCTCCCCTGCTCGCTGGCGCACATTTGCCAGCTCCTGCCGCATCTGCTCCACCAGGTCATGCTCCAGGCACCGCGCGGCCATTCCCACAGCCCCGGCCACGCCCGCCGCCCTGGAGCGGCCATGCCCGACAACCACCACGCCGTTCACTCCAAAGAGGGGCCCCCCACCCTGCTCGGCGCTGGTGCTAGCGGCCAGCACTGCTGACGCCAGGCGTTCCACCTGGTCCGGGGGCAGAGAGCCTTGAAGCGCTTGGCGCAGGTGCCTGGCCAAGACGGCGCCCAGGCCCTCCGTGTACTTGAGCAGTATGTTGCCCACAAAGCCGTCGCAGACCACCACATCCGCCTTCCCCAGGGGTATATCGTGGCCCTCCACGTTGCCCACGAAGTTGAGGCCGCTGGCCCGCAGCAGCGCCGCCGCCTCCAGTACCTGCCGGTTGCCCTTCCCCTCCTCGGCACCGACGCTCAGGAGGGCCACCCGCGGGTCAGGGATGCCAAGGTAGAACCGGGCGAAGGCCGAGCCCAGTGCAGCGAAGCTGAGCAGGTGCGAGGGGCGGGCATCCACGTGGGAGCCCAGGTCCAGCACCGAGGTCTTGGGGGCCAGGCCCAGGAAGGGCCCGCCCAGGGCAGGGCGCTCCAGCCCCGGAAAGAGGCCGAGGTTCAAAACGGCGGCGGCCATGGCGGCCCCAGTGGAGCCCATGGTCACCATGGCATCGGCGCGCCCATCCTTCACCAGCCTGGCGGCCACTGCCACGGAAGCCCCCGACTGCTGGCGCAAGGCCAGGGCGGCGTGCTCGCCCTCGCGGACCACGCCCCAAGAAGGCACCACTGAGACAGGCAGAGCATCTGCGCCCAGAGGTCGCAGCTCCCGCCGGACCGCCTCCTCCTCACCCACCAGCAACACCTCCGCCTTACCCTCACGAGCGGCCTCCACAGCGCCCTTAACCACCTCTCCTGGGGCGTAGTCGCCACCCATGGCGTCCAGAGCAATGCGATACCTCCGGGCGTTCGCCACAATCACCTCGTTCTGCGCGCCAAGCGCTTGCGTGACCCCTCAGGGTCTGGGCGATTATATCTGCGGCTGCGGGCCGGGGCAACTAAGGACAGCGGCAGTATGACTGACCCTCTTCTACCTCCCCACAAGGGCAATAAGCAACGACAGGCTAAGGATATACACCACGGTGGCAGTCATCCCGGTCACGAAGTACCCCACCTCCCTTTTGCCGATGCGTCTGGTAACCAGAGAAGAGGCGACCGCTGCCGCTAGAGGGAAGATGTTCAGGAGGGCTATGGAAGGCAACGAGATGCTGATCGTTGAGCTGGAGGCCACAGACCTCCAGGTGGGAAGGGCGAAGATGAGAAAGCCGGTAACGGCACCAATGACAAAAAGGAAGACATCCCGCACATGGAGCACTCGATAGCCGAACACAGCCAGGGCACCAGCAGACCAGATGGCCAGGGTGTACCCATGAGGCAGAGCTATGCTCTCAACAATGGTGGCTATTGCATGTGGGAAAGTCATATGTCTTGGCGCGACTTACTGGCCCGCCTCAATCACCCCCACGCCGTCCCGTACCTCAATGCGGGTCCGGAAGGGCTCTGAGAGGCGCGTAATCTGCTCCAGCGCCTGCCGGGCCACCTCACCCTCCGCCAGCACGGGCCGGCCCCGCTGGGGGCGAGGCCTCCCGAATCCCAGGTCCACGGGTATCAGCCGGACCTCCGCCAACTCCTTGCGGCGGAACTCCACCTGGGCCACCACGGTGCGCCAGTGCACCGGGTCGGCGGGGAAGCCCTGGGTATCGTTGGCGCTGCGGGCGTCGTAGTAGTCGGAGGGCGTGGCATCCATGCCCAGGCCAAAGCGGCTGTAAGCGTCGTGTGGCAACCGGCGCACCGCCTCGTTCTGGAATATGAAGTTGCCCAGGGCGTAGAAGATTGGCCTGCCCCTGTAGACCTCAATGCCCCGGTCGAAGTGCGGCCCGTGGCCAATAAATGCGTCCGCCCCCGCCTCGATACAGGCGTGTGCGAACTCGACGACGAACTGGGCGGGCTCCTCTCTGGTGGCGCCGAACTCGTGGTTGTGCAGGCTCACCAGCACCCAGTCCGCCTGGCGCCGCGCCTCCCGGACCCAGCGGAGGTTGCCGTCCAGGTCCTCGGGATGGGGCCTGGTGGTGGTACGAAACTCCTCGCCCAGCACGAACTTCCGGTCAAGAAAGTGGAACTCAGTGTCGGTGTCCTGCGGCATGGGGCCGCGCGTACCGAAGCGGTGCCAGAACTCCTTCTCCACCTCCAGGCCCAGCCCGCGGCTCAGGCGGCGGAGCTGCTCAAATGCCTCGCGGTCCGCGGTGTATGTCACCTGGTGGCGCAGGGTGTTGATGCCCACCCTCCCGTGCATGTCGGGGCGGGCCTGGCCAGCCCGGGCCGCCTCCCGAAAGGTGGAGGTGGCCGCGATGAGGGCCACCCGACCCCGAGGCGTCTCCAGGTAGGCAGGGGCCTGGGCCTCGGCCAGGTTGCGACCGCTGCCAGCGTGGGGCAGGCCGGAGCGCTCCAGGTTCCTCTTGTTCTCCAGCGCCCCGGTCTCGCCGTAGTCGAAAGAGTGGTTGTTGGCGCAGGACACGATGTTTATGCCCAGCCATTTCAGCTCCTCCAGGTTGGCCGGGTCCGTGGCCGTGTATGTCCCGGTCTGGAAGCCCGGCGAGCCCTCCCACAGGTGTACCAGCATCTCCAGGTTGGCGAAGGCCATGTCCGCCCGGCGCAACAGCTCCCGCAGCTCCAGGAACCTGGGCTCGCGGAAGAGAGAGTGTGGACGGGTGATCATGGAGTCGCCGGTGAAAGCCATGAGGATGTCACCCGGCTCTGCCTCGTACAGCATGGGACCACCTCCATACTGGGTGCGCGGGCGCCATTGTAGTACGGGAGGCCCACGGACACCAGGGGCAGGGCCTTGCACAGAAGGGCTGCATCTGGAAGAATGCCTCGTAGACCGTCCCAGGAGGGCAGCACATGAGCAGTCCAGAGGAACCCATTCGAGTCATCAACTGGTACGACTACATCTGACCGTGGTGCTACCTCGGCCTGGAGCGGCTGAAAGAGCTGGGTCAGGAGTACCCCCTGGAGATAGAGCTGAAGGCGTACCTCTTGCGGCCCGACGTGCCCCCAGAGGGCAGACCGAGGCAGCCACGCCCCGGCGAGGAGCCCGGAGTGCTGAGCGAACCCCTTCGCACCTACGCCAATGAGATGGGCCTGACCAACATGAAGCGGTCACCCCTGGTATCTTATTCGCTGAAGGCGCTGGAGGCTACCGAGTACGCCAAGGGCACGGGCAAGGTGGAGGCATTCCACCAGGGCGTGTACCGGGCGTACTGGGAAAAGCAGCAGGACATTGGCCGCAACGAGGTCCTGGCAGAGGTTGCCCAGGAGGCCGGGCTGGAATGGGACCCCCTGCGCCAGGCCCTGGAGGCCCAGACCTACCTGCGCCCCGTGGTGGAGCAGTTCCAGCAGGGCATGTCCCTGGGCTTCACAGGCATACCCGCTTTTCTCGTTGAGGGCATACCCATGGTAGGCCTCCAAACCCTGGAGACGCTGCGCATGGTCGCCAAGCGGGTGCTCGCCCGCCGAGAGGGCAAGGGGGACCCAGAGGCGCACTGATACTACGTAATGGTTAGTCCGCAAAATAAGCGTACTAATGCGCGGGACTTCTCCACCGCCCCGTAAACGGGGCGGCATGGATGCCGCCGCCTTCAGGCGATGGTACAGTGCCAGATCCGAAATTGCGACACATTTCAAAGGACTAAGCACTAGGAGGTTGCTGAAAAAGGGGTGTCCAGAGGTGCGAAGCCCCTTTGGCGGGGGTCTGGGGGTGTCCCCCAGATACAATTCTTACCCCCTTCCTGGCGAGGAAGGGGGGCAGGGGGATGGTCGAAAGGGTTTTTCATCACCCTGCTAGCGTGACAGGAAGCTCACCCCGGTCACAGAGGCAGGCTGTGCTCGGTCCGCGCAATGATCTCGTCCTGCACCTCGGGACTCAGGTTCACGAAGTAGGCGCTGTAGCCGCCCACCCTGACCACCAGATCCCGGTACTGCTCAGGGTTCCGCTTTGCCTCTCTCAGCAGCCCAGCATCAAGAACATTGAACTGGATGTATGTCCCCCCAGCCCGAAAGTAGCTTGTGACAACGTCAATCAGCTTTTCCCGGGTCTCCTTCGACGCCACCAGGGCTCCGGGAAGCTTCACATTGAGAATGCCAAACATCGAATCGTCCTTGAAGTCGGCTTTCAAGGCAGAGCCAAGGAGGGCCGTCAGGCCTTTGCTATCCATTCCCTGCATGGGCGAAAGGGAGCCGTCTGCCAGAGGCTGACCGGCTTTACGCCCATTGGGGAGAGCGGCCAGGCGCTTTCCCGCGAAATAGTGCCACGCCTGCCCGTTGCGGTTTATAGCGTACGGGAAGCCGAAGATGTTCCTCTCTGACTGGATTACGCCGCCGGTGAACCTGGCCACCTCACGGACCATCAGGTCAGCCTCGTCCTGGTCATTGCCATATTTGGGTGCCGCCAGGCATGCCCTTCGCACTACCTCCCCGGACGTCCCCTTGAAGTCCGAGTCCAAGGCCACCAGGAGTTCATCCATGCTGACCGTCTTGTCCTCGTACACCAATCTCTTGATAGCAAACAGAGAGTCGGCGGCTGGAATGATACCCCGGTCTTTTCTGAGCGTCAGGCGATAGTCTGACAGTCCGCCACTGGTGAAGTCCATGCCTCTCTCCAGACAGCCCGGCAGGAGCGCGGATGCAAGGGGCTGAGGGTAGTGTTCCGCTTTCACCTGGTCCACCAGCCGGTCGTACCACATTTGCCTTCGGAACACATGCTCCACCTGCTTTTTGAACGCGCCGTAGAAGTCATCAAAGGCCTGGAAGCTCCGGGGGTCCCCCGTGTCGCAACCGATGCGCTTGCCAGTCTTGGAAGCCACCCCGTTGTGCAGGGCCAGGTCAACGCACAACGGGACATTGAGGTAGTCGGTGGCAAGGCTGGTGCACTGGTCGGACGGCATGGCCTGCGAGCAGCCATGGCCCACCCACGCCAATGCGTTCCGTGGTGCCACCCCTCGACGGACCATGTATTCCACCGCCAGATCGCCGTTCTGGAACTGGGGGACCCCACCCCGCACGCGCAGATTCGTCTCCATCGCCTTGCGGAGAAGCCAGCGGGGCGTATCTTTGGTCCAGCGGACGACGACGTGGGGTTCTGCGTAGCCGGTAAGGCCAGCGACATGCAACAGGAGGTAGGAAAGCTCGTTGCTCACCTCCTCGCCGTCCGCGTTCGTTCCCGCCAGGCCCAGGTTTGTGAGAGGGTTCTTCTGAAAGTAGTCCCGCCAGCTTATCTCCGCAATCCACTCCAGCCGCGCGGCATACAGAAAGAAGTCGCTAAGCAAGTCGGCTGCCTCTTCCACAGAAAGCCTGCCCTCCTCCAAGTCTCTGCGGAAAAATGGGTACAGGTACTGGTCCATGGAGCCAAAGCCTGTGGGTGGGTAGTGAGGCGTTTCAAGCTTTACTGCCAGGTGGACCAGCACCACGCTCTGTAGCGCCTCTCTGAAGGTGCGGGCTGGGTTCTCCGGGACCCACTCACATACCTGCGCCATCCGCTCCAACTCCAGTCGCCGAGCGCCGTCCCGCTCTTCAGCAGCCAATTCCTTGAGACGAAGCGCGTGTCGCCTGCCAAAGCTAGCCAGCCCTTCCAGTGAAATGACCACAGCTTGTCAGAAATGCAGCTTTCCGAAATCGTGGTCCCGATTGGCCATCCACTGTTGCTGTCGCTCCTGCGCCTCCCGGATAAGGCTACGGACACCTCTACTGACCACCGCATCGAACATGAGGCAGCCCGAAAGCTGAGCCTTGAAGTCGTAGCGGGGCACACCCGCCTCAGAAAGGTCATCGTACCAGCTTCCCAGAACACTTCGGCCCAGCTCCCTGGCCTTGTCCACGGCGGTCCTGCCTCGCCAGAACCTACCTAGCTCCAGCAGCGTATCCCACGCCTCTGGGGTGAGCACTCCCTTCTCTACCGGCCCACCCAGCGTCATCTTTCCCCGGTCTTCTTCAATCAACGGGCCCAGAAAGCAACCGTCGAAATCAACCTGCGGATAGCAGCCTCGGAGATACTGGGTCTCGCTCCCCACCAGAAGCTGCCCTGGGAAGACGGTGACGGGGACCCCTTCCAGCACCTTTTTCACCAGCTTGGCCCGCCTCAATACCACGGGCTCTCCCTCAGTCTCCTTCCACGACTCGGTAGCCAGGACGGCACGCTCTACCGCTATTCCGGGGGTGGCACTGTGGAACCGCTGCTTCAACGCTTTGGCCCGCTCGCTAAGCTCGGTCCGGTCAATCCTCTCCAGCAGCACCGTCTCTATCCCCATCGCTCACCCTCCTTGTCGCCGGGTGGCCCGCAACCTAGAATGCGATGATGCCATGAGGAGTGCATGATGCGCAACCACCGTTCTGAGGAAGCGGGAGAGGCGAAGGGCGTCGTCTTTGACGTTCAGCGCTTCTCCCTTCACGACGGGCCGGGTGTAAGGACCGTGGTGTTCCTCAAAGGATGTCCGCTGCGCTGCCGGTGGTGTGCCAACCCCGAGTCAATCCGTCCGGCCCTGGAACTGGGCTTCCTCACCTCCCGCTGTGACCAGTGCGGGAGGTGCGCAGGAGCATGCCCCAAGGGGGCCATCGCGCTGGATGCGGGGGGTATCCCGCACATAGACCGGGCCCACTGTACAGGTTGTGGGGACTGCACCAGAGTATGCTTCCCCAAGGCCCTCGTCGTCTACGGCGCGGAGAAAACTGCCCAGGAGGTATTCGAGGAGGTGCGGCGGGACCGCATATTCTTTGGCGGCTCGGGCGGCGGAGTAACCGTTTCCGGCGGCGAGCCGCTGCGACAAGCGTCTTTTGTGGTGGCCCTGCTTGAACTGTGCCGCGCCGCCGGCATTCACACCTGCATAGAAACATCGGGTTTTGCCCGCAGACACGTGCTACAGAAGGTCCTGCAATCAACGGACTACGTGCTTTTTGACCTCAAGCATCTGGACTCGGCAATGCATCGAAGGTCCACTGGGGTGCCAAACACACTAATACTCCAAAACGCAGAGCTCGTGGTGAAGCAAGGGGTGCCCGTCCTGTTCCGTTCTCCACTGATACCTACCGTGAATGACACTCTGGAAAACATCGAGATGACTGCCCGCTTCCTGAGGTCCCTGCTGGGCGATCAGGCCGCCATTGAGCTTCTCCCATACCATCGCATGGGCATGGCGAAGTACGAGGCGCTGGCCAGACCCTATCTCCTGAAGGGACTGCAACCGCTGTTGCCCACCTCTCTTCATGTGAAATCTGTTCAAGCTGCGTACGAGGAGAGAGGCGTACGATGCAGCATTAGCCTCTGAGCTGGGCTACAATGGAACGAAGCAGCAGCGGCGCGGGCCGCTGTGGCCCGGGATGTAGCCTGATGGCATTGGAGGATAGGCCATGCCCCGCATGACCGGGGGACAGGCGGCGGTTCACGCTCTCCGCCGTGAGGGGGTGGAGGTGGTCTTCGCCCTGCCGGGCGTCCAGATCATGCAGCTCTTCGATGCCTTTCACGGCCAGCGGGACATCCGCCTGGTGACGGTGCGCCACGAACAGGCCACCACCCACATGGCCGACGGCTACGCCCGGGTGAGCGGTAAGCCAGGGGTGGCGCTGGTGGTCCCAGGCCCAGGAGTGCTCAACGCAGCCACGGGCCTGGGCACCGCCTATGCCTCCTCGTCACCGGTGCTGCTGCTGGCAGGCCAGGTGGAGAGCCATGCCATCGGCAGTGACACCGGCGCCCTTCACGAGGTGAACGACCAGCTCGACGTGGTGCGCCCTCTGACCAAGTGGTGCCGCCGGGTGCTGCGGGTGGCCGATATCCCCGCCGCCATCCACGAGGCCTTTCGCCAGATGAACACCGGGCGTCCCCGCCCCACGGAGGTGGAGATACCTCCCGACGTGCTGGCGGCCACCGGCGACGTGGACTTCCCCGAACCCGCCCCCGAAACACCTCGCGCTCCTGACCCCGGCGCCGTGGAGCGCGCCGCGGCACTGCTCCGCCAGGCGCGCAGGCCCCTTATCTGGGCTGGGGGTGGCGCCGTCATCTCGGGCTGCTCAGAAGAGCTGGCGGCCCTGGCCGATGTGCTGGGAGCGCCCGTGGCCACCACGCCTGAGGGCAAGGGGGCCATCCCCGAGGACCACCCCCACTCCCTGGGCACCAACTACTATGGCCACGGCGCCGCCGCTTTGGCCATGCCCTCCGCCGACGTGGTCCTGGCAGTGGGGACCCGGCTGACGGGCATCATGCGCGGCACCACTGCGCTGCGCCCACCCCACCAGCTCATTCACATTGACGTGGATGGCACAGTGCCCGGCAAGGTCTACCCCGCGGAGGTGGCGGTCCATTCCGACGCCCGCCTGGCCCTCCAGGCGCTGCTGGACGCCTTGGGCCCAAAGATGGGAAAGCCTCGCTGGCATCTGGAAGAGGTTGAGAAGATGCGCCAGGAGGCGCGCCGGTGGGTACAGGAGCAGGCGCCGCTACAACTAGAGGTCATAAACACCATCCAGCGGGAGCTGCCTCAGGACGCCGTGCTGGTCAGCGGCGTCACCAACGTGGGCTACTGGTGCAACCTGGCGTACCCGGTGACCAGGCCCCGCACCTACTTCACCTCCTCCTACTTCGCCACCCTGGGGTACGCCTTCCCCCTCTCGCTGGGCGCCAAGATAGCCACAGGGCCAGACCGGCCCGTGGTCTGCCTCTCGGGGGATGGCGGCTTCCTGTACGGGGCCTCGGAGCTGGCCACGGCGGTGCAGTTTGGAATCAACGTGGTGGCCATCGTCTTTGCCGACGGCGCCTTCGGCGCATCCTTGAACGACCAGCGGACCCGCTATGGTGGCCGGGAGGTGGGAACGCGGCTCCACAATCCGGACCTGGTCCGGCTGGCCGAGGCCTTCGGCGCCCGCGGCATCCGGTGCTCCGGCCCTGACGGGGTGGGCAAAGCCCTCCGGCAGGCCCTGGATGGCGGGCGCCCCACACTGATCGAGGTACCCATGCCCACGCTGGCGCCACCCTTCCAGATCCCACCCAGGAGCTTGTCGTAGGGAGGTGCGTCTATGCGGCTGCTTCCACTGCCCCGACGGGGGCGCATCGGCCTCGTGGAACTGCACGGTGTCATAGACGGCAGGCTCAAGACAACCCGGATCATCCCGCTGCTGGCGGCCCTACGGCGGCAGAGGTACATCAAGGCAGTAGTCCTTGACATAGACTCGCCCGGCGGCGGGGCCACGGCCTCGGAGTACCTGCACATGTCCGTGAGCAAGCTCGCCGCGGAGAAACACGTGGTGGCCTTTATCCGCGGCACGGGCGCCTCCGGCGCATACATGGCGGCCTGTGGAGCGCAGCGCATAGTGGCCACGCCGGGCAGCATAGTGGGCTCCATAGGAGTCATATCCCTGCGACCGGTGGCCGCCACCCTTCTCCAGCGGGTCGGCATCGAGTTCAGCGTGCAGAAGAGTGGGCGCCTCAAGGACATGGGCACCTTCTACCGTCCGCCCACTGAGGAGGAGCAGCGCAAGTTGCAGGAGCTGGTGGGCGACTTCTATCGCTCCTTCCTGGACATCGTGGCCCAGGGGCGGAAGATGGAGCGGGAGCGGGTGGCAGCCTACGCCACGGGTGAGGTCTTCACAGGCCGGCGCGCCCTGGAGCTGGGCTTGGTGGACGAGCTGGGGGACCTGGAGCGCGCCATTGACCTCGCAGCGGAGCTCTCTGGGGCGCCGCGACGGGTGGTACTGGTGCAGCCCCGGGTGCCTCTGCGGGAGCGACTGCTGAGAGGAATGGGCAGCGCCATGGTTGAGTCGGCGCTGGATTCCCTGGAGGAGCACCTGGCCTTCCGGCTGGACCTGCGGTAGCGCCTCCCCTGAAATGGCCCGCTCGCCCTTCGACAGGCTCAGGGTGAGCGGGCTAATACAACGCTCATGGCCAGCCCGTCGAACCATGAGCCATTTTCATCCGCGGTGGAGAGCCCAAAAGGTTCATGGGCAACTATCCCACCGCCCTCTTCGCCTCCTGCCACAGCGCCTCTTTCCCTTCCATAGGCATCCCCGCGAAGTCTAATCCCCGTTCCCGGCAGAGGCGCTCCATGTGGGTGAACCTCCGGTAGAAGCGGCGGTTCGCCCCCCGGAGCGCGTCCTCCGCGTGAATCTCCATCCAGCGCGCGGCATTGACCACCGAGAACAGGAGGTCGCCAAGCTCCTGCTCCCGCTCCTCTGGCGAAGGGCTGCTCTCCAGCTCCCGCAGCTCCTCGGCCACCTTCTCCAGCACCCCTGCCATGCTCTCCCAGTCGAAGCCGGCGCGGGCCGCTCGCTCCTGGATAGCGTGGCTATAGGCCAGTGCGGGCATGGTGGTGGCCGCCCCGTCCAGTATGGAGCGCTCCCTCTCCCCCGCAAGTTCGTGCTCCTCACGCTTGATGCGGTCCCAGTTCACCTTGACTTCGGCCGAGTCGGCTACCTGAGTATCGCCGAAGACATGAGGGTGGCGGCGATGCAGCTTCTCATTGATGCCACGCACCACGTCGTGGATGTCGAAGGCACCCTCCTCGGCGCCAATCTGGGCGTGGAACACCACCTGGATCAGCAGGTCGCCCAGCTCCTCCGCAAGAGCCTTCGGGTCCCCGGATTCTATCGCCTCCAGGGCCTCGTAGACCTCCTCTAGCAGATTGGGCCGCAGCGAGGCATGGCTCTGCTCCAGGTCCCAGGGACAACCACCCTGGGGAGCCCGCAGGCGCCTCATGGTCTCCAGAAGCGAGTCAAAGGAGCCCAGGTCTTCGGTCACAGCTTGTCCTCCCCGGCCGATTGCCGCGAGGCCCACCCCCCGCTGACAACGCTATGCCCCGATACAATCGGGGCGCCACCGGGGGATGGAAACCCCCCTAGATGCTTCGTCGGCAGAAAAATGTTGAAGGCAGATGAGTTCAACCGACTCCTCAGCATGACAGCCCCTCCCCCAAGACCTATTTTCACGCCAATCTGGTAACATGCTATGATGCACAAGAGATGTCCAGGATAACACGTCGGGTTGCGCTGGTGACCACCATCGCCCTGGTGCTGGCTGTGCCGGTGTTTCTTATATCCAGCAATGTGCGCTGGGCAGCCAACAGCCTCCGCATGTACGGCTTCCTCTTCGACCGGCACCAGGTCGCCCAGGGCACGGGCATATCCCGCGATGAGCTGCTGCGTGGCTCCCGGCAGATTGTGGACTACTTCAACTCGGACCAGGAGCCACTGCGGGTCGTGGTGCAACTGGCTGGCGCCGAGCGAGAGTTGTTCGGGCCCCGCGAGGTCCAGCACATGGCCGACGTGAAGGGGCTGTTCCGCGGCGTGTACCGGGTCCAGGAGGCGTCGGGGGCGCTGCTGGTGGCGGGCACAGCCCTCCTCCTGGCAATCCATCGGCGCCGTGGCCTGAAGGTAGTCGGGAAGCTGGCGGCCATGGGCGGCGCGCTGACTGTAGCCCTCGTGGTAGTGGTGGGCCTGGGCTCGCTGGTGAGCTTCGGGCCGCTCTTCTACCTCTTCCACATAGTGAGCTTCAGCAACGACCTCTGGCAGTTGGAGCGGACGGACTACCTGCTGCGCCTCTTCCCCCAAGGGTTCTGGCAAGACGCCACTCTCCTGATCGGCGCAGCCACCCTGGTGGAGGCACTGGCCCTGATAGCAGTAGCCTATGGAGGGCTCAGGTGGGTACGCAGGGCTACCCACCGTCGCCGAGTGGCCCAACGGGCCACCGGATAGCTATCAGGCCGCGCAGGAGGCGCACCCACCGCCGCATCCATGACCCCCACCTCCACCCATGGAGAGCTCGCCGGAGGGACCAGATCCGCTGCGCACCGAGGCGAAGACAGAGAGCACCCGCCCCGCCATGGTCCCACAGTCAGGGCAGGGTGAACTCTCGCCCTGGCCCATCGGGCGCAGGCGCTCGAACTTGGCGTGGCAGGTGGGACAGACATACTCGTATAGAGGCACGGCCTCCTCCCAATCCATCGTCTGTGGCGTCTAGCACCCATTTTAGCCATATGCTGCCCTCGGGTGCAACGGGGCAAAGCCCATGCCAGCTTGGCCGGACCCCAGGACTCCGTCAGCCCGTCCTGGCATACCCCGCCAGGACCTTCTCCAGCTCCGCCGATGTGGTGAAGACAGCATCCGGCACCTGGGCACTGGTCTTCTCCACCGCCTCTCCCGTACCCTCCACAAAGACGATGGGCAGGTGGCGAGTCGCCTTGCTTGAGCGTAGATAGCTGGCGGTGACGCGCCCGTGAGAGGGTAGCCTTGTAAGGTAGATTACAACCACATCCGGCGGCGTGGCCTTTATCAGCTTGCCAGCGCGAGCGCCGTCCTCAGCCTCGAAGTCAACGGCCCACCCCCAGGAGCGAAGGGCGCTGGCGTACTCATCCGCCTCGGCTGCCTTCCAATGGATGAGGAAAACCCTCCCTTTCATTGCGCTGTCCAACAACCCAGTCAAACGTAGCGAGCCCGGCGTTCCTTCCGTATCACAAACCGGGTCGCGTACTCCTCTTTGGACAGCGTGACATCCTTGTTGTCCACCAGGTCGGTGCGGAGCGCCGCGGCCTGCATCTCAGACCACGTAAAGCCGGTGTCCCTGGCACGGGCGAACCTCTTCTTCGGCATCACCACCCATATGGCACCGTCAGGTACAATGCGCCGCTGGAGCTGGGCAAAGACATCCGATAGCCCCTCTAGTCCAGTCGGCCAGAATATTATTGCATTGCACGGTCCCTCGGCCAGCCCCTCAGAGAGACCCACACCCTCCGGGCACTCCTGTCGGAGCAAGGCGGCAGCTTCGTGGCTCGCGTTCAAAAGGCAGACCACCTGGCCGGGCTGTATCCGCATCTTTTTTGCAAGGCCAGGCACAGCACTATCCCTCGGCAGCCAAGTTCTGGCGCTCCCATTCCTCAAACTCGGGGCTGAAGTAGCGGACCCGAGTCTTTTTGTACTCCTTGGTGCTGTAAAGAAAGGCACGGCGGTCCATACCAGTGGCAGCCTGGATCGCATCCACCACCTGCTCGCACTCGCGCACCTTCCGACCGTGGACCATGGTGAAAACGTTGTAGGGCCAGTCAGGATAAGTGGGCCGCTGGTAGCAGTGGCTGACAGCCCGGAAAGAGGCCATCCGATTGCCCACCTCCGCTACGCGCTCCTCCGGGACAGCCCAGACGACCATGGGATTTGCCCTGAAGCCGGCTTCCCGATGGTAAAGGATGGCGGCAAAGCGTCGCATGTGGCCTGACTCCATCAGCCGGTGGCCCCACCCCAGCAGCACCTCCACGGACATGCCCAGCCGCCGCGCCATCCCGCCAAAGGGCTGCGGCTCCATAGACAGGTCATCCTGGAGTTCGCGGATGACCGCCACATCCTTGTCGGTCAATGGCCGGGCCAGGGCCCGCTGACGGACTTCGTCCGTGTAGGCGGGCGCAGCGCGCTCATCCACCGCCTCTTCACCCGCCACGTCCAGCACCACGCCGATCTTGAACAGACGTAGCGTGGGCAGGATGCGCGTGGACGTGGCCCCGGCCATCTGGTGCAGTCGCTGGACGATGCGCTCCAGACAACTTTGTGGGGGCACCGCGATGGTGAACCACATGTTGAACTGGTGGTTGCGTTTGTAGTTGTGGCTCACCCCCGGATGAGTGTTGACCACCGCTGCCGCCTGGTCCACCCTGGCAGAGTCCACCTGCATGGCCACCAGGCTGCTCTGGTACCCCAGCGCCCTGGTGTCGAAGATGGCGCTTATCTGCCGGATAACGTGCGCATCTCTGAGCCTCTGGACTCGCCCCAGCACCTCGCCTTCGTCTATGCCCAGCATCTCGCCAAGGCGGGCGTAAGGCGCCACCTCCAGGGGGAAAGACTCCTGGACCATGTTCAGCAGGCGGCCATCTATTGCGTCGCGGGGTACCACTCTTGTGCTCATAGCTTCAACCACTCAGGCTTTCCACGATCTCCTCCAGCCCCCTGGATATGCCGGTGAAGACGGCGTGTCCCTCAGGGTGTAGAGGCTGGCCTCGCTCTCGCGCAGCTCCATCACCAGGTCAAGGAAATCGGCGGGCCTATCCGTCTCGAAGGCCAGCACAAACTCCTGGTCGTCCAGCCCAAAGGAGTAGGTGGTGTTGATCTTGACCGATGGGTATCGGTGGCCGATAGCGAAATGGTCGTTCATCATCGCCTGGCGGGCCGCCTTGGGCAGCCGGTACCAGGGCCTGGTCTTGACGAAGGGGTAGACGAAGACGTACCTGGCCCCGCTGGGTCGTATCCGGGCCCGGCCACCCTCCTGCCCCTCATGGCGGTGACCGTCCAGGTACATGGACTCTTTGGTCATGGCGAGATAGGAGTACGGCGTGTCCAGGTAGCGTCCCAGGCCTGTCCGGCATAGGGCGGAGGCGAACTCCTGAAGGGTCTCCAGGTCGTGGCACGCCTTCCAGAGCAGGAAGTCCACGTCTCCTCGCAGGCCGACCAGGCTGTAGCCACGGACCATCATCCGAGGGAGGAACTCCTCTACCGTCGCCAGGAACTGCTCCTTGCCCCGCCGGCGCTCCTCTTCCTCCAACAGCCGCCACTGAGGCGCCACCTTGTACAGAGTGAACTTGACAAACTGCCTCTGGGACTTCCTCTCCGACATTGTAAGGGATCGCCTTTCAACCTTTCACAGGGAAAGGAGTCTCTTCCAGGTAGAAGTTGTGCTCTGCCAGGTCATCAAGGCGCTGTCGCTCCTCGGCAGTGAAGTCAGGCACCTCCGAGGCCCCAGCGAACTCCACAAGTTGCTCCAGGGAGAGGATGGTGGGCAGGACTGAGGCCACCATCTCCTGGTCCAGGGCGAACTTGATGGCCGCCTGGCCGAGGGTGCGCCCGGTGCCCTCCGCCAGAAAGCGGACGCGCTCCACCTTCTTAAGGCCGTCCTGAAGCCACTCTCGCTGGCGGAATCTGCGGTGATCGCCCTCAGGGAAGACCGTCTCCGCGTTGACTGTGCCGTCCAGCAGCCCCGAGGCGTGGGGCACCCGCACCAGCAGGCCAGTGCTTGTCTCTTTGGCGATGGGGAAGAAGCGCCGGGCGGGCTCCTGCTCCAGGATGCTGTAGATGGTCTGGAGAGATGGCACACCCCGCTCCCTCATGGCGGCCTCTCCCTCCTCAGACCAGCCGATGTCCGGCCCCAGGGCCACGCCCACGTAGCGGACATTGCCCTGCCTCTGGAGCGCCGCCAGTGTGTCGAACACCTCATCCCGTCTTATGGCATCCAGGCGGGGGTTGTGCATCTGGTAGAGGTCAATATAGTCCGTCCTCAGGCGGCGCAGGCTACCCTCGCAGGCACGCCGGATAAAGTCCGGCGACCAGTCCTGCGGGTGCTCCCGGTGTCCCTGACGAGGGAGGGTTGAGCCCTCGAAATCGTAGCCGAACTTGGTGGCTACAACAATCTCGTGCCGGTGCTCCCTCAATGCCTGGGCCAGGACCTCCTCGCCGTAGCCACTGCCGTAGACGTCAGCCGTGTCGTAGAGGGTGATGCCCAGGTCCAGGGCCTTCCGTAGCAGCCTGACGCGCAGACTGTCGTCCTTGACGCCCCACCAGTCGGTGCCGACAGTCCAGACGCCGAAGCCCGTCTCCGAGACCACCAGGTCGGTATTGGGAAAGCGGCGGAACTTCATGGTGCGATCTCCCCTAGCAGGCATCCAGACGCGTCAGGCTGCCGAACGGCCAGTGTGGTGTCAACCTGTCCCCGCCAGGTGCTGGAGGGCCCGGCGCACCCGCTCCTCCAAGGGCAGGCCTGGCTCCAGCCCCGCCATGGCCTGCCGCGCCTCCGACGGAGTGTAGCCCAGCGCCACCAGGGCGGTCACGGCGTCCACCGGGCCCGGCCCCGGGGCCCCCACCTCCACAGCCCCCCGCTCCTTCTCCAGCCTGCCCCGTAGCTCCAGCACCAGCCGCGCCGCCCTCTTCTTGCCCACGCCCGGCACCCGGCCCAAGGCATCGGCGTCGCCAGAGGCGATGGCCAGTGCCACCTCCTGCGGGCCCATGGCCGAGAGTACCACCAGGGCGATCCTGGGACCCACCCCGCTCACACTCAGGAGCAACTCGAACACCCGCCTGGCCTCCTCGGTGGCGAAGCCGTACAGGGATAGGGCGTCCTCGCGCACCACCAGGTGGGTGAAGAGGCGCACCCCGTCACCGACCTCCCCCAGCGACTCCAGCGAAGAGGACGGCACATAGACCCGCAGGCTGACGCCCCCAACCACCACCACCACACTGTCGGTGCTCCTCTGCTCCAGAACGCCCCGTACCGCGGCTATCAGGCTCACGGCAGTATCTTGCCCCGCGCCAGGGCAGCAGCCCGCCGATGGCGCAGGTGGCAAAGCGCCACCGCCAGAGCATCGGCAGCGTCGGCGGGTTGTGGCACCTCATTGAGCCCCAGGATGAGCCGCACCATCTCCTGGACCTGGGCCTTGGTACTGCCGCCGTAGTCGGCGACCGCACTCTTGACCTGGGCAGGCGAGTAGCAGGACACGGGAAGGTCTCGGGCGGCGGCCACCAGCAGCGCTACCCCTTGGGCCTGGCCCACTGCCAGCGCTGACCTGGCGCCCCGGTCAATGGAAACGAAAGGCTCCTCCACTGCCACCTCATCAGGCGACCACCGGGCCGCCACGCCCAGCAACTCCTGGTGGAGCCGGTACAGCCGCTGGTAGACCGGGAGCCGAGCGCTGGCGGTCAGCACACCCTGCTCCAGGCAGCTAGGACCCTCGGGGCCGTCGGCCACCAGGCCATAGCCCATCTTGGTAGTGCCGGGGTCCACCCCCAGAACGCGCACCGGTCCTCCAAAATCAATCAGCGGGCCGCTGCCTCGCTGCCGTACCTCTCCACCACCTCCTGCGGGAACTCGGCGTTGGTGTACACCCGCTGGACGTCGTCCATCTCCTCAAGCCGCTCCAGCAGCCTCAGCATCTGCTCCGCCGACTTGGCATCCAGAGGGACCGTAGCCTTGGGCACCATGGAGAGTTCCGCAGAGGCCACCTCGGCACCTTGGGCATCAATGCTCTGGCGGATAGCATCGAAGTGCCGCGGATCGCCGTATATCTCCAGGACTCCGTCTTCCAGCTTGAAGTCCTCGGCGCCCGCATCTATGGCGGCCAGGGCGACCTTCTCCGCCTCCTCCGCGTTCGGGGTCTCAATCGTCACCACGCCCCGAGGCTCAAAGGCCCAGGCCACACCTCCGGTCTCACCCAGGCTCCCACCACCGCGGGTCAGGGCAGCTCTCAACTCGGACACCGTGCGGTTCCGGTTGTCAGTGATGGTCTGGAGAAGGATGGCCGCCCCGCCGGGCCCGTACCCCTCGTAGGTGATCTCCTCGACCTTTTCTGTGGCGTCGCCACCCCCGCCCCGCTTGATGGCCCGCTCTATGTTGTCGGCGGGCATGTTCGCCTCTCTAGCCTTCTCCAGAGCCAGGCGCAGCCGGACATTCAGGGTGGGGTCGGGCCCCCCCTGGCGTGCCGCCACGCTCAGTTCTCGAACCACCTTGGTGAAGAGCTGGCCACGCTTGGCATCCACGGTGCCCTTCTTGCGTTTGATGGTAGACCATTTGGAGTGGCCGGACATATGCCCACCTCCTCCCCGATGTCATGATGATAGCACCGCCCTGATGGCAGGGTCAAAGCGTAGTTGTTGGATGCGGGTCTACGTGCTATTCTCGCTACCCTGTGGAGGGAGACATGGTATACGACTTTCACACGCACACTTTCCTTAGCGACGGAGAGCTCTCCCCGGTGGAGTTGGTCCGCCGGGCGGCGGCGCTGGGGTATCGCGCCATAGCCATCACAGACCATGTCGGGTTCGGGACCCAGATGCCCACCATCCCGGTGCTGGCGGAGGAGTGCCAGCGGGTCTCGGGCCGCTGGGGCGTGATGGCCTTCCCGGGCGTGGAACTGACCCACATCCCCTCTGACCTCATTGACGAGGCTGCCCGCAAGGCCAGGGAGCTGGGGGCCAAGCTCGTGGTGGTCCACGGGGAGACGCTGGTGGAGCCGGTGGAAGAGGGGACGAATCTGGCGGCGGTGAGTTCGCCCTACGTGGATGTCCTGGCACACCCCGGCCTCCTGACCCCTGAGGAGGCCCGAATTGCCGCCCGGAACGGCGTCTTTCTGGAGGTATCGGCGCGCCGCGGGCACAGCCTAGCTAACGGTCACGTGGTACGCACCGCCCTGGCCGCCGGAGCCCGCATCATTGTGGACTCCGATGCCCACGCACCCTCTGACCTGCTGGCACCACACTTCGCCCGCAAGGTAGCGCTGGGCGCTGGCCTCACGGGCGAAGAGATCGCCGTGGCCCTGGAGACCAACCCTCAGGGGCTACTCCAGAAACTACAAGAGCGATAACAAACAGCACTAGCAAGCAGAGCAACCACCCGGGGCCAGGACCGATGGACTACTGGAAGACTAGCCCTTGCCGATACGGAATACCTTGGTCCCGCATGTCGGGCAGGTGCCCTGGGTGGCCGGTCGGCCATTCTTCAGGGTCACGCGCGACGGGTTGCGGATCTCTTTCTTGGCCCGGCACTTGAAGCAATACGCATCCATGAACGATCCTCCTATCTAGCCATAGGGGGACAATATAGCGTCAGCTTGCTATTGTCAAGGCCTTTTAGCTAGGAGAAGGCCTCAATTTAGAAGGGCCGCCGCTAGCAGGCTGCTGAAAAGGGCCTCCGGCCTTTTTCAGCAGGTTCACCCCGTCCCTGGTGGGCAAGGGGGCCATCGCTGAAAAACTCCGTTTATCAGCGACCTGCTAGGCGCGGCGAGTACATGGAGGGGTGTGCTATCTGGAACACCTTCTCTGGCTGCCAGATGCCCTGCGCCTTGTTGAGGCGCACCACCCCCACGAAGCGACCGTCAGGGCTGTAGGCGCGCCGCCGCTCCAGATGTGAGGCATACATGATATCAGGCCCAGCAGGCACCGGTTGGCCGCTGCGAAGAAGCCGCTCCGCCCGGGCCTCAACGGTTATGGATGCGACCCCCAGGAGGATCACGTCAGGGGGCTGGAGTAGAGAGAGCCACTTCCCCTCCTCAACTGCCTTAGCGAACTCGTCGGGAGAGACCGCGTCCTCCAAACGAAACGGCCCTGTGCGCAGGCGCACCAGGGAGTGGATGTGGGCCCCCACCCCCAACGCCTTCCCCAGGTCATGCGCCAGACTCCGCATGTAGACCCCACGTCCGCACTCTGCCTCCAGGGTCAAGAAGGGAGGTTCCCATTCCACAAGCTCAAGCCGGTGCACCTTGACCTGGCGTGGAGCCCTCTCCACCTCCACCCCGGCCCGCGCCAAGTCATAAAGGCGCTTCCCCTCCCTCTTCAACGCGCTATACATGGGTGGTTGCTGGGAGATGGTCCCTGTAAGAGACGGCAGCTTCTCGACCACCTGCTCGCGGGTAATTTGAGAGGGGTCCGCCTCTTCTGTGACTTTGCCAAGAGAGTCGTAGGTATCGGTGGTCACACCCATTCGCACACGCGCCCGGTAGACCTTGGAGCCGCTGATAAGGTATTCCATCACCCGGGTGGCCTGCCCAAAGCAGATGGGAAGAACGCCGCCAGCCACCGGGTCCAGGGTGCCGCCATGGCCCACCCGGCGCACACGGGTGAGCCGCTTAGCCCAACGCACCATGTCCATGGACGTAGTGCCCATGGGCTTGTTCAGGTTGAGAATGCCATCCACCGCCGCCGGCAAAGAGTTACTCATTGGGAGTGGAGTCCCCGGCCCCGGGAGCTAGGTCCCGCATTACCTCCAGCACGCGCGCTCCCTCCTGTATGGACTCGTCCAAGAGAAAGCGTAGCTCGGGGGTGTTCTTGGTCCTAAGACGCTCCCGCAGGCTCCGCCGCAGGAACCCGGAGGCAGACTCCAGCCCGCGCAGAGCATCCTTTTTGGCCTGGCTCTCTCCCATGACGCTGACGTAAATACGGGCGTATCTCATGTCCACTGAGGTGTCCACGCGGGTGATGCTGACCATGGCGCCCAGTCGCGGGTCCTTCATGGTGTGGGCCACCAGATCGCTTATCTCCCTGCGCAGCAAGCCATTGAGGCGGTCCAAGCGTCGGGTCACAGCGGGCCTCCCGAGAGGCACCGTAGCCAAGATGCGGATAGGGCCATCAGGATGGCTTGCCAACCTGCTGGGTGCGGTGGGCTTCCAGGATATCGCCCTCCTGGACGTCGGAGAAACCCTCCAGCCCCAGGCCACACTCGTAGCCTGTGGCCACCTCACGAACATCGTCCTTGAACCGCCGCAGGCTGGCCACAGCACCATCGAAGACCGCCTTGCCACCCCGCAGCACCCTCACCTGCGAACTCCTGGTAAAGTGGCCCTCGGTCACGTAGCAGCCCGCCACGGTGCCCTTCCGGCCCAGCGAGAATACGGCCCTCACCTCAGCCCGGCCCTCCACTACCTCCTGGTAGGTAGGCTCGATAAGGCCCGTGAGGGCGGCATGAACGTCCTCGGTCAGCCTATAAATCACATCGTAGACACGTATGTCCACGCCCTCGCTGTCCGCCAGGCGACGGGCTCCAGGCTCGATGCCGGTGTTGAAGCCGATGATGATGGCCTGCGATGCCACCGCCAGAAGGACATCGCTTTCAGTTATGGTGCCGCTGGCTGCGTGGATGACCTTAGTCTGGAGCTTTTCCGTGGCCAGGTGTTGCAGAGCATTCACCACCGCCTCAACGCTGCCCTGGACGTCGGCCTTGAGAATGAGGGCCAACTCTTTTACCTCACCCGCAGTGAGTCGGGCGTACACGTCCTCCAGAGAGGTCCCTCGGGCGCGGGTAGTCTCCGCCTGGCGTGCTCGCTCCTCTACCGTTTGCCTGGCGGCACGCTCGTCGGCTATCACCTCCAGCCGGTCTCCCGCTTGAGGGAGGGCCGTCAGGCCCAGCAGCTCCGCCGGGGTTGAAGGCGTGGCTGCCTTGAGTCTGCGCCCTGTCTCCGTGAGCATGGCCTTTACCCGACCACGGACCACACCCACTACCACACTATCACCCACCCGCAGAGTGCCCGTCTGGACCAGCACCGTGGCCAATGGCCCACGGCTCTTGTCCAGCCGGGTCTCGATGACAGTGCCCACGGCAGGCCGCTCCGGATTTGCCTTCAGCTCCGCCACTTCGGCCACCACCAGGATGCTCTCCAGAAGCTCCTTTATCCCCTCCCCAGACTTGGCGGAGACGGGCACGGCAATGATGTCGCCGCCCCAGGCCTCGATGAGCAGCCCGTGCTCGGAGAGTTGGCGCTGCACCCGCTCCACATCCGCGCCGGGGACATCTATCTTATTGATAGCCACCACAATGGGCACCCCTGCGGCCTTGGCGTGGTTCATGGCCTCCACCGTCTGCGGCATCACACCGTCATTGGCGGCCACCACCAGCACAGCAATGTCCGTCACGCGGGCTCCCCGCGCTCGCATGGCGGTGAATGCCTCATGCCCCGGCGTGTCCAGAAAGGTGATTCGATGGTCGTTGTACTCGGCCTGGTATGCTCCAATGCGCTGTGTAATACCTCCGGCCTCGGTAGCGACCACGTTAGTCTTCCGGATAGCATCGAGAAGGGAGGTCTTGCCATGGTCCACATGGCCCAGTATGGTGACCACGGGTGGCCGAAGTATCAGCTTGGAGGCATCCTCCTCCACTGCCACACCGCTGGTAGGAAGCTTGGTCTTCTGCTCTGCTTCGCGGACGGCGTGGATGCCGAAGCTCTGACAGACACTGGCCGCGGTGTCGAAGTCTATCACCTGGTTGATGTTGGCCATGATGCCGCCGCGCATTAGCTGCTTGATCACCTCTATGGGGCTTACCTCCAGGTGATCAGCCAACGCGTGGACGGAGATAGCCGGCGGCAACTGAACACGGCGCGCCTGGGCGCGGCGTGCCGCCTGGGACGATCGCTCCTTTACCGGCGCCGGACTGGCGCTCTGTTCCGTCATCACCTCTCCTGTCAGATGGACTGGTGCTCCGACTCCAGGCTCGCCACCAATAGCTGAAGCTGGGCCCTGTCAGCGGGGCTGATAGTCGCGCGCAGGGCGATGTCCAGCCGCTTTCCCTTCAGGGCCCGCTCCCAGCAGGCCCGTTGACCGCAAAGGTAGGCACCCCGGCCCGATTGCTTTCCCGCGGCGTCCAGGTGCACCTCCCCTTGCGGCGTGCGGACAATTCGGAAAAGGCCCCTCTTGCCGACCTTTTCTCTGCACACCACGCACGTGCGCATGGGGACGTGCTTGGACTTCATGCCGCCTCTCCACCGGACTACACTGCGTCGGGCGTGTGGACAGAATCCCTGTACTGGGCTCCGCCCCTCCGTCCCCCGCCACGGCGCCCACCCGGATCATCTCCACCACCCCGACCCTTTCGCTTGCGCCCACCACGACTCTTCCCGGCCCGGACCGGTCCCCCGAGGATATCCTCGGCGAAGCGGATCCCCGTGGAAGCCATCGCTGGCACCTGCCAGACGTCCTCGCCCTCCTCCACAGGCTCTTCCTCTTCCTCAGCCTCCTCCTCAGCCGGAGCGGGCACTGCCAGCTCCCGGACCGCCTCCTCTGCAAGCTGCTCCTCAACAGACTTGGCCTGAGCTTCAACAGGAGCGGGCGCCTCCGCCACCAGTGCCACCTCCGGCTTCGCCGCCACAGGAGCCGCGGCCTGGGGCACCTCCTCGGCCTCTATCCGCGCAGCCGGGGCCTCCACCTTGACCACTGGTGCCTCCACCTGCGCCGCGGGGGCCACAGCAACGGCCTCCACCACTGCAAGCTCAGGCTGTGAGGCCGCAGGCGCCGTCGCCACGGCCTGGGCCTCTAGCGGCCGTTGCAGGCGCTCCGCCTCCATCTCAGCGGAGCTCTTGATATCTATCTTCCATCCCGTAAGCTTGGCGGCCAGGCGGACGTTCTGCCCCTCCTTGCCAATGGCCAGGGAGAGATGTCTGTCAGGGACAACCACCGTGGCGGCCTGGGTCTCTTTGTCCGCGGCCACCCGCACCACCTGGGCGGGGCTCAGGGAACTGGCGATGAAGATGGCGGGGTCACGGTGCCACTGGACCACGTCAATCCTTTCGCCCTGAAGCTCGTTGACGATGTTCTGGATGCGAATGCCTCGCAGCCCCACGCAGGCACCCACCGGGTCAACCCCTTCCTGCCGGGCAGATACGGCGACCTTGCTCCTGGAGCCGGGCTCTCTGGCGATGGCCTTGATCTCCACGATGCCGTTATAGACCTCCGGCACCTCCTGCTCCAGTAGCCGGCGAAGCAGGTCGCGGTGAGTGCGAGAGACCACGATCTCCGGCCCTCTGCTGCTCCGCTTCACCTCTACCACGTAGATGCGGACCTTCTGGCCAACGCGAAGCCGCTCCCCAGGCGTCTGCTCGCTGGGCGGCAGGATGGCCTCGGCCCTCCCGTTCAGGTCCAGAGTCACGGGGCCACCGTATCTGGGGTCCCCCCGCTGCACCGTCCCCGTCAGCACCTCCCCAGCCCGCTCGGCGAACTCCGCATAGACCAGCTCGCGCTCCGCTTCCCGCAGGCGCTGCATCACCACCTGCTTGGCGGTCTGAGCCGCGATACGACCAGCGTTCTGGAGTTCCGCCTCCAACTCCACCACGTCCCCCAGGGCTGCATCCCGTTTTATCCGGCGGGCCTCCGTCAGGGTGAGCTCTTTTCGGGGGTCTGACACCGGCTCCACCACGGTCTTCAGCGTGAGGACCTTTACCTCACCCGTGGCGGGGTTCAGCCTCACGGTGATGTCCTGGCCGGTGGTAGCGTTGTCCCGACGGTACGCAGAGGCCAGCGCCGCCTCAATGGCCGAGAGCACCATCTCTCTCGGCAGATTCCGCTCTGCCGCCAACTGCGTCAGCGCGATCAGAAAGTCGCTCTTCATTGGTCCTTCTCCACCTGCTGTGGTCAACCCCCCGACTAGAGAAAAAGTGGGCAGAGCCCACTTTTTCCATACCACCCGAAGACCAGTCCGTTTCTACTTTACCACTGCTTTGGGCATTTTTGCAACCCCCTGATCTTTCCTAGGAGCCTCCGAGTACGTGCTGAAGCCTTGCGTCCGCCTCCTCCAGAGGCACCACCTGGGCATTACGCTCGCGGCGGGCCTTCAACTCCACCGAGCGCTGCTTGAGAGAGCGGGGGCTCACCAGCAGTCGCACCGGCAGGCCGATGAGGTCGGCGTCGTTCAGCTTCACCCCCGCCGACTCGACCCGGTCATCGAACAGCACCTCATAGCCCTGGGCAGAGAGCCGCTGGTAGAGGGCCTCCGCCTCCCGGGACACGTCGGGGTCATCCACGTTCAGGGCCACCAGGTGCACCTGGTAAGGGGCTATGGGAGTAGGGAAGATGATCCCCTTGTCATCGTGGTTCTGCTCTATCGCCCCGGCCAGGAGGCGGCCCACCCCTATGCCATAGCAGCCCATGGTAATGGGCCGCTGGACGCCCTCCCGGTCCAGGTAGCGGGCACCCAGGGTCTCGCTGAAGACCGTCCCAAGCTTGAACACGTGCCCCACCTCAATCCCCCGGATACCGGACAGCGGCGCGCCGCACTGAGGGCAACCGTGGCCATCGCGGGCCAGGGCTATGTCCGCCATCACATCCACCTGGAAGTCACGAGGATAGTTGGCTTTGCGGAGGTGGGTATCCGGCTTATTGGCCCCCGCCACGAAGTTGCTCCCCACGCGGATGGAGGCGTCCCCCACCCGATGCACGCCAGAGAGGCCGATGGGCGAGGCGAAGCCGGGCACCAGGCCCGCCCCCTGTAGCTCCTCATCGGTGGCCAGCCGCAGCTCGGTGCATTTCAGCAGGTTCTTCAGTTTCACCTCGTTCACGTCCAGATCGCCGCGCAGGGTCACGAACACGACGTGGCCATCGGCGGAGTAGAACACCGCCTTCAGGGTCTTGCTGGAGGGCACGCCCAGGTAGTCGGCCAGGGCGGCGATGGTCTTCACCCCTGGCGTGCGCACCTCCTCCAGGGGTTGCTCCGGCTCGGCCTCCACCGGAGGCAGCCGGAAGGTGGCCCGCTCGGCATTGGCGGAGTAGTGGCACCGCTGGCAGCGCAGGATGATATCCTCGCCACTCTCCGCGGGCAGGATGAACTCGTGGGAGTCCTTGCCACCGATGGCGCCGCTATCGGCCTCAACGGCCAGAGTGGAGAGGCCGCAGCGGGAGTAGATGGCGCTGTAAGCCTCCATCATGCGCCGATAGCTCCGGTCCAGCCCCTCCTCATCGGCATCGAAGGAGTAGGCGTCCTTCATGTCGAACTCGCGCACCCGAATCAGCCCCGCCCGGGGTCGCGGCTCATCGCGGAACTTTGTCTGGATCTGGTACAGGACCAGGGGCAGGTCCCGGTAGCTCTGGACGTTGGCCCGCACCAGCGCCGTGACCACCTCCTCATGGGTGGGGGCCAGCACCAGGTCACGGTCCCGCCTGTCCTTCAGGTGGAACAGGTTCTGGCCGAAGGCGCCGGCGCGCCCCGTTTCCTGCCACGTCTCCAGGGGCTGGAGCGCGGGCATCCTCAGCTCCTGGCCCCCGGCGGCGTCCATCTCCTGGCGGATGATCTCCTCTATCTTGCGCAGGGAGCGCTGGGCCAGGGGGAGGTAGGCGTAGACGCCCGCCGCCACCTGGGAGATCATGCCCGCCCTGAGCATGAGGCGATGGCTTGGGGTCTCCGCCTCGGCAGGGTCCTGGCGGAGCGTCCTGGTGAGCAGACGGGTCATACGCATGGGCAGAGTTCTCCTATCTGACCATTTTGCGCGTGAAGGTTACCAGGAACAGGGCGATGGTGAAAACACCCAGGAAGGACTCCGCGACGCCCATGTAGCGGGCCCAGCCTTCGGGATTGGGCGCCCATCCGCCGTAGCCCAACGCTGAGAAGGATACGGCGGAGAAGTAGAGGGCGTCCAGGAAACGAATGGGGTCAACGAATGAGCCCAAGAGATAGTACGCCACGGCCAGGCCAAGGATGATGACCACGGCGGCCCGCACCACCCGCCACGGCCTCTCCCCGTAGCCGAAGAGCTGTTCGTAGCCACAGTACTTGACGACCTCCCAAGACCTCCTGGCAACCTCCCGAAACTTCTTGACAGTCTCCAAAGACCGCCTAAAAATCTCCCGCCATTCCTGCCATACCTGCTTGCGCTGACACTCCAGTTCTCGGTAGTAGAACCTGCCGGCAGTATCGTTGTCACCGATGCGCTGGTACCAATGCTTCAGAGTGCGATACACCTCCACACACTCGCCCCATTTCTTGTCTTCCCGGGCACCCATACCACTTTCATCGCCGAGTATCACCTTCTTTCCCCACTGGACACGCCGAAGCTCCGTTCTGTCTGTGACCCTTGCCCCAAACAACTTGACGCCTTCCATATCAGTCTGTTGACCAGCGCCAGGCCCTTCGAAGTTTGCACCATCCAGGGTGGCATGACGCAGGTCTGCGCCTTGAAGCTTGGCACATGAGAGGTTCATCTCATGCAGGTCTATCCCCCGCACATTCCGCCTGCTCAGGTCCAGGTCCTTCGCCGTGCCGCCGTTGGCCTCTATCAGGCGCTCCACGTCGTTCCGCGTCAGCGGCTCCTTGCCTTCTACCACGTCGCCGCGGCCCCACCTCCGCAGCCAGCAGTCCACGGCCTCGCGGGTGCGTGGCGGCGGGCACTCTTGCTGCTTGGGTGTTTCGTCGGTCACTGCGTGTCGCCCATTCGTGGAGTGGGGCTTATTGTACAGGGAAATGGGGAGCAAGACCCAGGCTATCATGGTGAGGGCTTGTGACCTGTTAGTCCCTTCCCCCGCAGGCGGGGGAAGGTCAGGAAGGGGGGAGGAAAAGACCACAAGCTCTGAGGAGCTAGGAAAAATCGGCAGCGCAGCTCTGACTGGCTGAATGCCGCGCTTTTGCGCCGGCCTCAAAGCCTTTTCCTGTGACCTGTTGGTAGAGGTATAATCCGCCCATGCACGCGAACGGGGCCGCTCCAGAATCTTCAGATAGCTCTCGCTTCCAGAAGGCGAGCTGGCTGACGCTGGCGGTGTCTGTGTTCTTCCTTGGACTCTTTGTGCTTTTCGTATTGTCTCACTCTATAGCCCCCTGCGATGACGCACGCCTTCAGCCGGGGGCCAAGGCATGGAGACCTGAAGGGGTGACAGTAACGCTCCTTGGGGAACAGACCGAGGGCCTGAGGTCCGGCGACCTGGTCATCGCAGTGGAGGGGCGCAGCATGGAGTCCTGGGCACAGGCCGTCTTCTCGTTACGTGAGCCACGCCCCGGGTGGAAAGCCGGCCAGACGGTCACATATACCGTTCTGCGGGACGGAAGCCCGGTGGATGTGAAGGTTACTCTGGGCACGTACCCTCTTGCCTCTACACTGGCAAAGGAGTGGGGTGCCGTCCTTTTCGCCGTGGTCTTTCTCCTGATAGCCGCCTTCGTTTTCTTTCAGCGGCCCGGCGAGCCAGCCGCCCGGGTGCTTCTGCTCGGCGCCTCCGGCATCATGAGCGCCACCGCGTGGTCCCTTGGCCTGCATGTGCTGGACGTGGTGGATGGGACGCGGCTCTGGCTGTATCTGGCCACTACGAAGGCGGGTTACATGCTCCTCTGGATAGGCCTGGTACACTTCTGGCTCGTCTTCCCCAAGCCCTGGACCAGCGTGCTGAAACGTCGCTGGGTGGTCCCCTCTCTCTATGCGATGCCCTACCTGGTAATTACTGCCTACGCGGCAGCCATGTGGCCGGGGTCCAGTGGCACCCTGGACTGGCTGGGCCGGGCCTTCTGGACCATCGAGCCTCTGGAGCTCACCTATGTCACGCTGGGGCTTGTGGCAGCCATATGGCGGTACAGGAGCCCTCTGGACGCGGAGGACCGCAGGCAGATGCGCTGGGTGTGGCTCGCTGTGCTGGCCCTGAGCAGCGTCGGCATCGCCTTCTTTTTTCTCCCTCAGTTGCTGCTGGGAGGGCCCCTGTTCAGCTTCAATGTCCTGGCTATCCTGGGGCTAGTGTTCCCTCTGGCCCTGGGCTTCGCCATCCTGCGCTACCGGCTCTTTGACATTGACGTCATCATCAACCGCACCCTGGTCTATGGCATCCTCACGGCCGTCGTCGTGGGCCTGTACGTGCTGGTGGTTGGTTCCCTGGGTGTCCTGTTCCAGGCCCGAGGAGACCTACTCATCTCTCTCGTGGCCGCCGGGCTAGTGGCTGTGCTGTTCCAACCGCTACGCCAGCGCCTTCAGCATGCTATCAACCGGTGGATGTACGGCCAGCGGGACGACCCCTACACTGTGCTGACATCTCTCGGGCGCCACCTGGAAGACACCCTGCCTGCGGACGCCATACTGCCAACGGTGGTGGAGACGGTGGCCCGAGCCCTCAAGATCCCCTATGTGGCCATCGTTCGGAGCGAGGGTGAGCAACAGGTCGTCCTCGCGGCCAGCGGCCAGCCTACCCCGGACGTCCTCAAGATTCCCCTCGTCTACCAGGGCGAAGAGGTGGGCCAGATGATGCTGGCGCCGAGGGCGCCTGGTGAAGCCTTCAGCCGTGCCGACTGGAGGCTGGTGAGCGACCTGGCACGACAGACCGGCGTGGTAGCCCACAGTGTCCGATTGACTGGTGACCTCCGGCGGGCGCGGGAGCGGCTCGTTATCTCTCGGGAGGAGGAACGCCGCCGGCTGCGGCGTGACCTGCACGACGGCCTCGGCCCCGTTCTGGGCGGCGTGACCCTGAAGCTGGATGCCGCCCGCAACCTCCTTGCCCGGGACACCGCCGCCGCAGATGTCATCCTTGCCCAGGTGAAGGCACAAACCCAGCAAGCTCTTGCCGACATCCGCCGCCTGGCCTATGCCTTGCGCCCACCGGCCCTGGACCAGCTTGGCCTGGTCTCCGCACTTCGTGAACATGCAGCGACCACCAGGTTCGCAGGGACCGACGGAGGGAGTGCAGAGACCCACAGCTTGAGGGTAAGGGTTGAATCGCCCCAACCACTGCCTGTCATGCCAGCCGCTGTGGAGGTGGCCGTGTACCGCATTGCCGTGGAGGCGCTGACCAACGTGGCGCGCCACTCCCGTGCCCACAACTGCCTCGTCCGGTTGTCTCTGCCCGACCAGGGCACATTGGAGCTGGAAGTAGCCGACGACGGCGTGGGCCTGCCTCCCGGCTCGACGGCAGGAGTCGGCATTACCTCCATGAAGGAGCGGGCTGCTGAGCTGGGGGGAAACTGTGCTGTCGAGTCGGTGGCCGGTGGAGGGACGCGCGTACGGGCACACATCCCTGTGGGCGTGCCTCACCAACCCTCCACCCGTGCCACGGAGGAGGCAACCAAGAGTTGACTCCGGCCATGAGTCGCATCCGTGTCCTCGTAGTTGACGACCACCCGGTGTACAGGGATGGGCTGCGTGCCTTGCTGACCTCCATCCCCGACATCGAGTTTGGGGGAGAAGCAGGTACTGGGGAGGAGGCCGTTGCCCTGGCCACCAGCGCCCAGCCGGACGTGGTCCTCATGGACATCAAGATGCCCGGCATGAACGGTATTGAAGCCACCCGACGCATCACCCCGTCCAGTCCGCACGTTGCTATCGTCATGCTCACGATGTTTGAAGACGATAGCTCAGTCTTCGCCGCCATGCGGGCTGGGGCACGCGGCTACCTGCTGAAGGGGGCCGACCAGGCCGAGATTCTCAGGGCTATTCGGGCCGTGGCCAGTGGCGAGGCCATCTTCGGCCCGGCCATCGCCACCAGGTTGATGGACTACTTCGCTTCGGGCAGACCGGCGGCTCCCTCCAGCACCTTTCCCGGACTCACCGACCGCGAGCGGGAGGTGCTGGGCCTTATGGCCAAAGGTCTGAACAACTCCGATATTGCCCGTAGCCTCGTCCTCAGCCCCAAGACTGTGCGGAACCACGTCTCCAACATCCTGGGCAAGCTACAGGTGGCGGACAGGGTCCAGGCGGCCCTCCGGGCACGTGAAGCCGGGCTGGGCGACAGCACCATATAGGCGGCCTGCTTCGCTTGCGTCTTGTTTCTCCCCCCCTGTTTCTACTCTGTCCCGCCTAATTTCGTGACTCCAGTCCTGCCCACAAGGGGACACTGGGCCCATGACAGCGGGAGCCCCCCCTGGCCAAACTGTAGCCCGATTCATAGGAAGAGCAAGGAGGAGTGAATGCCGCAAATATTCAAAGCCCTGGCGACAATATCAGTCTGGGTCCTGTTCATTAACGGTGCGGGAAGCATGGTGTGGACCGCCATTGAGACCCTGGTCAGGTCGGGAGGGATAAGAGGGGAGCCCTACAACTTCTCAGACCTGGCCTGGTGGACATCCGCCGTGGCCAGCGTGTTCCTCGCTCTGATAGCGATGAAGATCAGAAGAGAGATGGAATAGTCCCCACTGCTCGCATGGAGACGCGACGGTCCCAATCAACAAAGGGGGTCCAACCATGATAAAAGTGTTGAAATGGCTCGGCATCGGGCTCGGTGCCCTACTGGGGGTGATAGTGATCGCCGTGGTGGTCCTGCTCCTTCTGGGACGCTCCCGCGTGAACAGGAGCTACAACATCCAAGTGGAGACGGTCGCCATCCCCTCCGATGCCGCCTCCGTCCAGCGCGGCCAGCACCTGGTGGAGGCCGTGGTGGGGTGTACGGGCTGCCACGGGACTAACCTGGCAGGCAAGAAGGTCTTTGAAGAGGGCCCCATAGGCAGAGTCTACGCCCCTAATATCACGGGAGGACAGGGTAGCGCGACCGGCGCCTATACCGACCAGGACTGGGCGCGGGCCATTCGCCACGGCGTTAGCCCCAAGGGCAAGGGGCTGCTGATCATGCCCGTGGAGGACTACAACAACCTGAGCGCGGAGGACCTGGGCGCCATCATAGCCTACCTCAAAGCCGTGCCATCGGTGGACAACCAGACGCCGAAACCGGACATCCGGCCCCTGGGCCGAATCCTTGTGGCCCTTGGAGCGTTCGGCGAGGTTGTCCCCGCCCAGTTGGTTGACCACACCGCATCTTTGCCTGGCCCTGTGGCGCCTGGTGTCAACGTGGAGTACGGCGGCTACCTGGTGTCCATCAGCGGCTGCAAAGGCTGCCACGGGAAGGACCTGTCTGGGGCCCAACCGCCAGAACCGGGCGCACCCCTGGCGCCCAACCTGACTCGCGGCGGACACCTGGGCAAGTGGTCGGAGGCGGAGTTCATCCGCACGCTGCGCACAGGCGTAGAGCCTGACGGCGAAGAGATGGATGCCGAGTTCATGCCGTGGGAGGAGTACGCCAAGATGACCGACGAGGAGATGGGGGCCATCTGGCGTTACCTGCTGTCGCTGCCGGCGAAGGAGTCAACGGCGCCATGAAACCCGCCACCGTCAGACGAAGCGCTTCAATCACCTGGGCATCGCTCCTCTTTCTCCTGATGGGGGGCTTCTACGTAGCAGGCATTGTGCCTATGTTGCTGTACATCATTCGGAATCGAGAGCTACCCCCGATGCTAGGCTTCAGAGCCCTGGAAGGCCCCATCTCCCAGGGTCTCGGCATAGATGCTGTGATCGTCTCCCTCTACCTGCTGGCTGTGGTGAGCGCGGCGGAGGTCGTCGCGGGCTACTGGCTGTGGAAGTCCCGCAAGCTGGGTGGAGTGGCTGCGCTGGCTATCTCACCCGTCAGCCGGGCCTTCTGGATCGGGTACGAGGTGCCGCCTTTCATCCTGGTCGTGGTGGTCAGGGCAATACTGGTCTGGCGCGGCTGGAGAAGCCTGCGGGGATAAGCAAAGGCTCGAAGAGAGGAGTGAAGGATGGCAAAAAGAGAGAACACGGCCAGCCCCTTTGGTGCCGAGGTCAGGCTGCTCCTCCAGGCGGCCATGGTCATCTTTCTGGTGACTGTGATCGTCGGCATTCTGAACGGGCTGGACGTCATTGATTTTGACCGCAAGACACTGCTGGCCCATGTGCACGCCGGCACCCTGGGCTGGATTACCCTGGGCTTTTTCGCCGCCTGCCTTTGGCTCTTCTCCGAGCGGCAGCCCCTGAGCGGCTGGCGGGCCCGGTCGCCTCGCCCTTTGAGCTGGGCTGCCACCGTCGCCATCGCCTTCTACGTTGTCGCCTTTTACAGCGGCAACCTGACGGCGCGGCTGATCGGCGGCAGCGTGACCCTGATAGCCATCGTCTGGTTCTTCGCCTGGGTGGTGGCCCAGAGTCGCCGCGTCCGCCTCAGCACGCCGCACCTGGGCATGCTGGCGGCCGCCACCACGCTCACCCTTGGGGCGGTGCTGGGAGTAGTCCTGGGGGTCTGGCTCAAAGGCGGTCTTCGGTTCCTGCCCGCGGAAATCCTGAACAGCCATCCCGTCCCGCTAATCGTGGGGTACCTCATCCTCGCGGGCATGGCCGTCAGCGAGTGGCGGCTGAACCCGGCCTCAGTCCACTCTCCGGCCAGCCGCGCTGGGTGGGCCCAAGTAGTGCTACCCTTCATCGGCGGGCTGGTGGTGACGGTGGGAGCGGTGCTGAACAACCAGGCACTCATCGGGCTTTACGTCCCGCTGGAGGTCACCGGTGTCGCCATCTACGTGGTGAGGCTCAGACGCCATGTTGTGGGCGCCGCCTGGCTAGCGGGCAACCATGAGCGCCTGTTCGCCATCAGCGCGCTCTTCCTTGTGGCCAATGTTGGGCTTTTCACCTACCTCATCGTCTCGCTCCTCGGCGGCGCTTACGGCGACCCGCCGGACTTCGTTCTCATGCCCGCATGGCTTATCTTCGCCATGGACCACGCCATGTTCATCGGGGTGCTCAGCAACGTGCTGTTCGGGCTGGTCTACGAGGCAACGGGGGCGCGGCGCTCCTTCTGGCCCTGGGCGGACCACGTGCTGTTCTGGGGCATGAACGTGGGTGTGGTGGGGTTCGTCGTGGGGCTGATTATGCAGGAGGCCATCATCAAGCAGATATTCACTCCTATCATGGGAACCAGCATTCTCCTCGGCATGGCCACCTACACCGTGCGGCTGCGAACAGGAGCGAGCGAAAATATCCCTGTGCAGGCAGGATAGTTCCGAAGAGCGAAGATTAGAGGGAAAAGAAAGGAAAGACCAATGCTTCGAAACCACGCCGAGCGAGACAGCACACTGAGATTCCTAGCCCTTTGCGGGGTTGCTGGTCCGATCATCTTCGCTGTCCTGGTCACGGTGGGTGGGTTCATCTACGAAGGCTATAGCCACGCTACACAGGCCATCAGTGAGCTTGGTGGAGTCGAGGCCCGATACCCAATTATCCAAAACGCTAACTTTTTCGTAGTTGGCATCCTGATCATAGCTCTTGCCCTTGGACTTCATCGAGGGATTGGTGGTGGACACGGTTCAAAGCTTGGCCCTTTGCTGCTCGGCCTCTTCGGTGTAATTACGACAGTGGCACAACCATTCCTGCCCTGCGATGCTGGATGTGAATTCAAGACGCTAACCGGAGCCATGCACAACCTCACTGGGCTTGCCAGCTTTCTTGCTGCCGTTGCTGGTATCTTTGCTATCTCACGCAGATTGAAACGCGAGCCGCAGTGGCACCCCTACCAAGGTTACTCCGTCATAACCAGTGCAGTGGCGCTGGTAGCCCTAATTGCATGGATTGGTATCGCTAAGGTTGCTGAAATTGGCAGCTTAAACGGTGTCTTACAGCGAACCTTTGTGGGATTGGTGCTTCTATGGATCGAAATCATGGCGCTTCGGATGTTCTGGGTGTCCCGCCGGGCGCCTACGCCCACAACTGAGCGATAGCTGAAAAGGGAGGAACCAAGAGATGAACGATGCTAGCCGAAGAACCCGAACCCAGAAGTGGGGCTGGGGCATTCTAATCGCGGTGAGCGCCTTGCTGGTACTGGGCGGCGTGGGTATGTACTTCCTGGGTGACAGCCCGGCCACTTTTGAGCAGGACACCGGCGTTCCAATGGCCGAGGTCAGGCAGGCCTACCCGACCGTTGCCGACCAGGTTGTTCGGGAAGGCCAGAACATCCAAATACTGGTGGCAGCATTTGGGGTGCTGACGTTGCTCGTAGCTCTGGAAGGCTTCCGCCATGGTTCACGCTGGGCTTGGAACGCCACCTGGGTCTTGGTCGGCTGGCTGGTGGTGGGCGGGCTCCAGGCATTGGTGGTCGGCGGCCGCCTTGACATCGGTGGCTTCTTTTTAGCCTTCGCCGCCGTTGCCCTGGTAGGCCAACTGCTGGCCCGCAGAGTGCTTGGGCGCTGAGAAGGGAGGAAACCCAATGACAACAGACTTACGCGTCCAGGAGTACGAGATCGCCGAGCGGCGGCTGTTCCAAAAGTACGGGCTGGAGTACCGCTCCCACTACTTCCAGCTAGACAACCCTCACCTGCGCGCCAGGGTTATTGAAGTGGGCTCGGGGCCGCCGGTGCTCTTTGTCCACGGTGGCGGGGGAGTGGCATCCGGATGGGTGCCCCTGTTGCCAGAGATCAAGGGCTATCGCCTGCTGGCGGTGGATCGCCCGGGGTGCGGGCTCACCGACGGCTTCAACTACCGGGGGTCAGAGTTCCGCCCCCATGCTGTCTCCTTCCTGGAAAGGATATTGGACGCGCTTCATCTCAAGACTGTCCCGATCGTCGCCAACTCCATGGGCGGCTTGTGGTCCTTCTGGCTTGCCCTGGAGAGGCCTGAGAGGGTCTCCGCCATGGCCCAGCTTGGCTGTCCGGCCCTCATCCTGGACACCGGCGCCCCTTTCCCCATGCGGCTGCTGTCGGTGCGCGGGCTGAACCAGCTCATGTTCTCCCTCCAGCGGCCCAGCGTGAAGATGGTCAAAGGTGTGTTCAAGAACATGGGCCACAAGATGGAGGCCATGGAGCGCCTGCCGGGGGAGTACTGGGAGTGCATGTTCCGCTCCGGAATGCTTCCCGTCTACAAGGAGGGCTGGCTCACTATCATCGAACGAGTGCTACGCGTGACGGGGCCTGCTCCGGGGCTGAGCCTTCGGGAGGACGAGTTGCGCCGGGTTGCCCAGCCCACCCTCTTTGTCTGGGGCGACAACGACGCCTTTGGAAAGCCGGAGGTGGGCCGCCGTGCAGTCCAGGTCATGCCCAAGGCAAAGCTGGAGGTCGTTCCCGGCGGGCACCTGCCCTGGCTGGATGAGCCAAAGCGTGTGGGCGAACTGGTCTCAGGGTTTTTGTCCCAAAACGCGGGCAACGGTCATGCTCAGCGCCAAGCGTAGAGAAAAAGGAGGGAGTTAGCATGAATCTCATAAGCATCCGGAGAGCTGGCGGTTGGTTCGCCATCATGGCGGCGGTAGCTTACGTATTGTGGATTCTCATGGGAGGGCTGCTGTTTGCCAGCGCGCCGTCGGGGGCGCAACTGGGCGAAGCCGAGGGGGTTTTGTCCTTTCTGGGCGGACTGTCAGAAGGCCAGCGCGCCCTCGGACAAAGCATGACTGCCTTCCAATTAGTCGCCAACGTGCTGACGGTCCTCGTCCTGGCTGCCCTGTACTTGGTCCTCAGAAACGACGGGCCTGTCCGCGCCCTGTCCGCTTCAGCCGCTGCGGCTCTGAGCGTTCCCGTCAACATCTTCAGCGCCCTGCTAAGCTTTCCCCTGTATGGGCCGTTGAGTGATGGGTTCGCCTCGGCCACGGCCGCGGAGAGGGCTACGTCGGTCTCGCTCTATACGTTTTCGGTGTCCCTTTTAGAGGCGGCGGAGGTAACCTCCTCGTTGATCCTGGGTGCGGCCCTCATAGCCTACGGGCTGGCCATGGCTCGGAGTGCCGTGCCACGCTGGGTAGCCTGGCTGACACTGGCGGCCGGCATAGGCATGCTGGCGGGAGGGCTGCTTCAAGCAACAGTGGCGGGGCAGTTTGGTATTCTGCCCAGCATAGCGAGGCTCCTGTGGCTGGCGGCGCTCGGCATAGGGTTGTTGCGAAAGATGCCGGCCCGCGCTGGATGAGCCGAAACGGGTGGCAAGCTGGTTAGAGGTTTTCTGGCTACGAACGCCGCACCAGCGAGTCGCAGGTGAAGCAGGAATCCAGGGACAACCCTAGTTGCAGCAGAGCTACCCCCTGGGCAGGCCAAGACCCCGCAGAGCAATGACGTTGCGCAGCACCTCCGAGGTGCCACCGGCGATGGTGGCCGACACAGCCCAGTGCCAGGCGCGCTCCACTCGGCCCCTTATGGGGGCCCACGGCTCCCCGTGCTGGAGCTGGCCGTACAGCCCCATCAGGTCCATGCAGGTGCGGGCCATGCGCTGGCTCGCCTCGGTGCCGAACAGCTTGGATACCGACGCCTCCCGGTTGGGCACCACGCCCTGCTCCTGCATCCAGGCCACCCGGTAGCAGAGCAGCTTCCCCACCGTGTACTCGATGGCCGTCTCCGCGATGCGGTTGCGCACCCGGGGGTCGTCGGTGGCGCGCCCGCCGTTGACGCGGCGCTGGCCCAGGTACTGCACCACATCCTGGAACAGGGGCCAGTTGCCTGCCACCCGCTCGATCCCTGCCCTCTCGAAGTCCAGGTTGGCCGCCACCACGTACCAGCCCCGCTCCCTTTCACCCACCATGGTGCTCTTGGGCACCCGAACGTTGTCGAAGGTCACCTGGTTGAACTCCGCCAGCCCCGCCATGTTGACTATGGGGCGGATAGTCACCCCAGGAAGCTTCAGGTCCACCAGAAAGACGCTGATGCCACGGTGCTTGGGCGCCTCCATGTTGGTGCGGGCCGCCAGCCAGATATAGTCGTCCACGTGGGCCAGGCTGGTCCAGATTTTGGTGCCGTTGATTACGAAGTCATCGCCGTCCTCCATGGCCCGGGTCTCCAGGGAGGCCAGGTCCGAGCCGGTGCCGGGCTCGGAGTAGCCGATGGCGAAGCCGCACTCCCCCCTGGCGATACGAGGCAGGAAGTCGCGCTTCTGCTCAGGAGTGCCGAACATGATGATGCTGGGACCCATCTGGCGCTCGGCGGCGTGGTGGTAGCCGATGGGCGCCGTGTTCAGCACCATCTCCTCCATGTATATGAGGCGCTCTATGTGCCCCAGGCCCTGGCCGCCGTGCTCGCGGGGCCAGGCCAGGCCTATCCACCCCTTCCGGCCCAGCTTGCGAGAGAACTCCTTGTCCACGTTGCCGGTGCCCGCGGCCCCGGCGAGCTGGCGCTCCTCCCTTGGGGACAGCTCGCGCTCCAGGAAGGCGCATATCTCCTGGCGGAACCGCTCCTGCTCAGGGGTGAAGCTGAAGTCCATGGCGCCCCTCCTTGGGCCTGACGCCCAGGCCTGCCCCGTCTAAAGCTTCTCCACCTCTTCCATGAGGGCGGAGAGCATCTCGCTGGCTTCCACCACGCGGGCCTTCTGCCCCTTGCGGAAGATGATGGCCCGGCCAGCGCCCGCCGCAATACCCACGTCGGCGTCCTTGGCCTCCCCGGGCCCGTTCACCTCGCAGCCCATCACCGCCACCTTTACCGGCTTGTCCACCTTCTTGAGCAGCTCGTCCACCTGGTTGGCCAGCTTCACGATGTCCACGTCGGCGCGACCGCAGGAGGGACAAGCCACCAGGATAGTCCCCTTCTGGCGCAGGTTCAGGGACTTCAATATCTCGTAGCCTGCCAGCACCTCTTCCCTGGGGTCGCCGCTGAGGGAGACGCGGATGGTATCGCCGATGCCATCATACAGCAGGATGCCGAGACCGACGGCGCTGCGGACCGTGCCCGACTTGACGGTACCCGCCTCGGTTATGCCCAGGTGAAACGGATAGGGGACCATGGCCGCCAGCTTGCGGTAGGCCTCCACCGTGGTCTCCACGTCGAAGGCTTTGAGGGAGACCTTGATCATGTGAAAGTCCAGGGCCTCCAGAATGCCTATCTCCCACAACGCTGTGGCCACCATGTGGTCCACCACCGACCCCGTACCCTCAGCGGCACCCTTGGCGAGCCGGTTGACCCCATCCTTGAGGCGGGAGAACCCCCCGGCCCGGCCAATGGCGCCCACTGGTGGCAGGCTGCCGAAATTGACGCCAATGCGAATGGGGACCCGCCGCTCCTTGGCCAGGCAGACCACCTTCTCCACCTGGCCCTGGTCCCGGATGTTGCCTGGGTTGAGGCGGAGGCCGTCCACCCCCTGGCGCAACGCCTCAAGAGCAAGCTGGTAGTGGAAGTGGATATCGGCGATCAAGGGTATCTTTATATGGCGCTTGATCTCGCCCAGGGCACTGGCGGCCTCCATGTCAGGCACGGCACACCGGACGATCTCGCACCCTACCTCCTCCACCTCTTTGATCTGGCGAACGGTGGCCGCCACGTCCCTGGTGTCCGTCTTGGTCATGGTCTGCACCGAGACGGGGGCACCTCCCCCCACCTGGACTGGGCCCACGAACACCGGAGCGGTGGCCCGGCGTGGTCTCATGGCAGTATGCTCTCCCCTCTCAGGATGCGAGCGATGTCGAAGTAGGTCACGACCACAATGAGCGAAAGCAATACCACAAACCCCACCAGGTGGACAAATCCCTCCTTCTGCGGAGGCACCCGTTTCCCACCGCGGACCACCTCTAGCAGGACGAACATCAGGCGACCGCCATCCAGCATGGGGATGGGCAGGATGTTGAGGATGGCCAGGTTCATGCTGAGCAGGGCCGTGAAACTGATCAGGGGAATGATGCCGGCCCTTGCTACCTCGCCGGTGAGCTGCGCTATCCCCACGGGCCCTGCTACCTGGGGCGGTGCGGCCCCTACTATCCAGCGGCCTACTTCGTTCTTGAATGCCGCCAGCACCGTGCCCATGTGGCTGGCAGCGTGAGGCACCGCCCGCCATGGGGGCTCGGAGCGTCTCTCCAGGGGCCTCTCGGCCAGCTCCAGCCCAGGTATCCCCTGCCCCTGCGCCACGCTGTCCGCAGGCAGAGCCAACTCGACAACCCTCCCACCCCGCCACACCCCGACAGGTACGGAGGCCCCGGGGTCACTGGCACGGAAGTCGTCCAGGACAACAGGCAGCCACTCCGAGTAGAAAATGGGGGTCTCCCCCACCAGAAGCACGGCGTCCCCGGGCTGGAGACCCATAGCCGCAGCGGGCGAGCCCGGCGCCACGCTGGCCACCGAGACCCTGGCATCCGCAATGACAACACCCACGGCCCCCTGGCCTTCGGGGGGCTTGAAGCGAGGCACCACGCGGGCAGTATAGGTCTCTCCCCCACGCCATCCCACCCAGTCCGTCTCAGCGCCCAGTCGGCTCTGGATGGTCTCCCGAAGTTCGAGGCTGTTGGTAATGGAGCGGTTGTGAATCCGCAGCACCGCGTCCCCCGGCTGGATGCCCGCCATCGCCGCGGGAGAACCTGCGGCCACCTCCATAATCACCACGTCGGTCACCATCGTCTGCTGGGGCACCATGAACAAAGCGGCGAAGAGCACCAGCGGCAGGAGAGCGTTCATGAATGCGCCCGCCCCCAGCACCACCACTCGCACGCCGGGGCTTCTGCGCGCCAGGCTGCGTGGGTCCGTCGGGTCCTCCTCGCCTACCAGCTTCACGAAGCCACCCAGGGGCAGCAGGTTCAGCGAGTAGACCGTCTCCCCCCTTCGGATGCCAAAGATGCGGGGAGGATAGCCGAAGCCGAACTCCAGCACCCGGATGCCATAGGCCTTGGCGGCCACGAAGTGCCCCAACTCGTGGACCAACACCAGGACGGCCAAGACAAAGATGAAGGTGGCGATGGTGACGAACACGGCTATCCGCCCGCCACTTCCAGGGCCTTGCGCTTGGCCCAGGAGTCACCCTCCAGAATGGCGTCCAGGGAGGCGCCAGACTCCGGGCGGTGCGCCTCCAGCACCGCGGCCACCACGCGGTGGATATCCGCGAACCCGAGGCGCCTGCGCAAGAACAGGTCCACCGCCACCTCATCGGCGGCGCTGAGCACCGCTGGGTAGGTCCCCCCTGCCTGGCCCGCCTCCAGGGCCAGCTTGAAGCAGGGGTGCCGCGCCAGGTCGAGCCGCTCAAAGCTGAGGATACCCGTCTCCACGGCGTTGAAACGGGAGAGCTGCGGGTTGGGCAGTCGCCGGGGATAGAAGAGCGCATACTGGATGGGGAGGCGCATATCCGGCGGGCTGAGTTGCGCCTTCACCGAGCCGTCCACAAACTCCACCATGGAGTGGATGATGCTCTGAGGATGGACCACCACCTCTATCTTCTCCCAGGGTATGTCAAACAGCCAGTGGCTCTCGATCACCTCGAACGCCTTGTTCATGAGGGTGGCCGAGTCCACGGTGATCTTGGGGCCCATCTTCCAGGTGGGGTGACGCAAGGCCTGCTCGGGGGTTACCCGGGCCACCTCCTCCGCCGACCAGGTGCGGAAGGGGCCACCGGAGGCGGTGATAATGAGGCGGGCCACCTCCCGGTCCTCGCCACGAAGGCACTGCCAGATGGCGCTGGGCTCGCTGTCCACGGGCAGCAGGGCCACGCCGTGGCGCTGCGCCTCCCGGGTGATGAGCTCCCCCGCCATGACGATGACCTCTTTGTTGGCCAGAGCTACAGCCTTGCCCGCCCGGATAGCCTCCAGGGTGGGCAGGAGAGCGGCTGCACCGGTGGTAGCCACCATGACCAGCTCCGTATCCGGGTGGAGCACCATCTCCTCCATGCTGGCGCACTGGCACCCATCCAGCCCAGCCTTTGCCGCCAGCTCGGGAGCACCGTCGCAGCCTATGAAGCGGGGCCGGAACTCTCTGGCCTGGCGGACCAGAAGCTCCTGGTTCTGCCAGCAGGCCAGGCCCACCACGGAGAAGGAGTCGGGGAAGGCGCGAACAATGTCCAGCGTCTGTTGGCCGATGGAACCTGTGGAGCCAAGGACAACGATGCCCGTCACGAGAGGACCCCTCGTAACACATAGTACACAAGCACCATAGTGAACACAAGGCTGTCCACCCTGTCCAGCACACCGCCATGCCCTGGGATGAGGTGCCCGGCCTCCTTGGCCTGGGCGCCCCGCTTCAGCATGGACTCTGAGAGGTCGCCTAGCTGCGCCACCACGCCGATGCCTGCTCCCAGAACGGCCACCCACCACCACGCCATCTCCAGATGCAGGAGGATGCCCAGGGCCACCGCTGCCGCCACCGCTCCCACCAGACCGCCGGCAGCGCCCTCCCACGTCTTCCCCGGGCTTATGCTGGGGGCCATCCGGTGCCTTCCGATGCTCCTGCCCACGAAGTAGGCGGAGGTATCCGTGGCAAAGGTGGCCAGCAGCGCCAGGAGGAGCCAGGCGACCCCGTAGTCTTGACGCAGGAACACGGCATGGAGCAGGGTTATGCCCAGGTATACGGGGCCAGCCACAGTGAAAGCCCAGGCTGAGAAGGCGTCCTGTCTATCCCGCCGCGCCAAGACCCAGAGCAGCGCCCCCAGCGCCCCCACCACCATCACCAGCAGAGCAACACCCTGACCGTAGGCCGATCCCGCCACCACCAGGGAGGCGGTCCACAACAGGCCAAAGGACAGGACGGGGCGAGCACCTGCCCCCGCGCCCAGGGCGTAGAACTCCCGCAGGCCGAGGAGCGCCGCCGCCACAACCATAAGGGTGAGCCACCAGGCGCCAGCCCACACCGCCAGCAACAGGAGAGGGAGGGCCACCAGGGCAGTCAGCGTCCGAGGCAGGAGCGAGGCATCCTGCGGCACCCAGCGTGTCATCTAACTCTCAGACACGAGCCTGCCGAACCTGCGCTGGCGCTGCTGGTAGGCCTCAATGGCCCGGTCCACCTCGGCAGCGTCGAAGTCGGGCCATAGGGTTGGAGTGCAGTAGTACTCGCTGTAGGCAGACTGCCACAGCAGGAAGTTGCTCAGCCGCTGCTCACCCGAGGTGCGGATGATGAGGTCAGGGTCGGGGATATCTGCGGCATACAGGTAGCGGCGGAAGATGTCCTCAGTAATCGCCTCTGGCGACACGCCGTCCCTCAGTATGGCCCGGACGGCGTCCAGTATCTCAGCCCGGCCTCCATAGTCGAAGGCGACGCACAGGGTGAGACCGGTGTTGTGCTCGGTCAGTGCCAGGGCCTTCTCCGCTGCCTGCCGGAGCTCCCTGGGGAGGTGTTCCAACCGGCCGAGATGCCGAAGCCGGACATTCTCCGTGTGCAGGTTCTTCGTTTCCCTGCCTATGACCTCCCCTAGCAACCCCATCAGCCCGTTTACTTCCGGGTCGGGGCGCCCCCAGTTCTCAGTGGAAAAAGCGTAGAGAGTCAGGTACTCCACGGGGTACCGGCTGAAGGCGTGGATGACCTTTCTGATGTTCTCGGTGGCCGCACGGTGCCCCTCCAGCCTGGGCAGCCCACGCTGGTACGCCCAGCGGCCGTTGCCGTCCATGATGACGGCGACGTGCCGAGGTATCCGTTGGGCCGGCGGGCTGTCTGAGGCGCGGGAGTCGGTACGGAGTGCCATGGCTCATGGAGGCTACACCTCCATCACCTCAGCTTCCTTGCGGCTACCCTCACGCTCCATCTCAGCGATGTGGGCGTCGGTGACCTTCTGCAACTGCTCCTGGGCACGCCGGAGGTCGTCCTCGGAGATCTCCTTCTTCTTCTCCAGGTCGCGCAGCTTCTCCAAAACGTCACGCCGCACATTGCGCACCGCCACCCTGCCCTCCTCCACCTTTCGCTTTACCAGGCGCACCAGCTCCCGACGGCGCTCCTCGGTCAGGGCCGCCAGGACGAGGCGGATCACCGTGCCGTCGTTGGAGGGATTGAGCCCCAGGTCAGATTGCTGGATGGCCCGCTCTATGGCCCGGAAGGTCTGACGGTCCCAAGGCTGTATGACCAAAAGGCGGGCCTCAGGCACGGTTATGGTGGCGAGCTGGTTCAGCGGAGTGGGTGTGCCATAGTAGTCCACACTCAGGTGCTCCACCAGAGAGGGCGAGGCCCTGCCGGTGCGGATGCCGCCCAGCTCGCGCTCCAGGCTCTCCCCAGACCGCTTCATTCGTGCCTCGCCGTTCGCCAGGGCTTCCTCTACCTGTTCTGGCAAGACCATGGTCGGTCTCCTAGCAGGGTGCTTCCTTCCTACACCGATGTGGGCTGACTGCTGCCGATAAGGGTGCCCAAGGGCTCCCCCTTGAGGATGCGCGCTACCCCATCCTCCTCGAACAGGTCAAACACGATGATGGGGAGTTGGTTGTCCATACAGAGAGAGAGAGCGGTGCTGTCCACCACCTCCAGGCGGCGGTTGATGACCTCCATGTAGTCCAGGCGGACGAACCTCTTGGCGCCTGCTACCTTGTTGGGGTCGGCATCATAGACGCCGTCCACCTTGTTCTTGGCCATCAGCAGTATCTGGGCGCCGATCTCGATGGCCCGAAGGGCCGCGGCGGTATCGGTGGTCATGTAGGGGTTGCCCGTGCCCCCAGCGAAGATGACCACCCTGCCTTTCTCCAGGTGGCGGATGGCCCGCCGGCGTATGTATGGCTCAGCCACTGCCTGGATGTTGACCGCTGTCTGGGTCCTGGTGACCACCCCCTCCTTCTCCAGGGCATCCTGAAGAGTAAGGGCGTTTATCACCGTGGCGAGCATCCCTGCGTAGTCCGCGGTAGCCCGGTCCATACCCTTGGCCTCCGCCTCCTGGCCCCGCCAGATATTGCCCCCACCCACCACCATGGCGATATCTACCCCTAGATCGTGGGCGGCTTTGACCTGGCGGGCTGCGTAGCGGACCACGTTCCAGTCTACACCAAAGGTCTTATCGCCGCGCAGGGCCTCGCCGCTGAGCTTCAACAGGGCCCGACTGTACTTCGCCAGGGCCATTATCCGGCTCCCGAGGCGGTCATTCGCCCAGGGCAAACCGTGCGAAGCGGCGCACCCGGACGTTCTCCCCAACTTTGGCTACCATCTCCTGGAGCAACTCACCCACCTGCCTGGTTGGGTCCTTGATGAAGGGTTGCCGCAGCAAACAGACCTCCTCAGGAGGCCTGTTGTCCTCCGGGGCCATCTCCTCCTGAGAGACATAGGCCGGGGACATGGCAGCCACCTGCATGGCCAGGTTGTGGGCCAACTCCTGGAACTCAGGGGTGCGGGCCACAAAGTCGGTCTCGCAGTTCAGCTCCAACATGGCAGCGATGCGCCCGCCGCTGTGAAGATAGCAGTGCACCAGGCCCTCACGAGTCTCCCTGGCCGCCTTCTTCGCCGCCTTGGCAAAGCCTTTCTCCTTCAGGATGTCCACCGCACGGTCAAACTTGCCCCCCGCGTCCTCCAGGGCACGCTTGCATTCCATTATGCCCGCCCCCGTCTGGTCGCGGAGGGCTCTGATATCCTCTGTGGTGGCTCTCAACAAAATCCTCCTGGCCGCAAAGGCCCCGGGCTTTAGCCGCCCCGGGGCCGGATCAGGTCGAACCGCCTCTCCTAAGTAGCCACGGCGTCTGACCGCTCTTCACCACCTCCACCAAAGCCCGCCCCCACTGGGCAGGATACGCCTGCAAATCAATAGTCCCGGGGAACCTCAGCCCACACCGGCACCGGACAACCACCACCGGGCCGTACCCCGCCTAGGCGCCAGCGGGGACCGCCTCTGCCTGCGGCTCATGCCTGGCCGGCTCCCGCCCCTCCGACTCCCTCTCATAGGCGGAGCGCCTGTGCGCGCCGTCTATGCAGGCCCCGGCCATCTGGCTGGTAATGAGACGGATAGACCGGATGGCGTCGTCATTGCCCGGTATCGGGTACTGTATCAGGTCAGGATCGCAGTCGCTATCTACAATGGCCACTATGGGAATCTTCATGCGGTTGGCTTCAGCTACTGCGTTCTTCTCCTTGCCAATGTCCACCACAAACAAGGCACCTGGGAGCTCGGTCATCTCCTTGATACCTACCAGGTACTTGTTCATCTTGGCCATCTTGTCGTCCAGCTTCAGGGCCTCCTTCTTGGTCAGCACAGAGAACTCGCCCTTCAGCCGCCGCTCCTCCAGCCGGACCAGGTGGTCTATGCGGCCCTGGATAGTGTGGAAGTTGGTCAGGGTGCCGCCCAGCCAGCGCTGGTTGACGTAGAGCTGCCCTCCTCGCCGCGCCTCCTGCTCAATGGCCTCCTGGGCCTGCTTCTTGGTGCCCACAAAAAGGACCTTCTGCCCAGAAGCCGCCACGTCACTGGTGAACTGCCAGGCTTGCTCCAGCAGGGAGAGAGTCTGTTGCAAATCAATTATGTGGATACCGTTACGCTGGGCAAAGATGAACCTCTTCATCTTGGGGTTCCAGCGCCGCGTCTGGTGACCAAAGTGGACTCCTGCCTCCAGGAGCGCTTTCATGCTAAGCGGCTCTATCTCAGCTACTGCCGCTTCCTGTACCTGAACCCTCTCTTCCGTCATAGCACCTCTTCTTTCCAGACGACCGTTGTCCCGCCTTTTCCAGACACCAGATTCCCATCTACCCTAAGGAGGTGGGTATCTAGATACCAATGTCAGAGGCCTTCCTGGAGGGCCCACACTGGCACAAACGGACCAGGCACGCGACCAAATGCGAAGGTAGTATAGCATAGAGGCCAGCTTTCAACAACGGCCCTCGCGGGGCGCCACAGACTGACGGCGGTGGTATCATGGGCAAGGCGTGGCCCCTCGCTGTGGCCGCTCACTCCCCAGTCTGGAGGTGTCCCTTGGAACCATTCGAAATCTCGGTGGTCGAGGCCAGCGCCCGTATCCGTCGGGGCGACCTGTCTCCGGTGGCCCTGGTCGAGTCCCTCATCGCACGCATAGAGTCACTAGAGCCGACCTTGAGGGCATGGGTCACGCTGGACCGGGACGGCGCCACGCAGCAGGCCCAGGACCGCCAGCGGGAGTTGGAGAGAGGGACCTACCGAGGGCCCCTGCACGGCATACCTGTAGGTGTGAAGGACATCTTCCATACAGCGGGACTGAGGACCACCGCCTGCTCCCGACTCTATGCCGACTTTGTGCCCACCCGCGACGCCACCTGCGTGGCCCGGCTGAGAGAGGCGGGCGCCATAATACTTGGCAAGACCGTAACCACCGAGTTCGCCACCGCTGACCCCCCTCCCACCCGCAACCCCTGGAACGCCGCCCACACGCCCGGCGGCTCCAGCAGCGGCTCCGCAGCGTCCGTGGCCGCCAGAGCGTGCCCTGCGGCCCTGGGCTCCCAGACCGCGGGCTCGGTGCTCAGGCCCGCCGCCTACAACGGCATCGTGGGGCTCAAGCCCACTTACGGGAGGCTCAGCCGGTGGGGAGTGTTCGCCGTTAGCTGGTCCCTGGATACTATGGGTGTGCTGGCGCGCACCGTGGAGGACTCGTCCCTGCTGCTCCAGGCCATGGCTGGCGCCGACCCCAAGGACCCCGCCTCCTCCACTAGGCCGGTGCCAGACTACCTGGCGGAGATGAACGGCATGGACCGGCCTCCCCGCGTGGGACTGGTTAGGGAGTTCTTCTACGGCCGCGCCACTGATGAGGTGCGCCGCCACACCGACGCCACGGCCCAGCGGCTGGCCGAGGCCGGCGCGGTGGTGGAGGAGATAAGGCTCCCCCGCAGCTTCTACTCGGTGCACCCCGCCCACTGGGCGATGGCCCGCGCCGAATGCGCCTCTGTCCACGAGGGGCTCTTCCTCCAGCGGAGGGAGGAGTACAGCCCAATGATACGCCGCTGGATAGAGGAGGGCTTCACCATACCAGCCACGCGCTACCTCCAGGCCCAGCGGCTGCGTCGCAGGTTCCAGGAGGAGATGGCGACAGTCCTGGAGCGAGCGGATGTACTGCTCACGCCTGCCACCACCTCTGAGGCACCCCGTGACCTCACCACCACCGGCAACCCCATCTTTCAGACCCCGTGGACCTTCGCTGGCCTGCCGGCCATCGCCATCCCATCGGGGCTGAGCCGGTCCGGGCTGCCCTTGGGGGTCCAGCTTGCGGCTGCCCCCTTTGCGGAAGGAAAGCTCCTGGCAGCGGCCCGCTGGTGTGAGAGGGAGTTGGGGGTCCGCCTGGCCCCGCCGGGGCTGGGGCTTAGCTAGCGCACCCTTGGCCGCATTGACAATGGTGACCGTGCATGATAAATTTATACACTAATTAGCACTCTCGTACTGAGAGTGCTATGCCTTGGTTGGTGGAGGACAGGAAGTGCCGCGCTACGACTATCAGTGTCCGTCGTGTAATCACCGATTTGAGCTCAAGCAGGGGTTCGACGCCGACCCCATCCAGCCGTGCCCGGTCTGCAACCGGTCTGCTCAGCGGCGCATATACGCGGTGGGCGTCATCTACAAGGGCTCAGGCTGGTACACCACCGACTACGCCCGTTCCAGCGCCAACTTCCCCAGCAGCAACGGCTCGGACAACCACGACAAAGCGACGCCAGTCCCTCCCTCCAGCGAGTCCTCCGCTCCAAAGGAAACCCTCTCGGAGGCCAAGTCCAAGGAGAGCTAGCCGGTGCGCGCCCTGGTACAGCGAGTGAGCCAGGGCTCCGTTCGAGTTGGTACCACAGTTGTAGGCACCATCGGGACTGGGTTGGTGGTCTTCCTGGGAATGGGGAAAGAGGACACGGAGGAGGACGCCCGCTACCTGGTGGAGAAGGTCCTTAATCTCCGGGTGTTCCCCGACGAGACTGGCAGGTTCAATCGCTCCGCCCTGGATATAGGGGCGGAGCTTTTGCTGGTAAGCCAGTTCACCCTTTACGCCGACACGCGCCGGGGCAGGCGCCCCAGCTTCGCCGACGCGGCATCGCCGGAGCGGGCGGAGCCCGAGTTCCGTCAAGTGGTGGACCTCTTCCGCCAGAGCGGCCTTCGAGTAGAGACCGGGCGCTTCCAGGAGCACATGCTGGTGGAGTTGGTCAACGACGGCCCGGTGACCATCTGGCTGGAGAGTGAGGAGCGCCACCGCCCTCGAAGGGGCTAGGACCTGCTTTCGCAAGTCAGCGTACACAAGGGCGTACCCTAAGTTCCCGCTCATGTCCTTCGACAGGGCTCAGGATGAGCGGGAACTTTCCGCCGCTCGTGGTGAGCCTGTCGAACCATACGAGCGGCGGATGGTGACGCGCTCTTTCGCAACCAGGGGCTAGGCGAACAGCCCCCCAACGATCCCTATCTGGTACATGAGCACGAGACCAAATAGGATGCTGAGACAGCCCGTGGCGAGTTGGATGCGACTGTTCATGCCAGGGAAACGCCCTGCCGACAGCACAAAGGGCAGCCCGATGAGGATGGTCAGCACACCCATGCTGGCCACGGAGCCAAGACCGAAGAGGACGATATACAGCAAGCCAGCCAGGGGCGTCTTGATGGTGGTGAGCACCAGAAGCATCAGGGCCGCGCTTCCCGCGAGCCCGTGAACGGTCCCCACCAGGTACGACTTGCCCCGGACAAAGGGCCGCCCCACAGAGACACGATGATGGGTCTCCACATGGGCCACGCTATCGCCGTGGGAGTGGAAATGGCGGTGCGGCTCCTCAATGTGGGCGTGGGCGTGCACGTGGACCCGCCGCGAACGGTACCGCAGCAACACCTGGATGCCCAGCAACACCAGCACAATGCCTACACTGAACTCGAAGAACAGGGCCAGGCGCTCCGGTATGGCCAGCCGGAGGCCAATGATGAACAGCCCCATGATCAAGAGGGTGGTGGTGTGCCCCAGCCCCCAGGAGGTCCCCACCCAGAAAGCACGGAGCGGATTGCGGGTGTCGCTCACGATGGTGGACACCGCCACCACGTGGTCGGGGTCCAGGGCATGTCGCATACCCAGCAGCAGGCCGAGAACGAGCGCCGCAATCAGTGTTTGCTCCATGCTACTTCCTTTCTGTGGAGATTGCCGCTGCCGGGGAGACTCTCTTGCCGCCGCAGGAGGCGCACCTGCCCGCGACGGCAAAGTGGTCCAGGTCCGGCTCGAAGCCGAAGTCGCGGACAAGGGTAGCCCTGAACTCCTCCAGATACGATGGGCTCAGGTCGAAGGCTCCTCCGCACTCCCGGCACACCATGTGATGGTGACGCCCTGACGCGCTCAACTCGTACCGGCTGGCGCCACCCGCCTGTATCTCCGTCACCAGCCCCAGCTCCTTGAGGAGGTGGATGGTCCGGTAGACGGTGGCCTGGTCCATGTACGGATAGACCGCCTTCACCCGGCTCTGGATCTCTTCCACACCCACATGCGCTGGCTGCTCGGCGATGACCGAGAGCACCATCACCCTCTGGGGGGTCAGGCGGTGCCCCGTCCGCTTCAACGCCTCAATTGCCGCCCCATGTCTGGTCATGTACCCGCTTGTCCCCAAGAATAGCGATTCAATCTGTAGGTCGGGTTGGGAAACCCGACCTACAGCGCGGGCAGGTTCGTCCCGACCTGTCGGGATGCCCTACAAGGGTCAATCGCTATTTTCGGGTTGTTGCAAGCGTTTGCAATAACAGTATGCCGCACCAGCGGGCGCTGTCAAGTGCCAGAGGGAGTCTTTTGCGAGAAACGGGGACGAAACTGTCTCAAAACCCGACGGCTTGCCGGTGACCGCCCCACCCGCCGTGATCTTCGTCCTTCTCCGGAATCTGTTAGTGTCCTAATTTGGCGGGGTCGGTGGCTTGCCAGGCCACTTACCAATGGGCATCCATTGCAGCGACCCTAGCTGCACGCGCCAGAATCGTTGGCACTCTCGGCAGTAAAGATACACGCTCCTGAAACTGGTGCTGTGAACGTAGGGCTTATGTTCCTTAGAAACGCACTCATGGTACAGGTCGGTATATGCGGCGCGTCGCCAGCCACCAGGGGTCATGCTCATGGCCGCTCTCGCTGCTCTTGGATGGTAGCCGCCCCTCAGCCCTCCAGGTCCAGGCTGATGTCCAGGGCCCGCACCGAGTGGGTGAGAGCGCCCACCGATATGAGGTCCACGCCGGTCTCGGCCACGGCCCGCACCGTCTCCAACCTTACGCCACCGGAGGCCTCGGTGATGGCCCGGCCACGGCACATCTCCGCAGCCTGGCGCATCTCGGCCAGGCCCATGTTGTCCAGAAGCAGGATGTGGGCGCCAGCCTCCAGCGCCTCCTGCACCTGGTCCAGGCTCTCCACCTCCACCTCTACCTTCAGCGTGTGGGGGGCGTTCTGTATCGCCCTCTCCACCGCCTGGCGCAGGGACAACCCTGCGGCGGCAAGGGCCGCCAGGTGGTTGTCCTTCACCAGGATGCCGTCGGCCAGATTGAGGCGGTGGTTGTGGCCGCCGCCCATGCGGACGGCGTACTTGTCCAGGTGGCGGAAGCCGGGCAACGTCTTGCGAGTGTCCACAATCCGCGCTCGCAAGCCGTGCACCGCCATCACGTAGCGGGCCGTCTCCGTGGCTATGCCGCTGAGGCGCTGGAGAAAGTTGAGGGCGGTGCGCTCGGCGCGGAGTATGCCGTCCAGCCGCCCCCTGACCGTGGCCAGGGAGTCTCCAGGATGAATAGTGGCGCCGTCGGCGAGCAGGGCGTGGCACGAGAGGTTGGGGTCCACGCAGCGGAACACCTCCAGGCACACCTCAATGCCCGCCAGGACGCCCTCCGCCTTGGACTTGATGGTGGCACTGCCTTGGACCGATGGAGGGACCAGGGCGGCCGTGGTGACATCGGCGATGGCCTGGTCCTCGGCCAGGGCCCGCTGGATGAGGTCACGGGTCTCCAGGCTGGTGTGCAGCACCGGAGTCAGCCTCCATCGCCATAGCGCCGGATCACCTCTTTGAGGGTGTTGGGCATGTAGATCCAGGGCTCGCTGGCGCCGGCGAAGAAGCCACTAATATCGGCCCGCTTCATGTAGAACCTGGCCTCTTCAAAATACGGGATTGTGAGCCTTCTGACCAGCTCAGCCCACTCCCTCAGGTCCTTCACCCTTGGCCCGCCGTACTCCTTTTCGCGGTAAGGCCCGCCATCTACGAACACGAGGAGTTGAGGCATCGCCTTCTCACCCACGAACTCTGACAGGTATATATCGAGGGCACGCCTGCCACTGGGAGGGTTATCGTAGTGATAGCAACGGCCTCGCGGCTTCCTGGGCGAGTACGGGGCATAGTGCACAATCTTGAACCCCTCTTGCCTGAACCCATCGGAGGGGTCTGCCAACCACTCGATCCACCCTTGCTCAGGGCGCTCGATGACCTCCCCGCAGAAGTCACAGACCCATTGTTCCAGCGGCTTCAGCTTCATATCCCTCCCCCGTATTCCATCTTCAGCGCATGGACTCCAATGCCGTGCCCATACCCGTATTGCGGGATATGGGGGAGTACCCGGCAATCAGCAATCCAGACCCAGGAGCGAGTCGAAGGGCGCTGCATCCCAGCCGACCCGTCACGTCACCTGGAGCATCCGCTCCAGCGCCACGCGGGCGTAGCGGCGCGTCTCCGGGTCCACGGTGATGCGGTTCACCACCCGCCCCTCCAGCAGCTCCTCCAGCACCCAGGCCAAGTAGGCCGGATGGATGCGGTACATGGTGGAGCACGGGCACACCACCGGGTCCAGGCAGAAGATGGTCTTGTCCGGGTTCTCCCTGGCCAGGCGGTTCACCAGGTTGATCTCGGTGCCGATGCCCCAGATGGAGCCGGGAGGTGCCTGGGATACGACCCGTACTATCTTCTCGGTGGAGCCGTTGTCATCGGCGGCCTGCACCACCTCCATGGTGCACTCCGGGTGGACTACGATGTGCACGCCAGGATGGCGCGCCCGCGCCTGCTGTATCTGCTGGACCCGGAACCTGGTGTGCACCGAGCAGTGCCCCTGCCACAAGATGAGCCTGGCGCCGCGGATGCGCTCCGGGGTGAGGCCCCCCAGGGACTTGAAGGGGTTCCACACCACCATCTCCTCCAGGGGTATGCCCAGCTTCAGGCCCGTATTGCGCCCCAGGTGCTGGTCGGGGAAGAAGACGATGCGCCTCCCCCGCTGCAAGGCCCAGCGGAAGGCCGCCTCGGCGTTGGAGGAGGTGCAGACTATGCCTTCGTTGTGACCGCACATGGCCTTGACGGCGGCGGTGGAGTTCATATAGGTGATGGGTATCAGCCTCTCCTCCCCCACCACCTGGGAGAGGTCCTCCCAGCAGTCGTGCACATCGTCGCTGGGGGCCATGTCGGCCATGGAGCACCCCGCCGTAATGTTGGGCAGGATGACCTGCTGCTCCTCCCCGCTCAGGATGTCCGCCGTCTCCGCCATGAAGTGCACGCCGCAGAAGACGATGTACCTGGCCTCCCCACGCGAAGCAGCCTGCTGGGAGAGCTTGAAGGAATCGCCCCGGAAGTCAGCGAACTTGATGATCTCGTCCCGCTGGTAGTGGTGGCCCAGGATGACCAGGTCCGTGCCCAGCCGCGCCTTGGCAGCGGCGATGCGCTCGTCCAGCTCCTCGGCGCTCATGCGCATGTAGCTTCGGGGCAGCCGCTGCCAGCGAACGTTGGCGGACAGCTCCTCTTCCAAAGGTCTGGTCTGGAGAGAGTCCGGGGCGCAGAACTCCGACTGCTCCAGCTCAGTTATGGGTACTGTCGGGACACGAGTCCCAGTAGGCATGTTGTCACGCTCCTCCAAATCAGCGGGCCGCCACCACCGGCGTCCGGGCCTCCACCACCGAGCCCTGGAGCGACCAGGGCGACGTGTGCGTTATGCGCACCTGCACCACCTCCCCCACCAGGTCTCCCGGATGCTCGAAGAATACCAGCTTGTCGGTCGTAGTGCGACCCTGCCACTTACCCTGGCGGCGCCCCTCCACCAGCACCTCCAGTGTCCGCCCCAGGTGGGCGGCGTTCAGCTCCGAGGCGATCTGGGCCTGGAGCCCCTCGATGACGCAGAAGCGACGCTCCTTCTCCTCCAAGAGCACATCATCCCCCATCTTGCGCCATGCGATGGTGCCCGGCCTGGGAGAGTACATGGCCACGTGCACCTTGTCAAAGCGGATGTCGCGCACCATCTCCACCGAGCGCTGGAACTGCTCCTCCGTCTCTCCAGGGAAGCCTACTATAAGGTCGGTGCTCAGCGCCACGCCAGGGATAGCGGCCCGTATCTTCTCCACCAACCTGCGGTACTGGGCGCTAGTGTAGCCGCGACGCATGTTGGCCAGAACGGTGTCATCCCCCGCCTGGAAGGGCAGGTTGATGTGTGGGCACACCTTGGGCAACGCCGCCACCGCCCGGATGATGCGGTCAGTCATGTCGTTGGGGTGAGAGGTGAGGAACCGGATGCGGGCCAGCCCCGCCACGGCGTGGATGGCCTCCAGCAGGTCCCCCAGGTCTGGCCGACCCGGCAGGTCGTGGCCGTAGGAGTCTATGTTCTGGCCCAGAAGTACCACCTCGTGCATGCCCCGCCGTGCCAGCACCTCACACTCTCTGACCACCTCCTCCACCGGGCGGCTGACCTCGCGGCCACGGCGGTAGGGGATGATGCAGAAAGTGCAGAACTTGTCGCACCCGTGCACCACCGGAACGTGGGTGACCACCTCTGGGCGGGCAGGCACCAGGGGACCAAGGCACCCATCCACCTCCATGCCCAGGCGCTGCCCCACCTGTCGCACCAGGGATTCCACCTGCTGGGGGCGCATGAAAACATCTACGTAGGGGAAGCGTCGCCTCAGCTCGTCGTGGCTGGGGCCCACCATGCACCCCATCAGGGCCAGGATGCGCTCCGGGTGCTGCTCCTTCAGGGGCTTCAGCGAGCTGAGCATCCCCACCACCCGGTCCTCGGCGTTCTGCCTGACCACGCAGCTATTCAGAACAACGATATCGGCTTCCCGGGGGCTCTCCACGCAGCGCAGCCCCAGTTGCTCCAGGGCCGCGCCCGTCCGCTCCGAGTCGGCCTTGTTCATCTGACAGCCGACGGTCCAGATATAGAAACCCTTCATACTCCTCCGGTTATCCGTGGGTGAACGCCTGCTCAGGGGATATTATACACTGGGTCCAAGGGGTAGTCTGCCGCACACCGGAGAACGGGTGTGAGAAACCGTTGGGACTGGTCAAGACCGAGGGCAAACGGGCCCAGTGTCCCAGGAACGCCAGCGCCTGGTAGAATGTCAGCAGAGGAGCTACTGTGGGTACCTTCAGCCATCCCATAACCCTTCTGGATGCGTCAGGCCGCCACAGGGAGAGGGTGGAGGCCCTGGTGGATACTGGCGCCACCTTCAGCAGTTTCCCTACATCCTTGCTGGAGCGATTGGGGGTGAGGCCGATAGGCACCGTTCGTGTCCGTCTAGCCAGTGGCCAGGAGGAAGAGTGGCATCTGGGTGAGGTGCGGGCGGAGCTGGATGGGACACAGCGGCCCATCCTCTGCTTCTTCGGCCCCCCTGGCGCCCCAGCTTTGATAGGCGCCCATGCCCTGGAGGCGTTCCTACTGACGGTGGACCTCGTGGAGCAGCGACTGGTGCCCAAGGAGGCCTATCTGGCGTAATGCCATGACCACCACCACGGAGCAGCAGTTCCAGGTCGTATCCGACTACCAGCCCACGGGCGACCAGCCCAAGGCCATTGAGGTGTTGGCCGATGGGGTGCGCCGTGGCCTCAGGCACCAGACGCTTCTGGGGGTGACGGGCAGCGGCAAGACCTACACCATGGCCAAGGTGGTGGAGCTGGTGCAAAAGCCCACACTGGTCATCGCCCACAACAAGACGCTGGCCGCCCAGCTCGCCAGCGAGTTCAGGGAGTTCTTCCCCCACAACGCGGTGGAGTACTTCGTCTCCTACTACGACTACTACCAGCCGGAGGCCTACGTCCCCCAGACGGACACCTACATTGAGAAGGACGCCGACATCAACGACGAGATAGACAAGCTGCGCCACGCCGCCACGCGGGCGCTGATGAGTCGGCGGGACGTGCTGATTGTAGCCTCGGTCTCCTGCATCTACGGCCTGGGCGAGCCTGCGGAGTACTACAGCTTCGTGGAGGTGATAAAGCGGGGCGAGTTCAAGCAGCGCCACCGCCTGGCACGACGACTGGTGGAGATGCAGTACGAGCGCAACGACCTGAACCCCGTCCGTGGGCGGTTCCGCATCCGGGGAGACACCCTGGAGATCATGCCCGCCTACGAGGCGCTGGCCCTGCGCATCGAGTTCTTCGGCGACCAGGTGGAGCGCATAACTGAGGTGGACCCCCTTACGGGGGAGCTACTGGCCGAACGGGAGCACGTGGAGATATACCCGGCGCGCCACTTCGTCACCTCCCGGGAGAAGCTGGAGGCAGCGGTGGTGGACATTCAGGCGGAGCTGTTGGAGCGCCTGGCGGAGATGGAGGCCAAAGGGAAGCTGCTGGAGGCCCAGCGCCTGGAGCACCGCACCAAGTACGACCTGGAGATGCTCAGGGAGACGGGCTACTGCTCGGGGGTGGAGAACTACTCCCGTCATCTGGGCCGGCGTCCCGCGGGCAGCTCCCCATGGACGTTGCTGGACTACTTCCCCGATGACTTCCTGCTGTTCATAGACGAGTCCCACATGACCATACCCCAGCTCAACGGCATGTACCATGGGGACATGTCGCGCAAAGGCACGCTGGTGGACTACGGCTTCCGCCTGCCCTCGGCGCTGGACAACCGCCCCCTGAGCTTCCAGGAGTTCGAGGCTCGCCTGAACCAGGTGGTCTACGTCTCGGCCACGCCGGGCCCCTACGAGCTACAGCGTAGCCAGCAGGTGGTGGAGCAGGTGATCCGCCCCACGGGCCTGCTGGACCCCACCATCGAGGTCAAGCCCACCCGGGGGCAGATTGACGACCTGCTGGAGCAGATACGGCGCCGGGTGGAGCGCGGAGAGAGGTGCCTGGTCACCACGCTCACCAAGCGCATGGCCGAGGAGCTGGCCGACTATCTGACCGAGATGGGGGTGAAGGTGCACCACCTGCACTCGGAGATAGAGACCCTGGAGCGTATCGAGATCCTCCGTGACCTGCGCTTGGGGGTGTATGATGTGGTGGTGGGGATCAACCTGCTGCGGGAGGGGCTGGACCTGCCAGAGGTGAGCCTGGTGGCCATCCTGGACGCCGACAAGGAGGGATACCTGCGCTCTACCTCCTCGCTGATCCAGACGTCGGGGCGCGCCGCCCGCCACGTGGAAGGCCACGTCATCATGTACGCCGACACCATCACCGACTCTATGAGACACGCCCTAGAAGAGACCGACCGACGCCGTGAGATACAGCAGGCCCACAACCTGGCCCACGGCATAACCCCTCAGGGGATCCGAAAGGCCATCCGGGACATCACCGACAGAGTGAAGCAGGTGGCAGAGAGCCCCGCACGGTACGAGGCGCGCCAGGCGATGCCCAGAGACGAGGTGGCGCGGCTGATCAAGGACCTGGAGTCCCAGATGAGGAAGGCCGCCCACGACCTGGAGTTCGAGAGGGCGGCGGTGCTCCGCGATGAGATCGTAGACCTGAAGCGGTTGCTGGCAGGCCAGGAGGCCATGGAGAGAGGGCTGGCAGGACGGCGGCCTGCCGAAAGGTGATACTACATGAACAAACACGGTAGCCCCTGGCGGCTGAGCGTCCTCCCTGTGGCGGCGCTGGCGCTGATTGTTATGATGGCTGCCACGGCGTGCGCTGAGCAGGCCCGCAGCGGCTCGCCCGCGTTGCCGCCCGGCTTCACCGACACTCCGCTGCCCCAGGTGGACGTTAATGGCTACGTTTACGTGGCCCAGGGCTCCCCTCTCCTGGTCTCCGCCCAGAGCTTCGGCAGCCAGGCGCCCCAGGAGAGCGACCGGGACCTGTCGGTAAAGGCGTCGCGCCTCATGGCATGGCTGGGGCCATCGGCGGACCTCTTCGGCGGGCGCGCCCAGTTTGCCACCTCGGATGACTCAGAGCTTGTCCTCAAAAGGCTGACCCAGGAAGGCGCCCAGGACCAAAGAGTCTGGGCCCAGCAGCAGGGCGACTCTGTCCTTCTGGTCAAGGGGGCCGGTGACTGGGCCACCTCCTTGAAGGAGGCGCTGCTCAACAACACCAACTCCACCCTCAAGGAGAAGTACCCGGAGGTGTGGGAGCTGATGGAGTTGCTCCCCGAGAACCCCCCCAACCCCCCGGTGGCGGCGGGGTTCCTGCGAGAGTTGCCAACGCTGGTGGAATCGCTGGCAGGCAACCGGGGGCTCGAAATACAAGGGCTTCAATCGGCCCTGAGCTTCGTGAAGGTGGAGAGCGCGGCCTTCGCCGCCTACTCACAGCCGATGGAGACGCTACCCGCCGCTGAGCTTACTGCGGAGGAGTTGAAGCAAACGGGTGTGGGGGCGGTGATAGTGACCAAGGCTGGTTACCCGGGGTTTGTGGTCAACATGATGCTGGGCAGCTTTGCCAGCAGGGCGGGTCTGGAGGAGGTGAGCCTGGGGGAGGAGAAGGTGCGGTACCGCGTGCTGGATAACCGCCTCCACCTCATGGTGAGAAACTTCGGCTCTACCCTCTTCATCGTCGCAGCGCCGGACCGGGAGACTGCGGAGGCGTTGACGAAGGCTGTGCTCGCCCAGCAGGCCAAGGGGAAATAGTTGACCAACTTGGTCATCTTTGGCTACAATCTAGGTTGAACGACGCCCCGACTTGTCGGGGTCGGAGGTGACGGATGGCCGCGAAGACGATCACGAAGGAGCGCGTCCTGGAGGCCTTGAAGGACGTGTTTGACCCGGAGATCCCTATCAACATCGTGGACCTGGGCCTGATCTACGATGTCCAGGTCAACGAAGACAAAGTGTACGTCCAGATGACTCTCACAGCGCCAGGCTGTGGCATCGGGCCCTACATCGCCCAGCAGGCGCAGTGGGCTGTCTCTGAGCTGGAGGGGGTCACGGACGTGAACGTGGAGATGGTGTTTGACCCCCCCTGGAGCCCGGAACTGATCACCGAGGACGGAAAGAAGCTACTGGGGCTGGACTAGATGAACCCGCAACAGCAGGCCCGCCTGGAAGCGATAAAGCGCAACTGGCAGCAGAAGCGCGATATCAACACGCGGCTGGGCCAGATCAAGACCAAGCTGGCGGTGTACAGCGGCAAGGGAGGCGTGGGCAAGACCACCGTGGCGGTCAACCTGGCCGCCTACCTGGCCAGCCAGGGCCACCCGGTGGGGCTGCTGGACACCGACATTGACTGCCCCAACGTGACCAAGGCCCTCGGCGTGAAAGAGCGCCCCAATGTCCAGGACAACCGGCTGATCCCGCCGGAGAGCCACGGCGTGAAGGTGGTATCCATGGCCTTCTTCCAGGAGAACGAGGAGGAGGCCATCATCTGGCGCGGCCCCATGATCCACAACGCCATCAACCAGTTCCTCCAGATCACCGACTGGGGCGACCTGGACTTCCTGGTGGTGGACCTCCCCCCCGGCACCTCTGACGCCCCTCTCACGGTGATGCAGGTGCTGCCCCTGGACGGCTTCGTGGTGGTGACCACGCCCCAGGAGCTTGCCGTCATGGACGCCAAGCGCTCCATCAACATGGTCCGCAAGATGAACATGAACGTGCTGGGGGTGGTGGAGAACTTCTCCGGAGAGATGTTCGGCTCCGGCGCGGGGGAGAAGCTGGCCAAGGATCTGGGCCTGCCCTTCCTGGGAAAGGTGGCCATGCGCCGGGACTACCTGGGCAGCTCGCAACCCACGGTGCTGAAGAGCGCCGAGGTGCGCAAGGAGTACGACCACATCTTCCAGGGCATCACAGCCAGCCTGGAGGCCCTGGGGAAGAGCGTGGCCCGGTAGCTGGCCGCCACCCCACTACGAGGCGCCCCCAGTTCGCTCGCCCTTCCACAGGTTCATCCTTCGACAAGATCGGGATGATCGGATATTCCCCTTAGCTCATGGTGGGTGTGCCAAAGGATGAGCGCCAACACCCATGAGAGTCATTGTTATGAAAATGTTGGGGCATGTCCTCTTCCTCCCCCGCTTGCGGGGGAGGATGGAGGTGGGGGTCGCCCTCATCCCAACCTTCCCCCTTGTGGGGGAAGGGACTAATATGTCACAGCCTCTCAGGATGAGCGGATTTCCCCTCAGCTTATGATGAACATGGGGAACCGGAAAGCCGACAATACCTGTTGGCGACAAGCAAACAGTGGTTCGAATCCCCTCTGGTGGGGCTCAGCGGACAGTACTCGAACTTCCTGCGGCCTGACTTGGTGCCCAGGCTGAGGCAACTGTTCGTCTGAGTGATTGTCATGCCACCGGCCTCTTGACAATTTGTTCCCTGGGGAATAAACTCGGCCTCGGGTGGGGCCATGAACAGTGAGACCGAGTACATGACCACTTCCGAGGCTTCAGAAACCCTCGGATATACGATACAGCACACCCGGCGTTTGGTGCGAGAAGGTCGGCTACAAGGCGCCAAGATGGGGCGAGATTGGTTGATCCTTCGAGAGTCCGTAGCTGTGTACGTGACCCACAGTAACACCTCGCCACTTATTCCCACAGAGAAGAGGGGCCGTCCCCGCAGCGGAGGCCAAGAAATCGAGAGGCAGGAAGAGGCCAAAAGATGAACGACAGCACTAAGACCGGTGCTATCCGAGAAAGTCTAGATCCACTCGCACCTCTCGTGGATGACTATCCCAATGAGAAAGTAGGGCGGTCAAGGCTGGTCTTGGCCGATTGTTTTGAGTGGCTAGCCCGAGTGCCAGAGAACACGCTCCATGCCGTTGTAACCGATCCTCCCTACGGAGTCAAGGAATATGAATCCGAACAGCTAGAAAAAAGAGAGAACGGGCACGGAGGCATATGGAGAATCCCGCCCTCCTTCGATGGTTCCACTCGTTCGCCACTCCCCCGCTTCACTGCGTTGAACGCGAAGGAACGCTCCGTTCTGGTGGCTTACTTTACAAGGTGGAGCGAACTGGTCACACATGCTCTTAGGCCAGGGGGACACGTTTTTATCGCGAGTAACTCGTTCCTCTCGAATATTGTTTTCTCCGCCCTCGCAGACGGAGGCCTAGAATTCCGAGGAGAGCTAATACGATTGGTCCGAACCTTACGGGGCGGGAACCGCCCCAAGAACGCAGAGGAAGAGTTTCCGGGCGTGTGCTCTACCATCCGGGGGGCATATGAGCCTTGGGGCATCTTTCGAAAGCCACTCCCTTCCGGTATGAAAGTCAGCGACTGCCTGTTGGAATACCAGACCGGTGGCCTCCGCCGGGGCGTGAACGGTGCCCACCAGTTTACAGACGTGATCGTTAGCGAGCGAACACCGCGTCGGGAGCGTGAGATCGCAGACCATCCAAGTCTGAAGCCCCAGTCCCTCCTGCGGCAGCTGGTGTATATGGCCCTTCCCCTGGGTGTGGGTATAATCGCCGACCCCTTCATGGGCTCGGGGTCAACCGTGGCAGCGGGAGAGGCGATGGGGCTAGCTTGTATTGGAGTTGAGCGATACCAGCCTTACTATGAGATGGCCCTCGATGCAGCTCCCAAGCTTGCTGCGCTCCCTACCAAGGGCTTCAGTTTCTACGACGAGTTAGAAGACCTGTAAATCCAGTTGGCTATCATCTTGTCGTATCCCGACTTGGTGATGCTAGCGGTAATGGTCCGGCGGCTCTGTGCCGACCGGCCTGCGAATTTCCAGTCGTCCTTTGTCAACTTCGCCCCCACAACCATGAGAAAACGAAACGGTTTGGGAGGGATACCAAGAAATTTGTCCCGAGGCCCGTTGGTATCGAATACAAACACCATTAGCCAGATATCCTCGGGGTTGTGGCCCTGCCAACCCTTAAGGTAGCGGGATCCCTTTACTTCGATGCCCTCAGGAGCATGTTGAACCGCGTCGCCTGAGAAGCGGCCTTTGGGGATCAGGTCAGGGTGACCATTGTGGTAGCGGTTCTTGACCAATCCAGGGCAATACTTCGGGATCGTTGTCGTCATGAACTCCCCTACGATGCTGCTGAAATTAGCCGGCATCAAGAAGGACTCCAGGCGGTCCAGACCTCGGGAGTGAAGCTGAGCATTGATAAACCCGAGGAAATCGATGAACTCCTCCATTGCGCGGAAGATATGGTCCGGGGTGCATCCGTATGGAAGGTCAGCACGGTGGTTTAGTCCCCGGGGGTCAACCGGCTCTGGCTTGGCTGCTAGCGCTTCTGCATCCTGGGACAAAGATGCCTCCAAACTTGCTGGTGATCACGGCTATTATCCCGGTGCCTTTCATTTATGGGAAGGCAGTTGCTGATCAGCCGTGGTTGTGAGCTGGTTCCGCATGGTGGGCCATCAGGGATTCGAACCTCCGATTAAGGGTCAAGGCACACCCTTGTGCTCGCCGTTACTCGCAATCTGCGCGGCATCGAGGTGCAAAGCTAATCCGTATGCCGCGCCTGTCCAACCAGCGCAGCCAGCACCGCTACCAACGCCCCCCCCGCGTGGGTGCCCCGACGCGTCGGGGCAAGCCCTGCCTACTGCATGGGGGAGTAAGAGGTGGGGCGCAGGAGCCTGTTGGTGACCCGCGCCACCAGCGGGCCACCGCGCTCCGTCTCCGCCCGCTGCTTGATCCACTCGGGGTCGCTCTGGAAGGCGCCCCACCGCTTCTCGCGGTCGGCCAGGCTCTCGAAGGCCGTCATGTACACAAGCTGGTTGCTTGTGCCGATGTCCTCGGTCCAGAAGCCCACCACCTTGATGCCGTGTTTCTTGAACAGGTTCAGCGTGATGTTGGCGAACCTGTCGTTCACGGCCTGGAGCTTACCGGGGACCACCTCGTAGATGCGCAACTCGTAGATCATGACACACCTCCTAAAGAATTGCCTTTTCCAAAACTGCCCGTGCTTCCTCTCATGGTTCGACGGGCTGACCACGAGCGGAAGGTCTACCGCAGCCTGAGGGCCGCGGCATCATGCCGCCCCGTTTACGGGGCGGTCGTGTCTGTGCACCAGTGCACTGCTACACCGGCATGGCCTTGAGCACGCCGCGGGCGATGACAATGCGCTGCACCTCACTGGAGCCCTCGTATATCTCCACGACCCGTTGGTCCCGGTAGTGGCGCTCCACCGGGCTCTCCTTGAAGTAGCCATAGCCACCGTGGACCTGGAGCGCCCGGTCGCAGGCGAAGTGGGCTGCCTCGCTGGCGAAGAGCTTGGCCATGGCCGACTCCTGGCCGTGGGGCAGGTCCTGGTCCTTGAGGGTGGCGGCCCGGCGCACCAGAAGCCGCGCCGCATCGAGCTGGGTGGCCATATCCGCGATCATGAACTGGATGGCCTGATGCTCCGCCAGGGGCTTGCCGAAGGTGACCCTCTGCTGGGAGTAGCGGACCGCCGCCTCGAAGGCCGCCTGGCCTATGCCCACCGACTGTGCCGCTATGATGATGCGGCTGGAGTCCAGGACCTGCATGGCTATCCTGAACCCCTCTCCCTCCGCACCAAGCCGGTTCTCCGCAGGCACCGGGCAGTCGTCAAAGACCAGCTCGGCGGTGCTGGAGGCCCGCATCCCCATCTTGCCGTGCTGCGGGTTGGCGGTGAAGCCAGGGGACCCCTTCTCCACCACGAAGACGCCCACCCCTCGGTGCCGCAGGGAGGGGTCCTGGGTGGCGAAGACCACGACGGTGTTGGCCAGGTCTCCGTTGGTGATGAAGGTCTTGGCCCCGTTCAGCAAGTACCGCCCGCCCCTCGGCGTCGCGGTGCACTGGAGCGCCGCGGCGTCGCTGCCGTTGCCCGGCTCCGTCAGCGCCCACGCGCACAGCTCCTCGCCGCGGGCCAGGGGAGGAAGGAACCGCTCCTTCTGCCCCTCAGTGCCGAAACGGGCGATGGTGGAAGTGCCCAGGGAGAGATGGGCGATGAAGCAGACGCTGGTGCCGGCGCACCCTCTGGCCACCTCCTCGGTCGCGATAGCCAACTCCCGGTAGCCGCCGCCACTGCCCCCGTACCTGGGGTCAACGGTGAGGCCCATGAGGCCCAGAGAGGCCAGCCCCTTCAGGTTCTCCCAAGGGAACCGCTCCGCCTCGTCCAGTTCCCTGGCGCGGGGCACCAGCTCGCGGTCGGCGAACTCCCGCACAGTGCGCTGGAGCATTCGCTCTTCTTCGGAAAGAAGCGGGTCGCTCATGGTCTGTCCCCCTTGTGGGTTGCGCCTCAAGCCCCGTCAGAGGTCACCGACTGGTGGCATCGTGCGATACATGCCCGCGCGACTCGAACACGATGTTGTGCGGGTCGGAGACGCGTCGCTCGGCATGGATCACTTCTATGCTCACGATGTCGCCGTTAACATCGTAATCGGCAATAACCCCCTCTCGAAGCTCCTCGCTTTCCACGACTCTCGCCACTTCGCGCAGCACGATAGTTAGGGTGTCGGTCTCCGGATCGTAGATGACTTTCATGGCTGTGTCTCTGGTGGCAGGTACCTGCCAATTCTGGAAGTCTTGTAAGCTGTCAACACGTGAAACCCGTCCTGTCTCAGTCGTACGAATACGCGAAGCAGCATCTGTTTCGACTCAATAGAGTCAAAATGCACCTTCTGGATGGGCAGAGGCAAGCTCAAGTACGCCTCTTCCTCCAATCCCTCCAACAGTGACGTGAACTCCTCTCCCGCATCCATAAGAGTGGCCACCGCTTCCTCCCTAGATATACCCCGCCTTTCCATCTGCACCAATGCGTGAGCGCTGAACGTGACTTCCATCGCCTACGGCCTACAGTTCCCGCCGCAGGCTACTTGCGAGTGCCCAGAGTCGTCTGCCACAGGTCGGCGTGGCGCTCCTCGTCGGAGAGGATGCGCTCCAGCATGAGGCGGGTGACCGGGTCGTTCTCGCTGGCGGAGAGAGCGATGTGCTCCTTGTACTGCCGGATGGCGTGGTTTTCGGCGTCCAGGTCGTCCTGCATCATCTTCCTGAGATCGCCGCCCTTCCTGATCTGGGAGATGGTGGTGGGCGGCTCACCCCCCAGATATACGATGCGCTCCGCCAGCATCTCCAGGTGCTTCATCTCATCCCTGGAGGTCGTCTCAAATAGCTCGATGATAGCGGGGCTCTCCACCCCCTCGGCCGTGTAGTGGTGCCACAGGTACTGCATGATGGCCGCCAGTTCGTCGGAGACATCCTGCGAAAGCGCCTCGATGACGTCCTGCTTGCTCACGGGTGACCTCCTCTTAGTGTGACTAGGCCCCGCGTGGGGCTCGTACCCTACCTATTACAGCTTACAGTCCCGCGAACTCCCGTTGCTCGCCCCAGACGCCGCGAAACACGTCGCATATCTCGCCCAGGGTGGCGCAGGCTTCCACGCACTCCAGGATAGCGGGCATGGTGTTCTCTTGGCTACGGGCCACCTCCCCCAGCCGGCGCAGCGCCCTCACCACCGACTGGCCGTTGCGCTCGCGGCGCACCCGCTTCAGCCGCTCCAACTGGCGTCGCGCCGCCTCCGGGTCCACCTTGAGGATGCCGCGCACCGGAGGCTCCTCGGCACGGTACCGGTTCACGCCCACAATGACCCGCTTGCCGCTCTCCACCTCCCGCTGGTGGCGGTAGGCTGCCTCGTGGATCTCGCGCATCTGGAACCCCTGCTCCAGCGCCGCCAGGGCTCCGCCCATATCCTCGATCTTCTCCATATAGGCGTTGGCCTCCCGCTCCAGGGTGCCGGTCAAGCTCTCCACGTAGTAGGAACCGGCCAGGGGGTCCACCGTCTCGGTGACGCCCGACTCGTGGGCCAGGACCTGCTGGGTCCGCAGGGATAGCTGCACCGACTCCTCGGTGGGGAGGGCCAGGGCCTCGTCTCTGGAGTTGACGTGAAGCGACTGGGTGCCACCCAGCACCGCCGCCAGCGCCTGCACCGTGGTGCGCACCACGTTGTTGTCCGGCTGCTGGGCAGTGAGCGTCACCCCCGCCGTCTGGGTGTGGAAGCGGAGCATCCAGGAGCGGGGGTTCTTGGCGCGGAACCGCTCCCGCATGATGCGCGCCCACATGCGTCGGGCGGCGCGGAACTTGGCCACCTCCTCGAACAGATTGTTGTGGGCCACGAAGAAGAAAGAGAGCCTGGGAGCGAAGTCGTCCACTTTAAGCCCGGCGTCCACGGCCGCCTGGACATAGGCGATAGCGTTGGCGAAGGTGAAGGCCAGTTCCTGCACCGCCGTGGCCCCGGCCTCCCGCATGTGATAGCCGCTGATGCTGATGGTGTTCCACTGGGGCACGTGCTGGCAACAGAACTGGAACACGTCGGTGACCAGACGCAGAGAGGGGCGCGGAGGGAAGATGTAGGTGCCCCTGGCTATGTACTCCTTGAGAATGTCGTTCTGGACCGTGCCGCCCACCTTGGCGAACGGTACCCCCTGCTTCTTGGCCACGGCCAGGTATATGGCCAGCAGCATGGAAGCGGTGGCGTTGATGGTCATGGAGGTGGTCACCCGGTCCAGGGGGAGCCCCTCCATGAGCAGCTCCATGTCGGCCAGGGTGCAGATGGGGACGCCCACCTTGCCCACCTCGCCCTGGGCCAGGGGGTGGTCCGAGTCATACCCCATCTGGGTGGGCAGGTCGAAGGCCACCGACAGGCCCATCTGGCCCTGCTCCAGCAGGTAGCGGAAGCGGCGGTTGGACTCCTCGGGAGAGGCGTAACCGGCGTACTGGCGCATGGTCCACAGCCGGCCCCGGTACATGTTGGGCTGCACGCCGCGGGTGTAGGGGTACTCGCCAGAGAACCCGACGTCCCTGAGGTAGTCCAGATCAGCCAGGTCCTCCGGGGTGTACAGCGGGGCGATGGGCAGCCCCGAGTTGGACTCGAAGCTGGGCTCCCGCTCTGGCGCTCGCTCCAGGGCGGGCTTGAGCGTCTTCTCCTCCCACTCCTGTTTGTTTCGGCTGCTCACAGGGGCAGTGTACAGCGCCTTGCCCCGCTGTGGCAACGAGGAGGCGCATGCTGGTATACTGCGTCTGCCATGCTCATCTGGCTCCGACGGGCCATCGCCTCTTTTCTGATTGTGCTATTCGTTCCCGTTTTCCTTGTCGTCTTATTGCTCTTGCAGCTCAACAGCACTGTCCTGGACTCGGACTTCTACAAGCGACAACTGCGCCAGGCGGACATATACAACTTCCTGTACGAAGACTGGGTGGTGGCGGAAGTTGACAAACAATTGCAAGAGACGAAAGACCCGCCCATCTCCAAGCTCCTCACGGGCCGGCAGGTGGTCTCCTACGCCAAGAGGATTGCGCCACCCGAGTACCTCCAAACGCAGACGGAGCAGGTCATCGGGCAGGTGGTGCCCTACGTTACCGGCGACCAGGACAGCTTCGCCATCACGGTGTCCCTCCAGGAGCGCGCGGATGCCGCTCTGGAGGTGCTGCGGGACTTCGTCGGCGACCCAGCCACGTACAACTTCCTGTTCGATGAGATGGTCACCCCCGCGGTGCGGGACAATATGGAGGCCATCACTGGCCCGCCTCTTGGCATGAAGGTCACCGACCAGCAGGTGGTGGACGGGCTAAAGGAGGTGGTGGCGCAGGAGTGGGTCCGCGCCCAGGCGGACAACGTTGTGGACACCGCGGGGCCGTACATCACAGGGCGCAAGGACACCTTCACACTGACGGTGCCCCTGGCAGACCGGGCAGAGGCGGCCCTGGGGGTGGTCCAGCGCTTCATCCGGGACGCCAATGTCTATGACCTCTTGTTTGACCAGGTCATTGCGCCGGCTGTGCAAGGTAACCTGGGTAACGCTGTCCAGTTGCCCTTTGGCATCTCCATCACTGACGCTGAGGTGGTGGGGGCGGTGAAGGAGGTAGTGACAAGGGAGTGGGTCCAGGGGCAGGTGGACAACCTCGCGGGCGCGATGGGGCCGTACATCACAGGTCAGAGGGACAGCTTCACGCTGGTGGTGGACCTGGCCGACCGCAAACAGGCCGCCACTCGCGTCGTGGAAGACATGGCCGACCGCAAGCTGAGAACACTGGTGGACAGCCTGCCTGTCTGTACCCAGCAGCAACTGCTGGAGTTGCTGCAAAGCGGGCTGAGCGGTCAGGTACCTCCATGCAAACCGGTCGCGTTTACCTACGACCAGTTGAAACAGGCTCTGGGTATTGATCTGGCTGGACCGGTCCGCCAGGTGATAGAGGCGCAGCTCCCCAGCTCTTTCACCTTCACCGACACCGACCTACGACGACTCCTGACGCCGGACACGGCACAGCGCCTGGACGATGTGCGCAAGACCCTCCGCGAGGGCTTCACCTTCACCGACGCCGACCTCCGTCGCATCCTTGGGGAGCAAGGGGGCGAGGAGGCAGCGGCCAGGCTTGACGACGTGCGTGAGACCATCCGCGAGGGCTTCACCTTTACCGACGCCGACCTGCGAGAACAGATCGAGAAACAGGAAGGCGGCGAAGAGACCCTCCGGCAAATGGACCAGGCACGGTCGTCGCTGGGCCGGGCCAGAGCGTTGTCATACCCGGCTGGGCTTGCCCTGTTTGCTCTGTTCCTGCTCGCCATCGGCTTTCTGGGCGGCCGGGGCTGGTGGGGGAGGCTCCGCTGGGCGGCGGTGGCCCTGGCGCTGGCCACGGCGGTGGCCCTGGCGCTGGCCATTGTGGCCCAGGGATTCGTGGCCACGCTTGTGGACACGATGGACCTGTCCGGCGACGGTATGCCGCAGCAGGTGGCCGATAAGGTCGTGGAGGTGGTGACCAACGTGGCGTCGGACTTCATCGGTGGCGTACGTGGGCGGGCCATCACGTACCTCGTCATCGGCCTGGCGGGTGTGGCGGCCTCCATTGTGGGCCCTGTGCTGCTTCGACGCAGGCAGGCGCAGCAGCAAGTTGACGGGGGCGGGGGCCCGGCCTAGAATGGGACGGTAGTAGAACAGGCTTTCGCATTCGACTATGACAGAGCGACTGGTCTCGGGCAAGGTGAGGGAGGATGACGCCTCCCTGGACACCAGCCTGCGTCCCCGCCGGCTGGAGGAGTTCGTCGGCCAGGACAGGGTGAAGGATAACCTTCGCATCGGCATCCTGGCGGCCCAGCAGCGGGGGGAGCCCCTGGACCATCTCATGCTGTACGGCCCTCCCGGCCTGGGCAAGACCACCCTGGCCAGCATTGTGGCGGCGGAGCTGGGGGCCAACATACGCATCACCTCTGGCCCCGCCGTGGAGCGCACCGGCGAGATGGCGGCCATCCTGACCACCCTGCGCAGCGGCGACGTGCTTTTCATTGATGAGGTACACCGGCTGAGCCACGTGGTGGAGGAGCTGCTCTACCCCGTGCTGGAGGACTTCTACCTCTCCTGGGTGGTGGGCAAGGGTCTCCAGGCCCAGAGTCTCAACCTGCGCATCGAGCCCTTCACCCTGGTGGGCGCCACTACCCGCTATGCAATGGTGAGCCCACCCCTGCGGGACCGCTTCGGGGCGGTGTACCGGCTGGACTACTACGACCCGACGGCGATGGAGGCCATTGTGCGCCGCTCCGCCCACATCCTGGGCGTGGAGGCCGACGACGATGGGGTCGCGGAGATAGCCCGCCGGGCGAGAGGCACGCCGCGGGTGGCCAATCGGCTGCTCAGGCGGGTGCGCGACTACGCCCAGGTCATGGCCAGCGGGGTGGTGACGGGGCCCGTGGCCAGGCAGGCCCTGGAGCGCCTTGAGGTGGACAATCTGGGCCTGGACGAGGTGGACCACAAGGTGCTGCGGACCATCGTGGAGAAGTACGACGGCGGCCCCGTGGGCCTGGAGACCATTGCCGCCTCCATCAGCGAGGAGGCGGACACCATCATGGACGTGTACGAGCCGTACCTGCTCCAGCTAGGCTTCCTGGAGCGGACGCCCAGAGGCCGGGTGGTCACCCGGCACGCCTACGAGCACCTGGGCCTCTCTTACCCGGCCCGGCGCGAGACCGTCCAGGGCACCCTCTGGCAGCAGGAGCCGTAAGCGCGGGCCGCGCGGGGTTGGATAGGCGCGGCATACGGATTAGCTTTGCACCTCGATGCCGCGCAGATTGCGGGTAACGGCGAGCACAAGGGTGTGCCTTGACCCTTAATCGGAGGTTCGAATCCCTGATGGCCCACCATACGTTGCGAATGTGCTAGCCAAAACTCCTGGAACTCAGGGGTGAACTCGTAGGCCATCACTCGCCACGGGGTGCCCCCCGACATGGTGGAGGGCGTGCTACGGGAGCTGGGGGAATAGCGGCGGGCTTGTCCCAGACCCACGCGCTGATGACCGTGCTGGCCGCCCATCCAGGGTTCAGCCTAGACGCCGCTCGGACGGTCGGCTGATGCGTTCTTGAGGGGTCTGTGCGAGCCCCGTACCTGGGGTCGCCTACGAAGGAGGAGATATGTACATCCAAGCGTACGAGAACATCCAAATGGCGGGTGCAGTTTCCCAGAACCCAGTCGAGCTGGAATTCGAATCAATTCGCGCGGAGGGGAGAGTTTACCCGGTCCTTATTCTGGGCTTTAAGGCACGGGCAACGGTTTCTCCTGACCCACTAAGACCCTACTCCATTCAACCTACAAGAGTAATCTGCCAGCTCTACCTCGGCACAGACCCGATTCCCAATGCTATCATAGCGGAAGGTGAAGCTCAGTATCCGCTGGGGGAATGGCAGGCAGGGTCTTCTCGGAATGTAATCGTTCGGTGCCCTCTGAGTCGGGCTGCGCTTCAGCAAGTTGCTGAATCACTCAGAGGTTCCTACCTTCCTGCTATCGTTCGTGTACAGGGAACAGCCGTCTACCGTGGTAGTGCACCTTCTGCGCGCGAAATCCCATTTCAGTTCCAGGAGTGGGAGGAGCGAATCAGGCCAGCGGCCAACGATTGGATCACCAGAGTGTTGGAGCCCGTGGGTTGGGGCAAGTACCTTAGCATGTGTGTACCTGTTCCTTCTCTCCCTTCGGAAGAGGAGTATGGACAGGCGGTCAGTGAGTTAGGCGTAGCTGAGAGGGCATTTCTCGCTGGAGACGACCGCTCGGTGTTCTTGCACGCATACAATGCATGGGACCCGATCTTTTACTCTCGGAAGTATGAGCTACTGGCCAGAGCTATGGGAGATGACGACAACAAGAAAGGTGCCGTTTTAGACTTGGTCAAGGCCGTCCATAGATTTGCAAACGGAGGCAGGCACCTTCCTGAAGAAAGGGTGAATAGCGGGGGTTTTGAGGTGGATCACATCGATGCGGAGTATGTTCGCTTGGTGACAAATGTGAGCGCTGTGTATTTGGCAAAGCGGGTGCAGAGCCGTCAAGCCAAGTAGGAGTTGCGCTGCGGTCTGCACCGCCGATGCTCACATTTCAGCTTCTCACCCAACGTCACGGCTCTAGCAGGGTGATGAAAAACTCCTTCGACCATCCCCCTGTCCCCCTTCCTGGCCAGGAAGGGGGTGAAAATTGTATCTGGGGGACACCCCCAGACCCCCGCCAAAGGGGCTTCGCCCCTCTGGACA
>JACPQL010000052.1 GCA_016190445.1 Chloroflexota bacterium
GCCTGGGCCCATACCTATCCACCAGCCACCCTGCCACAGGCCCTAGCAGGCCACCCTCCAACCGGGCTGCCCCTATCACGCCTCCCAGGAGCGCCCGGGACCACCCGAAGGTGTTTCGCCAGGGGACAAAGAAGGCACTGAAGCCATAGACGTACAATACGGAGTTCATGGCCGCCAGCACCATGCCTGCCGCCACAATCCAATAGCCGTAGAAGACCCGCCCTCGTTTCAGCACTCAATCGCCTCCCAGCCCGACATGGTCGCCCCAGCACGACATGGGCAGCACTATACCACCATTCCCCAGGGATTCCCAGCAGACCTCTGGACACCCCTTTTTCAGCACCCTGCTAGAACCCCGCCGGGGGGGTCATCCCCCTCTGGACTCCCCCGGGAGCGAGTTTTCAGATGACTTCAGAGATCACGCCCCGGGGGGAGAAGGGTGGTCTCAGCCGTAGTGGCCCAGGTGGGTGCCGCCCAGGACGTGCAGGTGGCCGTGGTCCTGGGTCTGTATGGCGTTCCACCCGAAGTTGGCCACGAAGCGAAAGCCGCCAGGGGAGAGTTGGGCACCGACCTGGGTCCCCACCTGGCACACTCTGGCCGACCAGGTGGGGTCCGACCACAGCTCTGCTTGTTTCAAGTGGGGCTTGGGGACTACCAGAAGCATAAGTGGGAACCAGTGGAGGATGTTGTCGAAGACCAGGACGTGGTCGTCCTCGTAGCGGACCTTGGCGGGCTCCCTGCGGGCCACAATCTCACAGAAGACGCAGTAGCCCTCGGCGTGGGTCCGAAAAGGCTCAGGTTGGTCTGTCATTGCACCGTCCAAGATTATCAGTGAAGGGGCCTTGTTGACATCCTTCCGTCCACTGCACAACGCGCCTGTCCGCCCCGAACCGCAACCCTCATCCCCTTGGTCCCCTTCTCCCTTCCAAGGGAGAAGGGGAGATAAGAATTCTCTGGGGACACCCCAGACCCCGGCACCCTTCCGCGGAAGGGCAGGTTCCCTGCACCCTCCTGCGCCTCCAACACAGCCACAGGCAAGCGGGGATGTCAACAAAACTGGCTGGTCTCTAGGCTCCCTGGCGCGGCCTGTGCCGCTGTGTGCTGCTACGGTAGTCCGGTGCCCGTATGGCCACAATGGCGACCACCTTGGGATCGTTCATGCGTGAGGCGATGGGGTCCGCCGGGTCGTCGGGCAGCTTGCGGGTGGTGATGATGGTGGGCAGGCGGGCGTTGTGCCGGTGGACGATGATCTGGTAGAGCTTCTCCCTTGCCCAGGGGGTGGTGGTCTCGGCACCCAGGTCGTCCAGGACGAGCAGGGGAATACGTTTCACCTCCTCGAAACGGGAGTCGTAGGTCACCCTGCTCTCGGGGCTGAAGGTGGAGCGCAGGTGGTCCAGCAGCTCCGGGACGTTGGCGAAGTAGACGGGCTGTCCCACCTGAAGCCTCTCGTTGGCGATGGCCACGGCCAGGTGGGTCTTGCCCCTTCCCGTCTCGCCCAGCAGCACCAGCCAGCCATCGGGGTCCTTGGCGAAGCTGCGGGCTATACGCAGGGCTGCCTCCAGCGTCTGCCGCTCGCTGGGGGTGGCCCGGTTTCCCCGGACGTCGAAGGTGGCGAAGGTCATCCGGGCCCGCATCTCCGGCTCCAGCTCCCCGATGGCCCCCAGCTCGCCTGGCGCCCGCTGGCCCAGGTCCAGCACCCGACACAGGCGCGGGTCCTCCAGTCGCGTTCGCAGGCGCTCCTCCAGGCGGCTCAGGTCCAGCGATGTGGTGATGATGGTGGGCAGCAGGGCGATGGAGCGGTGGTTGAGGACCTGGTACAGCTTCTCCTCCGCCCACGGTGTGCTGCTGTGGGTGCCCAGGCCATCCAGGATGAGCATGGGCACGTTCTTCACCTGCTCGAACGTCTCGTCATAGCTGATCTCTGCCCCCGGAGCGAAGGCTGCCCGCAGGTGGTCCAGCAGGTCCGGGACGGTGATGAGCAGGGCAGGGATGCTCCGCTCCATGCACCGGTTGGCCACCGCCGCGGCCAGGTGGGTCTTGCCGGTGCCGCTGGAGCCTGTGAGCAACAGCCAGCCTTTGGGGTCTTCCGCATACTCTCGGGCTACCTCATAGGCGGCGCCGAACCGGCGCTGGGCCTCCGGGTCGGGGCTGCGTCCCGTGGGCTCCGTGCCCTGGAAGGTGAGGCGGGTGAGAAGCCCCATGTTGCTGTAGCGCTGGAGGCGGGCCAGCCGCTGGGCCTGGCCTGCATCCTGTTGGCAGCGGCAGGGTCTGGCCTTGCCGAAGTCGGGGTGGCCCACCTCTGCCGCGCTCCGCACCCAGCCAGTGCCCCGGCAGATGGGGCAGGCCGGTCCCTCCTCGCCCTGGGCCTCTTGAGGGCTAGGGGAGGCCGTGGCGGCGGATGTACTCCTCTGCACCAATCGTTTTAGGATGTCGCCCAGGCTCTCCATGGTCTCTCCCCTCAATGGCCCACCGCTCCAGGATGCGGGCGATGTAGCGCCAGCTACGGCGGTTGTGGCTGACCGCCTCTCGAATGGCTGCCTCTATCCACTCCTGGGGGTAGTTGGCCTCTGCCTCTTTTAGCTCCTCCGCCAGCATCGGCGTCAGCATACCGATGTTCCCCTCGTACAGTGCGAAGATGTTGGGCCTGTGCCCAACGGGCCCGGTGGCCTCCATTGCCGTTGGCCCCTCCGTCGCCGGGGTCCAACCCAGGCGCGCGGCGGTCTCCGCGTTGGCCTGGGTGTGAAGCAGGTAGGCCACTCCCTGGGGAGAGGCCACACGGAGGAGGGTGCCGCGCTGCACCGCCAGCGCCAGCCCTCGCTGTACCTCCGCTGGAGTGCCGAGGGCCCGTAGCAGGGTGCGGTCTTCCACCAGCTCTCTCTCTTGCACTGCCTGGGGGATGGCCCTCTTCTGGGCTGCCAGCCACAGGAGACGGAGCATGCACTTCCACTCGGCCAGGTCGTTCACCTGCTCCAGCAGCGGGCCGAAGAGAAGGTTGGGCACAGGGGTGTAACGGGTGCCCCGGGGGAAGCCAGGGAAGGAGGCCGTCATTGCCACTCCTGGGCGGCGAGGTTCTCAAACCGTGCCAGGCTCTGGCGGAAGAAGAGGTTCACCGTGTCCACCGGCCCGTGGCGGTGTTTGGCGACGATGATCTCGGCGATGTTCTTGGGGTAGGGCTGTTCTGGGAAGCGGCGCTCCCACTCCTCTTGAGTGGAGTACATGTCCTCCCGATAGATGAAGGCCACCACGTCGGCGTCCTGCTCAATGGCGCCGCTCTCCCGCAGGTCGGAGAGCTGGGGCCTGTGGGAGGGGCGCATCTCCACGGCCCGGCTGAGCTGGGAGACCGCCAGCACCGGCACATTCATGTCCCTGGCCATTCCCTTGAGGGAGCGAGAGATCTCGCTGATCTCCTGGACCCGGTTGTCGGTGCGGGTGCTGCCCCGCATGAGCTGGAGGTAGTCCACTATGACAAGGTCCAGGCCACGCTCCATGTGGAGGCGGCGGGCCTTGCTGCGCATCTCCAATATCCCTTGAAGGGGCGTGTCGTCCACATAGATGGGCAGGTCTGATAGCTCGCCCACCGCCGCGACGATGCGGTTGCCCTCTGCTTCGGTGTGGAGGCCCAGACGCAGCCGGTGGGTGTCCACCTCCGCCTCTCCGGCCAGGAAGCGCAGCACCAACTGCTCGCGGCTCATCTCCAGGCTGAATATGGCAACCACGGCGCCTCTGCCCGCGGCGCTGCGGGCCATGTTGATGGCCAGGCTGCTCTTGCCGAGGCTGGGCCGGGCCGCCAGGATGACGAGGTCTGAGCGCTGTAGGCCACCCAGAAGCTTGTCCAGGTCCACGAACCCTGTGGGTATGGGGGCCTGCCCCTGTGCCAGAGGGCCAGCGATGCTGGCGGTCTCCTCCAGGTACTGGTCCAGGAGGTCTCGCAGGGGGACGAAGTCGCGGACGCCGTGGCCCGTGCGGATGCGCAGCAGCAGCCCCTCCGCCTGGGTCAGGGCTGCGTCTACATCGGCGGCGCCTTCGTAGCCGATGGTGGCTATCTCTCCTGCCGCCTGGATGAGGCGCCTCAGGGTGGCCGTGCGGTTGACTATTCGAGCGTAGTGCTCAACGTGGACGGAGGTGGGCACAGTGGCTACCAGGTGGCTCAGGTAGGCGTGCCCTCCCACCGCCTCCATGTGGCCAGTCAGGCCCAGCTCGTGGGCCACAGTAATCTGGTTGATGGCCTCGTTCCGCTGGTAGAGGTTGAGGCAGGCCTCGTAGCACCAGCGGTTCTGCTCCCGATAGAAGTCCTCGGGCTTGAGAAACGTGGCGATGCGGCTGATGGTCTCCCCGTCTATGACCAGAGAGCCGACCACCGCCTCCTCAGCCTCGATGTCGTGCGGGGGGAGCTTCTCCGCATACATACTGGCGGTTACTCCTGGTCCAGCTCGCGCTCCAGCTCCTCTGCTGCCTCCTCGGTGGCGGTCTGCGGCTGCTCTTCAGCCACTTCAGCGCGGACTTCCTCTACCGCAGCCTCTTCGGCTTGCGGCACTGGGGCAGGTCTAGCCTCCCCTGCGGCGGCCCGGGCTGCCTGCTCTCGCCGGTACCCTTCGGGCACCACAGAGACCGTGATGACCGCGGTGATGTCCCGGTACAGGCGGATGGTCACCGGGTAGTCCCCGGGCTCGTGGATGGCCGAGGCCAGGAGTACCCCTCTGTGGTCTATCTCCCGCTGGGCCAGTCGTGAGGCCTCCTCGGCGATGGTCCTGGCAGTGACAGCGCCGTACAGGCGCCCCGTGGGCCCCACCTTGGTCTCCATGACCAGGGCAGCGCCCCGGAGCCGCTCTGCCACGCCCTCCATGTTGGCTGTCTCTCTCTGGCGCTGGGTCTCGGCAACCTTCTGGATGCTGCGTACCCGCTGGAGCTGGTCAGGGGTGGCCGGCGCGGCCAGGCCGCGGGGAATGAGGTAGTTGCGGGCGTAGCCGTTCTTGACCTCGTGCACCTCGCCAGCGTCAGCCGTGCCGGGGACGTCTTGCAGAAATAGCACTCGCATCAGCAGCTTTACCTCGGTAATTGAGTACAGGACTGGGGCAATTATAACACGGCTTCTGGCGAGCGTTGGTAGAGTTGGTTGCAAAAGTCAGCCTCGGCGGGCGCCTTTTTTACCCTGAAGAGCAGACCTGTTCTTTCCCACCCGCCCGCCCTCGGTATGTTTTTGGGTTTGAGGGGACACCCCTCAAACTCCCCGGCAGGGGGACAAGCCCCCCTGCACCCCTTGAAGAGTAGCTGCGACTTTTGCAAGGGGTTCCAGGCGGCGAGAGGGGCCAGAGGGAGAGATTCGTGGGCGTTGGGTGTGTGGTAGAATGTCGCCCGCCCTGATACAGCAGGATAGAAGCAGCCCCAGGATGTTAGCTCGCCCTGAGCCTGTCCAAGAGCGAGCGTGCGTTTTGCCGTTCATGGTGAGCCTGTCGAACGATGAGCGGCCATGGAGGCCATCTCGGGATAGCCTGTAGGATAGGGAGGGGGTTGCGGATGCAGGACCAGTCGGAGCGAGCGACAGCGGTGGGGGCAGGAGTCCCCACCCGGGCGCCAGCGGGTGGCAAGTACTTCACCATGGGCGCTCTGACGGTGGGCCACAGCATAAAGCACTGGTACCAGCAGGGGTTCTGGGTGCTGCTGCCCCACATCAAGCAGGCCATGGAGTTGAGTCCCATACAGGCCGGGCTCATCATAACCGTCCGGCAGGTGGTGAGCGGGGTGGCCGACATTCCCACAGGGGTGGCGGCCGATATCATCCAGCGACGGGTGGTGCTCATCCTGGGGGCGGCCCTTACCGCCCTGGGAGTGGGGTTCCTCCTGGTGGGCCTGGCCCCTGCATACGGGGTGGTGCTGGTGGCGGTGGGCCTCACCGGGCTGGCGCCAGGCCTGTGGCATCCTCCCGCTGTGGGCATCCTTTCACGGACGTACCCGACGCAGCGGGGCCTTGCCCTCTCCCTCCACCGGATGGGGGGCTCCCTGGGTGATTCGGTGGCCCCCATTGTGGTAGGGGCTATGCTGGGCTTTTTGATGTGGCGACACGTGTTCCTGGTGCAGGTGGTACCGGCGCTGCTGCTAGCGGTCCTGCTGGTATGGACGCTGCGGGGGCTGACGGCCAGGAGCGTGCGCAGGATAGCGGTGGGCGCTTACCTCCAAGGCGCCCGGGGGTTGCTGACCAACCGCGTGGTGCTGGCGACGGCGCTACTGGGCGGAATGCGGGCCCTGGGGCATACCGCGCTGCTGACCTTCCTGGTCCTCTACCTGAAGGAAACGCTGAAGTTCAGCGATGTGTCGGTGGGCTTCCACATCTCGTTGCTCACGCTGCTGGGTGTGGGGGCCTCGCCCGGAATGGGGCTGCTTTCAGACCGCATCGGGCGCAGGCCGGTGATAGTGGTCGGCTTCATGGCCATCGGGTTGCTGGTGCTGGCACTCATCTGGGCGGGCGCAGGGTGGACGCTGACACTGGTCCTGGCGGCCTTGGGGATATTCCTCTACTCCATGCAGCCCATCATCATGGCCTCGGGTATGGACGCCATCGGCTCTGGCACCGAGGCCACGGCGGCGGGCCTCCTGTTTGCCACCAGCACCGCCTTCTCTGCCTCCTCGCCGGTGATCGCGGGGTGGCTGGTACAGGAGTTCGGGATACGGGCAGCGTTCCTGTACGTGGGCTCCATCATGCTGGCGGCGGCGGTCCTGTCCATGGTGATGCCGCTGAGGAACCGGGAGGCGGCTCCAGAGACTACGACGGGGCTGCCCCGGTGAGTGCCCGCTCCAGCGCGTGGTTGTAAGCGTCGGCCAGCTCCGGCACCGGTACGTCTATCAGCCCTGGGACGATGAAGCGCCCGTCGCCGATCACCGTGCCCAGCATGGTAAAAGGAACGCCCTCCTGCCCGGACACCAGTGCCAGGGAGGAGAGGTGACCCTGGGCGAGCGACACCACGACGCGGGATGGCGTCTCGCCGAAGAGAGCGGCGTCCCAGCGGCCCTTGCCGGAGAAGGAGCCCCGGAACCCGGTCCCGCCCAGGATGCACGACTCTGCCAGGGCCACGGCCAGGCCGCCGTCGGAGCAGTCGTGGGCGGAGCTGAGCAGCCCCAGGCGCACGAGGCTCACCAGGCACCGCTGGAGCCTGGCCTCCGCCGCCAGGTCAATGGTGGGCTGGCCCTCCACCCGCCCGTGGATGAGGTCCAGGTACTCGGAGCCCGCGAGGGATGAGGGGTCGGTGGCGATCCGGCGTGCCCCCAGCAGTACCACAGCGTCGCCCGGGCGCTGGAAGGCGGCGGTACAGCGGCGCTCCACGTTCTCCAGCACGCCAACCGCGCCGATGACAGGCGTGGGATAGATAGCCTCGCCGCGAGTCTCGTTGTACAGGCTCACGTTGCCGCTGACCACGGGAACGTCCAGCACACGGCAGGCCTCGGCCATACCTTCAATGCACTGCTCAAGCTGGTAGTAGACGTCGGGCCGCTCCGGATTGCCCAGGTTGAGGCAGTCGGTGATGGCAACCGGGGTGGCGCCGGTGCAGGCCAGGTTGCGGCAGGCCTCTGCCACGGCCATGGCGCCGCCCTGGTAGGGGTCCAGGTAGCAGAGGCGGCCATTGCCGTCGGTGCAGAGCGCCAGGCCCAGGGATGTGGCCCGCAGGCGCAGCACCGCGGCATCGGCCTGGCCTGGCTTGACCACCGTGTTGGTCTGCACCTCGTGGTCGTACTGGCGGAACACCCAGCCTTTGGCTGCGATGCCAGGCGATGCCAGGAGTCGCCGCAGCACGGTGCCTGCGTCGGTGTCGGGCAGAGGTATCTGAGAGAGCGGGGCCTGCTGGAGGGCCTCCAGCCAGGCGGGCTTGGGGGCCTGGAGGCGGTACCGGGGCGGCTCGTTGAGGAGGCGCACTGGCACCTCCGCCACCTGTTTGGGGCCGTCATAGATGCGCGCCATACCGTCGGCGGTCACCCTGCCCACTACAACGCAGGGCACATCCCACTTTTGGAACAGGCCTTTCACCTCCTCCTCCCGGCCTTGCTTCACGATGAGGAGCATGCGCTCCTGGGACTCGGAGAGCATTACCTCATAGGGGGTCATGCCCCCTTCGCGCCTGGGGACCTGCGCCACGTCTATTTCGAGCCCGCAGCCGCCGCGGGCGGCGCACTCCACCGCCGAACTGGTGAGGCCGGCGGCACCCAGGTCCTGCATCCCCTCGATCAGGTCGGTCCGGGCCACCTCCAGGCAGGCCTCGATGAGCACCTTCTCCAGGAATGGGTTGCCCACCTGCACCGTAGGCCGCAACTCTCGTTCCTCCTCAAAGGTGCGCGAGGCTAGCCCCGAGGCGCCGTGGATGCCGTCGCGGCCCGTGTCGGCCCCCGCCAGCATCAGGGTGTTGCCGGGGGTAGAGGCGGCAGCCCGCACCAGGCGGCCCTCTTCCAGCAGCCCCACGCACATGGCGTTTACCAGAGGGTTGCCGGAGTAGCACGGTGCGATGGCGATCTCGCCCCCCACGTCGGGGACGCCGATGCAGTTGCCGTAGCCGGAGATGCCTGCCACGACTCCCTGGAACAGGTACCGGTTCCTGGGGTCCGAAAGGGGGCCGAAGCGGAGCGAGTTCAGCAGGGCAATGGGTCTGGCCCCCATGGCGAAGACGTCCCGGACGATGCCCCCCACCCCCGTGGCGGCGCCCTGGTAGGGCTCAATGGCGCTGGGGTGGTTGTGGGACTCCATCTTGAACGCAACGCTCAGGCCGTGGCCGATATCTACGACCCCGGCGTTCTCCTGCCCTGGGGGTACCAGGACTCTGGGGCTGGTGGACGGCAGCAGGGAGAGCAGAGGCCGGGAGTGCTTGTAGCCGCAGTGCTCGCTCCACAAGGAGCCGAACATCCCTAGCTCCAGGAGGTTTGGCTCCCGGCCCAGCCGCTCCACAATCAGCCCGTACTCCTTCTCGTTGAGGGCGACCTCGTCCAGGGCTTGCTTTGGTATGGGCATGACAGGCGGTTCTCTCCGGGTGGTGGACTTGCCCACAGGCTAGCACATGGCGGGTGCGGCTGCACTGGTGGGGCTAGCAGCTACAGCCTGTTTCGCTTTGCTGACTTCGTCAGAGACGACTGATTTCTTCCCACCCACCCGCCCTTGGAGTGCTTCTGGGGGATACTCCCAGACCCCCATGCAGGGGGGCTCCGACCCCTTACCAATCCCCCGGAACTATGCAGTGAAACTCTGAGACACCACACTAGGCTGAGCCCACCACCACCAAGACGACCCCAGCCACCACCAGCGCGGCTCCCGCCACCAGTCGGGGCGTCACCCGCTCTAGCCGCTGGAGGAAGAGGTGGGTCAACCCTATGGCGACCAGGGGGTAGACTGACCCCAGTGGCGATGCCACTACCAGCGGGACCAAGCTAAAGGCGGAATACATGAAGGCCACGCCCGAGGCGGCGGTGAGGCCTGCCAGCACAATGAACAGCCACGCCTTGCCTGGCGCCCGGCGGGCCCGGCGAAAGTGGCCGATGCCCAAGGGCAGCAGAAAGAGGGCGCCAAACAGCAGTGCAAAGGCGGTGGTGACCAGTGGCGGGGCCACCCTCGTCACTGCAATGCGGGCCACAAACTGGGCTGTGCCGTAAGAGAGGGCCGAGCCCACAGCCAGGATGTAGCCCGCCGCCACGGGCCGGGCGGCGAGCCACTGGCGCACGGAGCCCCTCGGTGCGGGTGTCATCCTGTGCGCCGCTCGGTCAGCATCATGGCTACACCCAGAACGATGGCGCTCCCGCCCACCAGTGTGAGGCCGGCAGGCCGCTCTCCCGCCACACCTATAGCCCACACCGCGGCGAAGACGGGCGTGGTGGCTACCAGGGGAGCCGCTCGGGCTATTCCGGCCAGGTGCATGGAGCTGTAGTTGAAGAAGCTGCCCAGGAGGTAGTTCAGGAAGCCCAGGAGGGCGAACCAGCCGAAGGCCGCTACCGTCAGGTCAAGAAAGGCATGGGCCTGTAGGGCCAGGCTGATGGTGAGGATGAACACAAACCCCACCACCAGCGAGGCGAGGGTCCCAACCGCTGGATGCATGTGCTGTAGCGCCAGACGCACAAAGATGGCGCTGACGCCCCAACTGGTAGCCGCCAGGATTGCCGACAGGACGCCAAGCACCGGCCTATGCCCTGGTCACGGCGATCGGGTCTATGAGCGAGAGGAAAAGGAGGCGACCGTCTGCTCCACCCAGGAGGGCCTCCACAGCCCGCTCCGGGTGGGGCATCATGCCCAGGACGTTGCCTTGCTCGTTGATGACGCCTGCGATGTTGGAGAGAGAGCCGTTAGGGTTGGAGTCGTCGGTGATGGCGCCTTCAGGACTGCAATAGCGGAAGACGACCTGTCCCCGCTTCTCCAGGGCTGCCAGGGTGGGCTCATCGGCGAAGTAGTTGCCCTCGCCGTGGGAGATGGGCATGTGGAGCACCTGCCCCCGCTGGCAGGTCCGGGTAAATGGGGTGGCCGGGTTCTCCACTCGCAGGTGCACCCACTGGCAGCGGAACTGGAGGTGCCGGTTGCGCATGAGGACGCCAGGCAGCAGGCCCGCCTCGCACAGGACCTGAAAGCCGTTGCAGATGCCTATCACGGGGCGGCCTCTTTGGGCGAACTCCTCCACCGAGGCCATCACCGGTGAGAAGCGGGCGATAGCCCCGGCACGCAGGTAGTCGCCGTAGGAGAAGCCTCCGGGGAGTATCACGCAATCGAAAGCGGAGAGGTCTGTATCCTTGTGCCAGACGTACTGGGCCTCTTGGCCCAGGACGTCCTTCACCGCGTGGTAGCAGTCGGTGTCGCTCCAGGTGCCGGGGAAAACCACAATGCCGAAGCGTACAGGCATGGCTAACTCTGCTCGCGGACCAGGGAATCGCTCACCTTGCTACAGTCCCCAGGACTTTTGCCACAGTTTTTAGGAGGAGGCCTGTTCCTTCAGGAGGCGCGCGACGATGGCACTGACCTGGGCGCCCTCCGCCCGGCCGCGTACTTTGGGCATGAGCCTCCCCATCACCTTGCCCTGGTCCGAAGGCAGGCGTGCTCCCGTCTCCTGGACCGCCTGGCGGGCCAGCTCGACCAGCTCTGCCTCGGAGAGCTGCTGGGGCAGGTACTCCATAAGGACCGCCAGCTCCCCCTCCTCTCGCTGCACCAGCTCTGGGCGGTTGCCCTTGCGGAAGGCCTCGATGCTCTCCCGGTGCTGACGCACCATTCGGTTGATAACATCAATGACGCCCGGGTCGTCCAGAGGACGTCCCCGGGCGATCTCTTCGTACTGTACGCTGGACTTCACCAGCCGCACCACCGAGCGACGCAGTTCATTACCCTGGCGCATTGCGGTCTGGAGGTCCTGAGAGAGTCTGTCCTTGATCGTCATAGGTCCTGGCGGGACCTGGGGAAAAAGGAGATAAGCAAAACTAGCGTTTGGAACTCTTGCGGCGCTTGGCGGCCTCCTTCTTCTTGCGCGTGATGCTGGGTTTCTCGAAGTGTTGCCGCCTGCGCGATTCGGATAGAATACCTTCCTGCTGCACCTTCTTGTTGAAGCGCCTAAGCAGGCTCTCGAAGCTCTCTCCTTCACTCAGTCTTACCTCGGACACACTGCTCTCCCCCTTTCTTGTCCCGTAGTAGCCAAGTTTCAGTAGCCCAAACAGGAATTGTAGTTGCGGCCTCAGCGCCTGTCAAGGCGAACGGGGCCGTGGCGCAGGGTCTTTTGATTATAGGCTTCACCCCCTCTCCAACTCTCCCCCGTCCTTCGGGGAAGAGACCGCTTGCGGGGGAAGGAATACATTCTCTCCCCTTTCCGCGGAAGGGGGAGAGTCAGAGGGGGGCGAGAGCTGAAAGACTCTGGCCCGTGGCAAGAGGGTCTGGCCTAGTCTATACTGGGAGCATGCAGAAGCCGGGAGGGTGATACTATGCCTGAGGTCGAGATAGGCACAGTGACGGACTTCTTCGCCAGGCCGGTGGTTGCAGGCATCAAGCTCAGCCAGACACTGAAAGTGGGGGACCGCATCCACATCCATGGACACACCACGGACGTGGAGACCACGGTGGAGTCCATGCAGTTAGACAACGTCAACGTCACCCAGGCCACGGCTGGCCAGATCATAGGGGTGAAGGTGACCGACCGGGTGCGCCCTGGGGACCACGTATACAAGGTGACCTAGCGTGGTGAATCAGGAAACCGCTGCAAAATGTCATTCTGAGCGCCAGCGAAGAATCTGGGGAGGCGGCCCCCACCCCACCAGACGCTTCACGGAGTTTACCCTGAGCGACGTGAAGGGTTCAGCATGACAATGCCAGCATCCCATTATGCAGCGAATCCCTGACTCAGGACACTGGTGGGCTGCCGGGGCTTCAGGCCTTGGGCAGGCGCTCTACCAGTTTGAGGAACTCGCTCTCTGTAAAGGCCTTCAACGTGGTGGTGCGTACGTGGCCATGACTCCCAATTACCAGGGTCTCCGCGGCCACCGCCTCGTCGTTGGGGGCCTCCACCAGGCTTACGACGTCGTATTGGCCCAGGGTGAAAAACCGTTGGACCTTGATGCCTGCTGCCGCAAGCCTCTTGTTGGCCGCTTGTATCTGCGTGGAGAGGTCCCTCATGCTTCGGACACCGTCGTCAGTGAAGTTCGCCAGGACAATGTAGTGTGGCATACCCTACCTCCTGCGAGAAATCGACCCCGGTGTGACAGCACCAGTCAAGCCAGCCCGGAAGCTAGCTGTTGGAGCCATCTAGCTGGCGGTAGAGGTGGACCATCTGAATGGCCGCAGTGGCGGCGTCGTACCCCTTGTTGCCCTGTTTGGCACCGGCCCGGTCCACCGCTTGGTCCACGGTCTCGGTAGTCAGCACTCCGAAGATGACGGGAATGTGGCACTCTCTTGCCACCGCCGCGACCCCTCTGGCCGCCTCGCCTGCCACGTACTCGAAGTGGGGGGTCTCCCCTCGGATCACGGCGCCCAGGCACACCAGCGCATCCCACCGCCGGGCGTGGGCCATGCGGCGGGCGGTGGCCGGTATCTCGAAGGCGCCTGGGACCCAGACAACGGTGGCGTCGTCCTCTCGCACACCGTGGTCTGCCAGCGCCCTCAGGGCGCCCTGGAGCAGGCGCGAGGTGACGAACTCATTGAACCGGGATACCACGATTCCGATGCGCAGCCCGTCTCCCTGGAGCGACCCCGTGATCTCCTGAGCCAATGTTTGCCTCGCTAATCTGGTGTGGCCGTGCGGCCCGGGCCTACCTGTCATACGTAGGGTCAGCGTAGTCTATGAGGTGGCCCAGCTTGGCGCGCTTGGTCTCCAGGTATTTGCGGTTCTCCGGAGTCGCGTGCGCCATGATGGGCACTCGCTCGATCAGCCGCAGTCCATAGCTTTCTAGCCCCACCACCTTGCGGGGGTTGTTGGTGAGGAGGCGAAGGTTCTTGACGCCCAGGTCCACCAGGATCTGGGCGCCTATGCCGTAGTGGCGCAGGTCGGGAGCAAAGCCCAGACGGACGTTGGCCTCCACCGTATCCAGGCCGGTGTCCTGGAGGGCGTAGGCGCGGATCTTGTTGTGAAGGCCGATGCCCCGGCCCTCCTGGCGCATGTATAGGAACGCGCCTCGGCCTTCTGCCGCGATGGCCCGTAGTGCAAGCTGTATCTGTTCTCCACAGTCGCAGCGCAGGCTGCCGAAGACCTCTCCGGTGAGGCATTCGCTGTGCACCCGCACCAGCACGGGCTCTTCGGTGGCCACGTCACCCACCACCAGAGCAATGTGCTCGTCCGGGTCCACCATGCTCCTGTAGGCGACGGCGGTGAACTCTCCGTAGTGAGTGGGCAGCCGTGCCTCGGCCACCCGCCTCACCAGCTTCTCGTGGCGGCGCCGGTAGGCGATGATGTCGGCCACTGTCACTATCTTGATACCGTGCTGCTGGGCGAAGACCTCAAGATGGGGCATCCTGGCCATGGTGCCGTCTTCGTTCATCACCTCGCAGATCACTCCGGCCGGGTACATGCCACCGATCTTGCAGAGGTCCACCACCGCCTCGGTTTGCCCCGCCCGTACCAGGACGCCACCCTCCTGGGGGCGCAGAGGGAAGACGTGACCCGGCCTGGCCAGGTCCTCGGGTCCGGTGCCGGGGTCCAGCATTGCCTGGATGGTGGTTGCCCGGTCGTGGGCCGAGATGCCTGTGGTAATGCCCTTTTTTGCGTCCACGGAGACGGTGAAAGCGGTACCCAGGCGGGCGGTGTTGTTGGAGACCATCAGGGGAAGTTGGAGTTCATCCAGGCGCCTGCCATTAATGGCGAGGCAGACGAGGCCGCGCCCGTACCGGGCCATGAAGTTGATGGTCTCTGGGGTGACCTTCTCCGCGGCCAGGGCCAGGTCTCCCTCGTTCTCCCTGTCCGGATCATCAACGATGATGACGAACTTGCCAATTTTGAGGTCCGCTACCGCCTCTTCCACCGTAGCCAGGAACAACTTCTCTTCTCCTCCCCTGGGCATTGGGAACTCGCTCTAGCCGGGACTAAGCAGACGCTCCACGTACTTGGCCAGGATATCCACCTCCAGGTTGACTAGCTGGCCCATCTGGCAGGAGCGCAGGTTTGTGTGTTGCCGCGTATATGGTATCACAGAGATGGCGAAGGAGGAACTGTCATGGCCCGTCACGGTGAGGCTTATGCCGTCCACGGCTATGAACGCTTTCTCCACTACGTAGCGCATCACCTGGGGAGGCGCCTGAATCCGCACCACCACCGAGGCCTCCTCCGGAGTGAGGGAGACCAACTGGCCTGTGGCATCCACGTGGCCCTGCACTATATGTCCTCCCATGTGCTGCCCTGCGGCCAGAGCGCGTTCCAGGTTCACCTCGGAGCCGGGGTGGAGTGCTTCCAGGTTGGTGCGGCGCAGCGTCTCCTCCGACAGGTCCACGGCGAAGGTCTCCGCTGTTCGCTCCACCACGGTGAGGCAGGCCCCGTTGACGGCGATGCTGTGGCCCAGGGCCAGGTCATCCATCACGGTGCGGGCCTGGATAACCAGGCCATTGGGCCGCACGGCGCGGACGGTGCCCACCTCTTCCACTATACCTGTGAACATGCAGTCTCTATGCCCCTCCTTCTTGATCGGCAGGCGGATACCCAGTGAGCATGAGGTCCTCCCCCACCGACTCTACGGTGACGAGGTGCAATCGAAGGGCCTCGCTAAGGGAGGGGAAGCCCTGGCCGCCCACAGGCGAGGGAGCCTCTCGCCCGCCGATGATGATGGGGGCGATAAAGGCCACCACCTTGTCCACCAAGCGCTGCTGGAAGAAGGAGCCCAGCAGCGCTCCACCCCCCTCCACAAGGATGCTCATCACGCCACGCTGGCCCAGGAGGCGCAGCAGGGCAGGGAGGTCCACCCGCCCGTCCTCGCCTGGCAGGGAGACCACCTCGGCGCCCGAGCGCTCCAGGGCGCTGCGTCGGCTGGGGGACATGCGGGCCGTCGCCACCAGGGCGCGTCCCGGCCCAGCCAGCAGCCGGGCGCGGGCGGGGAGCCGGCCGGTGCTGTCCACCACAACACGCAGCGGCTGGCGCTCCAGGGGCCTCTCACCCTCCCGGGCCGTGAGTTGGGGGTCATCCGCCAGGGCCGTATCTATGCCGACCATGACGGCGTCGGAGACGGCCCGCATCTGGTGGACCGTCCGGCGGGCCTCCTCGCCGGTGATCCAACGCGACTCCCCCGTGGCGGTGGCTATCTTCCCATCCAGGCTGGTGGCGAACTTGGCGGTGACGAAGGGCAGCCCGGAGACGATGTGCTTGAAGTAGGCCTCGTTCAGGCGGCGCGCCTCCTCGTCGCCATCTCCCACGTTGACCCTCAGCCCAGCATCCTCCAGTTGCCTTTTGCCCTTTCCGGCCACTAGCGGGTTGGGGTCCACTACGGACATGTGCACGTCGGACACCCCCGCTGCCAGCAATGCATCGGTACAGGGAGGCGTCCTACCGTAGTGGCAGCAGGGCTCCAGGGTTACGTAGAGGGTGGCGCCCCGGCTTCTCTCCCCGGCCTGCTGGAGCGCGACGATCTCGGCGTGAGGCCCTCCGGGTGGCTGGGTGTATCCCTGGCCCACCACCTTGTCCTCCTTCACCAGCACCGCGCCCACGGCGGGGTTGGGGCTCACCTGCCCCAGGGCCTGGCGGGCCAGCTCCAAAGCCTGCGCCATGTGCGGAGATGGGGATGCCATGCCAGCGCCGTCCCTCAGCCTGCCGGGCCGAAGTCCCGGTGCACCTTGCTGGGGGTGGGCTCTTCCTGGCCCTGGTACTTGCTGCCCAACTCCGGCGCGCCGTATAGCCGCTCCGCCGGGGCGGTGAGACGAAGGAAGGAGACCTGGCCTATCTTCATGCGGTAGTAGAGGGTTATGGGGAGCCTGGATACGTTGCTCAGCTCCAGGGTCAGGTGCCCCTGCCAGCCCGGGTCCACGTAGCCGGCGGTGGAGTGGATCAGCAGGCCGATGCGCCCCAGGGAGCTTTTCCCCTCAAGCCGTGCCACCAGGTCATCGGGCAGGCCGATGAACTCCAGGGTGCTGCCCAGGACGAACTCCCCTGGGTGAAGGATGAAGGGTTCCTGCTCGGGTATCTCCTGCATCTCCGTGAGGCCGTCCATGCTCTCATGGATGTCTATGAAGGGCCTGCGGGTGTTGCGGAAGACCAGCACCTTCCGGTCCAGGTGGATGTCCACGCTGGCGGGCTGGATGCACGACTCGTCCAGGGGCCGGATGACTATTCTGCCCCTGCGCAACTCCTCGCGGATGGTGCGGTCGCTCAAGACCACAGTGGGACATGCCTCCTGTGTGCCAGCAAGGCGATTGTAGCAGCAGGGCAGGGCGCCAGCAACGGCGCCCTGCTAGAGCTGGTTGCAAAAGTCAGCGTCGCTGGATGCCTTTTCGCCCTGAAGAGCAGACTTGTTCTTTCCCACCCACCCGTCCTCGGTATGTTTTTGAGTTTGAGGGGACACCCCTCAAACTCTCCGGCAGGGGGCAGGGCCCCCTGCACCCCCTAAAGCCTAGCTGCGACTTTGCAATAGCTTCTAGTGCTCCATCACCGAGCCCCCGTTGATGTTGATGGCCTGCCCAGTGATGAAGGAGGCGGAGGGGGTGCACAGCCAGGCGATCAGCTCGCCGCACTCGTCGGGGTGGCCGTGGCGGCGCAGGGGGATGGTCTGCACCTGGCGCCGCCACGTCTCGCTATCCGGGGTGCCCAGCACGTAGTTGCGAGAGGTGTCGAAGAGGCCGGGGCAGACGCAGTTCACGGTGATGCCGTGGGGGCCCAGCTCCCGCGCCAGGGACATGGTGAAGAGCTGGATGCCGCCGTTGGCGGTGGCATAAGCGGCGGTGTTGGCCGGGCCACGCTTGCCCGCGCCCGACGACAGGTTGACAATGGAGCCTCCCTGGTTCTGGCGCAGGAGGACCTTGGCCACTGCGCGGGAGCACAGGAATGCGCCTGTCAGCTTTATCTCCAGCACCTTGTGCCACAGCTCCTCGCTGAGCTCCAGGACTGGCACCCGGTCAGGGCCGCGCCCGAAGGCGGCGTTGTTCACAAGGAAGTCAATGCGCCCGAACTCTGCCAGCGTCCTGTCCACCATCTCCTGGACCTGCTGATCTTTGGTCACGTCCACCACCATGGCCAGGCAGCGTCTCCCCAGGGCCTCCACCTCCTCCTTCACGCTCTGGATGTCCCGCCAGCCGGCCTTCCGCTCGTGCGGAGGAAAGGCGGAGGGGTCGCGGCCCGTCCCCGTGACCACTACGTTGGCCCCTTTGCGGGCAAAAGCCAGTGCCGCGCTTCGGCCTAAGCTGAGCATCCGGCCAGCGCCTGTGATTATGGCGACCTTGCCTGCAAGCTCGTCCATGGCGTTCCTCCCGGGTGAAATTGGGCCCATTCTAACAGAGGGTCGGTGGTTCGTCTGCTGCCATTGCGGGTGCGTAGATGGCGCTCGGTGTGGGATAATGCGAGAGGCGGTGCCCGGTGGTGCAGTGGTAGCACAGGGGACTTTGGATCCCCTGACCCTGGTTCGAATCCAGGCCGGGCAGAGCCACCCAGGAGCGCGGTCGCTATCCAAGAAAGGAGATCAATGGCGGACTACCAGTTCACAGTCGTCATTGAGCGTGACGAAGACGGCATGTATGTTGTCTCGGTCCCTGCCCTTCCTGGTTGCCATACACAGGGGGGCTCTCGCGAAGAGGCCCTGGAGAACATCAGGGAAGCTATTCGACTGTACATCGACGCCCTTCGGGACCTGGGGGAGCCAATCCCTGTGGAAGTTGGACTCGAGAAGGTCCGGGTAGTTGCCTAGTACCTACTATCAAAAATCAGCGCACAATTGGCCGCACCCAACCCCGCTCACCCTGAGCTCCGACCTCGTCGGAGTCTCGACACAGTCGGACCTGTCGCAGGGTGAGCCGCTCATGGTTCGACAAGCTCACCACGAGCGGCTGGTTATGACGCCTTTTTCCGCAAGCAAGTACTAGACTGGGCCCAGCGAAGCCCGACGAGGTTGTCCGGGTTTTGGAGAAGCTGGGTTTCTCCAGGGTGCGGCAAGATGGAAGCCATGCCTTTTTCCGGCATCGTGATGGCCGCACCACCGTTGTCCCCATCCACCCAGGCGAGGACCTTGGCAGGAGCCTCTTCAAGAAGATCCTGGACGATGCGGGCATCAGCCCTGAGCAGTTTGCCCAGTTGAGGTAGCGGTGGCACAGGGGACTTTGGCCCGCTGAACTTGGGACGAATGCGGGCGGGGCAGCTTCTTTGCCCCTCGCGCCATTGAATCGCCACTCCTTTCGAGAAGCCTTGATACCACTCTGGCCTGGCCCCTGCATCTGGGCTATACTGAGAAAAATGTTCGGCAAGAGCGCGATTTTCTACGTTGTGGCCAGCACAATCATCGCCGTGGTGGCCGAGGCCCTGGGCGCAGGCATGGGTACCGTTCTGCTGGCGTCGCTGATGGTCCCCCCCGCGATTCTTGCGGGGGTGGCCTTCATGCGCTACAAGGGATGGGTCTGAAGAGACTGTCTCAGGAGCCGCTGATTCCACAAGAGCCTGGTGGTAACAATTGATACAAAAAGATATCGCCTAGCTATCTACCAGGCTACCAGATAGAGACGAGTCCAGGCCGGGCAGCGCAAATCCCTGAGAGGAAAGTCCGTATGAATCCTTACAGGGTGGCACAGGTCTTCCTTCTGACACGGGCGATTGAGCGGTCGCTGCGCGAGCTGGTGCTTAGCCGTCTTCCTGACGTTAAGCCTGACTGGTGGGACAGTGTCCCTCAGAAGGTCAAGGACAACGCGGAGAGGTGTCAGGCGAGTTCGCCTGTCAAAGGGCTGCATCTCCTACACTTCGTCTCTCTTACGGAATTGCTGCATGTAGTCGAGCTGTTTTTCAAAGAGCTGTTCGGAACGTCCCCGCCAGTGGATCTGAAGGCGCTTTGGGCAGCGAAGGATGCCCGGAACGGCTGCTATCACAGTCGAGATTTGAGTGCGGAAGAAGAAGAAAAGGTAAAGTTGGCTGCAAGGCAGCTTCTCATAGCAATTAAAGGGGAAGACCCTGAACTGGCTGAGGCTCTCAAATTTCAGACCGGTCTTGCTGAGGGGGGTGATAACTTTGTCTTCGTCCCTGCCTTCGATAGCCAGGCTCCGGCCCCGGATTTCAACCGGCCTCTTTTTCACTATTACGGATTTGCTGATGGTCTCCTGAAGCCGCTAGGCCTTGGCACCAGAACCGTCACCAAGGCCGACCTGTCTTCTGAGCGCGAATTCCGCCGTCTGCTCTCAGAGTGCAAGCTGATTTGGATACCCAGCGCTATCCTAGCACTGGCCTTCACTGAGGTGGATTGGTTCGATTTGTTTGTGCGAGAGATACTGAATGGCAAGCCCGCGCTTATTCAGACTCAAGGTCCTCGCTGGACAGAATCGCGCGGCCCAATATGGGCAGCGTTTCTGGACAAACTCGGACTTTCAAGCGACCAATCGCTTCGCTTGTTCGACGAAACGGACTATGATTGTCTTCATGACATCATTGTCTTCAGGAAAGAGAATGAGTGTTTGAGGGATGCGGCACTCTTTGATGGCGTTGACGAAATCACAGTAGATACACCATTCCATCTTTCAGGCCGCGCACTAGCCCGGCGTGTGGTGTTTGGTGGCCCGTCTACCCGGGTTCTGGATTGGACGCAAGACGAGTGGACGAGAATTCAGGGAGCCCACACAGGCTGCATGTCGGTCGCAACCCATAGCGTTGTTCCAGGGACCTCTCTTCGGGTGCTAGCTCTCTCTGGGCATATGCTTGAAGACCCGGGGGAAGACGTCGGCGAGAGGCCTCACTTCGGACTGTCGAAAAACGTACCGTTCGCTTACAACGCACTAGAATGGCTGCTGCGTCAAGGACAGATATGACCTGGCGATACGCGAAGGCCCATCTCGAAAGTTTTTGCTTGTTCTATCTAGGCCAAGCCAGCCAGCCGTGGCGGTTGTGATTCTCGGATGGATGCTGCACAATTGGGGTAGGGTGGTGGGACACAGGCCGCAGCGGCCTACGGGCACTACCCGGGAGGTGAGGGGTCATGCCCAGAATAGGGCCAATGGAGCTGGTCATCATACTGGTGATCCTTCTGGTCATCTTCGGCGTGGGGAAGCTCCCCCAGGTAGGTGGCGCCATGGGGAAGGCCATCCGGGAGTTCCGCAAGGGCCAGTCTGAGGTGGAGGCGGCAACCCGCTCAGAGGAAGAAGGCCCGGCGGCCGCGCCATCGCCCACGCCTTCCTCGGCGAAACCCAGCGAGGACGAGGAGCCGGCGCGGCGTACTCCCAATGGCAACTCACCGAAGTAGCGCCTCTCTTGGCAGGCCTGTCGTGACCCTGGAAGAGGATACGTGGTGGAGGTCAACAGGCCCGTGAGAACCTGCGACCTGGATGCACTTGTGCTGGCCGGTGGCGAAAGCAGGCGCATGGGCTCGCATAAGGCCTTCCTCCCACTGGGCAGCACCACCGTGATGGACTCCGTCCTCGATGTGCTGCGCCCCATGTTCCGTCGGGTGCTGGTGGTGGTGCGGGAAAACGGTACTCTGGTGATACCTGGCGTGGAGGTCCTTGCCGACGACCGCCCTGAGCGCGGCCCGCTGGTGGGGTTGGCACGGGGACTTGCGGCCAGCGATGCCCCATGGTGCTTTGTGGTGGGGTGCGACATGCCTTTCCTGCGCCCCCAGGTGATTGAGGCCATGGCGGAGCGTCTGGGGGAGTGCGATATACTGGCGCTCTCTCTGGAGGGCTGGCTACAGCCCCTCCACGCCTTCTACTCCCCGCGGTGCCTCACTGCCGCAGTGGAGCTTCTGGACAACGGAGTCACCTCTATCAGAGCCCTGTTCCGGCGGTGCAAGCTTGAGACGGTTACCGCCGCCGACCTGGCGGAGGTTGACCCCGGCCTCCTTTCGTTCAGGGACCTGGACACCAGGGAGGAGTACCGGACAGCCCAGCGCCTGGTGGAGTGATATCCTCGCGTTCGCAACTACGAAGGCTCCCCTGTACCGAGCGGGCTGGCGCTGTGCCTACGCCCATCCAGCGGTAGCACCCGCCTTGCACAAAAAGGTCTCTCACAACCTGTCACAACTGCCCCACCCCAGATTCTTCACCCCGACACGTCGGGGTGAAGAATCGTCCATGTCCCATTTGCATGGGACGCCACGAAGGATGAAGATGCCGCCTCCCCAGATGCTCCGACTCTGTCGCGAGTCCTCGACGGAGTCGGGACTTCGTCGGCAATCGGTGTTCCAGGCGAAGGAGTCCAACCACCTCCTCAGCATGACATTCCAGGCCCACTTTCACAGAAGCTATCCCAAAACCCTCACCCTCCTTCGGCTTGGCTCAGGACAGTGCAATCTGGGGGACACCTCCGACTTCGTCGCGAGTCTCGATGAGCAAAGCTCATCGGACCCCAGTTCCCCCGGCCCTTCGGCTGCGCTCAGGGCAAGCTCCAGGGCTTTGCCCCTCTGATGCACACCCCTTTTCCCGCAGCCTGCTGAGTGCTGGTCTCGCCGAAGCATCTTTGTCGGAAAGCGGCTTGCTGGTGGTACGCGGGCGACTGCGGGCCTATACTGTTGTCTGATACCAGTGCAGGGGAGAGGTCGGGTCTTGCCGAAGAGGGAGCGCGAGGCGCAGTACAGAAGGTACCTGGATAGCGAGCTGGAGGCAGCTGCCACGTACGGGGCCCTGGCTGATGCGGAGAAGGACCCCGGGCGGGCTGCGATATTCCGGCGGTTGGCCGAGTGGGAGATGCGACACGCCGCCTACTGGGCCGAGAAGCTGGGCATTGACCCGGCTGGCCTGAAGCCTGTTGCCGGGCGGGGTTTCAGGCTACAACTCCTGAAGCGGGCCGCAAGAGTGCTCGGCACCTCCCGCCTGGTGCCCATGCTCCTGAGGGGGGAGGCCAGGGACCTGGCTGCGTATGCTGCGGACCCGGAAGCACGGGACCTGGCCAAGGAGGAGCGCAGGCACTCTCGCACCCTGCGCCGGTTGGCGGGCACGGAGGACCCCCTAGCGGTCGTGAGAGCGGAGAGCCGGCACCAGGCCAGCGGCAATGGTAGCCTTCGAGCGGCGGTGCTGGGTGTGAACGACGGGCTGGTGTCGAACTTCAGCCTGGTGATGGGGGTGGCCGGAGGCACGGGCTCGCCCAAGTTCGTGCTGTTGGCCGGCGTGGCGGGACTGCTGGCGGGCGCTTTCTCCATGGCGGCGGGCGAATACATCTCCATGCGCTCTCAGAGGGATATCTATGAGCGCCAGATACAACTGGAGCAGGCTGAGATAGAGAGATGGCCTGAGGAGGAGGTGGAGGAGTTGGTCCTTCTCTACCAGGCAAAGGGGCTCTCCCAGGAGGAGGCAGAGCGCATCGCCAGGCAGGTCATGGCAGACCCGGTGGTTGCTCTGGACACCATGGCGCGGGAGGAGCTGGGCCTGGACCCCTCCGGGCTGGGATCGCCCTGGGGAGCGGCCTCCAGTTCCTTTGCCGCCTTCGTTGCGGGCGCTATTGTCCCCATATCCCCATACCTCTTTGGCGCGGGCAGACTGGCCTTCTCGCTTAGCGGGGTCCTAAGTGCCGCTGCACTTCTGGGGGTGGGAGGCTTCCTGGCGTGGATGGCGGGCAGGTCCGCTGCCTGGGGTGCTCTACGCATGTTGATAGCCGGCGGCGCGGCGGCGGCTGTCACTTACAGCGTCGGCAGGCTAATCGGTGGTGCCATCGCTGGCTAGCAGGTCAGCCAGTGGTTCATGTCCCATCTTCAGAGGATGGGGGCACGGCGCGTGCCTGGAGCGCCCTTTGCCTCATCTCCCGGAATGCCCTGATGGAGCCCAGCCCCTCGCGCGGCAGCACCACGACGCTGAAGACCATGGGGGGCAGGAACAGGACGGCGTGGAGGATGATGCTGAAGGTAACGGCGGACTCTCTGGTGACTCCCCACAGCTCCATGAGGGCTACTGCGGCGAACTCGAAGGTCCCCACCGCTCCAGGCAGGCCGGGCAACGCGGTGGCGAAGAAGATGGCCCCCAGCACGGTCACCATGGCCTGTTGGAAGGTCAGCTCTATCCCCGCGCTTCGCGCTACTGCCCAGCCCGCGGGACCCAGCAGGAGCCAATAGGTGCCGGTGACGCTAAATGTAACTGCCAGCCGCCGCTTTCTCGACCAGAGGGTGTCCACTGCGTGTGCGAAGGATGCCACTGCGGAGATGCGACCCAGCCTGGGAAAGCGATTGACAATCCGGCCCAGGCTAGCGATGATGGCGAGCCACCCGACGAACAAGAGGCTCAAGGGGACTATGGCGGGGGCGAGGCGGAGCAGGACGGGCGTGGTCGCTGTCGCCACTGTGATGGCGAGCAGGGTGAAGGCCAGGTCCTGGACCCGGCACATCATCATGGTGGCGACGACGGAGCTGCCAGGAAGCCGGTCACGCAGGGTAAGTATCCCGAACTCCAACGCCTCGTCCATGGCGCGGATGGGTGAGAAGTTGTTCACCCCCAGCGCCGCGTTCTCAATCCAAAAGAGGCGGAGGGCGCTCACCTTTTCCTTGACCCAGAGCAGCCGCCAGCGCACGGCCCGGACCCAGGCGGAGACCAGTACCAGCGCCACCGCCACTGCTACCATCAAAGGTGAGGAGGCACTGAGCGCATCCCTCACCTCTTCCCAGTTGGTCCCTCGGATGGCCAGCCAGCCGAGGGAGAGGCTGAGAGCGGCGCCCGCGGCCACGGTGCCCCCGCGGAGGAGCCACGGCCTTGCCTTCCTCACTGCGAGTCGGCTGAGTCCTATAATCAAAGGCACCTCGCATTGGCACCGGGCCGCTCGTTTCGACTTCGGAAAGCACCCGCAGCCGGTGTACAGGTGATGCCGTAGCGCTGGGCGTGGGGAAGTGGACGTTCACGCATTGTCCATTTTCAGGCCCAGGGAGCTAGAGTTACAAGTACCCGCGATGGGCCAGGGAGCAAGATGAGCGAAACAGTGATCCTAGCGGAGGGGCTGACCAAGTTCTACGGCAAGCAGCGGGGTGTGGTGGGGCTGGACATGGAGGTCCTTCAAGGGGAGGTTTTCGGCTTTCTGGGCCCTAATGGCGCGGGCAAGACCACCACTATTCGGCTGTGCCTGGACTTCATCAGGCCCACCAGTGGCCGGGTGGCGGTGTTCGGGATGGATGCACGCCAGCACGCCTGCCAGGTCCACATGCGGACGGGCTATCTCCCCGGCGACCTCTCTCTGTACGGGAACCTCACCGGCGGAGAGCTGCTGACCTACGCCAGTCATCTGCGTGGGGGCGTGGACTGGGGTTTTGTCCATGACCTGGCGACCAGGTTGGAGTGCAACCTGTCCCGCCCAATCCGCGCTCTCTCCCATGGCAACAGGCAGAAGATAGGCCTTATCCACGCCATGATGCACGGGCCGGAGTTGCTGGTCCTGGATGAGCCCACCAGCGGCCTGGACCCTCTGATGCAACAGGAGTTCTACCGCCTGGTGGCCGAACTGAAGGCCGCGGGGCGGACTGTGTTCCTCTCGTCCCACATCATGCCCGAGGTGGAGCGGGTGTGCGACCGAGTGGGTATCATACGAGATGGAGAGCTTGTGGTCGTGGAGAGCGTACAGGCGCTGAAAGCCAGGGCGTTGCGTCATCTGGAGATTCACTTCTCTGCGACGGTGCCGCCAGAGGTGTTCTCCGGTATACCAGGTGTGCGGGATGTGGCGGTAGAGGACAGCGTGTTGCGCTGCACCATTGTGGGGACGCTGGACCCGGTGATAAAGGCTGCGGCCCGGTTTGAGGTGGTCAATGTGATAAGCCGGGAGCCGAGCCTTGAGGAGGTGTTCTTGGCCTACTACGACAGGGGTGATGCAGATGCTCCGTAGCGTGCTCTTGAAGAGTCTGCGGGACCAGCGGAGGGCGCTGCTGTGGTGGGGAACGGGCCTGGTGGCGTTGGCCGTCTTCACCCTGCTCTTTTATCCCAGCTTCCGCGACATGGGCAGCGAGATGCAGAAGCTAGCGGAGCGGATGCCGGAGGAACTCCTTCTCCTGTTCGCCGGTGAGAGCAAGGATATGACGTCCCCTGAGGGGTTCCTGAACAGCCAGCTCTTCGTTCTGATGGTGCCGCTGCTTTTCATGGTCTTTGCCATCGGCATGGGCAGCGGTGCCATTGCGGGCGAGGAGGAGCGTGGCACGCTGGAGCTGCTCCTGTCCAATCCCGTGCCACGATGGCGGGTGGCGTGGGAGAAGTTCGCTGCCACGGTCCTGGCAGTCGCGATACTGGCGTTTGTCTTTTGGGTGGGGCTGGAGGTGACCAGCGTCGGCGTGGGTATGGAGGCCGGGGCAGGGCGGATGGCGGAGGCCACGCTCAGCGCGGTGCTTCTGGCTCTGGCCTTCGGAGCACTGGCGCTGGCGGTGGGATGCGCCACGGGTAGCCGAGGGCTGAGCATCGGCGTGAGCAGTGCCGTGGGCGTGGCGGCCTATTTCCTCAACGCGCTGGCGCCTGTGGTGGAGGTCCTGCAACCCTACCGCAAGGTGTCGCCCTTCTACTACTACATGGGGGCCGACCCCCTGGCCAACGGGTTGAACCTGGTGCACGCGTCGGTGCTCATTGGTCTGGTGGTGGTGCTGCTGGCCGCGGCGCTGATCACCTTTGAGCGGCGTGACCTGGCAACGTGAAGGGTATTCGGAAATCCCTCACCCCCTCGGTCCCCCTCTCCCGCCAGCGGCGGGAGAGGGGGAGAAAAGGAATCCTGGGGACACCCCAGACCCCGGCAGAGGGGGTTCTTACCCCCTCTGCACTCCCCCGAAGGCGATTCTCGGGCCAGGTTCGTGACAGCGGCGAACAGCCGTCAGCTAGGTCCTGAGCCTGTTTGGGTGCTGTTTTCTAAACTTTGCCACTTTGGGTGCAATGACTACCTGGCAGTAGGGTTGAGCCGGGTTCTGCCGGTAGTATTCACGATGGTACGCCTCGGCCTGGTAGAAGGCGGTGAATGGTGTAATCTCGGTTACAATCGGGCGTTTCCAGGTCCCACTGGTGCGGAGGTCCGCAATGGCCTGGTCCGCCGTGGCTTTTTGTTGCGGGTCGTGGTAGAAGATGGCCGAACGGTACTGGGTGCCAACGTCAGGGCCTTGACGGTCCAATGTGGTTGGGTCGTGGATGGCAAAGAAAACGTCCAACAGTTCCCTGTAGGAGATAACTTGGGGATCAAAGGTGACCTGGACTGCTTCGGCATGGCCAGTGGTGCCAGTGCAGACTTGCTCGTATGACGGGCCGACTATGTGCCCACCGGAATAGCCGGGCACCACTCGCTCCACACCCCGTAGCTGTTCAAATACAGCCTCAAGGCACCAGAAACAGCCGCCCGCCAGCGTCGCGATCTCCCTGGGCGAACGCTCAGTCATTCTTCTCCCCCTTTACTACAGGCTGCTCGGAAAACCCTCACCCTCCTTAGGCAGGTCCGACTCCGTCGAGACTCTCGATACATCGGAGCTCAGGACAGGCCACGTCCCCCTCTCCCTTGCCAAGGGGGTTGCCTCAAAAGTCGCTTTCCACATGTCACCCTGAGCCCTTCGTTCCTCAGCATAAACTCCGCGAAGGGTCTGGGGTGGCCCCCCCGATGCTTCGTCGGCGGGAGGCATGTTGGAGGCCGAGGAGTTCAACCGGCTCCTCAGCATGACAACCCCTGCCCCCCGCGGGCCATTTTCATAGCAATCGTCCATGCCCCGATGCCATCGGGGCATGAAGGATTTCGAGGCGTGCTGGTGGGCCGGGAGAGTTCATGACCGCAGCGCCGCGATCCGGCCCTGGAGCATCCTGTCGAGGTTGGCGGCGGTGGCTGCCTCCACCTCTTCCAGGGGAATATCTTTCAGCTCCGCCAGCTTTGCGGCCACATCCCGCACGTGGCGGGGCTCGGTCCAGTTGTCTCTTTTTTTCTTGAACGGCTGGGGGGCGGCGTCGCTCTCCAGCACTATCCGGTCCAGAGGGAGTCGCCGCGCAGTCTCCTGGAGGTCCGGCAGTCGCAAGAGCGGCCTGGCCAGAGAGATGAAGAAGCCGGCATCCATGGCCTCCAGGGCTGTGGCCAGATCGGCCTGAAAGTAGTGCATGGCGCCGCCCACCCGCTCTGACCCTTCCTGGCGAAGAGTGCGAAGCACCTCCGTGTGGGACTCCCGCGAGTGAAAGACGATGGGCAGGCCCAGCTCCAGGGCCAGGCGTACCTGTGCCCGGAAGGCCTGGTCCTGAAGCTCACGCGGCGGCGCGCCCGACATGAAGTCGAGCCCGATCTCGCTCATGACCACCACCTTGGGGTTGCCCGATGCCATGCTCCGGAGGGCGGCGTACATGGCGTCATCCACAGGGGCCGTCAGGTGCATGGGATGGAGGCCGATGCCTGCGTAGAGAGGGGGGTGAGAAGCGGCCAGATGTAGGACGCGACGGCAGGAGTCAAGGGTGGTCCCTGCTGCTATAATGGCGCCGACGCCAGCCTCCTGGGCCCGATGGAGCACGCCCGGCAGCTCGGCGGGCGCGTATTGGTCTATGTGGGTGTGACAGTCGGCAAGCATAGGGCCTCCGGTCCTGGGATAGAGAAGCTGAGGAGGTTCTGGTGTACCACCCTTATCTTAGCTCTCGCGAGGTCAGCGCGGGAGGCCCAGGGTGGCCGTGGGCATACTAGCTGTCTTCCGGCTGGCCGCGGGGCTGCGCCAGGGCAGGGCTGCCAGGTGGGCACGTTTCCTCTTGGGGGCGGTGGCCAGCGTAGGCCTGGGGTGGCTGGCCCTCCACCAGATGGACTGGAGAGAGGTCTACCATACCTTCAAGGACTTCCCCGTCTCCAGTGCTCTGCTGGGTGCGCTGGCCTTCGGGGCTGCCATGGTACTCCGCGCCTGCCGGTGGTACGTGCTGTTTGTTGTGGAGCGGGTCTCGCTGCGCCGACTGTTCCTGGTACAGAACGCGGGTATCGGGCTCAACAACCTTCTGCCGGTGCGCGCCCTGAGCGAGCCCATCCAGTTCCTGCTCATCACCCGACGTGACGGCATCTCTGGCGAGACCGCCTTTGCCACCCTTGTCACTGCCAACGTGCTGGACATCTTTGCCAGCGCTCTCATGATGGGGCTGGGAGTGTTGCTGTACCCGCCGCTTCAAGGCATCAGCATCCAGCTATTTGGCGCGTTCATCCTCTCCATCGTGACGCTTCTGGTGCTGGTGCTGGTGCTGGTGGTGCGTGGCGCTGGGGGCCTTCCCTTCGTTGGCCGGCTGGCGGTGGTGCGGCGGGTGGTGTGGGCGATGAATGCTCTCAAAAGAGAGAGGCTGCGGCTCACGCTCTCCTTCTTTGCCACGGCAGGCCACTGGGTGTTCCTGGGCGTGGGCGGCTGGGTGCTGGCCCGAGGGCTGGGGATGAACGTTGCCCTGGGTGCCCTGGTGGTCATTTTCGTGGCCACCGACTTTTTCACCTCGGCGGTGCCGTCGCTGCCTGGGGCCGCGGGCACCTTTGAGTTCGCCGTCATTTACACCTTGGGCCTGTTCTCTGTGGGCCCCGGGCCGGCCTTCGCCTTCGCCGTGGTGGCGCACCTGATCAAGTTCCTGCCCTCGGTAGTCATTGCCCTGGTGCTGCTGCCCAAGGAAGGGTTTGGCATATTTGGCAGGAGGCCTGTGCCCTCCGTCGCTGTGAGTGAGGCGGCGGGACCAGGGGCCGGGTAGCCGGGGGTACGGCTCCAGACATGCCTGCTTGTCACCTTCTGCGTAGGCTCCCTCTCTCCGGACTTCTGGTCTTGGCGCTCTCCTGTAGTGTGCCCACCCCTACGCCTACAGCGACACCCACGGCCACGCCTACTGCTACGCCGACGGCGACGGCCACTGCCACACCCACCTTCACGCCCACGTCCGCGCTGCCCACGCCCACGCCCACTTCCACGGCTACTCCGACGCCTGTACCGCCAACGGCCACGGCGTTGCCCTCTGGCACTCTCACCGTCGCCTCTCCAGCGGCGCCGCCTCACCTGGACGTGCACCAGGCGGTGTCCGAGGCCCTCGCCTCGCTGGGGCCGGGGCTGGCGTACAGCCGGCTTCTTCGTCTGGCCACGGGGCCGGAGGTAGCGATTCCCAGCATGCAGGTGGAGTGCGACCTATGCCAGAGCTGGCGGATGGTGGACCCTCGGATCTTTGAGTTCACCCTGCGCCCGGAGGCACAGTGGCATCCTGTTCCCCCTGTGAACGGGCGCCAGGTGACGGCCCAGGATGTGGTGTTCAGCTACCAGCGACTGAGCACGCCGGGCTGGCCCAACGCTGGGCTGGTGCATGGCGTGGAGGGCTGGACCGCCGTGGACGAGCGTACGGTCCGGGTGGTTCTCCAACACCCCGACGCCGACTTTCTCCGCTCGCTGGCCGATGGCCACGCCAAGATTGTGGCGCCTGAGGTGGTGCAGCAGTACGGCGATCTGAAGGAGGCGCCTGTGGTGGGCACCGGGCCGTGGGTGTGGGAGGGGAAGCCTGCTGTCGGCGATTCCAGCTTCGTTGCCAGCAGCGCGTACTTTGAGCCCGGCGTGCCTGGGGTGCAGAGGCTAGTGATACGGGTGATGCCGGACACACAGACCATATTTGCTGCCCTGGCCACGGGTGCCGTGGACGTTGGACGTGTGGAGGCAGGCCGGTGGGACACCTTGAAGGGACTGGGGGTGAAGTCCGTGGTGGCGCCTCGCATGGGGACCGGTGCCCTCCTGGCCCTGAGCGCCGCTCTGGAGGAGAGGGTGCGGGTCGCCTTTTTCCTCTCCCTGGACCCGTGGCGGAGCCTGGAGGACGTGTGGGGTGGGCAGGGGATTGTGGGCCTGGGGGCCCCGGTGGCCCAGTCGGACTGGTTGCTGAGCCGTGAGGAGATGGGGCGGTCCTTCAACCAACCGGAGCGGGCCAGGGGGATGCTGGCGGAGGTGGCTGGGGGGGGGCCGCCGCCGCTGGAGTTGCTGGTGGCTGACTTTGGTGAGCCGTACCTGGCCTACGGTGAGGCGGTGAGGGAGCAGCTCGCCCGGACTGGCTTCCATGTGCGGTTGCAGGTGGTGAACCGCAGGGAGTACGCCGAGCGGGTGTGGGGCCGGCGGGACTTTCAGGCCGTCATAGGGGCTGTGCCTCCCGCCTCCACCACCAACGGCTTCCTGCTCTCCATGCTGCATAGCCAGGGGCAGTGGAGCATCACCGGCCATGGCTACCAGCGACTGGACCAGCTTGTGGAGGAGCAGGCCGCGGAGTATGACCAGGCCCGGCGCGGCGAGCTGGTGAGGGAGGTCCAGAGTTTTGTGCTTGACCGAGGTCTGCTATTCATGCCTGCGGTGAGCGTGGAGCGGTGGGCCTTCTGGCCGCAGGTGGGCGGTTTCTACCCCAACCTGGCGGGCTCGGAGTATTCCTTCTGGGCGAGGGTGCGGGTGGCTGGGTAGCCGCCATACGGGGCCGGCAGGGCCTGGCAGGTTGCAATGCGGGTATATGGAAGACCTCGGCGCGGCCGGGGGTTAGTGTCCCGTCTCAGAAAAACGTTGCCGAACCCAACCCCCAGGTTGTTTCCCACCCACCCGGGAGGGGAAGCACAGCAGCGGACTGCAGGGACAGGACGCTAGCTGGCGCGGTGGGCGGCCCGGTACTCCTTGATGCTGTCGAGGAGGGCTGACCAGGCCAGCAGGGCGCACTTGATGCGGATGGGGTACTGGCGCACCCCCTCCAGTGCCTCTAGCTCTCCGAGTTCCAGGCGCTGGGCCTCCTCCATCTCCTTGCCCAGCATCATCTGCTTGAAGACCGCCACCAACGCCTCCGCCTCTTCTATGGTGTGCCCTTTCAGCAGCTCGGTCATCATGGAGGCGGAAGACTGGCTTATGGAGCAGCCCTGACCACGGAACCCCACGGCCTGAATGCGCGCATCCTTGTCCAGCTTGGCGGTGATGGTGACCTCGTCGCCGCAGAAAGGGTTATATCCCACCGCGGAGAGGTCCGGGTCAGCCAGCTTCACGTTGTTCCGGGGGTTCCTGTAATGGTCCAGGATGACTTCCCGGTACAGTTCATCAAGCTCTTCGAGTGACATGAGAAAAGAACCTGAGCGATTGCTTGAGCCCGTCCACCAGGAGGTCTACCTCCTCCTCCGTGTTATAGATGTAGAAGCTGGCCCGGGCGGTGGCGGGCACGTTCAACTTGCGCATGAGAGGCATGGCGCAGTGGTGGCCGGCGCGGATGGCGATGCCCAGCTTGTCCAGCGCCGTCCCAAGATCGTGGGGATGGACTCCATGCGCATAGAAGGATACGACGCCGCCTCTTACATTCAAGTCCTTGGGGCCGAAGAGGGTGACGTCCTCCAGCTCTTTAAGAGCATTCAAGGTGTAGCCCGTTAGCTGGACCTCGTGCTGGCGGACGTTCTCCATGCCCAGGCCCTGGAGGTAGTCCACCGCCGCGCCCAGAGCAATACTATCAGCAATGTTAGGTGTTCCCGCCTCAAAGCGCAAGGGGAGGTCGTTCCAGGTGGCGTGGTCGTACCACACCTCTTTCACCATCTCGCCGCCGTGCAGGAAAGGCCCCATCTCGTCCAGCACTGGGCGTTTGACGTAGAGCACGCCTATACCCGTGGGGGCACACATCTTGTGTCCTGAGAAGGCCAGGAAGTCGCAGTCCAGGTCCTGTACGTCCACAGGCATGTGGGGGACGCTCTGGGCAGCGTCCACCAGCACCGTGGCCCCCAACTGGTGGGCGGCCCTGGCGATCTCTTTCACCGGGTTGATGGTGCCCAGCACGTTGGAGACGTGAGTGAGGGCCACAAGCCTAGTGCGGGAGGTAAGCACTGTCTCCAGGCGGGAGAGGTCAAGGGTGTGGTCTTCCGCGAGCGGGATGAAGGTCAGATGGGCTCCTGTGTCCTGGGCCACCTTCTGCCAGGGCACCAGGTTGCTGTGGTGCTCCATCTCGGTGAGCAGTATCTCGTCTCCCTCATGCACGTTTGCCGGCGCCCAGGTCCTGGCCACCAGGTTGATTGCCTCGGTGGTGTTGCGGACGAAGATGAGCTGCTCGTGGGATGGGGCGCCAATAAAGGCGGTCACCTTGGCCCGTGCCTCTTCGTACCGGGCGGTGGCCTCCACGCTCAGGGCGTGGACCCCCCGGTGGACGTTGGAGTTGTACCCCTCGTAGTACTCCACCAGGGCGTCTATCACGCAGCGAGGCTTCTGGGAGGTGGCGGCGTTGTCCAGGTAGACCAGCGGTCTCCCGTTCACTTCTCGCCGCAACACCGGGAAGTCCTCCCGGATTCTCCTTGCGTCCAGCATGATGTCCTTTCTCCGCGGTCAGCGTCGCGTAGTGAAAGCTACGCCCGCTCCGCGGACACCTCCACATCCTTGCCCAGGACACGGACCGGGAACGTGTCCACGGAAGAGAATGCGGGCGGGGCCACCACCTCGCCCGTCTTCACGTTGAATCTGGCCCCGTGTCTCGGGCACTCGATGGTCTCTCCGTCCAACTCTCCCTGGTCCAGGGAGCCCCCGTCATGGGTGCACTCGTTGCTGACGGCGTAGAACTCCCCGTCCACGTTGCAGATGGCTATCTGCTCCCCGTCAACCTCCACCACCCTTGCCGTGCCTGGCGGCACCTCATTCACCGTTGCCACCTTGGTAAACTTGAGGCCCATGGTTTGCAGACCATCTCCCCATTCGCGAAGCTGCCGCAGCGTCAGCCGCAGCTTGTTACATCGCTTGCAGCCTGGCTGCAACCAACTCCTCCGCGTGCCCGCGGAACGGCGCGTAGTCAATGGCGTTGACCACCTCGGCCACGAAGCCACGCACCAAGAAGCCGCGAGCCTCCTCTTCGCTGAGCCCGCGGCTTCTGAGGTAAAACAGCGCCCTTTCATCCAACTGTCCACAGGCGGCCCCGTGGCCGCACTTCACGTCGTCGGAGTAGATCCAGAAGGCGGGCTTGGTATCCGCCTCTGCCCGGTCAGAGAGCAGCAGGTTCTTGTCCACCTGCTCGGCGTTCACCTTATGGAGGCCCTTGCGCACGATGATGCTTCCGTGGAAAACGCTCCTCGACTTGCCGTCGAGGATGCCTTTGTAGAGCTCACGGGTGGTGGTATAGGAGGCCGCGTGGTCTACGATGACCTGATTGTCCACGTGTTGGTTCCTGCTCACCATGTAGAGGCCGCCCAGCATACAGGAGCTACCCTCGCCCGCCAGGACCATGTTGAGATTATTCCTGACGAGCCCCCCGCCCAGGTCCAGATTGCACGACAAGAAGGTGCTGTCGCGGCCCAGCTCCACCTGGGTAGTGGCGATGTGGAACGACTGCTCGCTCTGCCGCTGTACTTTATAGTACCTCACCGCAGCCCTCTCGCCTAGCGCCACCTCGGTGACCGCGTTGGCGAAGTACTGGTTGTCCTCCAGCCCACCGTGGCTCTCGATGATGGTCGTCTTGCTCTCCTTCCCCGCGATGACGAGCACTCTGGGGTGAGAGGCGGCGTCCTGGGCGCGGGAGGTGTAGAGGAATAGCAGGTGGATGGGCGCATCCACCTGCACCCCGTCAGGGATGTGCACCAGGGCCCCGTCATGGAGGAAGGCCGTGTTGAGGGCGGTGAAGGCACTCTTGTTGTAGTCGGCATAGCGGGCCAGGTGTTGCTCTGCCAGACCTGTGCCGTTGGCCAGAGCGTCAGCCAGGTCTGTCACGCTGGCCCCGGTGGGCAAGGAGGGGAGCGACGAAAGTTGCTCCACGTAGCGCCCGTCCACAAAGACCAGCAGGTTCCAATCCGCCGCCTGCCGGCCAAAGGTGTACCTGGCCAGCCTCCGGGCCGTCACCCTTGCGGGCGCGGCTGCCATCAGAGGAAGCAGGGGCGCCCTGGCGATGGGGCCCACGTCGGTGTACTTCCACTCCTCGTTGCCGCGCCTGGCCACAGGGAATCCCAACTCCCGGAACCTGGCAATGGCCGCCTGCCGGAGCGCCCGGGCCCAGGAGGGGTCCCTGGTCGCACCGTTTTTCTCAAAGGACTCGAAGGCCGAGAGGTACCTCGCCTCCTGGGTCAGCGACTGTTGGGTCATGGGGCGGGCCTCTCCTTCAAACGCCAGACCTCAGACTTCGAACGGACTCCTCGACCCAGTCGTAGCCTTTGGACTCCACCTCCAGGGCCAGCTCCTTGGCGCCGGACTTTATGAGGCGGCCACCCATGAGGACGTGCACCGCATCGGGGACAACGTAGTCCAAAATCCTCTGGTAGTGGGTGATGAGAAGTACGGAGTTCTCCGGGCCTCGCAGCTTGTTGATCCCGTTGGCCACCGCTCGAAGGGCGTCCACGTCCAGGCCCGAGTCGGGCTCATCCAGCACGGCCAGCCTCGGCTCCATCACCGCCATCTGAAGGATCTCGCAGCGCTTCTTCTCGCCGCCCGAGAACCCGTCGTTGACGTAGCGTTTGGTGAGGCTGGTGTCCATCTCCACCAGCTTCACCTTCTCCTTGAGCATCCGATCGAACTTCAGGACGTCCAGCTCCTCCAGCCCGCGGCTTTTGCGAATGGCGTTGAACCCGGCCCGAAGGAAGTGGTCCAGCCGCACGCCGGGGATCTCTACCGGGTGCTGAAAGGAGAGGAAGATGCCAGCCCTGGCTCTCGCCTCCGGCGCCACGCGCAGCAGGTCCTGTCCCTGGAAGAGCACCTCACCGGAGGTGACGGTGTAAAGGGGGTGGCCCGCCAGAACGTATGCCAGGGTGCTCTTGCCGGAGCCATTGGGCCCCATAATGGCGTGGACCTCCCCGGCCTTTATGCTGAGGTCCACTCCTTTCAGTATCTCCACTCCTCCCACCGAGGCGTGCAGCTCTCGCACTTCCAGCATTGCTCTCCCTTTAGCCAACGGTGCCTTCCAGGTTCGCCTCCAGAAGCCTGGTGGCCTCCACGGCGAACTCCATGGGCAACTGCTTGAATACCTCCTTACAGAACCCATTGATGATCAGCGAGTGGGCCTCCTCCGTGTTCATGCCCCGCTGGTTGCAGTAGAAGAGCTGAGCCTCGCTGACCTTGGAGGTGAACGCCTCATGCTCTAGGTGGGCGGTGTTGTTCCGCACCTCCACGTAAGGGGTGGTGTGGGCGCCGCACTGGTCGCCCAGCAGGAGCGAGTCGCACTGGGTGAAGTTCCAGGCGTTGGCGGCTTTTGGCATCACCCGCACCAGGCCGCGGTAGGTGTTGTTGCCATGGCCTGCGGAGATGCCTTTGGCAATGATGGTGCTCCGGGTGTTCTTGCCGATATGGGTCATCTTGGTGCCGGTATCGGCCTGCTGATAGGCCTTGGCCAGCGTTACCGAGTAGAACTCGCCGATGGAGTTGTCCCCCTGGAGGATGACGCTGGGGTACTTCCAGGTGATGGCGGAGCCGGTCTCCACCTGGGTCCAGGAGATCTTGGAGTTCTTTCCCTGGCACTTGCCGCGCTTGGTGACGAAGTTGAAGACGCCGCCCTTGCCCTCCTCGTCCCCCGGGTACCAGTTCTGGATGGTGGAGTACTTGATCTGAGCGTTGTCCAGGGTGATCAGCTCCACAACGGCGGCGTGCAACTGGTTTTGGTCCCGCATGGGGGCGCTACAGCCCTCCAGGTAGCTGACGTAGGCGCCCTCCTCGGCGATGATCAACGTCCGCTCGAACTGGCCCGTGCCCTCGGCGTTGATCCTGAAATAGGTGGTCAGCTCCAGGGGGCAGCGAACGCCCTTGGGCACGTAGCAGAAAGAGCCGTCGGAGAAGACCGCCGAGTTCAGCGCCGCGTAGAAGTTGTCGGTGTACGGTACCACTGAGCCCAGATACTTCTTGACCAGGTCTGGGTGGTCCTGGACCGCCTCCGACATGGAGCAGAAGATGACGCCGTATTTGGCCAGCGTCTCCTTGGCGGTGGTGGCCACCGACACGCTGTCGAAGATGGCGTCCACGGCCACCCCCGCCAGGCGCTTCTGCTCCTCCAGGGGAATGCCCAGCTTTTCGTAGGTCTTCAGCAGCTCCTTGTCCACCTCATCCAGGCTGCCAAGCTGCTGCCTCTGCTTGGGCGCTGCGTAGTAGCTGATGGCCTGGAAGTCTATGGGGGGATAGTGGACGTTAGCCCAGCCGGGCAACTGGCCCTGGCCTAGCAGGGAGAGGAAGTGCTTGAGGGCTTTAAGTCGCCACTCCAGCATCCACTCAGGCTCGCGCTTCTTGGCGGAGACCCATCGTATGATCTCCTCGTTCAGGCCAAGAGGAGCGGACTCCTCCTCGATCTCCGTGACGAAGCCGTACTTGTAGGCACGGCTGGCTACATCCTTGACCAACTGGTTGCTGGTAGTCACAGGCTACACCCTCTTCGATGCTAGCCCTCTGACGGCAAATTTGGAAGGGCCAATTGTTGACCAATTTAGTCAGGAATAGTCTACCGCTGCTCTCCACGAACGTCAAGGGGGACTTGATGGCCTGTTCTCGTTGGCGCCCAAGGCGCCCAGGGTAGTTTTCAGCAGGCCAAAGAAGCCCTGCACGTCAACCCTGGATGGCACGGCCACGGCCCCATTACCTTTCACGACCCGGCTCATCCCCCTTTTTCCCCTGTCCTGGGTCTCCACTGAAACGCTGCGACGCTCCGCTGGCATCACTGCGGGGTCAACGGCCACCGCCATGGCTAGTGGGTCGCACAGGTCGTACCGGGCATTCGGGGGTCGCCTGCGGAACCACCCGGCCAGAAGGCGCCCCACAAACCTGGCATCGGGCCCTCCCTCCAGGTATGGGCGCAGCTCCTCCCGGCCCAAGGTGGCCTGGCGGCAGGCATCAAGGGGCACCAGAGTTATGGGCAGGCCGCTGTTCAGCACGCGGCGCGCCGCCTCCGGGTCGTTATGGAAATTGAACTCCGCATAGGGGGTCACGTTCCCTGGACACGATAGGGCGCCGCCCATTACCACCAGCCCCCGGAGGCGGCGCGCCGCCTCCGGGCGGCGCTCCAGCAGGCGGGCCACATTGGTCAGCGGCCCCAGGGCTACCAGGGTGACATCCCCCGGGCGCTCCACTACCTTGCGGGCCATGAACTCCTCGGCCCGCTCCGCCGAGGGCCGCAGGCTGGGGCGAGGCAGCCGCACCGTGAGTCCGCCGGGGCCGTGGAAGTCGTAGGCGTAGTGGAAGGCGCCTTGTAGAGGGCGCCGGGCGCCAGGGGCCACCGGCACGTCGGCCCGGCTGGCGTGCTCCAGGACCCGGAGGGCGTTGCGGGTGCAGTGGGCCAGGCGGGCGTTGCCGCCCACGGTGGTGATGCCCAGGACCTGTAGGGCAGGGGAGCGCAGCGCCATCAGGATGGCGATGAAGTCGTCGGTGCCGGGGTCCGTGTCTATGAGGACGGCCTTAGAGCCTATCCAACAACCCTCACCCTCCTTCCTTCGGCTTGGCTCAGGACAGGCCTGTGTCCCCCGCTCCCCCGATGCCATCGGGGGAGCGGGGGAAGGGAAAATGAATCTGGGGGACACCTCCGACTTCGTCGCGAGTCTCGATGAGCAAAGCTCATCGGACCCCATTTCCCCCGGCCCTTCGGCTGCGCTCAGGGCAAGCTCCGGGGCTTCGCCCCCTCTGCACTTCCCGAGCCTACAGTTATTGGATAGGCTTTTAGGCATGCCAAGACCAGGGCATACTCGAGAGGGCCCGGCGGGAGCGGGGGCTGGTCAGAACGCTGGCTATCAGGTCTACCTGTGCTACCGTCAGGCAGGGCCTGGGAGCCTTGACTACCGATGGGAGCTCTGCCAGACGCAAGACGGGGACGAGAGTGTCCGTGACCGACAGGGCCAGATCGCGGTTGGTGAAGACCACCAGCGGTGTGACAGGCACCTCGAGATGGTTGTCCTCCAGGGTTTCTGTCACTGCGGAGGCGGCTTTCAGCGCCGCCCTGGCCGGAGAGCGCAGAAGGACCTGCCTTTGACGGCCGGCGCTCCGCGAAGGTCTTCTGCTCCACACATCCCCTTTGCATCGCACGTAGCCGCTGTGGCCCCTGCTCTCAATGACAAAGACACCTGTTGGTCCCGCGAGCACGTGGTCTACGTCGTCCGACGCTCCTCTAATGGCCAGGCCGTTCAGTAGCACAAAGGACTCGTTCAGATCCCCCTTCAAAGCCTCCGTTACCGCTCGTCCTTCCCGTAGATCTGCCTCCAGAGATCTCATCGTGCCGCGTGAGGCTGCGAGAGCCAGGGCGAACGGCACAAGCATGCCGGCCAGCACCATGAATATCCATGACTCCCTTGCCACGGTGGCCACGGCGACGGTCGTGCCAATCAATGCGAAAAAGCTGAGGGTCAGCCACAGCAGCAGTTGTCGCTGCCTAGTGTAGCGCCAGTGCCGAAATCGCTGGGACCGCGACCGGAATACTCGCATCACCCTACCACCAGAAGCTGCGCCCTTCGGCTGAAGGGCTGCGCACTCTCCACGATTCTAGACGATTCAGGGGCCTGCTGCACGGTGCCCGCCCCCTCGGTCCGGGGGTGATGGGCGGGTTTCCAGGAAGGACCGCAGCGCCTCCTCTGAAGTGTACTGGAAGCGGAAGCCGGTCTCCCGCTGCACCCTTTCGGTGCTGGCCACCCAGGGGTAGCGGATGAAGTCCAGACCCACGGAGGGCGAGTCGCTCTGGAGCCTAAACCGCCAGGTAAGCTCTGTCAACCCGTAGGCCAGGGGCGCGGGCAGCCGCAGCAGCGGTCGGCGTGCCAGGCGTACCATTCGAGAGTAGGGCACCTCACCCCTTCCGGCCACGTTGAACACTCCCGGGTGCTCCTCAGCCAGGAAGCGCATCAGCAGGTCCACCAGGTCATCCTGGTGAAGGAACTGCATGGGGGGATCGTGGCCGCGGACGGCTATCAGCAGGGGCTTGAAGAGGGCCCGGGTGATGAAGTTCCTGGCCCCCGGGCCCATGACCACGCAGCCGCGAAGTATGGAGACGCAGGTCCCCGAGTTCTCCTGGGCGTAGGCCTGGAAGAGGGCCTCGCACGCCACCTTGTCCTCGGCATACTGGAAGCCGGCGGGCGGGCGAGGGGGGGCTCCCTCGTCCAGAGGGACCGGATTGTCGGGGTGAGGGCCGTAGACGGTGGTGCTGCTGAAGCACGTCAGGTGGGGCACTCCCGCCGCCAGGCAGGCGGCCAGCACGTTCCTGGCACCACCCACGTTGGTGCGGCGCACCGCCTCCCGGTCACGCCCCGGACGGAGGACAAAGGCCAGGTGCACCAGGGCCTGCACGCCGTGGCGCCGGAGCACATTGTCCAGGGGATCAAGGATGTCCTGCTGGTAGAAAGTGACCTTGGCGGGTAAGGCGTCCAGGGGCCGGATGTCCGTGGCCACCACTGACTCCACCCCCGGCTCCCGGGCCAGCCGGTCCAGGAGGCGGCGGCCCACGTAGCCGGCGGCGCCGGTAACGGCCACGCTGCGGGGCGGAGTGCTAGCCATCGGTGGGGACGTCGGTGAAGTCGAACTCGAGCAGGCCCAGGCCAGCCACCTCGAAGCGCATGCCTATTTTGCGGGGGCCGGGCGCCAGCGGCTTGCCCTGCACCGTGAGGGTGGTCACTTTATTGAGGGCCAGGGTGAACGGGGTCCCCTCAGCCACCGCTGTCAGGGGGACCTCCTTGCCATCCGTGGTAAAGGAGGTGGCCTCCAGTGGCACGTCCACCCCGTCCACCGTTATGGGCATCAGCCGGCGAGCGTACCCTGAGCCGAGCTGGTTCTTTAACTGGAACTGAAAGCCGCCGGGCGTGTTCTTGAGGCTGCCCTTGACGTACAGCCTGCGGAGAAGAAAAGGTGGCACCTTCATCTCTCAGCTCCTCTATTTTCTTGAGGCTATCCCGAAAATGTTTCTGGGTACCCCCGCCTGATGGTCATTGACCAATCACAGCGACATTGGTGTCGCTTCCTTGGCGAATACCTCATCCTCCTTGCCCCCTTCTCCTGCTGGAGAGGGGGGAGAAAAGATATCTGGGGGACACCCCGGCCCTGCACAAAAAGTGCTCCAAAAGGCAGGTGTCTACATTCCCACCCACCCGCCCCATATGTTTTTTAGATTGGGGGACACC
>JACPQL010000002.1 GCA_016190445.1 Chloroflexota bacterium
AGTCCTACCTGGGCACTCACCGCCGTATTGGCATGGCCTTCGGCGCACCTCAGCACCAGCCGAGCCCGCTGGGCCAGGGCTTGAGCCGTCTTCCGACGTGCGACCCATCGCTCCAGCGTCTCTCTTTCATCTCTGCTGATCGTCAAGGGTGGCAGCGGTCTCCCTCGCGGCATGAGCACCTCCTGTGGTGTGATGAAGCTCATGCCACTCATTCTAGAACTTATTCATAACTCAGGACACTAGGTCTAGACAGGCAGAAGCGGCTTCACCCCTGGGTCCACCTCCACCTCGAAGGCGTTGAGGACCCCCGCCATCATGCCGTAGTACCCCACAGTGACCGTCAGGTCCACCAGGCTCGCCTTCCCCAGCATCTCCATGGCGGCGTTGAAGGTCTGCTGAGAGACCCGGTGCTTCCGCAGCAGCTCCAGGGCGTAGCGGACCACCGTCGCCTCGCGGGGAGGCAACCCCGTGGGGGCCTTCCGGTCGCGCACCGCCTCTATGATGGGTTCAGGCACCCCCGCCTTCCTGGCCTCCTGGTGGTGGGCCGTCCAGGCATACTGGCAGTCCGCCTCTCTCGTCGCCGTGAGGATCGCCAGTTCCCTCAGGCCGGGGTCCAGGGGCGACTCGTAGCGTATGTACCCCCCCAGCTTCCCCACCAGGTCCGCAATGGCGGGGCTGTAAAGCAGTATCCGGAAGGGCCCTCCCAGCCTGCCCCGGCTCCCCACAATGTAGTCGTAGGTCGCCTGGTGTTCCGGTGCCAACTCCTCTCGCTTTACCGCGGGCAAACGCGCCATGCTGCACTCTCCTCTCCGGCCAGTGCTCTGGCCACCAGCACCGAATGATAGCACGACTGGACGTTTCTTGACCGCTACTATCCCCATTGGTACACTGAGTCCGCGCTTGCCGGGCGGTTAGCTCAGCGGCCTAGAGCGCTGCGTTGACATCGCAGAGGTCACTGGTTCAAATCCAGTACCGCCCACCACCCTCATGATGCAGTCGCATAAGAAGCAACCGAAGGCAGCCCAGGAGCTGGAAGAGCTACGCCACCGCATGCGCCACTCGGCGTCCCACATGCTGGCTGACGCGGTGTTGCGCATGTTCCCCGACGCCAGGCTGGGCATAGGCCCACCCACCGAGGACGGGTTCTACTACGACTTCGACGTGCCCCGCCCCTTTACGCCCGAGGACCTGGAGTCCCTGGAGGCAGACATGCGCCAGGCTGCGGCCAGTGACATCCCCTTTGAGCACAGCGAGGTGGGCCGCGGCGAGGCCCTGGAGCTGTTCAGTCTCCAGCCCTACAAGCTGGAGGTCATCCAGGACATCCCTGCCGAGGAGACGATCACCACATACCGCCACGGCGTGTTCGTGGACCTGTGCGCCGGCCCCCACGTGGAGTCCACGGGGCGTGTGGGCGCCTTCAAGCTGCTCTCCATCGCCGGTGCCTACTGGCGGGGGGACGAGCGCCGCCCGATGCTCCAGCGCATCTACGGCACCGCCTGGGAGTCCCAGGAGGCGCTGGACGACTTCCTGCACCGCCTGGAGGAGGCCCAGCGCCGCGACCACCGGAAGCTGGGGCGGGAGCTGGACCTCTACTCCGTCAGCGACGAGGTGGGGCCAGGCCTCATCATCTGGCACCCCAAGGGCGCCCTGATCCGCTCCATCATCGAGGACCACTGGCGTGCCCAGCACCTGCGCCGCAGCTACAACCTGGTCTACTCGCCCCACATGGGCCGCTCGCGCCTCTGGGAGACCAGCGGCCACCTGGGCTTCTATCGGGAGAACATGTATGACGCCATGGAGGTGGAGGGCCAGGAGTACTTCATCAAGCCCATGAACTGCCCCTTCCACATCCAGGTGTACCGCTCCAGCAAGCGCAGCTACCGAGAGCTACCCCTTCGCTACGCCGAGCTGGGCACGGTGTACCGGTACGAGCGCACCGGCGTTCTCCACGGGCTCATGCGCGTGCGCGGCTTCACCCAGGACGACGCCCACATCTTCTGCCGCCCCGACCAGGTGGAGGCGGAGGTGGTCGGGGTGCTGGACTTCACCTTTGACCTGCTGCGCACCTACGGCTTTGAGGAGTACGATATCTACCTGGCCACCCGCCCTGAGAAGGCTGTGGGCGAGCCGGAGCAGTGGGAGTTTGCCACCGCCTCGCTGCGCCACGCCATTGAGGGATTGGGGCTGGAGTACGTGGTGGACGAGGGCGGCGGCGCCTTCTACGGCCCCAAGGTGGACATCAAGATACGCGATGCCCTTGGCCGGGCCTGGCAGTGCACCACGGTGCAGTTCGACTTCAACCTGCCTGAGCGGTTCGACCTGGGCTTCGTGGGCGCCGACGGCCACGAGCACCGGCCCTACATGGTGCACCGCGCCCTGCTGGGGTCCCTGGAGCGCTTCCTTGGGGTGCTCATCGAGCACTACGGTGGCGCCTTCCCTGTGTGGCTGGCCCCCGTACAGGCGGTGGTCATAACCATCGCCGACCGCCACCTGGAGTACGCCACGAAGGTGACCTCTCGCCTGGAGGAGGCGGGCATCCGGGCCCACCTGGACGGTCGCAACGAGCGCATGAACCTGAAGATCCGAGAGGCCCAGCTCCAGAAGGTGCCCTACATGCTGGTGGTGGGGGACCGCGAGGCCCAGGATGGCACCGTGGCCCTGCGCCTCCGCTCTGGGGAGAACCCGGGCCCCACCCCCCTGGCAGCGGTCATCTCCCGCCTTCAGGAAGACATCGCCGCACGAAAGTAGGGGGATACCGCAGCAACGACGGGGCATGTCAATCCCAAAACAGCGGTGAAACCGTAGGTCGGGTTTCCCAACCCGACCGTCGTGGGCGGGCAGGTTCGTCCCGCCATGTCGGGATGCCCTACAGGGGTTAGTCGCTATTCTTGGGTGTCAATGTGTGCGTAGACGCCCCCTGCCCCCCATGCTATACTCTCTGTGAAGCGAAGTGAGAACGGTGACGCGCAAGGTCGTACCCTCTGTGGCTGGCATCCCCTGAGAGCCGGGGAGAAATCTCCCGGTGTTTCGCCCGGTCCGGGCTTCCGCTTTTCTGGGTCCCCAAGGCGATTCGCCCCATGAGAGGCGCTCTGCGCTCCGCACCTTTCTCCAAAGGAGAGTGATTGTTTAGGCATGTCTACCGATGACAGTAGACGCAGGCTACGAGTTGCCATCCGCGAGATGGAGATAGACGACCTATCGGATGTGTACCACTTAGGCAGCAGGCTCTTCACGAGTGGCGAGCTGCCTACCCTCTATCGCACCTGGGACGAGTATGAGGTGACCACCTTCTTCAACACAGACACCGAGTACTGCCTGGTGGCGGACGTAGACGGCGAGGTGGCGGGGTTCGTCCTGGGGACCACCTACGAGAAGGACGGCAGCGCCTGGAAGTACGGGTACGTGGCCTGGATCGGCGTGAAGCCGGAGCACCGGGGCCAAAAGCTGGGCCACCGGCTGTACCAGGAGCTGGAGCGACGCATGGCCGAGGACGGCGTGCGTATCATGCTCATGGATACCGAGGCCGGAAACAAGGCGGCCATCAGCTTCTTCTCACGCATGGGCTTCGGCAGGCCCGAGCCTCAGGTCTGGATGAGCAAGACGCTGCGCCGAGAGGCCTCTCCCGCCAATGGCGCCGTCCGCAGGCACGCCAGCCCTGCCCGGTCAATGCGCCTGGCGCTGCGCAAGCCCGCCGAGGCCTCCTCTGCCGCCAGCAACGGCCACGCCACCGACCGTGCTCTCCACCAGACGGTGAAGACGGTCTAGTGTCCTGAGTTATGAATAAGATGTAGAATGAGTGGCATGAGCTTCATCACACCACAGGAGGTGCTCATGCCGCGAGGGAGACCGCTGCCACCCTTGAGGATCAGCAGAGATGAAAGAGAGACGCTGGAGCGATGGGTCGCACGTCGGAAGACGGCTCAAGCC
>JACPQL010000003.1 GCA_016190445.1 Chloroflexota bacterium
GGCCCCGTCCACCAAGACATTGTTGAAAGACCATGGTCACTACGGGTTCGAGGAGTACTGCGGCCACAACATGCACTTTGGTGTCCGGGAGCACGCTATGGGGGCTATCGTCGGGGGTATGGCCCTCCACGGCGGCACGATCCCGTATACGGCCACCTTCCTCATCTTCTCGGACTACATGCGCCCGCCGATGCGCCTGGCGGCTCTCATGGGACAGCGGGTCATCTACGTCTTCACCCACGACTCCATTGGCCTTGGGGAGGACGGGCCGACGCACCAGCCTATAGAGCAGCTCATGAGCTTGCGGGCGATCCCCAACCTGGTGGTGCTGCGGCCTGCCGACGCCACGGAGACCGTGGAGGCGTGGAAGGTCGCCCTGGAGCGGCGCGACGGGCCCATTGCGCTGGTGCTGAGCCGCCAGAACCTGCCGGTGCTGGACCGCGCTACGGTTGCTCCAGCCGCGGGTGTGGGAAAAGGCGGCTACGTCTTGTGGGAGGCATCTCCCAGAGCTGAGATCATCCTCATCTCCACGGGCTCCGAGGTCCATATCGCCCTGGAGGCGGGGCGACTTCTGGCGCAGGAGGGCATTGCTGCGCGGGTAGTGTCGCTTCCCTCCTGGGAGTTCTTTGACGCCCAGCCCAGGGAGTACCGGGATCAGGTCCTCCCGCCAGCGATTCGGGCCCGCGTTTCCATCGAGGCCGGCTCACCACTCGGATGGGAGCACTATGTAGGGCTGGACGGCGTAACCATAGGCCTGCCCCATTTTGGAGCTTCCGCTCCGGCCCCGGTGCTCTACAAAGAGTTTGGCCTCAACGCTGAGCGTGTGGCTACCGAAGCCAAAGGCGTGATCCGGAGGTTGCAGTTATGACCACCATCCTTCAACAAGTCCAACGCCTGGGCCAGTCCATCTGGTACGACAACATCCGCCGTGGCCTCATTGCCTCTGGGGAGCTACAGCATCTCATAGAGCTGGGAGTTACCGGCATCACCGCCAACCCCACCATCTTTGAGAAGGCCATCGCCGGGAGCACCGACTACGACTCGGCGTTGAAGACACTGGCTAGCAGCAGGAAGAGCCTTTACGAGGTCTACGAGGCCCTGGCCGTGGAGGATATCAGGGAGGCATCAGACCTCCTTCGCCCCGTGTACGAGAGCACTGGCGGGGCTGATGGCTATGTCAGTCTTGAGGTAAATCCCTCTCTGGCCCACGACACCGAAGCGACTGTTGCTGAGGCCAGGCGCCTGTTCACCACCCTGGACCGGCCCAACGTCATGGTCAAGGTGCCCGCAACGCCGGAGGGCATCCCGGCCATTCGCCGCCTCATCGCTGAGGGCATCAACGTCAACGTCACCCTCATCTTCTCTCTGGTGGTCTATCGCCAGGTCATCGAGGCCTATATCTCGGGGCTGGAAGACCTCGCCCGCACCGGGGGAGAGCTTGGCAGGGTTGCCTCGGTGGCCTCCTTCTTCGTCAGCCGGGTGGACACGGCGGTTGACGCCGCCCTGGAGGAGCGCGTCCGACATGGAGATGACGGCCTCAGGCCGCTCCTGGGCAAGGCTGCAATTGCCAACGCCAGACTGGCGTACCGCGAGTTCAAAAGATCCTTTGCCGGCGAACGATTTGCCACCCTGCGCGCCCGGGGCGCCCGGGTGCAACGTCCCCTCTGGGCCAGCACCGGCACCAAGAACCCAGGCTACAGCGACGTGATGTACCTGGAGAGCCTCATCGGTCCGGATACTGTCAACACCGTTCCTCCGGCCACATTGACGGCCTTCCTGGACCACGGCCGCGCCGAGTCAATGTTGGAGCAGGGCATTGATGAGGCTTCGGAGGTCATGGAGGCGCTGTCCCAGAGCGGCATCAGCATGGCGGAGGTGACAGCGCGGCTCCTTGCCGAGGGAGTCAGGGCCTTTGCCGACTCCTTCCAGAAGCTCCTGGGCAACGTGGACGAGAAGGTCAAACGTCTGAACCAGGAACAGCACGTTCATCCCGGCGCTAGCCTGGGGTCCTACCTCCCGGTGGTGGAGCAGACATTGACCGACCTGGAACAGAGGGCGGTCGTGGCACGCATCTGGCAAAGGGACCATACGGTCTGGAAGCCCACTCCCGAGGAGATCGCCGACCGCCTGGGCTGGCTGAACGTCAGCGAAGTCATGTGCGAGCAGGTGCCCGCCCTGGAAGCCTTCGCCCGCGAGGTACGAGAGGCACGCGTCCACCACGTGGTCTTGCTGGGCATGGGTGGTAGCAGCCTGGGGCCTGAAGTGCTGAGACAGACCTTCGGCAGCGCCCAAGGGTACCCTGAGTTGCTCGTGCTGGACTCCACCGTACCTGCCTGGGTGCAGGCAGTGACAGAAGCCATTGACCTGGCCCGGACCCTGTTCCTGGTCTCTTCCAAGTCGGGCACCACCCTGGAAACCCTCTCCCTGTACAGGTACTTCCGTGCCCTGGTGGAGGAGCGCGTGGGCAAGGCGATGGCTGGCCGGCATTTCGTGGCCATTACCGATCCGGGGACACCCCTGGAACGCCTGGCCCAGGAGCAGGACTTCCGCCGCACCTTCCTGCACCCCGCGGCCATCGGTGGGCGTTTCAGGGTTCTGTCCTACTTTGGCCGGGTGCCTGCTGCGTTGGTGGGACTTGACCTTGCCGCGCTCCTGGAC
>JACPQL010000004.1 GCA_016190445.1 Chloroflexota bacterium
AGCGTCTCTTGACCCGCTGGTCACCATCAGCCCCGATGGCAGGATCACGGACGTGAACGAAGCCACCATGAGGGTCACCGGGGTCTTTCGGGAGAGGCTCATAGGCACCGACTTCGCCAACTACTTTACCGAGCCAGAGAAGGCGCGGGAGGGGTACAAGCAGGTCCTGGCCAAAGGCTATGTCACTGACTACCCCCTCACCATCCGCCACAGTGATGGAAAACTTACCGACGTACTGTACAACGCCTCGGTGTACAGGGACGTGGGGGGCAACGTCCTCGGCGTGTTCGCGGCTGCCCGGGACATAACGGCCCAGAGAAAAGCGGAGGCGCAGGTGGCGGAGCAAAGGACCAAGGAGCTGGAGAGATTGGCAGAGCTGGAGAGGTTCCAGAAGTTGACAGTTGGACGAGAGCTGAAAATGATAGAGCTCAAGAAGGAGATCGAGGAACTGCGGGCGAGGCTTGGTGCAGCCTGATGGTCCAACGTAAAGAGAAGGCCCGGACAACATCAGAGGAGACCGTTGAGGCCTTGCGAGAGACCCAGAGGGTCACCCTCCACGTGCTGGAGGACTTCAACGTGGAGAAGGTGCGGCTGGAGGACACCCAGCGGGCCGTCCTGAACATCCTGGACGACTTCGATACCGAGAAGGGCCAGCTCGAAAGGACGCAAAGGGCCACCTTCAACGTGCTGGAGGACTTCAACGCGGAGAAGGTGCGGCTGGAGGACACTCAGCGGGCGGTCCTGAACATCCTGGACGATTTCGATGTTGAAAAGACCAAGGTGGAACAGGCCAACCTTATGCTAGAAGCGAAGTCAGAGGAGTTGAACCGCTCTAACGCGGAACTGCACAGGGCCCACGCTGTCCTCGAACTCCGCGTCCAGGAGCGGACCGCTGAACTCCAGCAGTCCAATGCACAGCTCCGAGCTGAGATGGAGGAGCGCAAGAAGGCTGAGGATGAGACGAGGAAGTCCCTCAGGGAAAAAGAGGTGCTCCTCAAGGAAGTGCACCACCGAGTCAAGAATAACCTCCAGATCATCCACAGCATGCTGAACCTTCAGTTGCCTCGTGTCAAAGACCAGCACACTATCGAGACCTTCAAAGAGAGTCAGAACCGGATCTACACGATGGCCCTTATCCATGAAAAGCTATACCAGTCCGAGTCGCTGGCCACAATTGACCTTCCAGAATATATCCGAAGTCTGATAGCCAACCTGTTTCTCACTTACGGGGTGACCGAGCGAGTCATGCGACCGCAGGTGCATATTGAAAACGTCAACCTTGATGTTGACACGCTGATCCCCTGTGCCTTGATCATCAACGAGCTGGTCACCAATTCGCTGAAGTACGCTTTTCCGGACCCGTGGAGAGGTGCTGGGAGAACGGCGGAGATCCGCATTGGCCTGCATCAGGACGGCGCGAATAGTTTCATACTGACTGTCAGCGACAATGGTGTAGGGTTGCCTGCGGGCTTCAGAATAGAGGAGTGTGAAACACTCGGACTGAGATTGGTAAGCGTGTTGACAAAACAGCTAAGAGGCACCCTTGGTATCAGCACCAGCGCCGGGACCGAATTGACCATTGCGTTCCAGGTGGCAAGGTAGGAGAAGGCGGATGGCGGAATGACTGGCGCAAAGATACTGATTGTTGAGGACGAAGCCATTGAAGCTCTGGATATCCAGCAGAGGCTGGTCAAGCTGGGATACCCCCACCCTGACGTGGTGTATTCGGGCGAAGAGGCCGTCAAGAGAGCGGGGGAGATACATCCAGACCTGGTGTTGATGGACATAATGCTGCCGGGCGAAATTGACGGTGTGACGGCTGCCGCGCAGATACGTACCCGTTTCGATATTCCTGTTGTGTATCTTACCGCTTATGCGGACGAAGATACGGTGCGACGCGCCAAGGTAACGGAGCCCTACGGGTATATGGTCAAACCCTTCCAGGAAAGGGAACTGCACATAAACATCGAAATAGCCCTTTACAAGCACAAGATGGAAGGGGAACTGAGAGAGAGCAGGGAGTGGTTTGCCACCACCCTCAGGTGCATCGGAGACGCTGTAATCGCCACGGATAAAGACGGCAAGATAACGTTCATGAACCAGGTCGCCGAGAGTCTGACGGGCTGGAGGCTGGCGGAAGCCTCCAGTAAGGAGCTTGCGGAAGTATTCAGGATAATGAACAGGGACACGCGTCAGCCTGTCGAAAATCCGGTGACAAGGGTGTTGCGTGAAGGGACCGTCGTAGGTCTGGCAAACCATACAATGCTTATAGCAAGGGATGGCGCGGAGATACCCATAGATGACAGCGGCGCACCTATAAAAGATGCCAGGGAGAACATCATAGGCGTGGTCCTGGTGTTCCGTGACGTCACGGAGCAAGAGAGGATAGGTAAGCTGAAAGATGAGTTCATCGGCCTGGTGTCACACGAGATACGCACGCCGCTGACCACCGTCATCGCCGGTCTCGACATGGCTATGACGCCGGGAATGACAGCGGAAGAGACCCAGGAAGTGCTCAGCGCCGCGGCAGATGGTGCGGAGTCGCTTGCCCATATAGTGAACAACCTGGTGGAGCTCTCCCGGTACCAGGCCAATCGGATGCAAATCAGCAGGGCACCAATAGACGTTGGGGCAGTCATAAAGGAGATCGTGGGCAAAGAACAGGTCCGCTCCCGTGCCCACCCGATTGCCGTAGATATCCCTCAAACGCTACCTCGGGTTGGGGTTGACCAGCTCAGGTTGGAACAGATACTCCGGAACCTGCTGGACAACGCCGCCAAATACTCCCCGGACGGCACGGAGATCCGGGTGTGTGCCCGGCAGCAAGCCGATAGCCTGCTCATCAGCGTCAGCGACCAGGGGATAGGGATAGCGGCGGATGAGCAGGCCAGGCTGTTCCAGCCGTTCCAGAGATTAGAGGCCGGGGGCCGGAACGCCAAGGGATTGGGCCTGGGCCTGCTTGTCTGCAAACGCCTGGTGGAGGCCCACGATGGCAGAATATGGGTTGAGTCCGAGCCAGGGCGGGGGTCCACTTTTTACTTTACGCTGCCGTTAGACCGAGCGGGCTGAAACGCCGCACCCCAAATGGGCGACCTGCTGCTGGTGTCCTGGGTCAGGAGTTCGCTGCCAAATGCCACTACCCTGAAAAAGCCGGGCATGCCCCTTCCTCCCCCGGGGCTTGCCTCAAAACCCAAGGAAAGTGCAGAGAACCTTGGTTCTCTGCCGGGGTCTGGGGTGTCCCCAGATACAAAAACCTCTGGGGTGGGAAAGAAGTCGCTAGCCTTTTTCATGACTTTTTGGGGCAAAGCCCCTCCCCCGCAAGCGGGGGAGGATTGAGGTGGGGGTCGGACTGGAGGTCTCGCTGAGAAATCACGCTCACCTGGTGACTTGGGGAGATTCCTTGTCGGCCAGGAGAGCCCTGATCCTCTCTACTAGCTCGTCGGGATGCACAGGCTTCGAGATGCAATCATCGGCGCCGAGGCTCCTGGCGGTAGGGAACAGGTCTAGCTTGGCGCTGAAGACCGCAACCGGCAACTGTGAAAAGGTGCGCAACTCCCGTAGCACATCGAGGCCACTCATACCAGGCATGAGGATATCAAGTAGCATTGCGTCGAACTTGTGCTTGCGAAGCAGATCGAGTGCTTCGGCGCCGCTGGTGGTGCATTCAACCTCATACCCGGAGAGCCTGAGCTTCAGGGCAAATATCCATCCGATCTGAGGTTCGTCATCAACGATCAATACTCGTTGCTTCAAGGGCGTCCTTTAGCTATGCCAGACTTCACGGGAGTCCGGCGTCTCTTGGGGAGCGGCAGCAGTATTTTTGGAGTGTAGCATCTCCCTTGGGGGCCTGGCAATACGGTATGCGACCTTAATGCGTGAGTCCAGGGTCAAAAAGGTCACGTGCCGGGTGACTCCGCTAATCCACGGTCACGCCGTCAACGCGAGTCCCGATGTAATCGGGATGAAGCAAGGTCACTCCCACCACCGAGATTGGCGTAAAAATAGGTCTTGGGGGAGGGGCTGTCATGCTGAGGAGTCGGTTGAACTCACCTGCCTTCAACATTCTTCTGCCGACGAAGCATCTAGCAGGGTGATGAAAAACTCCTTCGACCATCCCCCCGGCCCCCTTTCCTTCGGCTTCGCTCAGGACAAGCTCCGGGGCTTTGCCCCTCTGGACATCCCTTTTTCAGCAACCTGCTAGGGGGTTTTCCATCCCCCGGTGGCGCCCCAAAGGGGCATGACCGATTGCTTCGTCGCTCCGCTCATCGCAACGACAAGGGAGACTTTTCCCCCACGAACCAAGGCCAAGCCGGGCCTCGTTGACGCAGGGCAGAGCCCTGCGTATGATTAGGTCGAATTGCCCATACGGAGCAGGGGTGCGGCTCTGGCGCAGCTAAGTGTGGTCTCTCTGTACGTGGCGGACGGTGGGGTGCAGGAGCAGTCCCCCTATGTGGAGACTGTTCGCGCCCGCTGGATGGCGGGAGGCGGGGAGCTGTGGGTGATGGCGGAGCCGGTGGGCCCCACCGACCTGGCCGGTGCGCGGGCAGCCCTTTCGTATTTCATGGAGGCGCTGCCTTCCAGGCGGGCCTCCGTTACCTCTAGCATCTCTGCGGCCATCGCCGCATGCCACCAGCGGCTCAGGAGTGGTGGAGAGGAAGAGCCGCGGCTGGCAGTGGCATTGAGCTGCGTCCTTCTGAGGGGCCAGAAGGTGTACCTAGCCCAGGCGGGGCCCGCCCTGGCCTACGTCCTGGAAGCGGGGGAGGCCCGGCGCTTGAAGCCCACCCTGGGGCACGTGCACGCCGTGGGAGTGGCCGCTGCCAGGCCGGGAGTCTCCTTTCACCACCAGGAGATGGAGGAGGGGGACAGGGTGCTGGTCGCTTTTGGCGTTCTGGATGAGATGCTGCCCGTGGAGGGCGTGGCCTCTCTGCTGCGCCCAGTCCCCTCCGAGGCTATGAGGAAGGTGTACCTTCTGGCCCACGACCGGGCCCCCTTCTCTGCCCTGCTCGTGTACCTTTCCTGATGCGGCACGCCTGGAGATTGTTCCAAAAGTCCTCAGGGACTTCTGCAACGCCTTGTATTAGACCCTCCCGCGCCGAGGCACCTATGCTGGTCCTGGGAATCGAGACCTCTTGCGACGAGATGGCGGTGGCCCTGGTGGAAGATGGCTGCCGTCTGCGTTCCAACGTGATAGCTTCCCAGGTGGAGCTGCACGCCCGCTACGGCGGCGTGGTGCCGGAGGTGGCATCCAGACAGCACATTCTCCAGCTTGTGCCCGCCCAGGAGCGGGCACTCGCTCAGGCTGGGGCATCCCTGGCGGATGTGGACGCTGTGGCGGCGACCCACGGGCCTGGTCTGGTGGGCTCTCTGATGGTGGGGGTGAACGCAGCCAAGGCCATCGCCTACTCCCTGGAGGTGCCCCTGATTGGAGTCCACCATCTGGAGGGGCACGTGTACGCCGCCTGGCTGGCTTACCCGGACCCGGCCCGAGACCCTGGCTTCCCAATGGTGTGCCTCATAGCCTCAGGGGGTCACACTGACCTGGTGCTCATGGAGGGACACGGATTGTACCGGGTCCTGGGGCGCACCCGCGACGACGCCGCCGGCGAGGCCTTTGACAAGGCTGCCCGGGTGCTGGGGCTCGGCTTCCCGGGAGGCCCGGCCATCCAGCGCGTCTCGGCGGGCGTCCAACCAGGGCCCCCCTTCCCCAGGGCATGGCTGGAGGACTCTCTGGACTTCAGCTTCAGCGGGCTGAAGACGGCCCTTCTCCACCGGGCCCAGGGGCAGGGCCTCTACCCGCCGCCCCCGGAGGGTGTCTCCGAGGAGCAGGTGGCCTCCATCGCCGCGGCGTTCCAGGAGTCCCTGGTGGATGTTATGTCCACCAAAGCGGTCGAGGCCGCGGACAGGCACGGCGCTCGGGCCATCCTTCTGGGAGGCGGCGTGGCCGCCAACACACTGCTCCGGGAGCGGGTCCGCCGCCAGTCCCCGGTGCCCGTGCTGGTGCCCGAGCCCTCGCTCTGCACCGACAACGGGGCGATGGTGGCTGCCGCGGCCTACTTCCGCCTGCGCCGCGGCGAGCGCCACGCTCTGGACCTGGACGTCTACCCCAGCCTGCCCATGCCGGGCTCGTAAGAGTGGTCAGGCCTTGGACGCCTATGCACGCAGCGCGGTGCCCCGACGTGTCGGGGCGAGCCCTGCCTAGCCCTGCTGCCGGGGTGTGAGCGCCTTTAGGGCCTGCTCCACCTGGTCGGCGTGCATGCGGTCGTGGCGGTAGACCGCCCTCAACAACTGGAGGACGCTCAGCTCCCCAAAGCGCCTGTGCCTGACCCTGTGCTGGAGTTCCCCCTCGCCCATGTCCTGAGTGGCCTGGGCCGTCCTCTGGCGGGCCAGGTCCAGGTCCAGCAGCAGGTCGGCCAGGGGGCGGCTATTGGCTCTCTCCTGGGTTATGGAATACTGGCCCTCGCCGGCGAACCCCACCTCCGGGGTGTCGCCGTGGCACCCCCTTCGGGCCTCGGCCACCATCTCCCGCTCCACCTCGGCCACATGGGCCAGGTTCTGCTTGACAGACCATTCCCCCTGCTGGGGGGTGCGGGTGGCCGTGTCGTCGTCCACGTTGCGCACCAGCTCCATCAGCCGCCCGCGCTCCGCCTCCAGCTTGGACAGCAGCTCTCGCCGTTCGGGCGATAGTTCGGTGTGCTCAGGATGGGGTTGGGGAGAGGGCGGCTCAGCCACCTGGGCGGCGCTGGAGCCGGTCAACAGCTCCAGCAGGCGCTGGGCGAGAGTGTAGGCGCCCACGGCGGACTGGCTGCTTATCAGGACAAGTCGCAGGCTCTGGCTGCCGGCGTGGACGGTCAGTTCTCCCTGCTCCTCACCCAGTAGGTACTCCAGCAGCAGGTACACTCCCACCACCGCTGGGATGCCGCCCAGGATCAGGGCCAGGGGCGGCACCTCCAGGACCACCCAGATGAGGAAGGCCAACAAGAGCCCGCCGCCCAGCAGCACCAGCCCCTGCCCCAGCCGCTGGGGGTTTCGATCCATCCCGCTCATCTCCACCGCCTCCACCCGGTGCAGGGGTGCCATCAGAGTGGCCTGGCGCCCCTTCTTTCTCCCCACCCACACGACCCGGGCGTTGGTGAGCACCAGCCCCTCTTGCAGAGCCACAGGCTGGGTCGCCAGGCCGCCACGGGCGTCCAGGGCGAACTCGAACTCCTCGTCGGGGAGCAGTCTGATGATTTCCTGGAAAGGTCGTGTCACTGAGAGTCCTCCAGCTAGGTGCTGCACCGCAGCCCGTGGGTCATAGACACGTCACTCGCGGCGCTGCCGCCAGCATCTGGCGGTACACATGGATTAGGCCCTGCTGGCGGCGGGCGTTCATCGGCACTGCCTGAAGGGATGAGGCCCCCAGCAGGGCGCGGGCCTCCCTGGTGAGGGTGTTCTCCTGGAGGGAGGGGAACTCGGCGTAGTGGCTGCGGCAGGCAGCCATGAGACGCTGCCTTCGGGAGGCCCGCGCCAGGGCGAACAGCCCGGGGAGGACTACGTTGACCGCCATGTCTCCCGCCCTCTCCCTACCTATGAGGGCGCCATCTGTCCCCCGCACGGTCAGTGACTCCAGAAGGACTGTGGGGCCAGGCGACAGGACGCACGCCTCCAGGCCCGCCGCCAGCCCAGTACCAACGAACCTGGAGAGCAGCCCCGCCACCCCTCGGAGCCGGTCCACCGGGTGGTTGCTGGGCCGTCCCCGAGCGGAGCGCCACAGCCGTGGCTCCATGGGCGTTCCCCCGGCCAGGCGGAGCCATGCCGGCCCAGGGGGCACCAGCCCGGCCGTGCCCAACAGCAGGTCCTCAAGGACGCCTCGCCGCTCTCCATCTGGGTAGGCGAGGGCGGCAGCCCGCAGCACCGCTACGGGCATGCGGTGGGCCAGCTCCCGAAAAGCCTCGCGGTGGCCGCCATAGCCCAGGGCATCCAGCAACCCGCAGTACAGGGTCTGCTCTGTGCCCTGCCATTCCATATCTTGGGCCATGACGGCGCTTCGCCCTTGGAACCTGGCGTCTCCGGCGCGGTCCAGCTCTCTCCCTAGAGCCTCGGGTGGTAGAGAGCGCAGCGAGAGGAGGGGGGGCAGCAACGGCGCCCCCCGGCTCTTGGATGGCGGTGGCAGCGTTCCCAGCAGTACCTCCACCGCCGCCAGGCCACGTGACGGCCCAGAAGATGGTCTGGCCACCGCGTGGAGCACCACGTGGTCGTACTCCGGGTCCAGGTGGTGGCCGTGGGCCTGCCAGCCGGCAGGGCTCCGGTGGACCTCCACGTCGCCCCGGGCCAGCCGGCCTCCCACGCGGAGGACGGCATCCCTGAAGTCGGGGCCGGCGCCAGGCCCTGGTCTGCCTGGGTAGAGAACCCGGAGGAGACGGCCATCGGGTGAGCGCAGCGTGGCCCCTCCACCACGGCTCCGCCACAGGCGTGCCAGCAGACGCTCGGGAAGGTTCTCCAGCCCCCGCGCCGTCACCGCCTCGCTACCTCTTCCTGGCCCAGGAGCGCCAGAGGCCGCAGGGCGTTCTGGCGCACGGCCACGTTGTTGAACACAGGCATCCTCTGGTAATGTACCTTACAACGCCGTTTTCCTGGCCTCTACTGAGGCACTGTACACCGCTAGCCTTCAGGGCGTCAAGGCAGTGCCGTAGCGCCGTTTTGACAGCCCCACGGCCCGATGTTATTATCGCCTTCCCGCTAAGCTTCTTCGTACCCACGCCCCTGAGGATTGTGAGGTGAGTGGCGATGGTCGAGGGCGTCAGTGTGTTCCAAGTGGTTCTGCTGGCGGTGTGTATTGTTGTCTCCGCCTTCTTCTCCGCCTCGGAGGCTGCCTTCCTCTCCGTGCGGCGCGGAAGGATGCGGCACATGGCCGCCGCCGGAGTGGGCGGGGCCGATCGGGTGGCTGCTATGGCGGAGCGGCCAGAGCGGTTCCTGCCCACGGTGCTCTTGGGCAATAACCTGGTCAACACCGGAGCGGCCGCCCTTGGCACCGCTATGGCCCTGGCCCTGCTAGACCAACAAGGGGTTGCTGTGCTGGCATCCACCGTCGGTGTTGCCCTCCTCCTGCTGGTGTTTGGCGAGACGCTGCCCAAGACGATAGCCACCAGACATCCGGAGCGCCTAGCGATGCTTTTTGCCGTTCCTCTCCGGTGGATAGAGTGGGTGCTGTTCCCGGTGGCCGCGGTGCTCCAGCGGTTGAGCCGCGTCGTGGCCGACCGTGTGGTTGGCGTGGGCAGCCCCAGGACTCAGGTCACCGAGGAAGAGATCCGGGCCATGATCTCTTTGGGGAGGGAGGCTGGCTCTGTGGAGCGCGCGGAGGAGGAGATGCTCCACAAGGTCTTCAGCTTCGGGGACCGCCAGGTGAGGGAGATTATGACCCCCCGCACCGAGATCGTCTGGGTGGAGAAGGGGACCACGCTGGATCGTTTCTTGGAGCTTTACAATGAGCACCTCCACACCCGCTTCCCTGTGTTCGAGGAGGACGTGGACAATGTGGTGGGCATCCTCTCGGCTAAGGATGTGCTGCGCATGATGGCCACAGGATGGCCGGACCGGCAGGCGCCGGTGACCACACTGGTGCGTCCAGCCTACTTTGTGCCCGAGACCAAGCTGGTGTCGCAGCTCTTTGCCGAGATACGAGAGCAAGGCCGGGGTGTGGTGATGGTGGTGGACGAGTTCGGCGGCATCGCTGGGCTGGTGACTGCCAAGCAGCTCGTGCAGCAGGTGGTGGGGCGCTTCGAGGAGGAGGGTAAGGAGGAACTGGAATACCTGGCCCTGGACGAGCACACCTTTCAGGTGGACGGCGGGATGCGGGTGTCTGAGGCCAACGAGCAGATGGGGTTGGACCTGCCCGAGGGCGACTACGAGACCGTCGCTGGGTTTGTCCTGGAGCGGTTGGGCCGCATCCCCCAGGAGGGCGACCACATGCACCACGGGGGGGTCCGGCTGGTGGTCTCCAAGATGCAGGGCGTGAAGGTCCAGACTATTACCGTGACCAGGCTCGCGCCGCCCCGGGAGAGAGCAGCCCAATGAGGCTGGTCCTGGTGCGTCACGGCGAGACGAGCCTGAACCGTGATGGCAGGGTGCAGGGGCAGAGAGACAACGCCTCCCTGGATGACCTGGGTCGGCGGCAGTCCGCGGCCCTCGCCATGGTGATGGCCAGGGAGGAGGTGGGCGTCCTCTATTCCAGCCCCCTGGCCAGGAGCATGGAGACTGCCCAGATGGTGGCGCAGGCGTGCGGAGTGGGGGTGACTCCGCTGGAGGCCCTCATGGAGGCGGATGTGGGTGAACTGGAGGGGCTCACCTCGGCACAGATGCGGGAACGCTACCCAGGCTTCATGGAGCGCTGGCGCGCCGACGCTGCTACTGCGGTCATGCCCGAAGGCGAGTCCCTGACTGAGGTGCAGGAGAGGGCGAGCAAGGCCGTGGCCGCCCTGTCGGACCGGCACCACGGCGAGACGGTGGTGGCCGTCTCCCACCACTTCACCATCTGCTCGCTGCTGTGTTGGGCCCTGGGTATGCCTTTGACCAGCTTCCGCCACTTCCGCGTGGACCTGGCGTCCAAGACCGTCCTGGAGTTCCGGCAGCGGGGTCAGGTCCTGGTGCGCCTCAACGACAGGTGCCACCTGGAGTCTCTCTAGCGGCCCGCTGCTATAATGGTGGCGCGCGGGCGGTGCTCGCAGGAGGAAGGGGATGGCCGGGGAGACTTATGCCGCAGCCGGGGTGGACCCGGAGAGGGCCAGGCGCGCCAAGGAGCTTTTGGCCCCTCTCGCTCGCTCCACCTTCACCCCCCAGGTGATGGGGGATGTGGGGTTTTTCGGCGGCCTCTTCCGGCTCCAGGGGTACCGGGACCCGGTTCTGGTGTCCAGCACCGATGGAGTAGGCACCAAGCTTAAGCTGGCCACCCTCATGGGCCGCTACGATACGGTGGGCGTGGACCTGGTGAACCAGAGCGTTAACGACGTCCTGGTGGCCGGGGCCACGCCCCTCTTCTTCCTGGACTACATAGCCATGGGGAGGCTCCAGCCCGAGCGGGTGGCGGAGCTGGTGAGGGGCATGGCCGAGGCCTGTCGGGCCGCGGGGTGTGTCCTGATAGGCGGGGAGACGGCAGAGATGCCGGGTGTTTACCAGGGTGAGGATGTGGAGCTGGTGGGGTTCGTGGTGGGAGCGGTGGAGAGGGACGAGGTGCTGGACGGCTCCTCTATCCAGGAGGGTGATGCGCTCCTGGGGCTTGCCTCCAGCGGCCCCCACACCAATGGGTATTCTCTCATCCGGCGGGTCTTCGAGCTGGACCGGGACCCCTCCTCGCTGGGTCGGTGGACACCTGAGTTGGGATGTGCCCTGGGTGATGCTCTTCTGGCACCCCACAGGGCCTACTACCCTCTCCTGGTGCCGGCCCTGCCCCTGCTGAAGGGGATGGCCCACATCACCGGCGGCGGGCTCTCCGGTAACCTGCCCAGGGTGCTTCCAGCAGGGCTGGGGGCGCAGATTGACCGCGGCTCGTGGGAGGTGCTCCCTCTTTTTCGCCTGATACAGAAGGCGGGTGGTGTCTCTGAGGAGGAGATGTTCCGGGTGTTCAACATGGGGGTGGGGATGGTGCTGGTCTGCTCGCCGGACCGGGTGGATGCGCTGCGTTACAAGCTGCCCGAGGCCTGGGTCTTGGGGAAGGTGGTCAGGCAGGAGAGCGGCCCGAGACTTTACTTCAAGGGCGCGTGACCGCCAGGTGCTGAGGCGCACGTCTGCCACGGAGCCCGGCTATCGCAGGACCGTTGCCAAGCCGAGTCTCCCCGCGCCGGCGCCCCCCTCACTCGGAGAGGGCCCACTGGATGCGAGGGCGGGGTAGCCCATCCAGGCTGTCCCACCCTTCGCCCTGCGCAGCGTCCTTGAGCCGACGCTCCGCCTCCAGGGTCACGTCATCCAGCCGGATGCCGATGAAGGACGGCTGGAAGGGACCCAGGTAGGAGATAGCCCGCTGGAGCTGTATCCGCGCTCCCGTGAGGTTGTGGCGCTCCAGGTGCAGGAACCCGACTGCCAGCTTGATGAGGCCGTGGTAGAAGAGGCGCAGTGGGTACTCTGTGTGCTGCCACACCTCCTCCAGGGTCTCGTGGGCCTGCCAGTACTGGCCGAGGTTGAACTCCTCCAGCCCCTGGTAGAACTCCCTGGGCGGTGCCGGCGCCGAGGCGACCAGTCTCTCTATTCCTTCGGCCCGCAGCCGGGCCAGCCAGGCGGCATCCTGTCGTCGCCGGGCCCCGGGGATAACGGTGGGAGAGAGAAGGTTCTTGTCCCAGACCACTTTCGTCCCCTCTGTTGTATCATTGTATGCCGCGATGTAGGCGAAGGCCATGCCCGCTGGGTGGTGGCCGACGTGTGAGCATGGGTGCCCCGACGTGTCGGGGCGAGCTTGCCCCTGGGAGGAGCTATGAAAGCACTATTGAGCGTTTGGGACAAGAGCGGCATAGTTGACTTTGCCCGCGGGCTGCGGGAGGCGGGCGCCGACCTGGTGAGCACGGGCGGCACCGCTCGTGCCCTGGCCGAAGCGGGGCTGCCCGTCCAGGAGGTATCCGACCTCACTGGGTTCCCCGAGATGATGGACGGCCGGGTGAAGACCCTTCACCCTCGGGTCCACGCCGGAATCCTGGCCCGCCGCGACCGGCCCCAGCACCTGGCCCAGCTTGGCGCCCATGGGATAGAGACCATTGACCTGGTGTGCGTGAACCTCTATCCCTTCGCTGAGACGGTGCGCAGGCCCTCGGTTACCCTGGAGGAGGCGCTGGAGAACATAGACATCGGTGGCCCTACCATGGTCCGGGCCGGGGCCAAGAACTTCCAGTTTGTCACTGTGGTGGTGGACCCCCAGGACTATCCCTGGGTGCTGGAGCGGGTGCGTGTTGGAGGTACCTCTCTGGAGGAGCGCCGCAAGCTGGCCCGCAAGGCCTTTGAGCACGTGAGCCTCTACGACGCCACCGTGGCCCGCTACCTGGCGCAGGGCTCCGAGGAGGGTATGCCGGCCACCCTGGTCATGGGGCTCTCCAAGCGGTACGACCTGCGCTACGGCGAGAACCCTCACCAGCAGGCAGCCTTCTACGTCTCCCCGTTGGACCGCGGCGGCGTGGGAGAGGCCCGCCAGCTCCACGGCCGTGAGCTCTCCTACAACAACCTTCTGGACGCCAGCGCCGCCTGGGGCTCGGTGTGCGAATTCGAGGAGTGCGCCGTGGCGGTGATCAAACACACCAATCCCTGTGGTCTGGCAGTCCATTCAGACCAGGCCGAGGCGTACCGGCGCGCCTATGCCGGGGACCCGGTCTCCGCCTTCGGGGGCATCGTGGCCTGCAACCGGCCTGTCACCGAGGCGGCGGCCCGGGCTATGGGAGACGTGTTCTACGAGATAGTGCTGGCGCCCGACTTCGAGCCCGGTGCCCTGGAGGTGCTGAGTAAGAAGAGGAACCTGCGCCTGCTAGCTATGGGGGAGGCCCGCCGCCCCACCCAGCCCGTGCTGGAGGTGCGCCAGCTCAACGGCGGTGTTCTGGTCCAGACCGGCGACGTGCTGGAGGAGGTCCCCACCACGTGGCGCACGGTGACGGAGCGTGCGCCCACCTCTGATGAGCTACGGGACCTGGCTTTCGCCTGGCGCGTGGTGAAGCATGTGAAGTCCAACGCCATTGTCCTGGCGAAAGACGGGGCGTTGCTGGGCATGGGGGCAGGGCAGCCCAACCGGGTGACCAGCGTTCGGCTGGCGGTGCAGGCGGCGGGTAAGCGCTCCGCGGGCAGCGTGATGGCCTCGGACGCCTTTTTCCCCTTCCCCGACGGCGTGGAGGCGGCAGGGGAGGGCGGGGTGACGGCGGTGGCCCAGCCGGGGGGCTCCATCCGGGACCAGGAGGTCATCGCCGCCGCCAATCGCCTGGGCATGGCCATGGTCTTTACCGGCGTGCGCCACTTCCGCCACTAGGCAGGGCGCGCCCTGTACCCACATTCACCAGCGCCGCAGTGCACCTAGCAGGGTGATGAAAAACCCTTTCGACCATCCCCCTTCCTGGCCAGGAAGGGGGCGAAAATTGTATCTGGGGGACACCCCCAGACCCCCGCCAAAGGGGCTTCGCCCCGCTGGACACCCCTTTTTCAGCAGCCTGCTAGAGTCCGCTAGCTCTGTCGACATCCGGGGGTGCAGGGGGCTCGCCCCCTGCCGGGGTCTGGGGTGTCCCCAGAAACGTCTTTTTTCTCCCCCTCTCCCACGCATGGGAGAGGGGGACTTGAGGGGGTGAGGGTTCCGGTACAGCGCTATAGCCCCTTGTCTACCAGGAAGGCAGACAGGTCCGCCGTGCGGCATGAGTACCCCCACTCGTTGTCGTACCAGCCCAGCACCTTCACCATGTCCCCTTCCATCACTATGGTGGAGAGGGCGTCGAAGATGCAGCTATGGGGGTTCATGACGATGTCGCTGCTGACGATGGGCTCCTCCGTGTACTCAAGGATGCCCTTCAGGGCAGCGTGGGAGGCCTCCTTGTAGGCGCGGTTCACCTCCTCCGCCGTCACGCTGCGGCCCAGGGTGACCACCAGGTCTGTGATGGAGCCGGTGGGCACGGGGACCCGCAGCGCTATGCCGTGGAGCTTGCCCTTTAGCTCCGGCATGACCACGCCTACGGCGCGAGCCGCCCCCGTGGTGGTGGGGATGATGTTCAGGGCCGCCGCCCTGGCGCGGCGCAGGTCCCCGTGCACCTGGTCCAGGATGCGCTGGTCGTTGGTGTAGGCGTGCACCGTGGTCATGAGGCCGTGGCGCACACCGAAGCTATCGTGCAGCACCTTCACCAGGGGGGCCACGCAGTTGGTGGTGCAGGAGGCGTTGGAGATGATGTGGTGACGCCTGGGCTGGTAAAGGCGCTCGTTGACTCCCAGCACCACCGTCAGGTCCTCGCCCTTGGCGGGCGCCGAGATGATGACCTTCTTGGCGCCGCCCTTCAGGTGGAGCGACGCCTTGTCCGCGTCGGTGAAGATGCCCGTGGACTCCACCACCACGTCCACCCCCAGCTCGCCCCAGGGGAGCTTCCCAGGGTCCCGCTCCGCCAGCACCTGGATGGCCTTGCCGTCCACGACCAGGGCGCCATCCAGTGCCTCCACCGTGCCGGGGTACTTGCCGTAGTTGGAGTCGTACTTGAAAAGATGGGCGTTTGTCCTGGCGTCGGCCAGGTCATTGACGGCCACCACCTCCAGCTTGCTCGGGTGGCGCTCCTTGATGGCGCGGAGCACCTGCCGCCCGATGCGGCCAAAGCCGTTGATGCCGATGCGTGTGGCCATTGCTGCACCTCCTGGTTCTTGCTAAACGGGGATAGCATCGCTGTCGCGGAGCTTGAGCACCAGCCATTCCTCCAGCACCTCTTGCAGCTCCGCGTGACACTCCACCTGGGTTGCCCCCGAAGCCCATACACCTTGCAGCCCCGGAATCTCTCCAAAGTAGGTGCCATCTTCCAGGACCTTGTAGCTGGCCCGCTCCATGGCCTCGTGGATGTATGTGCTGAGCAGGCCTTTCATTCTCGGCTCACTTTCCGTCGCCGCCGATGGCCCCACCTCCTTAGGTCACCTCCGAAGCATACTATAGGGCCGCATACCAGCGTAGCGGGCCCTCCGTCACGGGTCGCGCAGTAGCTCCACAAGCTGGCGCCTGCTGATCCCAGTTTCCGACAGGATGGCGCTCATGATCCCTCGGCCCAGGTCTTCCCCTCTATGAACCGGAACAGCGGTCCTTCTTCCGTCAGCGTGCCGGAGCATCACATGGCTACCTCGCTGCCTTGAAACCTGAAAGCCTGCCTTGCGTAATGCACGAATAAGCTCCTGGGCAGACAGGGTAGGCAGTCGGCTCACACCGTGACCCGCTGGATGCCAACAAACTGGAGCCGCGGTTCGCGCTCAGACTCTTCCCCCTCTTCTTCCAGGCAGAGGAGAATGACCTCCCGGACCCTCTCGGTTAACTCATCCAGAGACCGGGCCTGAGTGTGGCATCCGCGCAACTGGGGCACGTGCGCGACGAAGTATCCGTCCTTGTCCTTTTCGATGACAACGGTGAACTCCCGTCCCATAACTTAGCCTCCCCTGCGAAGCATACTATAGGGCTGCATACCAGCGTAGCGGGCCCTCTCCCCCAGCTCCGCCTCGATGCGCAGCAGCCGGTTGTACTTGGCCACCCGCTCCGACCGGCAGGGTGCGCCGGTCTTGATCTGCCCGGCGCCGGTGGCTACGGCCAGGTCGGCGATGGTGGTGTCCTCCGTCTCCCCGGAGCGATGGCTGATGACGGTGCCCCAGCCCGCGTCCCGGGCCAGGCCCATCGCGTCCAGCGTCTCGGTGAGCGTTCCTATCTGGTTGAGCTTGATGAGGACGGCGTTGGCCGCCTTCTGGGCGATGCCCTGCGCGATGCGCACCCGGTTGGTGGTGAACAGGTCATCCCCCACCAGTTGCACCCGATCACCCAGGCGCTGGCAAAGCAGGGACCACCCTTCCCAGTCGTCCTCGGCCAGCCCGTCCTCGATGCTGATAATGGGGTAGCGGTCCAGCAACTGGCTGTAGTAGTCCACCATCTGGGCGGAGTCCAGGCTGCGCCCCTCCCTGGCCAGGACGTACTTACCGTCTTTGAAGAGCTCACTGGCCGCCACGTCCAAGGCCAGGAAACAGTGGTGGCCTGCCCGGTAGCCCGCGGCCTCTATTCCCGCCAGCAGCAGCTCCAGCGCCTCGGCGTTGGAGCGCAGCGAGGGGGCGTAGCCGCCTTCGTCGCCCACGTTGGTGCTCAGCCCCTTGCTCCGGAGCACCCTGCCCAGGGCGTGGTAGACCTCGGCGCCGCAGCGGAGCGCCTCGGCGAATGTGGGCAGCCCAGCGGGCACCACCATGAACTCCTGGATATCGGTGGAGTCCTGGGCATGCCTGCCGCCGTTGAGGACGTTGAACATGGGCGTGGGGAGCAGGTTCCCCTCGCCCTGGGGGGCCAGGTAGCGGTACAGGGGCAGGCCGCGGGCGTGGGCTGCGGCGTGGGCCACCGCCAGGGACACTCCCAGGATGGCGTTGGCGCCCAGGTTGCTCTTGTTGGGGGTGCCGTCGAGCTGGATGAGGCGCCGGTCCAGCGCCTCCTGGTCGAAGGGGGAGAGTCCAACCACGGCTGGGCCGATGCGCCGGTGCACGTGGGCCACCGCCTTCAGCACGCCCTTGCCGCCGAACCGCGCCGGGTCGCCGTCGCGCAGCTCCACAGCCTCGTGGGCGCCGGTGCTGGCCCCCGAGGGCACCGCCGCCGTGGCCGTGACGCCACCCTCCAGGGCCACCTCCACCTCCAGGGTGGGGTTGCCCCGCGAGTCCAGGACCTCTCTTCCCCTGACGCTGAGGATGGCTTGCACTTGTGCCTCACTTAGAGCCTATCCAACAACCCTCACCCCCTGTGTCCCCCGCTCCCTTGGCAAGGGAGCGGGGGCAGGGCTCGCCCTGCACCCGCGCTCTCCAGCGCAAGTATCGGCCAAACCTGTAGCCGTTCCGTGGAGCGCGGCAGCGGGCACTGCCCGCCTGGGGGACGCCCCCAGTTCCCCCGGCAGAAGGGGCTTCGCCCCCTCTGCACTCTCCGGGTCTACAGTTATTGGAGAGGCTCTTATTGCTAATGGGCGGCGGCCTGCTTCAACCGCTCCCGACGGCGGGCGGCGGCCAGGGCCTTCTCCACGGCATCGGCGGGGTCGGAGGCATTGATGATGCCGTTATCACCGACACCGTTGCTGGACAACTGCCACGTCTCCAAGCCCACCACGGGGATGCCGTCTCCCAGGGCGTGGCCGATCTCGGAGAGGGTGCCGTAGGCGCCGTCTATGGCTATGACGGCGCTGGCCGTCTTGACCACAATGACGTTGCGGGCGTAGCCCATACCGGTGCAGATGGGGACGTCCACGTAGGGGTTGGCCTCCTGGGGGTCATTTCCCGGGAGGATGCCGATGGTGGTGCCGCCCTCCGCCTTTGCGCCGCGGCAGACTGCCTCCATGACTCCCCCCAGGCCGCCACACACCACCCCCGCTCCGCGTTTTGCCAGATCGCGGCCCACCTGCTCGGCGAGTTCCAGCGCCCGAGGCGGCGGCGAGCCGCCGCCGACGACGGCTATGTACGTGGGGCGTCTCGGTAACGTGGACATAGGAATCCGCCAGGGGCGTGTGCTCTATTATAGCGTCCTCCGCAGCCTGGCGCCAGGAAAATAGAGGGGCGTCCTTCCACGGAAGGACGCCCCTCGGAAGCCGTGTTGGGTGGGGCTACTTGTTCAGCCAGAGGCCGTTGGTCCGCATCAGGCCGTCGCCACCCCAGAGGGTGTTGGTGCCCTTGAGCCACTCGCGCCCACCGGCGTACATGGCGCGGTAGTACGTGGGGTAGCCTGAGATGACGTACTTCACGATGTCCTGCTCAATCTGGGCGTAGATGCGCTTGCGCTCCGCGACGTCAAAGGTGCGGGTAGCCGCGTCTACCGCCGCGTCAATGCGCTTCTGGGCTGCCTGGGTCTCGGCGTCGGCCCTTTCCGAGACGCGGCCCGGGTTGTAGTAGCCGGTGCTGCGGTAGTGGATGGAGATCACACCATCGGGCTCGGGGCGGCCCCCGGCACTGGACCACTGGATGTTGTAGACGTCCCTAACATCGTACATGAGGCGGTTGGCCTCCGCCACCGTTACCACGTCAATGGTCACATCCACCCCTATCTCCTTGGCGTACCCCTGGACCATCTCGGAGCCCTGGACCCGCTCCGTCTCGGTGGTGCTGACCATCTTCAGCTTCATAGGGAGGGAGTAACCGGCGTCCTGGAGGAGCTTCCTGGCGGCCTGGGGGTCGTACTTGTAGCGGGTGTCCTTCAGGTTGGTGTAGGCCCAGTTGGTGGTGGGCATAATCCCGCCCGTGGCCGTCTCCCACAGGTTCTTGTACATGGCCCCGTTGATTGCGTCCAGGTCCACTGACATGACCAACGCCTGGCGGACCCGCAGGTCGGTGGTTGGGGGGTTGTTGACGTTGAACTTGAACTGGTTGGTCCCGTAGTAGCCGTAGGAGAGGCTGAGCTTGGAGTCCTTCTTGGCCGTCTCGATGACCTCCCCCGCGCCGCCGAACCAGGCCAGGTCCACGTCCCCCGCCTGGAGGGCAGCCAGCCGCACCCGGTCGTCCTTGATGATGCTCCACCGGATGGCGTCTGTGAAGGCCCTGTCCTGGATCCAGTAGCTGGGGTACTTCTGCATCTGCCAGTGGCTTCCCGGCTGCCACTCGCTGATCATGTAGGGGCCGGCGTACTTGGGGCTGGACAGGAACTTCTCACCCGTCTCCTCCACCGCCTTCCTGGAGGCGATGCAGCCGCCTCGCTCTCCCAGGCCGAAGAGGAGAGGGGCAAAGATGTTGGCGGTGTGGATGCGCACCGTGCGCTCGTCCACCACCTTGATGTCGTCTATCTCCCGGATCATGTCCCGGTAGGCGAATTTATTGGCTGGGTTAAGGATGCGGTCCAGGCTCCACTTCACTGCCGCTGCGTCCACCGGCTGGCCGTCCACGGTGGTGAGGCCCTTGCGCAGGACGACCACCAGGGTCTGGGGGTCCTCCAGCTTGTAGGACTCGGCCAGGGACTGTTTCAGGTCGGGGCCGCCGTCCATGCCGTAGGCGATGAGGGGGTCGCACATGGCAAAGACCCAGTTGCGGTCCCACCCGCTGGTGGAGCTGTGAATGTCAATGCTCTTCACATCCTCCCAGTAGCCCACCTTGAGGGTGCCACCCCGCTTGGGCCCAGGAGTGGGCGTGGCAGTTGGTATGGCTGTAGGGGTAGGAATGGCCGTGGGCGTGGCCTTTGGGCCTGAGGTTGGTGTGGGGGTTGGGGTTGCCGTGGGCTCGGCGCCGGCGCAGGCCGCGATGAGCGCCAGGAGCATTGCAAGACCGAGGAGTATCCATGAGCGTCGTTTCCACCACATCTTTGGTACCTCCACCTATGTATTACGCAGCACCGCCGTGCTCCCAGGGTGGAGGCATTCTAGCAAAGTGTGAGGGGAGATGCAACCCTACCACGCCAGGGGAGGCAAGAGAGAGGGGCGGCCCCCACCACTCGGGGCCCCCCCACAGGGTCTCGGCTGGCCACAGCCAATTTATCCCGCCACACGTTGTTTACGCGCAAGAGGCCGTCGCCACCCC
>JACPQL010000005.1 GCA_016190445.1 Chloroflexota bacterium
CCTCCGCCACCGCCACCGCCCCCACCCCCACCAGGGCCGGGGCCAGCGCCCGTCATCACTACCCCGTTCCCCACTAGCAACGCCACTGTAGTGGTGGGCACGGTGCTGGCAGGCGGCGTGGCCGAGCTGGGCGCCGATGACGGCTCCTACTTCCAGATAGAGGCAGCACGCAGGGACGGCCAGTGGTCCGTGGACTGGTACGGGTATGGCGTTGCCCCGGAGCCCCGTGGCAACATCCTCTCGCTTTCGGCAACGCTGGATGGCCACTTCTCCACCGACGTGGGCCAGCAGCTATACGCCTACAATTTCTCCACGGCGGCCTGGGACCTCGTTGACACCAGGCAGGTGGGCACCGGCGATGTGACAGCGACCTGGTCCACCCGCGACGTGGGCCGCTACATAGACGGTGCCACGGGCCATGTGCGCCTGCGGGTGCGGGCCACCAACTCCTGGCAGCGGTTCAACGCCTTTGCCGACCTCATGGGCTTTGCGGTGACCTCTGGCGGCGGCCCCCAGGTGGACGTGTTCCCCTCATCGGTCACCCTGGACCGGGGCACCATCATCGGCGGGACGACGCAGCACCTGACATCAGACGACGGCGCCCACCTCCAGATTGACTCGGTGCGACGGGACAGCAGATGGCAGACCGACTGGTACGGCACCGCCACCACCAACAAGCCCGTAAACCAGATCGCCAGGCTCACCTTCACCTACAACGGAGCCAACACCGCCGAGGCGGACCAGGACGTCTACGTCTGGAACTTCGACACCCTGGCATGGGAGCCGATAGGCCACTCGGAGGACCTGGGCACGCAAGAGGCCACGGTCACCTGGGCCACGGCCAACGTGGACCCCTACATCTCCGCCGGGGGCGAACTCCGCGTGCGGGTGCGCGCCGATAGCTGGGGCCGCTACGCCGCCCTGGCCGACCTGATGCGCGTCCGCCTCCAGCTCTTCCCGCCCGACATCGAGGTAGCACCCCTGCACGTCGAGGAGATGCTCATCCAGGGCCAGTCGTCAACGCGGACTGTGACCATCAGCAACCCCGGCTTCTCCGACCTGGAGTTCAGCATCACCGAGGAGGCGCCCCCGCCGCCGGTGGAGCCCGCCCCCGGCTCCTACACCCCCGAGGGGAAGGGCGGCGAGCCATCGGAGTACGGCCCCATCACCGTGACAGGCAGCGGCGGCCCGGACAGCTTCGGCTACCGCTGGATTGACAGCGACGAGCCCCGGGGCCCCGCCTTCAACTGGGTGGAGATATCCAGCAGCGGCAACTGGGCAGGCACCATCTCCAACTGCGACGACTGCTACCAGCAGTTGCCCATCGGCTTCAACTTCAGTTTCTACGGTACCAACTATAGCCAGTTGTGGGCCTCCTCCAACGGCCTCCTGAGCGTAACTGCGAGCAGCATATACAGCAACACCTATATTCCGAACACCAACTCCCCCAACGGGTTCATCGCCCCCTTCTGGGACGACCTTTACACGTCCAGCGCTGGCGACGTCTACTACCAGACCCTGGGCACGGCGCCCAACCGCAGGTTCGTGGTGGAGTGGAAGAACGTTGACAGGTGCTGCGGAACAAGCGACAGGTACACCTTCCAGGCGATCCTGGAGGAGGGTACTAACCGCATCCTGCTCCAGTACCAGACCCTCAGCGGCACCTACGCCAACGGCTCCTCCGCCAGCATCGGCATCGAGGACCAGAACGGCACCGTGGGCCTAGGGGTGTCGGTCAACGCACCTTACCTCCACAACGGCCTTGCCATCCTCTTCAGCACCACGCCTCCAGTGCCGCCGTGGTTGAGCTTCAGCCCCACCGAGGGCGCGGTGCCGCCGGGCGGCAGCGCCAACGTGGCCGTGACGCTGGACTCCACCCCACTGGAGCCGGGAGTCCACCAGGCATTCCTGGTCATCCACAGCAACGACGCCGACGAGGACCCGGTCAACGTCCTGGTGACCTTCAGAGTGGTGCTGCCCGAGCCCCCCGTAAGCGCGGGCCCCGATGTCACCATCAACGAAGCCCAGACCTTCGACCTGGCGGCCACCTTCACCGACCCCGCCTGGCCCTCCGGCCACACCGCCACCATAAGCTGGGGCGACGGCGCCTCGGGCCCGGGCACGCTGGATGAGGCGGCGCGCACGGTGACCGGCAGCCACGTCTACGCCGACAACGGGACCTACACCGTCACCGTCAGCGTGCTACGCAACGGCGGCTCCACGGGCAGCGACAGCCTGGTGGCCAGCGTGTACAATGTGCCACCCTCGGTGAACGCGGGCGCCGACCAGACGGCGGACGTGGGCCAGGTGGTAAACGTGGTCGCCACCTTCACTGACCCCGGCTGGCTGGACACATTCACGGCCGCCATCAACTGGGGCGACGGCACAACCTCAATGGCCATCATTGCCATCACCCAGGTGGGCCACGCGGCAGTGCCCACCCAGGGCACCGTCTCCGGCTCTCATGTTTATGCCGTTGGCGGCACATACGTGGCCACCGTCTCCGTCTGGGACGACGATACCGGCCAGGGCTCTGATGCCCTGGTGGTGACGGCGACCGCCCATCCCTTCATCTCCCTCAACCCCACCTCCGGGCCAGGCGGCACCGTAGCCACGGTCACGGGCAGCCAGTTCACTCCCAACGAGACCAGCATCACGGTGACGTGGGACGGCGCGGCGGTGAACACCACTCCCGCCGTCATCGTCGCCGGCCCAACGGGCGACTGGCAGGCCACCTTTGTGGTGCCCACTGACCTGGCCTGGACCGCCCAGACCAGCGGCATCCCCGAGGGTCTGACTCTGTGGGGTGTGGATTTTGTAGATGCAAGCATCGGCTGGGCCGTGGGCCCCGGCAATATCATCCTCCACACTGCCAACGGCGGCGCCACATGGACCACCCAGGCCAGCGGCACCATCCAAGACCTGTGGGACGTGGACTTCGTGGACGCAAGTAACGGCTGGGCAGTGGGGAACAACGGCACCATCCGGCACACCACAGACGGCGGAGCCAACTGGACCGCCCAGACCAGCACTACGCTTTCTAGCCTGCTAGAGTTGGACTTTGTGGATGCCTCCAACGGCTGGGCCGTGGGTGTGGATGGCACAATCGTCCACACCACAGACGGCGGCGCCACCTGGTCCCCACAGTCCAGCGGCACCACGCTGCACCTCCGAGGCGTGGACTTCGTTGATGCCAGCAACGGCTGGGCCGTAGGCTTCGACGCCAACGTCCCCAACGGCACGATCATCCACACCACAGACGGCGGAGCCAACTGGACTGCCCAGACCAGCGGCGCTACGCTGCTCCTGCGTGACGTGCGCTTCCTGGACGCCAGCAACGGCTGGGCTGTGGGAGTCAACGGCATGATCCTCCACACTGCCAACGGCGGCGCCACCTGGACTGCCCAGACCAGCGGCACCATCCGAGACCTGTGGGACGTCGACTTCATAGATATCATGCAGGGCTGGGCCGTGGGCGAGATCGGCACCATCCGGCACACCACCGACGGCGGCGCCAACTGGTCCACACAGTCCACCGGCGCTCAACCGAACCACTGGGCCGTGGACTTCGTAGACGCTGGCAACGGCTGGGTCGTGGGGTCGGGCGTGGTCAGCGGCGGTGTCTTCCGCGCCAGCCTCGTCACCGGCCCCCACGTGGTGGACGCCTACGGCAACGTGACCTCTGCTGCTACAGTGCCAGATGCCACCTTCAACGTCACGGTGGTGGGTGGCGCGGCGGTGTCGGAGGCCCCCGCACCTGCGCCCCAGCCCACCCCGGCACCCCAACCCGAACCCGCATCGCTGGACCTGGGCCCCGGCCTGGCGGCCACCGAAGGCTCCCAGGTCTCCCTGCCCACTCCCAACGCCCAGGGGATGGCGCCAGCGGCCCTGGAGCAGCTCACGGTGGACTGGGGCGACGGCACGGTGGAGACAGTGGCCTCCGGCGCCACGCACGCCTACGGCGCACCGGGCACCTACACCGTCACCGTCTGCACCACGGGCGCGCCGTCAGTGTGCGGCACCACTACGGTCACCGTCAGCAACGTGGCGCCATCGGTGTCGGCCCAGGGCCCCGCGCCGGTGTCCGAAGGGACCGGCCCGGCAGTACAGGTCACCGCCACCTTCTCCGACCCCGGGTGGCTCAGCACCCACATCGCAGTCATCTATTGGGGCGACGGCCAGTCCCAGCCAGTGCAGCCTGTGATCACAGCGCTCGGCGGCCCAGGCACGCCCCAGACAGGCTCAGTCTCGGCCTCCCATCTGTACTCGCAGGGCGCCAACTACCCGGTCCAGGTGTGCGTCACCGACAACTTCGGTGGCCGCGCCTGCGACTCGGTGGTGGCCACTGTGCTGGAGCAGGCCCCCGCGGTCAACGCTGGCAGCAACCTGGCAAGCCTGGCTGGCCAGTCGGTCGCCCTCACTGCAACCTTCTACCAGGCGGTGGCACGGAGCCTCTACGCGGCCACCATTGACTGGGGCGACGGCATCACAGAGACGGCACCGGCGGGCAGCACCGGGAACCAGGGGGCGGTGCTAAGCTCCCACACCTACGCTGCGCCTGGCACCTACTCGGTGCAGGTGTGCGTGCAGGACGACCGGGGCAACGCGGGCTGCGACACCACCACGGTGGTGGTACAACAGCTACCGGTGGGCATGGCGCTATCGCTGGGCCAGGCGCAGGTACAGGAGGGCGCCGCCGCCAGCGTGACGGTCACAGTGACCAACCTGCCACCCGACCAGCAGGCCACGGTGACCCTGGCGTGGGGCGACGGCTCATCGGAGAGCCACAGCCTGTCGCCAACGGGCGGCTCCGCCACACTGACCGCCAGCCACGCCTACGGCGACAACGGCACCTATACCATCAAGGCCTGCCTGGACGGCGGTGCCCAGCCCGCCTGCGCCACCGCCAGCGTCTCGGTGGTCAACGCTGCCCCCGAGATCACCGGGCAGAGGCTGGTGGTGCGAGGTCTGGTTGCTGCTGTCTCAGTCAGCTTCCGCGACGCCGGCTGGCTGGACACCCACACCGCCACGATTAGCTGGGGCGATGGCTCCGTCACGGCGGCCAGCACCGTCACCCTGGACGCCGGTAGCCTGGCGGTGGGGAGCCACGCCTACGCTGCGCCCGGCACCTACACGGCGACGGTCTGCGTTGCTGACGATGACGGAGGCAAGTCCTGCACCCAACTCCAGGTGCAGGTCACCGGGGAGATGGGATACCCGACTCCCGGCTCGCTGCCAGGGCCCGGCCCGAAACCCGCAGGCGTCCAGGAGTAAGCTTTCAACAAGCTAAGGTGAGGGTGTCAGAAGCCCCAGACCGGGCGAGAAGAAGCCTCACACAGCCATGTCATTGTTATGCTAATAGGCGATTCGGCGGGGCAGGAGCCGCGCCCCACCAGGTTGCGAGGCCCCCGATCAATCGGGGGCCTCGCAAAGACGAGCATGCGCATTTCGTCATTGCGAGCGAGTCTTCGAGCGAAACAATCCGGTGGAGTCGGGGGCAATCCTTCTCCGTGCGTCCACAGATTGGGAGAAGTCTACTTTCATACGTACGGATGCTCTTGCAAGGGCATGTTCAACTCAGAGGACTCCCGATGACATCGGGACTCCTCTGAATGACATTTCACACACCCTCCAAGGTGGGGGTGCCCTAGGGGTCTTTCAGTTGTTGGGTTCACCCCCACTCCAACTCTCCCCCTTGAGGGGGAGAGTATTTTGTTCCCTCCCCCTCGAAGGGGAGGCTTTGCCCCAAAAAGTCATGAAAAGGGCTAGCGACTTCTTTCCCACCCAACCCACCCCAGAGGTTTTTGCATCTGGGGACACCCCAGACCCCGGCAGAGAACCTTGGTTCGCTGCACTTTCCTTGGGTTTTGAGGCAAGCCCCGAAGGGGGAAGGCCAGTATGGGGGCAACGCCAACCCCCTCACAGCGACAATTGAAAGACCCTGGGGTGTGCCGAGCCAAGCCGTGCCCCGCCTGCACCCATCCCAACGCTGCCCCACAAAGTCGCAAGCTCCCAGGCTGAGAGCGGACTGGCCTACCGCGCGCGGGCCAGCCCCCGGCGCCACCTGTAGGCGACGGCAGCGACGGCACCCGCCACAGCCAAGACGCCCACCGCGATCAGTGCCAGCAGCCATGCCGCCACACCCCCCGTCACCTCGATGGTCGCCACCGCTCCACCCACCTCCAGCCTGTGCATGCCCGCCTTCAGTGCAACCACAAAGGTGAGAGTGGCCTTCTCGCCCGGCGCCAGATTGATCTCCCGCTCCTCCTGTACCTGACCATCCACCCGCAGAGCCCCGCTGAAAGTCCCAGGCAGGCCGCCGACGTTCTCCACATCCACCGATACAGTTGCGGCCTGGCCCGCTGAAGGGGCAGGCGGTGTCAGCCTCAGATTGGCAACGCTCAGACGCGCAGGCAGCAAGACCAAGACCTCTTTTTCCATGTCCATGACCCGCACCCGGTAGCGCCCTGGCTGGGCACGGCTGAAGGAGAGAGTGACATCCTTTGACTCTCCGGGGCCCAGGGCTACCACCACGCTGGTCTCGGCCGTGTCACCCACCTCCAGGACCACCTCCTGCTGCACCGGCACACCGGCGCTGTTGCGGAGAGAGACAGTCACGCTAACCGTCTGGCCCACCGTCGCCTGCTCAGGCCCAACAGCCAGGGCATACGCCTCCAGCAGCGCCTCCTGCACCGTGACCCGCTCTTCCAGGCCCTCCACCGCCACCGTGTACTCTCCCGGCTGGGCACGGGCAAAGCTGAAGCTCACTGACTTCGCCTCGCCAATGGCCAGGCCCACATCCTGGGTAGCCTCCTCCGCGCCGTTGACGTACAGGATGATGCGCCGCTCGCCGCGAGTGCCTCCCGTGTTGGCCACGTTCACGCGGACCGAGACCGGCTGCCCAGGAAGAACGGCCCGTGGCGATATTGCCAGGCCCGATACCTCCAACCGCGCCGGCAGAGGCTCGGTGGCAACCAGGGCGAAGATGGAGAGTCCCCCAGGCGAGACCGCCTCGAAGGTCGCCGAGCTATCGGAGAAGCCCAGGAAGGAGGTGCTCAACACCTCCCTGCCTCCCGCATCGGAGAGACGGTACACCTGAACGCTGCCGGGGCCGAACTTCTCGACCCACGCCCGGCCCACCTTCAGCGTAATCTTGGTCCGGCCCACGTCTTCTACATCCCGCAGGCCCGACTTCACCACATCCACGGCGAACGCTATATCTCGAAGAGTCCTGCGCTCGGCTTCGGCGATCTGGCGCAGCGCCTCCACATTGTTTCGGGACGGCTCCTTCCGCACGGCCACCTCCATGGAGGAGTTGCCCGGCGGCATCGCCTTCAACTCCGCGCTAAGCAAGACTGAAACCTGCTGCACCGTCGCGTCATAGGGTGCCAGGTCCACCACCTGGGGCTGGCTCTCCAGGAACAGGGCACGCACCCTTGCCTCAGCGGCCTGCCCCGTGCCCACCATGCCTTCCGTCTCCGCGATCACCTTCATCACAACCCGGCCCGCCTGGTCTCGTACCGGCAATATCACCCGGTCAGCGGTAGCGCTTATGCCCGACGTCCTGTCCACAAAGCTGCCCAGCCGCTCCCCCGCAGCCAGCGCCACAGGCAGCACCAGCCACAGCCCCCCTTCCGCAGCCTCTCTGGTCTCCACATTGGCCCCCGTCACCTTCAGCAGCTCACCCCGCTGGTCCGTGGCCACCGACGCCGCGACGTCTACTACCACCACCGGCTGGAGACGCGCTTGCACCAGCGGCTCCACAACGGTGAACCTCCCTTTCAAGGGGCCGATGGCCACCTGGTACTCCCCCGGCTGCTGGCGCCGCACGGTGAACGACACCTGCACCGCCGTGCCAGGCGACACGCTGCCGCTGGCCTGCTCCACCACCTCACCGCCGATCAGCAGAGACAATTGGTACCGCGCCTCCGCCCCTCCAGCGGCGGACACCGTCGCCGAGATGGCCACGGGCTCGCCCGGCAGCGCAAAGGGAGAGGAGATTGTAATGTTGCTTACATCGAAGGTGCTCGCCCCTGAAAGCACCAGGGCCCTGTCCTCCGTGAGCGACTCGTTCCCCAGCACGTCCACAGCACGTATGCGGAGGTGGACGGTGCTGCCAGGACGCAGGCCCGACAGCGTGGCATTGTGCTCTCTGCCAGCCTCCTCAGAAACCGGCGTCGAGAGGCCATATCCCTCAGTTTCGCCATACAGCACCTGAACGCGAGATGGCTCGTCCGTCCGCCAGCGCAGCAGCACCTCCCCAGGGCCTCCCACACTCACCGATACCTCCGAGACCACTGGAGGTGTGCGGTCCACCACAAAGTCCACCGACGCTGCCGGGCCAGCGTTGCTCGCGCCGTCCATCGCACGCACAGATAAGGTGTGCCTGCCGTCACCCAGGGCCGATGGTGGCGTCCACGACGTTGCCAGGCCCACGGAAAGCCAGGGCGCCACGTCCAGGCTCACCTGGTAGGCTGCCACGCCTGAAAGGGCATCGCTGGCCTGCACCCAGGAGAAGGTGGGCGGCACATCCCCCCGTATGGGCGTGTGCTCCAGTGCCTGGGGAGGCCCCGGAGGAGTGGCGTCCACCAGGAATTCCAGCGCGGCAGGCGGCCCCACGTTGCCCGCCGCGTCCATCCCACGCACGGCCACCGTGTGTTTGCCATCGGGAAGCGACTCCTGCGCCTTCCACGTGACCCCCTCCCCGGCGGAGCGCCACTCGCCGCCATCCACCGACACCTGATACCCCACCACCTCCGACACCTCGTCCTCGGCCCCCTCCCACCGGAACTCCGGCGTGGACACGTTGGCAGGGCTTACCCCGCTCAGGGCCCCAGGTGCCGAAGGAGGCGTAGCATCCACCAGGAACTCCAGCACCAGGGCCGGGCTGAGATTGCCCACGGCGTCGCGGGCGGCAAGAGCCAGCCGATGGCGACCATCGGCAAGGGAGGCCTGCGGTCGCCATGTGGTCCCACCCACCGGCACTGGGGCTCCGTCGTCCAGGCGCACCTCGTATCCAACTATCCCGCTCTCCTTGTCCTCGCCAGCCGGCCACGAGAAGAGGGGCGCGGCCTCCGAGTCCGGCGACGTCTTTACCGGCGGCCCGGCCAGCACCGGCGGCAACGTGTCTACCATGAAGGCCAGGGATGCCACCCCACCCCTGTTACCCACCCGGTCCACTGCCCGCACCTCCACGATGTGCTGCCCCTGGGGTACAGGCACCGCCATGTTCCACAGCGTGCCAGGGCCCACCTGCTGCCATGCGGCGCTGTCCAGCGACACCTCGTAGCCAGCCAGCCCCGCACCTGCGTCCGTGGCCGCCGTCCAGGAGAACCTCCCCAGGTCACTGGTGGGCGCTGCCAGCCGCGTCAGGCTGCCAGGCGCGGTGGGCGGCACGCCATCCGGGACCGCCAAGTCAATGGTGGAGATGCCGCCGCTCTGGAACGTCGCAGTCTGGTCGGCTTTTGAGCCACCCACGTAGAACTCGACGGTCGCCCCGACGGTGATCTCCCCTTGCACCAGGAGACACTCCCGCACGCTGCACGGCCCAAAGACCCCCGCTGCGGGCAGCTCCATCCTGCCCCGCTCCACGCCACCCACCCTGGCCACCAGCAGGCTTCCCGCCAGTGCGTCTGCAACGCTGGCAGGCTGGGCAGGGTTATAGAAGCGAGCGGTGCCTGAGAATATGGCTGGAAGCTGAGGCGGTCCCTGGGCCCAGAGCAAAGCAGGCAAGCCAGCCACGACTGCGGCTGCCGCCAGCACCATGACCTTCATCCTTGTGGCCACACGCATCGTCCGTCGCTCGCGGTTCGACAGGTCCGAGAAGGACTCGCGACTTCTGTCGGAGTTCACCATGAGCGAGCTCCATCCCACTCGCCCTGAGCTTGTCGAAGGGCGAGCCGCTCATGGTTCGACAGGCTCACCACGAGCGGCTCTCGACACCGTCTTCTTCTGTTACCAAGTACACGCATAATACTATGCCACCAACAAGAGACAGGGCGCCTTGGCGGCGCCCTGTCTGGCTTCTGTGCTCCCTGCCCGGCGGGCTACCTGGCTCCGCCCGGCCTATCCGCCCCACTACCCGGGCCCTCCGCTACCAGCCCCGTTCAGTCATACATACTAAAGCTGTGCCAGATGCGGATCTTGTTCATGTCGCCGTCCGCGCGGATGGTCACCTCAAACGAAGTGTACGTCCTGGAGTCGAAGCGGCTGAACACCATCTCAATGCCGTTACTCCACTTTTCCACCCACGTAGGCTGCCAGCCAAACTTGCTCATCACCCCCGGTCCCTTGTCCGACCCCAAGTAGAACTCAGCCACCCGCCACGGCTCAATGCGCTGCCTGTCAACCAGGAGCGGCTGGTAGTCAATGTTCGTGTACAGGGACCACGGCGGAGAGCCGTACTGGCTGTACTCCACCATCGCCAGCTCCGGGCCCCAGTTGTACCGTGGCACGTCCGGCAGGTCCGGACCGGGCTCCCACACCTGGTACAGAATGTGCACACCCACACCGCCCAGGATGTCTATACGCACCATGAACTCGGCGCAACTGCTCGCCCCGTCGTACCCCTCCTCCACCTGGCACTGGGTCCGGTAGAACTCCAGGAAGGCATCGTCCTGCCCGGCGTGCCAGTCCACCACCTCCCAACCCAGACCCCGCATCTCCCTCAGATAGTAGCGGGCCACGTCAGCCGGGTTCACCTCCGGCCACTCGTACTTCACGTAGGTGGTCTGGTGGGCGCCCGGTATGCCACCGTCGTCCGGACTCAGCGACACCGGATACGCCTCGTAGAGGAACCTGTAGATGGCGTCGCTGCCGTACTGGCCGCCGTCAACGCTGCGTACGCCCTGCGGCCTGGGCACCAGGGTCAGGTCACGCCCCGGCTCAGGCAGCCGCGGCAACCGCTGCATCCCCAGCGGCGTCACGCTGTAGCCAGACACGGCGTCAGCGTGCTCCGCGTCCACCCAATAGGCCGTGCCCGCCACCGCCACCGGCTCCTTCTGGTCACACAGTCCGCACAGCAGCTTCCACTCCAGCGAGTTCACCGCGTACATGAAGGGGAACACATGGGCACGCCAGTTGTACCCGCCGAACCCTATGCTCTTGCTGCTACTGCTGCTCTCCAACGACCCCTTGGTGGCCCCGGTGGCCGACCACCAGCTATAGCCGATGGGCGGCGTGGGCGGGGTCGCCAACTCGAACTTGTACTCCTTGTAGAAATCGAACCACTGGTTCTGAGGCGCCATCACGCCTGTGTAGCCTCGGTCCCCCGCCTTCTCCTCAATGGAGACCAGGGCCTCCCGCACCTTCATCCGCTCGTCCTGTGGCGGCGCCACTGCCGGGGCCCACAGGTTCCACCCCTGGGCGATCGCCTTCCGCGGCGGCGCCGTCAGGTTACGCGAGTAGATCAGGGAGACCACGGTGTCGTCGGTGGCGTGCACCATGATGCCCTCCAGCGGCCTCAGCTCCGTGGCGGGCAGCACCGGCTTGAACTGCTGGGCGGTGGCGTCCCAGTACAGGGCCGCATCGTAGGCCACACCCTCGCCCAGGGCCGTCACGCTGCTCCACCTGCCGTCCTGAAGGGCCACGGGCGTCCCGATGACGCCCCACCCCTTCTTGATGGGTATCTGCTGGTCCACGATGGTCAGCGCGATGTTCCTGGTCACCCGGTTACCCGACCAGTCCTCCACCGTCACCGGCACCTGGAACTCTCCCAGCGTCAGAGTCTCGAACAGGTTGCCATGCAACTCGTACTCCAGGTTCTTGTAGATCTCCCACAGGCCGAAGCCGCGCTGGCACACCGGCACCGAGCCCCAGCAGCCCATATCCTGCCGCTCCAGGGACTTGAGCCAGGACTGCCAGGACTGCTCCATACCCTTCCTGATCTGCGGGTTGGGCCCAACCATCTGCTCCACCAGAGGCCGCAGGTTCACCCAGGCCGCGCGCACGCCGCTGGGCAGGTCCGTGGCCTCCACCACAAAGTTGGTGTAGTTGGGCCCCATGCTAATGCCCTCATCGGGCGTCCCCGGCAGGTTCGGGTCGTCGTTGAACTCCTGCCACAGGCTCATGCGGGACAGAGTCCGCGGCAGCGCCTTCGCCTGCACAATAGTCGGTGGCACACCATCAGGCACAGTCACCAGTGCATTCAGCCAAGGCTCGAACACCACCCAGCCCGCCACCGAGTCGCCCGAGCCGTCCGGGTTCGGGCCAGGCGCGTAGGGCCCGCTGCTGGTCACACCCACAGGCACCCCACCCCAGTAGTTGTTGCGGGCATCAATCACCTGGCTCGGGCTGTCGTTCACCAGGCCCCAGGAGCCCGCCTGCCGGTTGTCCTGGATGTTGTTCTGGGTCACCCGGTTGTTCCATCCCGCCTTGTCACTCACGTGGATGCCGGAGCCAGACCCGCCGGGGCCCTCGCTGCCGCCGGTGTTGCGCCGGATCACGTTTGTGGCGATGTTGGTCTCGGAGCCCTCCAGCCAGATGCCGTGCTGGTTGTCCTCTATGACGTTGTTGATGATGTCCCACCCACCGGCGTCCGGCGCCACGCGCACACCCACGCCGTTCCTGTTCACCTGGTTGTTCAGCACCGCGCCCAGGCTCCACGGCGAGCTCCACCCGTGCACGACAATGCCCCTGCCGTTCCCCTGGACGGTGTTGCCTTTGACCAGGGTATCGCCGTCGGCGTCCACGCCCACCTTGTTCCCCACCAGTTGCTGCTGCACCACCTGGCCCACCGTGTTCCCCTCCACCCTGGTCCGGTAGGACCAGCGGGCCAGGATGCCCACCTCGTTGTGGCCGTACACCACGTTGCCCGTCACCACGGTGTCCCCGGACTGGTCCACGCGGATGCCCTGAGGCTTGTTGCTGGCCACGGTGTTGGCGGAGACAACGTTGCCTTGGGACCGCTCTACCACAATGCCGTCCTTGGCGTTCCCGGTCACCTGGTTCTGGTCCACCGTGTTCTTATAGGAGCCCCACGTCACCACGATGCCGCCCGGAGACCAACCATTCAGGACGCTGGTATCGGAGCCCACTGCTGGCGGCTGGCCGCCCTCTTGCCTGGCGCCATCCAGGACCGCCTGCGGGTCAGGCAGCGACGTGGCTTCCGCCGGCAGGAGCTGGCTAGGCTTGTTTGCCCTGAGCAGGGCAAGCACCGGGTTGCTCTGCACCGCCACATCCGGCGAGAAGCTCTCCCCAGCAGGGCTGCCGCCCTCGGAGGCGCCGTTGTCCCGCACCGCGTTCCCCGCCACGCTGTTCTGCCAGGCGTACAGCAGCATGATGCCCGTGCCAAAGCTGTTGACCACAGTGTTGCCCTGCTGCACCTGGCCGATAGTGTTGTTCCAGGCCCCCTCCACCACGATGCCATACCAGTTACCTACCGCGGACTCGAAGGCCGGCGCCTGGCCCACCAGGTTGTTGACCACCAGGTTCCGCTGCGCCTGCCAGCCCACCAGGTGGATGCCAGCGATGTAGTAGCCGTCCACCGCGTTCTCCCTGATGGTGTTGTCCGCCGACTCCTGCACCAGGATGCCCCAGCCCTCGCCAAAGGCCGCCGTGTTCCCCTGCACCATGTTGCCGTCGCTGTGGTCGTACAGAAGGATGCCCGCCCACCAGGCGTACTGCATCCTGTTGCCCTGGACAGTGTTCAGACCAGAGCGCCACAGGTAGACACCGAAGGCTGCTTCGCTCACGTTATTGCCCAGCACCTGGTTGCGAGTGGAGCGGTCCGCCAGGTATATGGCCACACCAGGCGACTCCTCGCTCCCCCCAATCTGGCTGAAGTTGTTGCCCGCCACCAGGTTCCTGCCGGACTCGTACAGCAGCGCGCCCATCACCATGCGACGCAGCGTGTTGCCCTGGCCCGGCTGCGTGCCGCCAATGGTCTCCTCGCTGGAGCGGTACAGCCCAATGCCGTAGCCCCAGATGTCCTCCAGCAGGTTGCGCTGGAGCACGTTCTGGCCCCGCGCCGGGTTGGCGTCCGCAGTGCTCCACAGGAAGACGCCCACCGCCGGAGCCGGGCTCTCCTCGTTGCCCAGATCGAACAGGTGGTTCTCCAGGATATCGGTCCGCACCGAGGCGAACACCTGCACGCCGATGCCCATCACGTCGTGGATGCTGTTGCGCAGTATGTCGTTATCGTTGGAGTGGCCCAGCACCTCGATGCCGTTCCGCTTCCAGTTGCGGACCTCGTTCCCGTGCACCACGTTGAAGGTGGAGCCCTGCTCCATGATGATGCCCGTCTGCCGCCCGCCCTTCGGGCTCAGCACGAAGGCTATCTGGTTGGCCCACAGCGCCTGGGCCTCCGGCACGCCGTCCCCGTTCTGGTCGTTGCGGAAGTTGGACACGATGAAGGTGTCAACTATCGCCCGCCCGCCGCCAGCGATGAGCTTCACGGCCTGCCCGGACTGCTGCCCCTGTGTATAGCCGGCCACAGGCTTGGTGTCGCCGCTCCATCCTGCACGGTCGCCATCGTCGGAGTAGCCGCTCGAGCCGCCCGTCAGGTCCGGCACCGGGTGCACCGAGTTGAACACCGGGTGGTTGGCGTCCCACCGGTAGACGTTGTTGGGACTGCCCACGTCGCCCGAAGGCGCCACGCCCAGGGTCTGCCACAACGTCGTGGACTCGCTGTTCGAGCCGTCGGCGTCAAAGGTCTCGATGATGAGTCTGCCGTTCGGGTTGTTCCTGTACCACGCCTCCAGCTCCGTCCAGCACTGGCCCAACTGGAAGTAGTTATTGTGGCTCACCAGCACCATGTCCCAAGGGCCACCGCCCTGAAGGGCGGAGCAGAAGCCGGATGGATTGCTGTAGTAGCCGGTGTAGGAGATGCCCAGCTCCTGGAGGGCGCGCTCCACGTAGGTGTCGCCCGCGGAGGGCTGGTAGTCGTCGGTGTAGACCAGGACGTTGCCCGCCTGAGAGCCCTCCACCGTGTACGTCACCTTGGCCGGGGTCACACCCTGGCCCTGGCCATCAGCCGCGTTGGACTCGCCCGCGGGCACCGCAGCGGGCAGGCTCTCGATGACCAGCTCGCCCAGATGGATCTCGCCGCCGTCCGCCAGGTTGCGCTCAATGTTGCTCCTGTGCGAGTCCTTCAGCCAGATGGCGACGTCCTGCTCGCCCGCCTTCTCCTCCCTCAGCCCTGGCTCACCGCCACCACCGAACGCGCACAGCCCCGCCGGTATCTCCCACGCGTTGATGATGCGGTCGTAGGCGTCCTGGCTCCACATGGCGCCCACGCCCAGGCCGGCGAAGGTGATGTCGTCGCACTCCAGGTCCTCCAGCCGCCTCGGGAAGCTGGCAAAGAAGGTTACAGTGGTCAGCGTCTTGTCCGCCTTGTAGATGGTGGAGCCGCCGTTGTTGGCCAGGAAGAGGTCAGGCCCGCCCACCGCGATGCCCGAGCTACCGTAGCCGCCCAGCTTGCTACGGGTCCCGGGGAACTGGGCTATAAGCGTCCCGCCCGTAGTGTAGTGATAGATGGTGTCATCAACGTCCGGGCTCAGCCAGATGGAGTCATCGCTCCCGTCGTAGGCAAGCCCGTCTACACACGCGCCCTGTATTCCCAAGTTAGGCGCCTGGAACATGAGTTGGCTGCTGCCGTCCGCCGTGTTCACCAGGATAACCTTGACGTAGCTCCCGGCTGGGCTGTCGGCGGCGCAGACCCACAGCCGGTTGCGACCGGCGTCCCAGGCCGCAGCACCCAGTCCGCCGTAGCCTGACACAGTGATGGTGCGGACCAGATGGCCGTCCGCCGGGCTCAGCACGTCAATGACGTTGTGGTACCAGCAGGACACCAGCAGATTTGTCCCGTCGAAGGCCAGGCCCGTGTTGATGCTGCACCCCTGCGAGTAGGCGCCGTTGATCTGGCGCAGGTTGCCGCCCACCGCCGCAGGCGCAGGCCCAGACGCCGCGCCACCCACGCCACCCTCGGTGCCGCCATCAGCGCCGGACATCTGCGCTCCGCCCGCACCCTCCCCCTCCGGAGGCAGCGGCACAAAGTACTTGCCCGTGCTCACCACCTCATTCCGCACGATGTCGCTATCGTCCGAGCGGACCAGGCTTATGCCCCACGGCCCATTGCCCACCACGCGGTTCAGGTGCAGCTTGTTCCTGTCGGAGTCCGTCAGGCTTACGCCGCCCTCCTTGTTCAGGAACACCACGTTCCCCTGGACCATGTTGGGCGTGGAGGTGGCCGTCGGCGAGTTCACCAGTGAGATGCCCGTCCCGCCGTTGTTGATCACCTCGTTGCCCGGGAAGAACCTGAGCGACAGGTTGTCAATGGCCTCGGGCAGCGGGCTCGGCCCGTAGTCCAGGGTGGCCCGCACGATGGCCCTGTCCGGCGAGGTGAGGCCGATCCAACCCGTCACATGGTTCGGCGCCGCGATGTTGACGCTACCGATGACCTGGCCGTGCACGTCGTAGGCGGTGAGCACCGCCGTCACCGGCGTGCTGGTGCCAGAGCCAACGAACATGCCAACGCTCTGCACAGGCCGCTGGAACGTCATACCCAGCGGCAGGCCCGCGCTGCTCGAAGGCGGCACAGGCGCGTTCACCAGGTACTGGGTCCTGTGGCCCCGCACCTCAATGAAGTCGAAGGCCACCATGCCGTTGTCGGCGTACACGCCCGCGCGCCTTACCCTCAGCGCCTCGTCGTCCGTCACCGGGACCACCCCGATGACGTCGCCGTCGTACAGAAGCTCGATGCCACCCGCCACGCGCCTTGCGCCCAGAGGCACCCACGACCCCAGCGGGAAGTGGGTCACAGGGAACACCTGCCGCGTGCCGTCCGGCAGCTCGAACGCCATGCCGTCGTTGTCCAGGTCCCACTCGTACTTCACAATGCCGAAGTCCGGCCTCAGCTCCAGCACCAGGCCGCCGGAGCACGGCCCGTCGCACCACATGGCCGTGTTCACCGACCAGCCGTCAACGCCCCGAGGCATGTTGCGCTCCAGCGACATCGGGGAGCCCAGCGTCACCTTGCCGCTGATCGCCGCCGCCGTCCCCGCGCCGGAGAGCTCCCAGCCCTGCGCCTGGAGCTCCGCCACAGACCCCTGGTTGAAGTCGTCGCGGAAGGTCCACGGACGCGGGTCCACCACCGTGGGCGTGCTGCTCGGCGCTATCTCAAAGAACACATCGAAGAAGCTGTCTACCGCCAGCGGGCCGGTGGACACGTCCTCAAAGTCAATCTGCACGTCCCTGGGCTCGCGCCCATCCCTGGCGTCGTATGGCCTCACGCCGGTGGGGAGGTCGCCGCCGATGATGTTGCCGTTGGACTCCACCACGGCGATGCCGTTCCTGCCGTTGGCCATGATCCTGTTGGCCGCGAAGGCGTTGCCGTTGGACCGCCACACCAGAACGCCCTCGTTGGCGTGGCCGCGGACCAGGTTCTCCCGCAGCCAGTTGCCATGCGTGTTCCGCATCTCCACGCCGATGGCGCTGCTGCTGCCCAGGATGGAGTTGCCCTGTACCACCGCGCCGGACAGGTCCAGCAGCAGCAGGTTGCCCTGCGCGTTGCCCACCAGGTTGTTGTCTGTCACCTGGGTAGCGTTCGCGTTCCGCAGGAAGACGCCGCGCCCGCCGTTGTCCACGACTGAGTTGCCCACAACGATGTACGTGCCATTATCCGCGTATACGCCGTTGCCCAGGTTGCCCTCCACGGTGTTCTGGGCCACGCTGAGCGGGGTGCCCAGACCCGACACCACGATGCCGTCGCCCGCCTTGTCGTGAACATGGTTCCCCACCACAGAGGCGTTCCTGACGCTGCCGCTGCCCCTCCTGGCGACAACGATACCGTTACCAAGGCCACCCGCGACGCTGTTGCCGATGATCTGCACGCCGTCGTTGTTGATGTCCCAATCGAATACGACGATGGAGTCGCCGCAGGCAGCATTCGGGTCGGTGCTGCTGCAAGTCAGGACCACGTTATCCCGGATGACCACGTTGGTGGTGCTCACGCCACCCGGCCCGTAGCCGCGCAGCCGGATGCCGGTGCCCGCACCCTCAATGCTGTTCCCCTCGATGCGAGCGCCCTGCACCCCGAACAGGTCAACGCCGATGCCGCCAACGTTGCGCCCCAGCCCCGGCCCAAACGAGTTCGCGTCAATGGTGACGTTCGTCAGAAGGCCCGGGTTGCCCGAGAAGCCCGTGGCGCCCTGGCCCACCTCGATGAAGCTGCCCGTGACTCGCAGTCCGGAGGCGTTCCCGCCGTCCACCCGGATGGCGACGTTGCCAGCGCCCAGCAGCACCTGGTTGGCCCAGATCCACACGTTCTGCGGGCCGCCCAGGATGGCGATGGTGGAGGAGTTGGCCTTGCCGTCGAACTTGAATCCCTTCAGCACCAGCCGGTGGGCGCCGCCCAGAATGGTGACCACGGCCGGCGTAGAAGCAGTCGGGCTCACCAGGGCGCCGCTGCCGCTGGTCCCGACCACCTGGAGGTCCGCTTTGTTGATGGTCAGGACCTCGTTGAACACGGCGCCAGGTAAACTCGCCTCCACCCGCTCGAAGGGCCAGGCCAGGTCAATGAGCGGCTGGAGCAGCTCGGAGTAGGCCACCGACTGGCGGGTCCCGTCGGGCCGCGCCGCGTCGAGCAGCACCGCCTTCATGTCGAACGCCCAGGAGCCCACGCGCACCGGCGTGGCCAGCCACGGCCTGTAGGCCGCCATGCCGTATATCCTGGAGCCTTGCGGGGCCCGGTCATTGGTCGGGTGCGTTGGCCCGCCGATGGTGCCAAAGAAGTTCTTGGTGGCGTCCAGAGAAACGCCCGTCTCGTTGTTGATGGCGTCGCCCACGTTGCCGACGAAATTGTTGAAGTTCGCCACCAGCGTGTCAACCCTGACACCCACGTTGGACACCACCAGGAGATTGGCCCAGTCCGGCTGTGTATCAGCCCCCTGGTCATCAGTAAGGCGCGTCAGGCCGGAGCCGTCGGCGTTCATCACGTAGATATCGTAGTTGCCGCCCCGGTCCGACGCGAAGGCGATCCGGCTACCGTTCGGCGACCAGGAGGGGGAGTCGTCCAGCCCGTCCTGAGGACCGGTGAGCGGGGTCGTCGTGCCCGACGCCACGACCAACCGATAGATGTCCCAATCGCCCGCGCGGGTGGACGCAAAGGCTATCTCGCCGCCCGCGGGGTGCCAGTCCGGGCTGCTGTTGGTGGTGCCTGGCCTGTTGGTGATATTCACCGGGGAGCTGGTGTCGGCCAGGTCCACCAGGAACAGCTCCGCCCCACCCGGCAGAGTGCGCCGGAAGGCGATCCTCGACCCGTCTGGGGACCACCTGGGCATCAGGTCCACGACCGGGTACGTGCTGTCGGTCACCTGTTGCACGTTGGAGCCGTCGGCGTCCATCACGAAGATTCTGAACCCGCCAGCACGATCCGATGTGAAGACGATGCGGCTACCGTCCGGCGACCAGGCCGGACCGTTGTCGTAGCCCGGTTCGTCCGTCAGCCGCGTTACAACGCCCGACTCCACGTCCAGGACGTAAATATCGTACTGAGCGCCGTCGCGGCCCGCAGCCGCGAAGGCCACCCTGGTGCCGTCCGGAGAGACCTGCGGCCGTTCGTCGCTGGCCGGGCCGGAGGTCAAGGGCACCGGCCACGCGCCGGGCTCCGGCCGCATGGCGAACAGGTCATTGGTGCCGAACCGGTTGGACGAGAAGACGATCTGCTCCTGGAGTTCCCGCAGCACGTGCGGCGGGCCGTCCAGGAAGAGGCCGTGGCCCTGGTTGTCCGCCACGTCGTTGCCTATCACCCCAACACCGCGCAGGGTGTGGCCGCCCCGGGCCAGCAGCAGGATACCGTTGGCGCCGTTGCCGCGCAGGATGTTCCCCTCCACCAGCACCCGCTCCGTCACCCCCCGCTTCGGCCTCCCCGTGTCGTCGGCGCCCAGGGAGACGCCATTGCCGTCGTAGTTCTGGATGTCGTTGCCGGCGATGCGCGTCTCGTCGCCGCCCACACCCCACACGCGCACGCCTGCCCCGGCGCCGTCGCGCATGGTGTTGCCAACTATAGTCACCGCCGAGCCGCCCGCGGTGCGCACGCCGGAGAACCCGCCGTTGATGGTGCTACCCTTCACCGTCAGGTAAGGCCCGCCTGCCAGGGAGGATATGGCGTCGCCGCCGTCACGGGCCAGGTTGATGGTGTTCTGCCAGATAGTGACGTCCGAGACCGGGACCGCGCCCCCGATGGGGTCCGCCGCCGCGGGGTTGAACCCCAGGCGCACGCCCTGGCCGCCGGGTGCGTTGTTACTAAGAGTGAAGCCATGCAGCCGGAAGTCGTCAGCGCCCCGGCCCACCTCCACCACCGGCACCGATGCCGTTGTGTTGATGACAGCGCTGCCCAGTTCACCCATGCCCAGCAGGTCCAGCCCGACCATCTCCACCATCACCGGCCCGTTGTACTGGCCGGAGGCCACATGGATGGACTCCTGGGGCTGCACCCCAGAGAGGGCCTGCTGGATGGTGTCGAAGTGCATCTGGCCGAAGGGCAGCGGGTTGCCTGCTGCCACGAAAGGCGCGTCCGGGTTGGAGTCCGTGTTCACGTACCGGCTGAAGCCGCGCGCCCACGGCTCGACGATCACATCGCCCACCACGCCGTCGCCACCGATGCCATCGGCGCCGTCCCGTCCACCCCAGAAGTTCCACTGGGCCTCCACCACCAGCCCGGGCACCTCATTGCTAATGCCCGGCCCACCGTGGTTGAAGATGTTGTTCCGGCGGACGACCACGCCAGAGATGGGGCCACACCCCTCGGCGGGGCAGAAGACGCCGTGGTGCTGGTCCGCGATGGCGACGCCCACTTGGCCGCCCACCAGCGTGTTGCCCACTATCCGCACGTCGCTGATGCTAGCGCGGGAAGGCCCGCCCTCCCCTGTCCCCAGGGTCACGAGGCCGATCCCTGTCTGCCAGGCATCCAGGACCACGTTGCCCCGGATGGAGATATCCCGCGTGGCCACGTCCCCAAAAGCGCCCGTGAAGGAGGCCACGCCAATGCCGCCAGCTATGCCGCCAAGGATAGCGTTGTTCTTCACCACGCCACCCTGCACCCCCATGAGGAACACGCCACCGGCCTGTGAGGGGCCTGGATGCACGTTCACGAAGGTGTTCTGCTCGATGCGCACCGTCGTCGCGGGCGCACCCCCGACCGCCACGCCAAAGCCCTCGTGGTTGCCTCCGGGGGGCGACTCTCCCACCTCGATGATGTTGCTGAAGACCACCAGGCCATCCACCTGGCCGCCCACAATCCACGACCCCGGCCCGAATGCCGCCCCCTCCATTGCCACCAGAGAGGCGCCATCTATGCCGGTGGGGAAGCCGATGCGGTTGCTCTGGGCCTTCACGTTCCGGGCCATGACACGCACCGTGGCCCTCTCGGCCACCCCACCCACGATAGTGAAGCCGGAGCCGTCAGCACCGCCGGGGCCGCCCAGCTCCGCACCGGAGGCCGCCTCCCACACGTCCACGGCGACGGGCACGATACCTGGAGGAATGATCTGTGTACTGTCACGCCCATCCGGGGCGATGACGTGCAGGTTGGGCTTGTTGATGACCAGGGCCTCCTGGTACTCGCCCCGCATCACCACAATCCAGCCGCCACCGTTCGCGGCGTCAATGGCCGCCTGGATGCTCTCCCGCTGCGGGTCGTCCACAAAGCCCACCCGCTCCAGAAGGTGCGGGACCAGAAGGACCCGGCCGACGAAGTCCACGCCATCAACAGGCGCCGAGGCGTGGCCCCACCAGTTGCGGGCCGCGTCCACAACCACAGGCGATTGGTTGTCTACGCCCACCACGCCGCCGGCGAAGTTGTTCCACACCACCATAACCGTGCCTGTGGCCGACGGCTCCAGCCGGACACCCCTGGCGGTGCCGCCGGAGAAGGTGTTGCCACGGACCGTGACGCCGTCCAGGCTCAGCTCCGTGAAGACATCGAAGAAGCTGCTCACGTTGAAGCGGTTGTGCTGGATGACAACGTCCGCGCTGTTGCGCACCTCCACGCCCCTGTCGGTGGAGGCGATGACGTTGTCCTGGAGCCACGCGCCCTGGACGCCGTTCAACGAGACGGCAGTCCCGCCCGCCGCGCCGCCCGCCGGTGGCCCAAACCGGTTGCGCAGGATGCTCAGGTTGCTGACAGGGCCCGCGCTGCCGTCGGCCCGGATGCCGACGTGGCCCGGCCCCATCTCGATGGTGCTGTCGGCGATGGTCACGTTCGTGCTGGTGCCGCCGATGTCAATGCCTACGCTGCCACCACCCAGCCTCACGTGGTTGCCAATGAACTCAACGCGATAGGTAATGTCAAAGAAGCTGTCCACGTGGAAGCCCGTCCCGCCACCGATGGGCTCCAGGGTGAAGCCTTCCAGCCGCCTCAGGCCTTCGCCACGCACGTCTATCACCGGCTGGGTGCTGGTCTGGCCCCGGATGGTAGCTCCCAGGGGCTCGCTGGAGACCAGGCTCAGGGCCACGATCTCCGTGGGGATGGTCACGTTCTCATTGTAGGTGCCGGGGCGCACCACGATGGTATCCGTGGACGTGGCGCCGTTGATACCCTGCTGGATGCCGCCAGGGTACCACTGGCCCAGCCTGGGGTTGAGCACGCCGCCCGCCAGGAAGAAGCGGGCTGGAATCACCCGCTCGAGTGGGGTCATGTTGCCCACGGCGGCGACCGCGTGCCACTGGGGAGTGGAGCCGTCGGGGGCCTCCCACCGAAGGGCAAAGCTGCCATCCGGCCCTACCACGAGGGCGGGCACCGGGAGCCAAAGGCCGTCCCAGGTAAGCACGACCGTCTCACCCGGCTGGAAGCCGGTGCCGGTGGCACCGACGTCCTGGCCTATCAGGCCCCTGTCCGGGTCCACCTGCACCTCGGCAAAGACATCGAAGAAGGAGTCCGCCACGTTCTCCGGCGGCGTCTGGGAGGCGACCGCCCCCACCGGGTACAGGCCACCGGGCACAACGGGCACCGTGCCGGCCACGGGCCCCCAGCGGCCACTGCCGTCCGTCGTCGCCACCGTGGGCGACGTGGTGAGCGCCGCGCCACCAAAGGTCACGGTGGAGGTCTCACCGGGCCGGAAGCCCTCGCCCCATATCTCCAGCTCCGTGCCCACAGGGCCCTGGTACACGTTCAGGAACACCGCCGCTGGCAGGATGCCGAAGGGGATAACAATGGGCGACGGGTCGTCGGGGCGCGGGAAGGGGAAGTCCCACGCAGGGCGCACGATGTCGCTCAACTGAGTGACGGCGCCTATGGCGCCCACGCTGTGGTCGCCGAAACTCACGTCCAGCCCAGCCCAGACACCCACAACGAAGGACGCCCGCCAGGTGCCCCTGTCGTTGGCCGCGGCGGGGCCTGCTATGGGAGTAGTCGTCACGCCGTCCCAGATGAGGCGCAGGCCGCCCTCATTGGCCCGGAAGCCACGGGCCACCACGTCCACCTGGGTCGGCACCCTACCACCACGCCGGGACAGGGAGAGAGAGGGCCTCACGTTGAAGTCAAACGACATGCTGGTCGCATCGCCCGCCGCTGTGACCCTATGGGGACCGGTCACGCTATCGGGGACGTTGAAGGAGGTGCGCCATGAGCCGTGGTCGTCGGCCCGCGCCGCGCCCAGAGCCCGGGTATCGAACCAGATGTCCACCGCGCCATCGCCGTCGGAGTCCCAGCCGACCCTAATTCCGGTCTCTCCGGCTGGCCAGCTCCAGCCCCACACATCCACCCGCGTGCCCACTGGCCCTCCATTAGACGAGAGCACCAGGGCCCTCACCAGGGTGAACGGCGCAGAGGCCGAGTTGCCCGCGTTGTCCGTTGCCGTGACCGTGTGCAGTCCCGCAAGGCCTGGCGCCGCCCTGAACGGCGTTACAAAGCCACCGTGGTCATCGGTGACGGTCTCCGCCACCACCACCGGGTGGCTGGAGAAGACCACCCTCGCCGACGTGTTGGCCGCGTAGCCGGTGCCCGTGGCCACCACCTCGTCCGTCACCTTGCCGATGCTCTTGTCCAGCACCAGCTTGGGAATGACGCTGAAGATGCCCTGGGCCGAATTCTGCGAGTTATCGTAGGCCACCACCGTGTGGTCGCCTGCCGCGCTGGGTGGGACGTTGAAGGTGGCGGTGAAGTTGCCCACGTCCGTGGAGGATACCGCCGCCACCACCACAGGGTGGCTGGCGTAGACCACAGTGACCGTGCTGGAGCCCGCATAGCCCGCGCCGCTTGCGGTTACTACGGTACCCACAGGGCCGCTGACCGGAGTGAAGACAAGCTTCGGCTGCACCAGGAAGGTGCTGCTGAATGTGCCACCCGAGGCATCCGTGGCCGTGACCGTGTGGCCGCCCGCAACGGCGTCAGGCACAACGAAGGTGATGGCGAAACTGCCCAGGGAGTCGGTGATAGCCTGACCCAGCTCGAGCGGGTCGCTGGCAAAGGTGACAGTGACCGTGCTGCTACCCGCGTAGCCCGTGCCATCGGCGGTCACGATGGTACCCGGCGACCCGCTGTTCGTGCTCAGCACCAGCCTCGGTGTGACCGTGAAGGTGCTGCTGAACGTGCCACCCTGGGCGTCGGTGGCCGTCACCGTGTGCGCTCCCGCCGGGTTGGGCAGCACATTGAAGCCCGCAGTGAAGTTGCCGCTCTCATCGGTGGTCGCCGTCGCCACGGTGACGGGCGAGCTGGCAAAGGTGATGGTGACCGCGCTGCTGGCCGCGAAGCCAGTCCCTGTGGAAGTGACCGCCGTGCCCACGGGGCCACTGCTCACGCTCAGCTCCATCTCGGGCGTAACAGTGAAGGTGCGCTGGCCCGTGTTCCCTGCTGCATCGGTGGCGGTAAGCGTGTGAGCGCCCGCAGGGCTAGGAGGCACGTCGAAGGAGCCATTCCAGGTCCCCGACCCAGTAGTGGTCCCGGCGAACACAAGGACAGGCCCGCTCGCAAAAGTGACGGTTATGGAGGTCTCGGCAGCGAAACCGCTGCCCCCAAGGGTGACAGTCGCTCCCACGGGGCCGCTGGTAGCACCAAGATTCAAGAAGGGCTCAATGGTGAATGTGCTTGTGGCGGCGCCGTCAACGTCACTGGCCTGGATGACGTACGAACCCGCTGGCATGGTAGGTGCCTGGAACGTAACGGTAAAGCCACCCGTTTCGTCAGAGGTCGTGGCGGCCATGTCGACGCCGTCGAAGGTGACAGTAACGACGGTGCTGGTGGCGAACTCGAAGCCGGTGACGGTAATGTTGGTACCTACACCGCCGCTGCCGGGGGTGACCAGAATGGACCTGCCTTGGGCTAAGGCCCCGGAGACTAACAGGAGTCCCAAAAAGACCGACGCGAGTAACGAGACTCCCATCGCCGTCAGGATACCGGTCCTAGTTCTCATGGCCGACCCCCTTATGCATCCCTGCTATTGTTCGTAACCACTCAGCCCCGGACCTCACCCCCCATCACCACACAGCGCCCGATTCACACTACCAATCACAGAAGCTGTGAAACATTTGTTTTCCAACACCTATGGGACTGTACCGAAAGGCGCAAACCTGTGCTCGCGCCGAAACGCCGCAGCCATTCTATGCGCATAGCCCCTATTGTCAATGGCATTCTTGACAGTCCCCAGCATCCTAGCCACCTCCACCACCCTCGGGGCGGCGCCGCGCCCGCAGCGCCACGAAGGCGCCCGCACCCGCCACTGCGGCCACGACCAACACGATGACCACGATGAGCACCGGCGACACGCCCCCACCACCAGCGGGCGGCGCCGGCGTCACAGTAGGAGTGGGAGTGGGCGTGACCACTGGCGTCGGCGTGGCTGTGCCAGCCGGCGTGGACGTGGGAGTAGGCGTGACCACCCCTGCCGGAGTGGGGGTCGCCGTCGGCGTTGGCCTCGCCGTAGGCGTAGGCGTGGGTGTAGCCACCACCGCAGGTGTGGGCGTCGGTGTAGCGATCGGCGTCGGCGTGGGAGTAGGCTGAGGCGGCGGCACCCCCGGAGGCGTCAGGCCCACAAGGCCGAACTCGGAGAGCCCGCCCCTGGAGCGGCCCACGAACAGCACCGAGTTGCCGTCACCGGGCTGTACCGTCGTCTCCAGCACCTCCGGCGCCCCCACCTCTGGCACCCGGACGACTCGCACGTTCTCCGCGCCCACCCGCCTGGCCCAGTCGGCACCCACCCTCATGGTGATGGTGGCCTCGCCCAGGTCGCGCACGTTCTCCAGGTTGGTCCGCTCCACCACCAGGACGTAGCCCACCTCGGCGATAGACCGTCCCACCTGTCCCACCGCCTGCTCGAAGGCAGCGGCAGCCCGAGCCGAGGGCTGGCGAGCCACGTCCATGCGGAGCTGTGCCTGCTCCGGCACCGCCTTCAGCTCTGCCCGCAGCCTGGCTCCCACCACGCCCAGGGCCGGCTCCGCCGCCCTGAGGTCCAGAGTGCGCTCCGCTGACTCCAAGGCCAACGCTGTCACCCGGCCCCTCGCCGTGGTGCCGGTGCCCGTCGGCGTCTCCACCGCCCCCGTGATGGTGAACACCTCCTGCCCCGCCGCATCCCGCACCGGCAGCACCAGCTTCCCTTCCTTCACCGTCACACCCGTGATGGGGTCATGGAAGGAGTCCAACAGGTCACCCGCGGGCAACTGCACCGGGAGGGTGAGCACCAACTGGCCCTCCACCACAGATATGTCCACCTCTTCTGGCCGGACCGTCCTCACGTTGCCCTGCGCATCCCGGGCCTGGGCCTGGTCGCTCACCCCGCTCTTGCTGGGCAGCAGCACCGCCTCCGCCTTGACCACCACGGAGGCAGTGGCGGTACGGGTAACACCGTCACTGGTCGCCCGCGCCTGGACGGTGGCAACGAACACCCCCGCCTCCTTGCCCGCCGTGAACACGCCCGCCAGGTTTATGGTGCCGCCGCCAGCCACCACCGACCACGTCACGCTCACCCCCGGGATGGCGTTTTCAAACAGGTCGAGAGCAGCGGCGGAGAAGGTCACCCGCTCCCCGGGGCGCAACTCCGCCTTCGCGGGCGTGAGGGACACATGGTCCAGCACCCCAGGGGTTACAGTCACGAGGTTCTCCTTGATGGAGACGCTGCTAGCCCCCGTTGCCGAGGTCACCGTGAGGGTCACGGTATAGGTACCCGTCTTGGTGTAGGTATAGGTAGCGGTGGCCTCCGTGCTGTCCACCACGCCGTCGCCATTGAAGTCCCACGCTCGCCCCGCCACCGTCCCGGTACTGCCGTCCTGGAAGGTCACCGCGAAGGGTGCCCTCCCCTCCGTCGGCCCGATGGCGGCAAAGTTGGCCTGAAGCGCCGGCGGCAGGAGCACCGCCGGGGGCGCGCCCGAGGGCGGCGCCGCCGCAGTCTGCCCAACCGTGATGCCAATGGTAGCCTCGGGCGTTGTGCCCGCGGGACCAGTCACCGTCAGCTTGGCGGTGAAGCTCCCCACCCCATAGGCGTGGCTGGGGCTGGCTGCGGACGGGTCGGTGGTGGTGAAAGTCGCACCGTCGCCGAAGTCCCATGACCACTGGCTGATCTGCCCTTGCGACTGGTCGGTGAACTTCACATTTAGAGAGCCGGTGCCGCTGGTGGCCGAGGCGCCGAAGTTGGCCAGCAGGGCCAGCGGCACGTTCAACCGCGTGGTGTCGGCCCCGCCTGGGCTTGCCGGGTTGGACACGGTCAGCTTCACCCCGAACTTGGTCAAGGTGGTGAATGAGAACACGGACGAAGCGCCCGAGCTGCTGAAGCGGACCACCGGGCTAATCTCAGTCCTGGTGTCCACCCTCTTCTGCACATCGTCGGGGTCATCCCCCTCGAAGAAGACCCAGTTGTATGCCTGAGGGTTGCCCACCGACAGGTCCAGGAAGCGCACCACCAGCGTTGTTCCACCCTCCACGGCGCCCAGGGCCTGGAAGTCCGGCTGGAGGGTGCCGAAGATGGACACGAAGTTGGGCATAGTCAGCACGTCGCTCCCGGCTGGCCCCGTCACCCGCAGAGTCACTGTGAAGTTGCCGGCCCCCGTATAGCTGAAGCTGGGGTTCCGGGCTGTGCTATCGGCGCGGCCGTCCCCGTTCACGTCCCATGACCACTGGGTAACGGTCCCCTGAGACTGGTCGGTGAACTGCACCGGCAGCGGCGCTATGCCGGAGGGAAGATTGGAGGTGAAGGCGGCCTTGATGGTGCGGATAAAGCTGGCCCGCGTCACCGGCGCCGACGCCACCTCGCCGCCGTTCCCTGGCCGGAACACCTGGAGCGTGACATCGAAGTTTCCACCCTCCTGGAAGTTGAAGGACGGGTTCTGGACCGAGCTGGTGAAGAGCGGCGTGGTGGTCCCGGCCCGGGATACCTTCCACGCCCATTTGGTGGGGTTGCCCGTGGAGAAGTCCTGGAGTTGCACCATCACGGGCGCCTTGCCCCCGAACGCGCTGGCGCTGAAGTCCGCCACCGGCAGGCCGACAGCCGTCACTTGCCCCGTCTTCTGGTTCTGGCTACCGCCTGGGCCAGAGACCCGCAGCCGGACGTTGAAGGTGCCCCCACTGCTATAGATGAAGGTGGGGTTGGCGGCAGTGCTATCGTCCTGACCGTCGCCGTTCAGGTCCCAGGCATACGACTCGATGGTGCCTTGAGAAGTGCTGGTGAACTGCACCTGCTCACCGGTTCCCACAGTGGCGGGCGTTGTGGTCGCGTTGACCAGAAAATCAGCCTTGACAAGACGGATGAACTTGGCACGGGAAAGGGTGTGAGACCCGCTGGCGTTGACCGCCGTGAGGCGGACGTCGTAGTCCCCACCGTCCGTCAAACTAAAGGTGGGGTTAGCAATATCCGAGGTGAGCACGCCTGTGGGCCCGGTCACCACCCACAGCCAGGCCGTGGGTGCACCGGTGGAGAGGTCCTGCAAGGTTACGTTGCGGGGCGCTGAGCCACTGGTCACGTCCGCGGTGAAGTTCGCCGTGGGGGCACGCGCCACCGTGACCAGTCCGGGGCGGGCCAGAGTCTGGCTACCCGCAGCGCCCGATGCAGTGAGGGTGACGTTGAATGTCCCCGCCGTGGCGTAGGTATGGGAGGGACTGCGCTGGCCCGGGTCAGTCGTGGTGAAAATGGAGCCGTCGCCAAAGTTCCAGTCCCACCGGTCCACCGGCCCCAGAGATGCGTCCGTAAAGGCCACCGCGGTGCCGATGGGTACCGACACAGGGACGTCCCCACCCTGCACCCGGAAGTCGCTCTGGACGAACTGTATGAACCCCGCCGCCGTGAGGGTGTTCGGGTCGAAGAGCGGGTTGTCCGTAATCAGCGTCACGTCGAACACGCCACCCGTGGTGAAGATGAAGGTCGGGTTCTTGAGTGTACTGGAGAACAGCGGCGTGCTGGTGCCCGAGCGAGTCACCGTCCACTGCCAGGAGGTGACGTTGCCCGAGGAGAGGTCGGTGAAGGTCACTGGCACCTGGCTCCCCGCGCCCAGCGCCGCCAGCCGCGGCGCGCCATCGAAGGCGGCCTGCGGCGCCGAGTACACCTTGACCATGGCCGCCCTGGTGCGCTGGTGCGTCCCGTCGGCGTTGGACACCCGGAGGCTCACGTTGAAGTTGCCTGGGTTGTTGTAGATGAAAGAGGGGGCCTGAGCGTTGCTGTCCACCACGCCGTCCCCATTGAAGTCCCAGGCCCAGGCCGTGGGCGCCGGCCCACGGGAGGTATCGGCGAAGCGCACAGTATCCCCCGCAGCGACCTGGACAGTGGCCTGGCTGTTGGCGGTGAAGTCAGCCTCAATTAGCCTGATGAAGTTGTTCACCGTGGTGCTGGTGGTGGCCACGCCGTCGGATACCTGCAAGCTCACGTCGAAGACGCCGCCCTGGTTGAAGGTGAAGGTGGGATTCTGGAGAGGGCTGTTCTGTTCCACCGAGCCGGGCACCGTCCACAGCCAGCTTGTTGGGCTCCCATCTGAGGCGTCCACCAGCTTGATCCGGTGCGGGGGCGTCGCCGTGAACGCGGCCACCGGCGGGGTGGTGGGGTCGGCAAAGAAGGCGGCCTGGAGCCCCTGGGCAGCCGCCGGGACCACCATGGCCAGGGTGGCGACAAGCGCCAGCGCCGCCGGCGCCAGAAGGCGCCAGCGCCGGAGCAGCCTGCATGTCATCCTCTCGTACACTGCCTCAGTCATCCCTGATCCCTAGTTTCGTAGGCCCCGATACAAGAAATTCGACCCGTCCCCGCTCACCCTGAGCTCCGACTTCATCGGAGTCTCGACATAGTCGGACCTGTCGAAGGGTGAGCCGCTCATGGTTCGACAGGCTCACCACGAGCGGTTTGTTATGATGCCCTTTCTCCGCAACTAAGCACTAGCTCACCACCACGCCTATCTGCACCTGCGAGGTGGAGCCATCCAGGGCCTCCACCGTAAGCGTCACCCAGAAGGTGCCCGCGCTGTTGTAGCGGAACGACGTGTCCACCGTGCGCGCATCAGTCTTCCCATCCCCGTTCACGTCCCAGTAGTAGCGCCGGATGGTGCTGGCCGTCTGAGCGATGTCCGACGACTGGAAGTTGACTGTCTGGCCCCGCGAGATGGCCAACTGCCCCCGCTGCCTCGGGGGCACGTCGCGCGTGTCCACAGACCTGCCGGGGGCCTCCACCTGGGTGGCGACGAAGTGGGCCCGCACCAGCTTGATGGCGTTCGCCTGCGTCTTGGTGTCGCTGCCGTCGGCATTGCTCACCGTCAGGCGCACGTGATAGTTCCCACCCCGCTCCAGGACGAACTCAGGCGGCTCCTCGGTGTCCAGACCGGGCAGGGAGAGGACCTCGTCCCCTGGCTCGTCCAGGGCACCGTTGTCATTGCTATCTCTAAAGACCTCCCACAGCCAACTGGTGGGGTGGCCCAGGGAGGTGTCCTCCAGCTCCACTTCGTCCTCTGGAGCGTCGCCCCCGGTGGGGTCAACGGTGAAGCGCGCCGTGGGCGGCTGTATCACCTGCATGGTGGTCGTCGCGGTCTCGGTGCCTCCCGTGCCCGACACCTTCACGGCGGCGTAGAAGGTGCCCAGCGCCCGGTAGGTGTAGGTGGGCGTGGCGTTGAGGTTGGAGCCCACAACCCGGAAGTGGCAGGTGGCGGTAGTGGGGTCGGTGCACTCGAAGCTCCACTGGTACCGCAGGTTGGCCCCCTGGCTGCCGCTGGCGTCAAAGGCGACCTGGTAGTTGGGCTGGATGCGCCACACGCCACCTTCGGGGGTCACGGAGGGGATGGTGCCGCTCACTGCCAGGACGGCGTTGACCACGTGGATGAACCCCTGGCGGGTGATGCTGTCCGACCCGAAGGCGTTGGTGGAGGTGAGAGTCACGTCGAAGGCGCCGCCCTCCACGTACGTATGCGCCGGGTCCTCGTCGGGGCTGAAAGCGGCGCCGTCGCCGAAGTCCCACTCCCACTGGGTGGGATCATTAAGCGAGCGGTCGTCGAACTGGACCGCATGAGGCGCCACCCCTCTCCGCGAGTAACCGGGGGCCACGGCGAAGCGCGCCTGGGGCGCCGCACCCACGAAGATGGCGCCCGCACGCTCCAGCGCCGCCGACCCTCCGGGGCCGGCGACCTCCAGTCTCACCGAGTAGGTGCCGCCGGCCCGGAACCGATGGCTCGGGTCCTGTTCCGTGGACTCGTACACCACAGCCCCGGCCTCGTTCCTCACCCGCCAGGACCACTGGTCCACCGTGCCACTGGAGCGGTCGGTAAAGTTGACCGGCGGCGTGCTGGTCTGGCCAGGGCCTATGGCAGTGGAGGTGGGCGCCACGTCGAAGTCCACGCTAATGGTCCGCACATACGCAGACCGGGTCAGCGGGTCCGAGGCCAGCTCGCGGCCCGCCACCGTGCGGAACACCCGAAGAGTCACGTCGAAGTCGTTGCCCTGGTTGAAGGTGAAGGTGGGATTCTGGAGAGTGCTGTTCTGTTCCACCGAGCCGGGCACCGTCCACAGCCAGCGAGTGGGCGAGCCCGTGGACCTGTCCTGGAAGGCCACCGTCAGCGGCCCCGGGCCGCCGAGGGAAGTGGGGGTCACGTTACCGGTGCGCGCGCCCACGGTGTCGAAGTCGGCCACGGGCCTGGCCTCCACCGTGACCAGGTTGGACAGCGTGAGTGGGTGGCTGCCCGCCGGGCCCGTGACCCGCAGTCTCACCGAGAAAACGCCCGCTATCGCGTAGGTAAAGGAGGGATTGGCCGCCGTGCTATCGAACGCGCCGTCGCCGTTGAAGTCCCACGCCCAGCCCGTGACGGTGCCCTGGGATGGGGCCGATGAGAAGTTCACCTGCTGGCCCTGGCCTATGGTGAAGGGCGTGGTGGTGCCGTTGGCGGTAAAGAGCGCCCGGATCACCCGTACATAGGCCTCCCTCTCGACAGAGTCAGAGCCGAAGGCGTTGCTCACCTCCAGGCGCACAGTGAAGTCGCCGCCCTCGTTGAAGACGAAAGTGGGGTTCTGGAGGGTGCTGGTCTGGGCCGCCGAGCCGGTCACCGTCCATAGCCAGCTAGTGGGGCTGCCCATGGAGAGGTCAACGAGGCGCACGGGGGCGGGCCCGTTGGCGGGGGTCGCCGGGTCATTGGTGAAGTCGGCGATGGGCGCCTGGTTCACCGTCACCACGCCCGGCTTCGTCAGCTCCGCGATCCCCGCTGCCCCCGTGACCCGCATCGTCACGTTGTAGGTGCCACCGGCGGTGTAGCCGTTGGAGGGGTTGGGCCCGCTGGCGTCAAAGACCGGCGCCGTTGAGGTGTTCCGGTCGAAGTCCCAGGAGTAGGAGGCGATGGTCCCCCCGGCGTCACTGAAGAAGAGCACCGTGAATGTGGTGGTCTGGGCGGTGATGGTCCCCACCGCCGGGTCCGGCTGTGTGTGGAAGGCGGCCTTGATGGTGCGCACGAAGTTCGGCTTGGGCAACTCGTACGTGCCCGCAGGGCCAGTCACCTGGAGGGTCACGGCGAAGTCGCCGCCGTTGGGGAAGACCAGGCTGGATGTCGCCTCCGTGCTGGTCACGGTGGCCGCCCCTGGACTCGTCCACCTTCGCAGCGCAACCGTGCCCGACGTCCTATCGCGCAGCCCCACCGAAAGCGGCCCCGGGCCGTCGGGCGCGGGCGTCACGTTCCCCGTGGTGGGCGAGGTGGCCTCGAATAACAGCGATAGCGTCCGTATGTAGTCCGCCCTGGGCAGCGAGAAGGTGCCCGCGGGCCCCGTCACCCGCAAGGTCACATTGAAGTCGCTGCCAACGGAGATAAGGAAGCTGGGCGTCGAGGTGGTGCTGGTGCCCAACTGCACGCCTGTCAGCCTGTTCACCACCGTCCACAGGCGGCTCCCCACCGTGCCCTCGGTATTGTCGCGCAGCCCCACGGTGAGCGGACCCGGGCCGCCGTCGGCCACAGGCGTCACGTTGGCCGTCGTGGTGGTGGTGGGCTCAAAGGCCAGGCGCAGCGTGCGGATGAGGTTGAACTTGCTGATCGAGTAGCTCCCTGCCGGCCCAGTCACATCCAGAGCCACATCAAAGTCGCCGCCAGCGGCGACGGCGAAGATGGGGAATTCCTGAGTGCTGGTGGCCGTCACCTCGCCCGTCAGGGCGTTGATCACCCTCCACAGCCGTGCGGTCTCCGTTCCGCTCGTCCGGTCCCGTAGCCCGACGTCCAGCGGCCCTGGGCCGTCCGGCGCGGGCGTCACGTTGCCCGCGGTGGGCGTGGTGGCGTCGAAGCTAAGGAGCAAGGTCCGTATGAAGTTCGTCCTGGGCAACGAGAAAGTCCCCGCGGGCCCCGTCACCTGCAACGTCACGTTGAAGTCGCTGCCCACGGATATGAGGAAGCTGGGCGTGGAGATGGTGCTCCTCCCCACCTCCTGGCCCGTCAGCCTGTTCACCACCCTCCACTCACGCGACGTCTCCGTGCCCGACGTCCGGTCCGCGAGCCCCACCGTAAGGGGCCCTGAGCCATCGGGCAGCGGCGCCACGTTGGCGGTGGTGGTAGTGGTAGCGTCAAAGGCCAGGGACAGCGTGCGGATGAAGTTATCCTTGGCCAGCGAGAAGGGGCCCGCGGGCCCCGTCACATCCAGGGTCACGTTGAAATCGCTGCCATCACCGATGACGAAGCTGGGAGTGGAACTGGTGCTGGTGGCCGCCACCTGGCCGGTGAGCCTGTTGACTACCGTCCACAGCCGTGAACTCTCGGTGCCCACCGTCCTGTCCCTCAGCCCCACCGTCAGCGGGCCTGGGCCGCCGTCGGCCACAGGCGTCACGTTGCCCGTGGTGAGTGTGGTGGCATCGAAGGCCAGGAGCAGAGTCCGCACATAGTTGATGCGTGTGACCGTCTTGGTGCCGGCGTCGTTGGTCACCCTGAACTGGATGCTCACGTCTCCGCCGGCGCTGAAGTTGAACTGCCCAGACCGCTGGGTGCTAGTGGACACTCCCTCCCCGCCGTCCGGCTGTCCGTTCCCGTTCTGATCCAAGAAGAACACCCAGTCCCAGGCCCTCGGATTGTCCAGGGTAAGGTCCTCAAACTGGATGGTCAGCGGAGCGCGCCCCTGGCGCGGCGTGGCACTGAAGTCCACCTTGGTGATGCGGAGCCGCCCGTCAAAGACGCTCCTGGGGATGATGTCGCTCCCATCGGGATGGCGCATCACCAGTTGGGCGTCGTCAATGTCCAGAGCGGTCGCCGAGTCCTCCGCCCCGATGGCCTCAAGGACCAGTGAGGCCGCGCGAACGAGCCCCGTCAGCCCTCCCAGGTCGGCATCGGCCAGCAGCACCACACCCGGTGTGGAGGTGTCCGCCGTGTCCGGCATCCCAGCGACTCCCGGCTCCACGCGGAGGAGCCGCGCCACCGCGGGGTCATAGGTGATGCGCAAAGAATAGGACCCCAGGCCAGGGGCCAGCAGGTTGAGGAGCTCCACCGGCAAGGTGGTGATTGTGCCCTGGAAGACCACCGCCGTGCCAACTCGGGCGGTGGCCTGGAGCACCACCTCCACGGTTGCGGTGGCCGAGCGGGTCACGCCGGCGATGGTGGCCTGCGCCCGCACCACCCCCGCAAAGGTCCCCGGCGTGCTCCCTGCGGTGAACAGGCCCGTCGGACTTATGGAGCCCGCTGTCGCGTTCAGCACGCTCCAGGCGAAAGTGGCCGTTACCGGGTTCCCAAAGGCATCAAAGGAACTGGCCTGGAACTGTGCCGTGGTGTTGGTGGGCAGCACCACCGAGGTGGGCGTTATGGCCACCCTGTCCAGGGGACCGGGAAGGACGGTGACGCTGGCGGTGGCCGCCCGGGTGATGCTCTCCGCCGTGCCCTGCACTCTTACCACGTCGGGATAGTTCCCGGCCCGCGTTCCAGCGGTGAACAGGCCCGTCTGGTTGATGGTGCCTGCCAACGGGTCCAGCACACTCCAGGCAAAGGTGGCCGCCCTAAGGTTGCCAAAGACGTCAAAGGCTTGCGCCTGGAACTGCACCGTCTGCTGGACAGCCACGCTGGTTGACGTGGGGCTTATGGTGACGCGGTCCAGGGGCCCGGGCGTAACCGTCACGCTCGCATTCGCCGCCCGGGTGATGGCGCCGGAGGTCGCCTGCACCCGCACCACATTGGCAAAGGTCCCGGCCCGCGTCCCAGCCGTGAACAGTCCCGCCTGGGTTATGGTGCCCACAGTCGCGTCCAGCACGCTCCAGGCAAAGGTGTCACCCGTCCGGGAGTTCCCAAAGGCGTCAAAGAAGCCGACCTCGAACTGCGCTGTCCCCTGCACCGGCACGGTCGCCGCCGCGGGGGTTACCGCAACGCGATCCAGCGGCCCGGGCGTGACCGTCACGCTGGCATTCGCCGTCTTGGTGATGCCACCGGCGGTGGCCTGTACCCTCACCACGTTGGGGAAGGCGCTGGCCTTGGTCCCAGCCGTGAAGAGGCCACTCTGATTGATTGTGCCCGCCAGCGCGTCCAGCACGCTCCAGGCAAAGGTGGCCGTCCTAAGGTTGCCAAAGACGTCAAAGGCTTGCGCCTGGAACTGGGCCGTCTGCTGGACAGCCACGCTGGTTGACGTGGGGCTTATGGCGACATGGTCCAGCGGCCCGGGCGTCACCGTCACGTTGGCGTTCGCCGTCCTGGTGGTGCCATCAACCGCGGTGGCCTGTACCCTCACCACGTTGGGGAAGGCGCTGGCCTTGGTCCCAGCGGTGAAGAGGCCACTCTGATTGATTGTGCCCGCCAATGCGTCCAGCACGCTCCAGGCAAAGGTGTCGCCCGTGCGAGGGTTCCCCAGAGCATCGAAGGAGGTGGCCTGGAACTGGACCGTCTGCTGGACGGGTACGCTGGGCGATGTGGGGGTTATGCTGACGCGGTCCAGGGGGCCCGGTGTGACCGTCACACTGGCCGTCGCCGTCCGGGTGATGGCTCCGGAGGTCGCCTGCACGCGGACCACGCCCGCAAAGGTCCCCGGCGTGCTCCCTGCAGTGAACAGGCCCGCCTGGTTTATGGAGCCCGCCGTCGGATTCAGCACGCTCCAGGTGAAGGTGTCGCCCGTGCGGGGGTTGCCCTGGGCGTCAAAGGATGTGGCCTGGAACTGGACCGCCTGCTGGACCGCAATGGTGGCAGCCGAGGGGCTGATGGTGACGTGGTCCAGGGGGCCCGTCTCGATCACTCGAGGGGTACGCTGGACCTGCCAGCTTGCGCAGCCATTTGTGGTGCGCAGGATGCCAGCACGCGCCGTCACCAGCCACCCGGTGGATGGGTCCACAAGATGGATACCGGTGGGCTGCCTTCCATCCAGGCCCAGGGAGAGAGCCGCCCACAACGCACCACCATCGCCGGTGCGCAGCGCCTTGTCCACGACCTCGGCGACACAACCGACGGAAGCGTCGGCGAAGGAGACCGAGACCAGGTCCGAGGCGACCCCGCTGCTCTGCGCAACCCAGGTGGCGCCCCCGTTGCTCGTGCGCAGAATGACCCCACCCGCACCCACCGCCCAGCCATCGGAGGCGTTGGCAAAGTCCACCGACGCCAGGTTCGCCGCCGTCCCGCTGCTCTGCGCAACCCAGGTAGCGCCCCCATTGCTCGTGCGCAAGATGGCCCCGCCGGCACCCACCACCCAGCCATCGGAGGCGTCCGCAAAGTCCACCGACGCCAGGTTCGCCACCGTCCCACTGCTCTGCGCAACCCAGGTGACGCCCCCGTTGCTCGTGCGCAGGATGGCCCCGCCGGCACCCACCACCCAGCCGTCCGAGGCGTTGGCAAAGTGCACCGATGCCAGGTTCGCCGCCGTCCCACTGCTCTGCGCAACCCAGGTGACGCCCCCGTTGCTCGTGTGCAGGATGGCCCCACCGGCACCCACAGCCCAACCATCGGAGGGGCTGGCAAAGTGTACCGACGTCAGGTTCGCTGTGACCCCTGGCACCTCAGTCCACGTGACCCCGCCGTCGCTGGTGCGCAGGATGACAGCATTGCCCACCGACCAGCCGACCGAGGGATCAACAAAGTGGACCGAGGCCAGACCTCCCACCTGGATGGCAGCAGCGGGCGCTGGAGAAACGGTAGCGACCATCTGGCCTGAGAGTATGCCGACCGGGCCAGTGGACTCGCCCGCAGGCGCCTGGCCAAGAGCGGTAAGCGGAAAAGCACCCTGGGAGGAACTTTCTAGAAAATGGTGCGCTCCGGTGCCAGGACCGGGGGCACCTACAGCTTCCGTGCCTTCACTGGCAACCGACAGGGCAACGAGGAAAACCGTGGCCAAAAAGCCAAAGGCTGCAGTGAACAGCCAACCTCTTAGCCCAGTCTCACGGTGCAAGTCACACTTCTCCGGGACAGACCCTTGACGTGTGCCGGCCCCCTAGCATCCTGCTGCCCTTCTACCCTCCCCCTCTCCCCATCTATCTACAGACCCTGGAAACTGGGTCCCTCAGCGGTGGCCACCCCCTATGAGGCGGAACAAGCTGGCAAGAATGCCGCCCCCACCGCTCAGACCTGCATATGTCTCTATCGGTAACGCCAGCCCGCTGGCACCGTCACAAGCCCCACCAGCAGCCGTCCCAGCCGGGAACCTGGTCGTTATTAGAGCGGGACGCCGTAAGTTACCAGTACGGGCACACCACCAACTCCACACCAGCCCCCAGAGCCGCGATCCTTCTTGCCTTGCACCGGAAACGGCGCGTCCGGCGCCCCTCGGCTAGCCGTTTCCCCCTTTCCAGCGGTGCGGGAGTATAGCATGGGGTATACCTAGCGTCAACCCTGAAGGCGACACACGCCAGAATGCGATGCACTTGGCGCAGGCCTTTGGGGACAATCCGGCCACGCTGCCCCGCCCGACTCTTGGCAAGCGCCTTCCACCATTACAAAAGGGACGCGGCGGCCAACCCGTGGCCGCCGCGCAGAGGTCGCAAGTCCAGCCTTGGTACTAGCGAAGAGCCAACTCCGCAACCTTCTCGGCACAGTAGTCCACGTCACCAAATGTGACCTCGTAAGCTTTGTTGCGCCGGGTGTAGAGCTGAAGGTCGTACTCGGTAGTGAAGCCAATAGCACCGTGGCTCTGGTGCGACAGCACTGTGATACGCTGGGAGGCCGCACTCACAAACGCCTTGGCCAGGACCACCTCCCGCTCTGCCGTTAGCCCCTCAGCTATCCGCCAGGCAGCCGAGTAGGTGATGTGACGGGCACCCTCCACGTCCCTGGCCATGTTGGCGCAGTGGTGCTGGAGGGCCTGGAAGGAGCCTATGGGGCGCCCGAAGGCGATACGGTTCTTCAGGTACTCCACGGTTATGTCCAGGGCCGCCTGGATGCCGCCCAGGATCAGGGCGGAGGAGGCCGTCGCACCCAGGAGCAGCACCCGGTCCACTATCTTGCCCCCCTGGCCCACACCACCCAGAAGCCCCTCAGGACCCACGTAGACGTTCTTGAAGACCACCTCGTACTGGCGGTCCCACGCTATGGAGCGCAGCGGAGTCATGGTGATGCCCCGTGCCTTGGCAGGTACCACTAACCAGGTGACCCCCACGCCCGGGTCTCTCCCTGCCCCAGTGCGCGCCGCCACAACGAAGTAGTCCGCCGAGTTGGCGTAGGGCACCAGAATCTTGGTCCCGTTCAGGTCGAAGCCGGCACCAGCCTGGGTGGCCCGCATCTCGACGCCGGCTGCATCGTACCTGCCGTTGGGCTCGGTAAGCGCCAGCGACATAATGCGCTGCCCGCTGGCGATCTTGGGCAGGTGCTCCTGCTTCAGCCCCTCCGAACCGAACTCCAGGATAGGTATGCCACACAGCCCCACCGTGCTCAGGTAGGGACCGGGCAAACACGCCTTCGCCACCTCCTCCAGGAGCGCACAAAGCGTCACGAAGTCCTGGCCGTCGCCGCCGTACTTCTCGGGGAAGGGGAGCCGCAGCCAACCCACATCAGCAATCTTCTGCCAGAGCTCGGTAGTGAAGCCCTTCTCGTCCTTCTCCATGGCCCGGACATAACTCTTGGGGCACTCCCGCGCCAGGAATTCCTTGGCGCTGCTCTGGACCATCTTTTGCACTTCATTCAGGCCGAAGTCCATCTTAGCCTCCCGTTAGAGAGATGGTGTGGCTGACCTAGCCCCTGGGCAGCCCAAGACCCCTCATGGCGATGACGTTCCGGTTGACCTCAGAGGTGCCGCCCCCCACGGTGCGGCCAAAGTTGTCCAGATAGCCGTTCTCTATCCTTCCCCGCAGGGGCGCCCACTTGGACCCAGGCTCAAGCTGCGCCAGCGGCCCCAGCATCCTCAGGCCCAGCCGGTACGTCCGCTGAAGTAGCTCGGGCCCGAAGATCTTACAGATGGAGGCCTCCTTGTTCGGGACCTGCCCCTGGCTCTGAAGCGAGGCGATGTTGTAGCAGACCCAGCGCAGCGCCTCCGTCTCAATGTAGCAGTCCACCAGCTCCCGCTTTATGCCTGGCCGGTCCAGCACCGTCCCGCCATCGTACCGAGTCTCCCTACCGTACTTCACCAGCATGTCTACGAGACGCTTCTGTCTCCCGTAGCGCTCCACCCCGGAGCGCTCGAAGTCCAGGAGGGCAGCCCCCACGTACCAGCCCATGTCCTTCTCGCCCACGATGTTGGCCTTGGGCAATCGCACGTCGTCAAAGGTTACCAGGGCGCGGGACTTGCCCCACATCATGGGGACCTTGGTGACCGTGATCCCCTGCGTCTTCATGTCCAGCAGGAAGAAGGAGATGCCCCGGTGCTTGCGCACCTCCGTGTTGGTGCGGGCCAGAAGGAACATCATGTCGGCGTTCCCGTGGGCCCCGTTCCAAATCTTAGAGCCGTTGATCACGAAGTCGTCGCCGTCCTCCACCGCCCTCGTCTCCAGGCTGGCCAGGTCCGAGCCGTGCCCAGGCTCCGAGTACCCCTGCGCCCACACCCAGCGCGCCTCTGAGATGCCGGTGAGCCAGTGCTTCTTCTGCTCCTCCGTGCCGTGCATTATGATGATGGGGCCCACCTGGTTGACGGAGTTGTCCGCCCCGGGTGCACCCCAATAAGAGCCGACCTCCCTGAAGACCAGTTGCCTCATGGGGGAAGCAGCCTGCCCGCCGTACTCCTTGGGCCAGGCCATGGTCAACCAACCCTGGCGGGCCAGCCTCCTACGGAAGTCCCGTGCGAAGGCCGCCCCCTCGGGCTCCTCGAAGTCAACCAACCCCTCCCTCTCCTCCCAGTCCGAGGGAAGCTCCTTGCGCAGAAACCCCTCCACCTCTTTGCGAAACGCCTCCTCTTCTGGCGCGAAGCGAAAGTCCATCTGGCTCCCTCCTTACTACTTCCCTCTTGTACCCGTGCCCATCCTGGGCGGATGGTACTATACGCGGGGCCCACGGTGGCGTCAAGGCAACTCCACCGCCTCTGGGGATGCATCCTACAGGCCGTTGCAAAACGGGGTTTTGCAACGGTTTCTACCGCACCACGCCCGCCTGCCGCAGACTGGCCACTTGCTGAGGAGTATAGCCAAGCCCCCTCAGCACCTCGTCGGTGTGCTGCCCCAAGAGAGGCGCAGGCAACCTCACCCGGGGCTCCTTGCGACTGGCCGACAGCTTGAACGGCGCGTTGGCCATGGTGACCCGGCCAGCAACAGGATGGTCCTGCTGCACAAACATCTCGTTGGCCACCACCTGCGCGTCCCGGGGCACGTCCTCCCGCTCCACCACCGCCGCGCAGGGCACCCCTGCCTCCTGGAGGCGGGGCAGCCAGTGGTCGCGAGGGGCCTTGGCAAAGGCATCCCCCAGCACCGAGAAGAGCGCATCCGCATTCCTGGTCCGGCCGGCGTAGCTGCCGAAGCGCTCGTCCTCCGCCAGGTGCTCCAGCCCCAGGACACGGCACGCAGCCCGGAACTGGTGGTTCTCCGACGCCACAAAGTTGATCCAGAGGCCGTCGGCGCACAGATAGCAGAAGGCGACGGCACTGGGCTTGGAGCCAGACAGGGGCGTGTCGTCACCCTCCACCCACACCAGGGCCTGCATCTGCATGGCTACGCCCTGGTTCAGCAGCGAGCACTCCACCTTCTGGCCCAGCCCCGTCTTCTCCCGTTGCCAGAGGGCCACCACTACAGCGTAGGCCATGTCCATGCAGCCCGACATGTCGTTGATCATCACCACGGAGGGTATGGGCGTGCCGTCAGGAAGACGCCTGGTGGAGAGCACACCGGAGCGGGACTGGGCCACGATGTCATAGCCAGGAAGATGTGCCTCAGGCCCGTCCTCACCAAAGCCGCTCACGCTGGCGTAGACCAGCCTGGGGTTGAGACCGGCCAGGGTATCGTAGTCCAGGCCAACGCGCTTGGCCGTGCCTGGACGCAGGTTGATAATAAAGGCATCGGCCCACCGGGCCAGCCGGTGGACCACCTCTCTGCCCTCCTCCCGGCGGGCGTCCAGGGAGATGCTCCGCTTGTTGCGGTTGAGCGCCAAGAAGGCGTGGCTCAGGCCCGAAGCGGCCAGTTTGGCGCTGGTGCCCCGGTGGCGTGTGCCGTCGCCCTCCAGGGTCTCCACCTTAATCACCTCCGCGCCCTGGTCCGCCAGGTACATGGCCGCGCCAGGCCCGAAGTAGACCTGGGCCATGTCCACAACCTTGATGCCTTCCAGCGGCAGCCCCATTTCCCTGCCACCTCCGCGATGTAGACCACTAGCCCCTGGGCAGACCGAGCCCCCGCATGGCGATGATGTTGCGCTGCACCTCAGAGGTCCCCGCCGCAATGGTGGCGCTCACGGCCTGAAGGTACAGGTCCTCGATGCGCCCACCAAAAGGAGCCAGGCCCTCCTCAGCGGTGAGCTGCCCACGGAGGCCCAGCAGGTTAATGCCCACACCAGCCACCCGCTGGAGCATCTCGGAGCCGAACACCTTGGAGATGGAGGCCTCCTTATTAGGGACCAGCCCCTGGCCCTGCATCCATGCCACCCGGTAGGCCAGCAGCCGCGACACCTCCACGTTCACCAGCAGGTCCGCCAGGGCGCAGCGCACCCGCAGGTCCTGCCAGAGAGACCCACCGTCAGCCCGGGTCTCGCGGGCGTAGGCCACCAGTCGCTCCACGGCCTTGCGACCAACGGCGGCGTACTGCACACCGGAGCGCTCGAAGTCCAGGAGTGTGGTGGCCACATACCAGCCCCTGTTCTCGGGCCCCATCATGTTCCCCCGAGGCACCCGCACATTGTCAAAGAAGGTCATGTTGAACCCGGAGCGCCCCGTCATCTGGGTGATGGGCTTGACGGAGATGCCCGGCGTCTTCATGTCCACCAGAAAGTAAGATATCCCTCTGTGCTTGGAGGCGGTGGGGTCGGTGCGGGCCAGGACGTGGATCCAGTCAGACTGCTGTGCCTGGCTGGTCCACACCTTGACCCCGTTGATCACATAGTCGTCGCCGTCGCGCACGGCCCTGGTCTGGAGAGAGGCCAGGTCCGAGCCCGACTCCGGCTCGCTGAACCCCTGGCACCAGAACACCTCCGCCCTTGCTATGGGCGGCAAGAAGGCGCGCCTCTGCTCCTCGGTGCCGTGGACAATGAGACAGGGGCCCACCATCCGGGGTCCCTGCCCGCCGGTGGGGGCGTTGGCTGAGACCGCCTCCTCCCGGAATATGGTCTGAGCGACCTGCGAGGCCCCCCTACCTCCGTACTCTTGGGGCCAGGCCATGGTGAGCCATCCCCTACGGGCCAGCTTCTTTTCCAGCTCCTGGGCCGCCTCGAACCACTCGGGCGTGTCCTGGAAAAGCGACTCGCCCCGCCACTCGGCGCGTAGGAACTGTCGCACCTCCTGGCGAAAGCTCTCCTCCTCTGGCGTAAACCCAAAGTCCATCGCCCTCACCCCCTCTAGCGACGCCGCTGCCCCACTTTATGGAAGCGATGTCCCTCTGTCAATCGGAGCCGTCTGCCAGACCCCCATCGCCATCGCGCTGCTGCCCGAGCGCACGGTACAGGGGCAAGAGATGAGAACTGATCTGCGTCCCGGGCCGCCGCTGCCGCACCATCTCAATGCCCTCCTCCAGAGGGATACCCCGGCTCATGGCCAGGTGGCAGGCCACCACAAAAGGTGAGCGGCTGACCCCTTCACTACAATGCACCAGGACCCTGTGGCTCCTGGCCAACTCCCTCAGCTCCGCCAGCGCCCAGGCCAGGGCCTGGGGCGGGTTCCCCATGCCGTCCACCATCTCCACCAGGCGCCACGCAAATCCCTCCAGGGCCAGGAAGGTGGGGAACCCGTTGAGGCACAGCACGCCAGTGATGCCCCGGGCCCGCAGGCCCCGGTAGTCCAGCGCGTCCTCAATGGCGCCGACGGCGATATCCTTGGTGATCCAGTCCATAGCGCGTGGCCGTAGCTTACGCCACGCGAGCAGTCTGGACAAGTGGGGCGCAAGAGGCCACAATGTTGCGGGCCGACCCGATGGGCGGGACAACTCATCAGACCACAAGTTCAGGGCCGGAGCTAGTGGCTCCGGCCCTTCCAAATGAGGAGGCATTATGACCGCACCAGACCTGGACGAACTGGGCACCAAGGTGCGCAACTGGGGCCGGTGGGGGCCAGACGATGAGCGAGGCACTCTGAACTTCATCACGCCGCAGAAGGTGGCCCAGGCGGCGGGCCTGGTCCGCCAGGGTAAGGTGTTCTCCCTGGCCATCCCCTTTGACCGCGACGGCCCCCAGACGGGGCGAAGGCGCCGCACCAACCCCATCCACACCATGGCCCTGGACGGCGGCGACTTCGCCGCTACCGGCGGCGAGAACGGCCTGGGCATCGCCGACGACATGGTGGTCATGTTCCTTCAGTGTGCCACCCAGTGGGACTCCCTGGCCCACGTCTTCTGGAAGGGCAAGCTGTACAACGGCCACGGCTGGGAGGTTATCACCAGCTCCGGCGCCCAAAAGAACAGCATAGATAAGGTGGCCAGGGGCATCATCTCCCGCGGCGTGCTCCTGGACCTGGCGCGGTCCAAGGGCGTGGAGATGCTGGAGGCGGGCTACGTCGTTACCCCCCAGGACATGGACGCCTGCGCCAAGGCCCAGGGGGTGGAGGTGGCCTCCGGCGACGTGCTCCTCCTCCGCACCGGGTACATGAGGAAGTTCACCATGGAGCGCGACCGGGATGCCTACATGGGCACCATGCCGGGCATTGGCCTGGAGGTGGCCCCCTGGCTCCACCGGCGGGAGGTGGCCGCCGTGGCCGCGGACACCATGGCGGTAGAGGTGATGCCCAGCCAGGTCCCCGGAGTGCGCATCCCATTGCACGTGCTCCTGATCCGGGACATGGGCATGACCCTGGGGGAGATGTTCAACCTGGACGAACTGGCGGAGGACTGCGCGCGGGACGGCGTGTATGAGTTCCTGTTCGTGGGGCCGCCTCTGCCTGTCACAAGGGCAGTGGGCTCGCCGGTCAACCCTCTGGCCGCCAAGTAGCCCCAAGGGTGCCCTTGCCTGCCCCACGCCCTCTGCTTATAATCGGGCCACCTTAGAAGAAGGTCGCTGAAATAAGAGGTGTCCAGAGGGGCTTTGCCCCTTTGGCGGGGGCCTGGGGGTGTCCCCCAGATACAGTTCTTACCCCCTTCCTGGCCAGGAAGGGGGTAAGGGGGATGGTCGTCCTGACGCGTCGGGATTCATCACCCTGTTAGGTCCGGTACAAAAGGCGCCGGAAGGAGGAAGGCTGCCATGAGCCTGGGCAACGTCTATGCGCTCGCCGGAGGGACCACCAAGGCCACCACCCGCGAGGAGTGGGAGCGTGCACTGGCGCAGGTGTGGGACAGGGCGTCCCGCGCTATCAGTGGCGCCCGTGGCTTCAGGAGCATGCGGGCCATGTGGAACACGGAGAACAACCGCCAGGCCATCATCATGGGGGAGTGGGAGACCCTGGCTGACCGCCTGAACTACGAGGCGACGGTCGCTTCCGAGGTGAGGTCAACCTTCAACCCTCTCTTTGTGGAGATGCCCCTCCGCCCCAAATACGTGGTGGTGCGCGAGACCCTCAAATAGGCAGGAGGCATTGATGAGCTTTGCCGATGGCGGCTTCGTGGTGCTCAACCCTGTGGGAGAGGTGGGCCGCCAGCGCGCCCAGGAGAAGCTGTCGCCCCGGCTGAGCAGCCTGGCCACCAAGAGGCTCGGTCTCCTGGACGACGGCTTCTCGGGCAGCGACATCTATTTCAAGGAGATAGAGCGCCTGCTGCGCGAGGGGTCCCCAGACCTGGTGACCCGCCACTGGGTAAAGGAGATACTCTCCCGCCCAGCTCCCCAATCGCTGGTGGAGGAGGTCGCCTCTCAGTCCGACGCCGTCATCGTGGGGCTGTGCGCCTGAGGGTCCTGTACGTCGGGCTGTATGCACGACGCGAACAACCTGGAGCAGCGGGGGATACCCACTGTCACTATCGCCCACGACAACTTCGTGGCGGCGGCCCGCGCCCAGGCAAGAGTCCTGGGCCGGCCCAACCTGAAGCTGGCGGTAATGCCACGCCCCATGCCCACCTGGGACGCGGACACCCAGCGGGCAGTATGCGCCAGGCTGTACCGCCAGGTACTGGAGGGCCTGCTAGATCACGTCCCCGCAGCCGCACGCTAGGCCACGGGATCGACTGGAGGACCAATGCCCATCTACGAGTTCGAGGGAAAGCGCCCCAGCATCGGCGCCTCATCCTATGTGCACCCCACTGCCGTCCTCATCGGCGACATAGTCATAGGGGAAGGGTGCTGGATCGGCCCCAACACGACCATTCGCGCCGACTACGGCAAGATCCGCCTGGGGGACTTCTCCAACATCCAGGACAACTGCGTGCTGCACGGCATGGAGACCACCCTGGGGAGGTACTCCCACCTGGGACACGCCTGCGTGGTGCACGGAGCCACCCTGGGAGAGCACATACTGGTGGCGATGAACGCGGCGGTCCTGGACGGCGCGGTCATAGGCGACTGGTGCGTCGTCGCCGCCGGCTCGGTGGTCGCGCCCAGGGCCCGGATCCCAGCGAAGAAGATGGTCATGGGTGTGCCAGCCGCCATCGTGGGCGATGCCCCGCCGGACCGTGAGCGTAACTTCGACTGGACCCATACCAAGGGCTACCTGGGCCTCCCCAAACGCTACCGCGAGGGCCTGAAGGAGATATCCCTGGACGAGGTCAGGGCACAGTAGGTGCCATTGCAAAAGCTGAACAGCTTTGCACCGGCAGCCCAGAAAGGAAGGCACCACCAGTGACCACGGTGGAACAGGTCCAGAAGGCCGTCGCTGAGGCGATGAAGGAGGCTATGGCCCGCAACGGCGCCGCCACCAGGCTCCTGCCATTCACCGCGGCGGAGATCAGGTTCATTCAGGACGTGGTCGCAGGCGCCCTCGCCAGGGTGCTGGTGGTGGATACCCAGGAGCAAGGCGGTCCCACGGCGTAAAGGGCGCCAGGGCATCGGAGACGCTGAGAATGGAACTCAAGGCTGAGCAAGTGCGGGTGGCCTCGTACTGGGAATGGCTGGAGCTGGCCTACCAGCGGCGGTGGACCGACGGCCTGCCGGTGGTCCCACCCACACCCGACAGGGTGGAGACCATGGTGGCTTATCTGGGGCGAGACCCCCAGGAGGTCGTCGGCGAGGTACCCCCTTCCTACGGGAAGGCCACCATCGAGAAGCTGGCCGTAAACTCGGTGATGGCGGGCTGTCTCCCGGAGCACTTCCCTGTGGTGGTGGCCGCGGTGGAGGCCATGCTGGACCCGTTCTTCAACCTGAATGGCGTGCAGACCACCACCCACGGCAGCGAGCCTCTGATAATAGTCCACGGGCCGGTGGTCCGGGAGCTGGGCTTCAATACTGGCGTGGCCGTGTTCGGCAAGGGCTCCAGAGCCAACGCCACCATAGGGCGGGCGGCAAAGCTGGCGCTTTGGAACATCGGCGGCAGCTATCCAGGGGAGCCCGACCGCACCAACTTCGGGCACCCCGGCATGTGGTCCTTCTGTATTGCCGAGAACCAGGACTACGCCGCGCCAGGATGGGAGCCACTCCACGTAGAGCGGGGTATCGCCCTGGGCAAGAGCGCGGTAACGGTCTTCTCCTGCGAGGGCCCGCAGACCGTGGGCGACTACGGCGCCGCCAAGCCGATCCTGGACGCCATCCGCCGGGACCTGCGCTTCATGGGGCAGCGCATGGGCCAGAAGCTACTGGTCTTCAACCCGGAGGTGGCCAACATACTCTCCTCCCAGGGGTGGACCAAGAACGCTGTGCGCCGGTACCTCTGGGAGAACACCAAGGTGACCGTGGCGGAGCTGCGTGAGCCCGGCTCCGACGGCTCGGTGGCCGGCACCGCCGACGAGTACGCCCGCATGGTCTACCCGGAGTGGATAGACATGTCCCGCCCCGACTTCCAGGTGCCCATCTGCCCTGGGCCGGAGGACATCATGGTCCTGGTCACCGGAGGCACCGGCAAGATCACCGTCTGCTGCACCGGCTGGACCTTCGGCGGCCGCGCCGTCACTAGGGAGATACCCCAGCCGGCGGGCCGCCGCTAGCGGGTCCCTGAAACAGAGAGCCCACTGGGAGCCCAACCCCCCCTGGCGGACTCGCCAGGCAGGAATTCCGGCAAGGAGGCTTTGGTATGGCGACTCAGCCACCCACCCCAGGGCCCAGCCAGCTCGCGATCACAGCCCAGGACCAATACAGAGAGTGCGCTGCTTCCTGGCGAGCGCATGACCGCAACATCTGGCAGATCCCCGCAGTCATCGCGCTGCTCGACGGCGCTGGCCTCGTTTCCGCCTTTGGCTTGCCGCTCACCATGCTGATGCGGGAGGCAGTGGTGGGGGTGGCACTCCTCCTGACGCTAGCCCTCACATACGCCTTGGCAGCGCATCGCCATTGGGCCCAGGTGGAGCGCCAGACTCTTGTGACCATAGAGGTCCAGGCCCAACAGGTCCCCTTGCTTCACTGGCCCGGCCCACGAGACAGAAACGCCCGCGCCAGCGACTATTGGCACACACAGGACGCGCCCTGGTGGTACTGGAAGTCAGCCTATGTACTCCTCTTCATAGCTATGTTGCTGGTCATAGTGCTGTTGATAGCGCTGCTGGTCCTCAACCCCATCTTCCCAGACCTGGCCCGGGAAGCACCGGCAGTGCGGTGAAAAAGGGGAGTGCACAAAGCTCTGGGCCGTCACCAGGGAAATACCGGAGCACATGGGCCGCCGCTGAACACACCTTTTCAAGGAGGTACCCTACATGGCAACCGTCACCCTCGGAAGCGGCACATTTCTGTACGAAGTGGTGGAGGGATGGGCCAAGCTCCCCTCGGGCTGGTCATTCAAGGAGGTGGCAGGCGTCGGCGTGGACGCCCACGACCGCGTTTACGCCTTCTCCCGGGGCCAGCACCCCATGACGGTGTTCGACCGCGACGGCAACTTCCTCACCTCCTGGGGCGAAGGGAAGTTTGCCCGCCCACACGCCGTCACCATGGGGCCGGACGACACCATGTACTGCACCGACGACGGCGCCCACGCTGTGTTCAAGTGCACGCTGGAGGGGAAGGTGCTCATGACCCTGGGCGTGCCGGGCAAGCCTGGCCCCTTCCAGGGCGGCCAGCCCTTCAACCGGTGCACCCACGTCGCCCTCTCCCCTACGGGCGACATCTACGTCTCCGATGGCTACGGCAACTCCCGCGTCCACAAGTACACCGCCGATGGCAAGCTCCTCCTCTCCTGGGGCGAGCCCGGCACCGACCCAGGCCAGTTCAACCTCCCCCACAACATCGCAACCGACACGGCGGGCTACGTGTACGTGGCAGACCGGGAAAGCCATCGCGTCCAGGTCTTCGACCCTAGCGGCCGATACGAGACTCAGTGGAACAACCTGCACCGCCCCTGCGGGCTCTTCATAGACAAGGACAGGGGCTCCGGCCAGCTCTGCTACATCGGCGAGGCGGGCCCGGGCATGGCCGTGAACAAGAACGTGCCCAACCTGGGGGCCAGGGTCAGCATCCTCACCCTGCAAGGCTTGCCCCTGGCTCGCCTGGGCGACAGGCTCCCGGGCGAAGGGCCAGGACAGTTCATCGCGCCTCACGGCGTGGCCGTGGACTCCCACGGCGACATCTACGTGGCGGAGGTCTCCTGGACGGCCTACGGCCAGTACCTGACCCCACCACGGGAGGTGCGCACCCTCCAGAAGCTGGTGAGGAAACACTGATCAGACGAAAGTGCTCAACAGGTTCCTGAAAAAGGGGTGTGCGGTCCCGACAGGTCGGGATTGCCGGGGGTCTGGGGGTGTCCCCCAGATACAATATTACCCCCTTCCTGGCCAGGAAGGGGGTAAGGGGGATGGTCGTCCCGACGCGTCGGGATTCATCACCCTGCTAGTACAGCGCCTGCTCTTTCACCAGACGCTCGTACTCCTCGGCGGGGATCTCCAGGAGCTGGCGGAAGACGTACTCGTTGTGCTCGCCCAGCAGGGGAGCGTGGCGTCGCACCGATCCCGGCGTGTCCGACAAAAGCCACGGCTGGCCGTACAGCCACTCCAGCCCCACCTTGGGGTGCTCCACCTCCACGTGGAACCCTCGCTCCCTAAAATGGGGGTCCAGGAACTGGTCCTCGATGTTCATCACCGTCATGGCGGCCACGCCCGCCCCCTGGAGGAACTCCGTCACCTCATGGGCATCGTGCTGACAGGTCCACTCCGCGATGCGAGCGTCCAGCTCGGCGCGGTTCCTCTGGCGCTGGAAAGCGTCGGCAAACTTCGTGTCCCTGGCCCACTCCGGGTCCCCCAGGGCCCGGCAAAAGGCCTGCCACTCCTCCTCCGATGCCACCGCAATGGAGACCCACCTGTCGTCGCCCCGGCAAGGGTAATTGTTGTGGGGCGCCATCATGGGGTGGTAGTTGCCCATGGGGCCCGCCACCCGCCCGTTCATTGCGTAGTCCATGATGGCCTCGCCCAACATGCTGGTGGTGGCCTCCCATTGGGACACCTCAATGTACTGCCCCTCTCCGGTGCGCCGGCGGTGATAGAGGGCCGTGGCCGTCGCCACGGCGGCGTGCATCGCGGCCAGGGCATCGCTCCAGGCCGCCTGGAGCTGTCCCACCAGTGGCTCCCCCTCGTAGCCCACCATGCTCATGAGCCCCGAGAGCGCGTGGATTATGGTGGCGTAGGCGATGATGTCCTTCAGTGGGCCCGACTCCCCCGCCGCGGGCATGGAAACAACGATGATGTCCCGCCGGATGGCCCGCAGCTCCTCGTACCCCAGGCCCAGCCGCTCCATCACCCCCGGCGCGAAGTTGTTGGTGACCACATCGGCCATCGGGACCAGGCGCTTGATGAGCGCCACCCCCTCAGGGTGCTTGAGGTTGACGGTGATGCTCAGCTTGTTGCGGTTGAAGCCGTGAAAAGCAGGCTGGAGATCGGGCCAGAGGCCCCGGTCTCCTCCAGCCACGTCATCCCCCACGATGGGGCGGCCCAGGCGGAGCCCGTCCATGCGGGCGCGGGACTCCACCTTGATCACCTCGGCGCCCATGTCGGCAAGGAGCTGGGCCGCCATGGGGCCGGCCCAGGCGCTGCCGAAGTCCAGCACTCGGTACCCTTCCAGCGGCTGCACGGCTATATCACCCCCGCCGCTCGAAGGCGCGGCAGATCATCCGGTATGTAGCCCAGGAGGTCGCAGAGCACCTCCCGGTTGTGCTGGCCGAGGGTGGGAGCAGGGAGACGCAGGCCCCAGGGCGTGGCGGAGAAGCGGTAAGGAGGGCCGGGATAAGTCAGCCTGCCCGCATCCGGGTGCCCCAACTCCTGAAAGTAGCTACGACTGGCCAGGTGCTCGTCGTGGACCACCTCCTGGATCGTCTGTACTGGAACGCAAGGGATGCGGTGCTCCCGACACAGGGCAAATATCTCTTCCTTGGTGTGCTCCATGAACCAGGGTATGATCAGCCCCTCCGCCTCGTCCGGGTACTGCTCCGTCATGGCGCGGCGGTCCCGGTAGCGAGGGTTGTTGGTCCACTCCGGATTGCCCAGCAGGGCCAGGAAACGCTGGTACTGCTCCATCTGGGGGCAGTTGATACAGACGTAGCCGTCCTTGCAGGGGAGCACGCAGTTGGGGTACAGACCCAGACGGAACCGGTTCCCTGCCCGGTAGCCCGGTATGCCCTTGTAGATATAGGTGGGAAGGTGGTAGCCGGTGAGGAGCACCCCCACTACCTGGGCCTCGGCCACATCCACAAGCTGGCCCCTGCCGGTGGCTTCCCGGGCCACCAGGGCCATGACCGTGGCCAGGGCGGCGCCGAGTCCCGCCATGAAGCTGACCTGCGCCGCCGGCACCACCAGCGGCTCCCTCTGCGGCGTGCCGTTGCCAAAGCTGATGCCCCCCGCCGCATTGGCGCTCAGGTCGTGCCCCTTGTAGTCACGGTAGGGCCCCGTGCGACCGTATGGGGTGAGAGATGCAACGATAAGCCTGGGGAACCGCTCTTTCAGGGAGACGTAGTCCAGCCCCAAGCCATCCACGAAAGAGGCCCCCTGGTCCTCCACCAGCACATCTGCGCTCTCCAGAAGACGCAGAAGAATGGCCCTGCCTGTGGCCTTCGAAGGGTTCAGGGTGATGCCCCGCTTGTTGGCGTTCAATGCCAGGTAGAGGCCGCTCTGCTCCCGGTGAGGCACATCGCCGGGGAAGGGGCCGTGGCGGCGCGACCGGTCGCCCCGCGGGTGCTCCACCTTCAGCACGTCGGCCCCCATGTCGGCGAGGGTGCGGGCGCAGAAAGGTGCAGAGACGTACTCGCCCCACTCGATGACCTTCACTCCCTCGAGGGCCATGCGGCTCATTCGAAGACCTGCTGCCCCGCCAGGCGCTCCACCTCGCCCGCCCCCATGCCCAGCACCTGGCAAAGCACGTAGTCGTTATCGCCTCCCAAAAGAGGGCCGTGGCGCCGCACGCTGGCCGGCGTGGCGGACAGGCGCCAGGGCGGCACCTGCACATGCGTTGTCCCCAGCTTGGGGTGCTCCACATCCTGCCAGACGCCCCTGGCCCGCAGGTGCGGGTCTTCGAACAGGTCTTTGGCGCTGAAGGAGGGGATGGCAGCAACCCCCGCTTCTTGCAGTTCCTGCATGGCCTGGCGGGCATCCCGCTGGCAGGTCCACGCCCCGATGATGGAGTCCAGCTCCGCCTGCTGCGCCCACCGCGCCGCGCCGTCGGCGAAGCGGGGGTCCGCAGCCAGGTCCGGCCTGCCCAGCACGAGACACAGGGCGCGCCACTCATCATCGGTGCCCACCGCCAGGCTGAGCCAGGTGTCATTTTCCTTACAAGGGTAGCAGCCGTGGGGGGCCATGAGGGGGTCCCGGTTGCCCCGGCGCGGCGTGACCCGCTGGTTCATGGCGTAGTCCATCACGGCATCCCCCAGGTGGCGAGTGATGGCCTCTGCGGCGGCGTGGTCTATGTACTGGCCCACGCCGGTGCGCTGGCGATGGTACAGTGCCGCCAGCACGGCGAAGGTCAGGTTGGTGCCCACCCGCATATCTATGCTGTCCCGCAGTTCGGTGGGCGGGCCGTCCTGATAGCCTGTGATGGAGCCCATACCGCTCATGGCATTGAACACGTTGGCGTAGCCCGCCAGCTCCCGCCACGGGCCCGTGGAGCCGAAGGCGCAGGATGAGGCCATGACCAGCGTGGGGTTGACCTGCCGGAGCACCTGATAGCCTAGTCCAATTCGGTCCATCACCCCAAGGCGAAAATTCTCCACCACCACGTCGCTCACCGCCACCAGGCGCTTGATTATCTGGACCCCCTCGGGGCGACGCAGGTTCAGACGCAGGCCAAGCTTGTTCAAGTTGGCGCTATTGAAGGTGGGCGACGAATCCAGGTCGCCGCTTACGGAGTAGGCACCGCGCCTCATGGCGTCGGGGTACTGGGCCGTCTCCACCTTTATGACCTCGGCGCCCAGCATCCCCAGGAAGAGGGTGCAGCCGGGTCCAGCCAGCGCCCACGTGAAGTCCACCACACGGACTCCCGCCAGAGGGCCACTCCCTTCCTGCATCCCTTCCAGCATCGTTAGACCACACCCGCCCTGTGCAGCTCCGCCAGCTCTCCAGGCGCCAACCCCAGCAGACCGCAGTACACCTCCCGGTTGTGCTGGCCCAGAAGAGGGGCTGGCCCCTGCTGGCTGCGGGGCGCCTCTGAGAAGCCATAAGGGCGAGACGGATACGCCAGTCTCCCGGCAGACGGGTGCTCTATCTCCTCGAAGAAATCCCTGGCGGCGAACTGCGGCGAGTGGAACACGTCCTCGGTGGTGGCGAAATAGGCCGCGGGACACCCACTGGGCGCAGCCGTCTGGAAGACCTCTTCCTTGGTGTGGGCAGCCACCCACTCCCTGAGCACAGCGTTCACCTCGTCCCGGTGACGATAGCGGTCTTCCCAGGTGCGGAACCTCTCTTCAGTGCCCAGCTCAGGACGCCCCATGGCTGCGGTGAGCCCCTGCCAGTGCCGGTCTTCCCGAGGGTAAAGGATGACATAGCCGTCCTTGCAGGGGAAGATACCGCCGAAGTGGTAGGAGCGCCGCCGCGTCACCAGCTCGCCGGTGTTGGCGAAGAGCTGGATGTTCAGCAGGTTGAGCATCATGGCCGCCTCCTGCTTGGAGACATCCACGTGCTGGCCAGAGCCCGTCAGGTTGCGGGCGATGAGGGCCGCCACCGTGGCGATAGCGGCATGGAGACCACCATCGTACTCCGCCAAATAGGTCCCTCCCTGCACCGGCTCGCGGCCCGGGAAAAGCTCGTTGCTCAGACTACCAGGCAGGGTGTATCCCTCTCCTCCCGCGTGGAACAGGTTCATCGGGTAGGCCCTGTACTGGCTGTAAGGCCCCGTCTGGCCGAAGGGCGTCACGGAGGTGTACACCAGGCGGGGGTTGAGGGAGCAAAGCGCATCGTGGTCGAGGCCAATGGCCGCCATGACGCCCGGAGTGGCGTCCTCCACCAGCACGTCAGCGGACGCGGCCAGGCGACGGAACAGGTCACGCCCCGTGGCTGTCTCCAGGTTCAGGGTGACGCCCTGTTTGCTGGTGTTCAAATACAGGAAGAGGCCGCTCAGCTCATCGTCAGGCAAATCCTCGGGGAAGGGGCCACGCCTCCGGGCGGGGTCTCCGCCTCCTGGCCCCTCCACCTTGATAACGCGGGCCCCCAGCTCGGCCAGCAGCTTGCCGCAGTAGGGGCCCGCCACCATGGTGGCATACTCCAGAACCGTTATCCCGGCCAGCAGGTCCCGCTCTGCCATAGCTGTCATGAGCCGCGAAGGGGCAGGGCCACCACCGCCAGGCCCACAGCCGTCACCTCCCGCCGCTGGTTCTCCGCCCAAATCTCCATGTCCACCAGGTGCTCGCCCTTGTCCACGCGCTTGCCCTTGACCCGACCCCTGCACCAGGTGGTGTCCCCGACGAAGTTGAAGCGGCGCAGCTCCACCCTGATGCGCCGCAGAAAGCCGTCGTCACCTGTCCAGTTGGTCATCAGGTGGCCCAGCCAGGAGACCCGCTGAGGGCCGTAGTCATACGGCCCCGGCAGCCCCACCTCCTGTGCCCGGCTCCGCTCCATGTGCACCAGCTCCGGCACGTCCACAGCGCCGGTGGTGGAGTCCACCATGCCCACGGCGGGGTGCTGCCTCTGGTACTCCAGGGCAAAGCGGTGGGCCCGGATATAGGGAGAGCCGGCCCCGATGAGCCAGGCGTAGATGTCTCGCAGGCTCAGGGGGCCCTTCACCACCGGGGGCAGCTCCTCACCCTCTTTCACGTCCTCCCAGTAGCGGGGCGTCGCACCACGAATCTCCTCCTGGTCGTAGGCCCGGTAGACGGCCTCCAGCTCCTCGGAAGCGTGGCTGGCGGGCTGGACGTCCCGGTAGCGGCCCCGTTCCCCGGCGGCGCCTCGCTCCACCCGGACGCTCCACCCCAGGCACTTGCCCACCATCTCTCCTGTCTGGTTGCGGTACACTCCCTCCACATATTCGATGAACGAGCGGCCCGCCGCTCTACTCCGCTTCTCCTGAACATCCACCAGCCGGGTACTACACGAGAGGGTATCGCCCTCTCGCACCGGCAGGCAGAACTCCCAGTCGCTGCCGGCGTTCCACGCGTGGATGCCGGGGAAGCCCACTCGGCCCGTCACCCAGTAGACGCTGCCCAGAAAGCACGGCGGCGCAACTATGCCCCCGTAGCGGCTCTTCCGGGCGTAGGCTGGGTCGCGAAAGAGGGGGTTGGCATCGCCGATGCCGTCGCAGAAGTGGCGGATGGCATCTCTGGTGGCCTGGGTGTTAAACAGCGCCGTTGGATGGTGCTCCACCCCGATGCGGCGGCGCACGTCCTCCACCATCTCCTGGGTAATGACAGCGTGGCGTTGCGTCATGAGGACGAACCCTGCCCCGCGCCCACCGGGGGGATCGTAATACGCGGGACCACGTCCCTGGCGATGGTCTCCAAGGTAGCCGGAATGTCCTCCGGGTGGCAGGCCCAGCTAAAGAGCACCATCCTGGCCCCGGCATCCACATACTCCTGGAGGCGCTGGACGCAGTGTTCCGGGGTGCCCACCAGGCAGTATTGGCCCACCAGCCGCTGGAAGTCTCCCGCCACGTACCGTGAGCCGAGGTTCGCCGCGGCGACCCGCATCGCCTTCTCACCGTCCGCATAGATAGACGTATGGATGTAGAGCGCGAACGTGAACCCTTCCAGAGAGCGGCCCGCCTCCCAGGCCAGACGAGCGATGGCATCCACGCTCTGGCTGTACCGCTCAGGGCTATACAGGTAGGGGAGCCAGCCGTCGCCGAAGGCCACCGCCCGGCGCATGGCGGCCTCCTGCCGTCCCCCCACCCAAACCGGTGGGTGGGGCCTCTGCACCGGCGCGGGCCGCAGGGTCACATCGTGGAGCTGGAAGAACCGCCCATCAAAGTTGACCGTGTCCTCGGTCCAGAGGCGGCGCAACAGCGTCAGCGCCTCGTTGGCCCTGGCCCCCCTCTCCTGCACGGCCACGCCGCTAGCCTCAAACTCTCCCGGAAACTCTCCCCCGACCCCCACGCCAAGGGTAAGCCTGCCCCCCGAGGCCACATCCAGTGTGGTGGCCGCCTTCGACAGCACTACGGGGTTGTGCAAAGGCAGGAGGACAATGGAGCTGAGCAGCCGGATGCGCTGCGTGGCACCCGCCGCCACCCCCAGCAAAGTCAGGGCGTGGGCCGAGGGGCTCCGGGACATCATATGCTCACCGGAGGCCACGTAGTGGAAGCCCAGGGCCTCGGCGTGGCGGGCCATCTCCGCCGCCTTGGCGATGCTACCCAGGGTTATGCCAAACTCCAGCCTGCTGTCTGCCATGATGCACCCTCTCGTCCTTGCTCAGATGATCTCTTTGGTAACCATCCAGGAATCGCCAAAGATGGGGAGGAAGACCGCATGGTAAGGCTCCGGGCCGCCAGCCACCAGGACCATGATATCCTCCGGCCTCCTGGCCACGTGGACCATGCCGTCCTTGATGACCGGCTCGATCCTCTCGAGGCGCATCAGGTCCGGGGACAGCCGCGACTCCGGGAAGGCGCTGTGCTCGTACAGGAACCGCTTCACGTCCTGCTTACTCATGCCCTCGCGAATTGCCAGGCTCGCATGGCCCGAGGTCACGATTATGCCCGGCTCGCCCCGGCCCAGCAGGACGTTGTTCCCAGCCATCTGCCCCATGCCATCGGCCATGTGCATGAGCATGTCCTTCCAGTGGACACACGTGGCCGTATGAACATTCAGGGTGCCGCTGGGTGCGAAGACCGTCACAGTGCTCTGCTCAGGCTTGAAGCCGCGCTCCACATGAAGAGGTTCCCATGGCGAGTTCTCTTCGTCCTCACCAAAGCAGAAGCTGTACTTGCCAGGAAAGCCGTGGATGGCTTTGTCCACCAGTTCATTCTTGGCCCCACCCACGTTCAGCAGTATGAGCCGCATGGCCCGACCAATGGTGGCGTTGGCCTGTGCGCCAGGGCCCAGACATCCCCGCCGGCAGTTGATGCTCAGGGTCCCCCGCACGGGCCCGTTGATGATCACGCCTACGGCACAGGGATTGGTGGTGGCCTGGACCGCATCTATGTTGAACTGGCGCTCCTGGAGGCACCCCACCGCGGCTATCAGCACCGGCATGTACTCCGGGCGGCATCCGGCCATCACCGCATTTACGGCTATCTTCTCCACCGTGGCCACACCGTTCATGGGCCCCACGATACCCACCGCCACCTGCGGGTCACGGCCACACGCCTCCACCATGCGCCACACCCGCTCCTCGGTGGGTGGAATCACAGGCAGGCCGTCGCCCCACCCGCGCCGCATCACCTCCTCGTTGACCCGCTCCAGGGAGTCCTCAAACTCAACGACGTCGGACGCCAGACGTCCTTTGGACATCACTCCGACCTCTCCTCTCCCTCTAGCGCCATTGTAATGTACATTACGCAATCACACCTCGCGCCGCCATCTCCGCCATCTCCACCGCCGAGTATCCCAGAGAGCCCAACACCTCCCGGGTATGCTCGCCCCGCCGGGGCGCAAAGCGCCGGAAGCCACCCGGCGTCTCGGAGAGGCGCAGCGGCACACCCACCTGGCGCACCACCCCTGTCTCCGGGTGCTCCACCTCCACCACCATGCCCCTGCTGCGCACCTGCGGGTCCTCCATCACCTCCTCCAGTTCGTACACTGGGCTGAAGCAGGTATCCGCCTCCTTGAGCACAGGCATCCACTCCTCCAGGGTGCGCGTGCCCAGCACCGTCTGCACGGCCCCGACGGCCTCCTTCTGCCTGCGGCGCACCCCCTCCGGGTCCGGCATATAGGCGTCCATGCCAAGCGTCTGGATATCCTCGTAGTAGGGTACGTACCGCTCCAGCCCCAGCGCCCGGCAAAGGCGCTCCCAGAACACCACAGTGCCAAAGGAGAAACAGATGTACCTGTCGTCTTTGGTCCGGTACACGTGGCTGGGACGCCGCCCCCGCACCGGCTTCATCCCGTCGGAGAGGAAGAGTGGCCAGTGACGGGTCCCCATCCAGTAGACCATGGTGTCGGCGCAGGAGACATCCACAAACTGGCCCCGTCCAGTCTCCTGCCGCACCCGGAGGGCCAGCAACACGCCAATAACCGCGTTCATGCCGGCTGCGTAGTCCGCCACGGGCACGGCGGGGATGACGTGGCTGCCGTCGGGGCCGCCGGTGATGCCCAGCACTCCCGATATGGCCAGGTAGTTGGGGTCGAAGCCTGGCACGTCCCGGTACGGCCCGTCTTGGCCATAGCTGGACACCGAGCAGCACACAATCCTGGGGTTGGTCTCCTTCAGAGTGGGATAGTCTATGTCCAGCCGAGCGGTCACGCCTGGCCGGAAGTCGTCCACCACCACGTCGGCTACGCGCACCAGGCGGTAGAAGGCCTCCCTGCCGGCGGCGTCCTTCAAGTTCAGGGCAATGCTGCGCTTGTTGCGCTCCAGAGCGGAGTAGGCCAGGCGGCGGCCCTCGCGTTGGTCTATGATCCCCTTGGGCGCCGACCTGGCGGCCGGGTCCTCCACCTTGATGACGTCCGCCCCCATGTCCCCCAGCATCACAGTGCAGAAAGGGCCGGGGATAAACCGGGTCAGGTCAATTACAGTCACACCCTCCAGTGGAGCGGCCATGTGCTTACCTCTGCGGCCCAGGGCGACGAGCGCTAGAACGGGGCAGGATGCCTGGTGGGCAGGACAACCGTGGCCTTGCCGGTGGCGGTGCTCTCCTTGCGCTGGTTCTCGGCCCAGACATCAATATCCACCAGGTGGTTCTCGCCCTCCTGGCGCTTGCCGGTCACCCTGCCTCGGACCCAGGTAGTGTCTCCTATGTAGTTGAAGCGACGCAACTCAACGTAGAGCCGCTTCAGAAAGCCGTCGTCTCCCATCCAGTTGGTGAGCAGGTGGCCCACCCAGCAGCAGCGCTGGCAGCCGTAGTCGTAGGCCCCCGGCAGGCCAGCGCTGGAGGCAGCGTCCTGGACATCGTGCACCCGGATGATGGCCTCGCGCGCCCCTGTAGTGGGGTCCTGCCAGCCCCAGGAGGGGTGCCGCATTATCTCCCTTAGCTGAAGGCCATGGGAGATGCCCCCGATGCACCCCGCCACGAAGGCGTACAGGTCGCCGTGACTCAGCGGCCCCTTCACCACCGGCCTAAGCTCCTCACCCACCTGCACATCATCCCAGAAGCGGGGGTTGCTGCCCCGTATCTCCTCGGAGAGAACGGCCTCCTCAATGGCCTTCTGTTCCTCTCGGGTGTACTGGTACGGCTCATACTTGTACTTGCCCCGCTCGCGGGCGCCGCCGCGCTCCGCCCGCACCTGCCACCCCTTGCCCCTGGCCACCACCTCACCCCGCTGGTTGCGGTACGTGGCCACGCTGTACACAATGGCGATGCGCCCGGCGAAGCGGCCCTCCTTCTCCTGCACGTCCGTGAACTGCTCCTGGACGTTGATGCGGTCCCCCTCTCGGATTGTCTGGTACCACTCCCAGTCGTTCCCGGCGTGAAAGCCGTGCACCCCAGGGAGACCCCCCACCCTACCCGAGACCCAGTACACGCTGTAGAGGAAGGTGGGCGGGGCGATTATAGTCCCGTGCCTGGTGCCGCGGGCGTACTCCTCGTCCCAGTAGAGGGGGTTGGAGTCGCCGACGCCCTGGCAGAAGTGCCGGACGGCGTCCCGGCAGGCGAACTCGTTGAACACACCCACCCCGTACTGGCTGAGGCGGTTGTACCTGCCTATCTGCGCCCGAAGCTCTGCCAACCCCTCATCGGTTATCCTCGCCTGTTCCAGAACCATGCCCTCTTCTCCTTGCCACTGGCGTACCGTCATACTGGTGATACACACCCATGCCGATCCTTCCAAAGTGGAAGGAGAAAAACGAGATGCCTGCCAGCCTCTTGTCTGTGCGCCGATAAGGGCCATCTGGAGCCTGGAGTCCACACCCCGGAACTCCTACGGCTCTCGCCTGGTCAGCTTCTCCACCATGGAGTCGAAGGTGCGCTCCGCCAGGGCGCGGACCTCCTCATCGGTCATCTCCTCCACATTGGAGGGCCACACCACAATGGGGAAATCGCGCTTTCCCCGCGCCCTGGCCACGGAGTTGGCCAAGTTGACAAAACGCTCCGTCACCAGCGCCACCGAGGGAACACCCCGCTCATCCAGGCTTATCGCGTCGTGGACACTCCACGTTGTGCAGGACCCTCAGTGTCCCAGGCCCACGATGGCGGCGTCGCCCTTCTTGGCCATCTCCTCCAGGAGCTCCGCAGGGGCGGGTCCCGATGCATTGGTGTGAAGCGCCTTTATGACGCTTCCCGCCTCATGCTTGGAAACGGCCACCTCTTCGAGGCGCTCCATGCCGATGAGAAAGCTACGCCAGCCGTTGCTCATGATGCCCAGCGTCTTGCCACTCAGGGAATCCAGGCGCTCCGCGTTCCCATCCCTGCGGTCCTGGGGAATGCCCACAGGACTGAGTATGCGTATGGTCTGTGCCATAGGCGGATACCTCCCCCCGGCCCTTGACGGCCCTATTCAAACACACAAGGCGAGCTCGATGCTAGCATGGGGCACAGCTAGTGTCAACGCGAGGGGAAACGGCTGGGAAGGCGCCCCAGGCGCTGAAGCTGGAGCAGGCCCTTGCGAGTGTCGCTGGCTACCCGGGCCCCGTCCCAGAGCCGGAGCCTTAGCTTGAACAGCCAGTAGGTGAACTCCTTGCGCTGATTCAGGGTCATGGAGTGGCCCACCCGCCGGCCACGCTCGGCGCAGAACTCTCGAAACAACTCCTTCTGGCTGCGCCTGTAGATCCGGCCATAGGCCAGGTCCTCCAGCCCTGGGGGAATCTCCAGGCCACGGGCGCAGAACTCCTTCGCCACCTCCCCCTCCACTGCAAGAATGAGGGCCTCCTCCACCTCCACGCCGTAGTAGAAGTTGACGTGGGCGCGATACTTGTCCGACCCTACCGCCTGGCGGAACTGTCGCTCGTCCAGGCCGCCGGGTAGCTCCCCACAGAAGAGGAGGTGCTCCAGCTCCTCTCGAGGTATGACCCCATTCACCTCCAGGCACAGCCGCTCCGCCAGCGCCAGCCAGTCGAATGCCTCTCCTTGCAGCAGGTAGCGGATGTGGCGGCCCTGGAACTCCTCCTCCGGGGCCGTCCACGTGGCCACCGCCTCCAGAAGCGCCTGGCCCCAGGGGCGGCCCTCCTCCACACTACGTACAAAGTGGCGAACGACCTCCTGACCCTCCTCGGGCAGAGAGCCACACGTAGCGTGATGACCATCCTGAAAGTCCATAGCCCTCACACCAGCCACCAACAGGGATCCCCTTTGCCAGTATATCAAACGGCGCTGGCAGCGGCCCGCTTTCTGCCGAGGCCACGCAGGAACTCTTCACGTGGCAGTGTATTGAGAATGTCGCGTGCCTGACACCAGGCACGACGCGCCACGTGCACCCCAAAACGCATGTTCGCCAGATGGCCCGTCGCATGGGCGTCAGTGCTGATGAGCAGAGGCGCCCCCAGTTCCCGGGCACGCATGGCGTGCAGGTCTTTCAGGTCCAGACGCTCCGGCGAGCTGTTCACCTCCAGGACAGTCCCCGTCTCCGCTGCGGCCCGGAAGAGCGCCTCCCAGTCGGCGTCAATGGGGTCCCGGCTGCCCAGCAGGCGGGTGCTGGGGTGGCCAATGACGGTGACGTACTTGTTGCGCATAGCCCGGATGATGCGCTCCGTCATCTTATCGGCAGGCTGGGCCATGGAGGAGTGCACCGAGGCCACCACCACATCCAGCTCAGCCAGCAACTCATCGGGGTAGTCCAGGGAGCCGTCAGCCCGGATGTCCACCTCCGAGCCGCACAGCACCCTCATGCCATTGAACCTGCCGTCCAGAGAGCGGAGCAGGCGCACCTGCTCCCGGAGGCGCTCTGGACTCAGGCCGTTGGCTATCCCCCTGCCCGCCGAGTGGTCCGTGATGGCCACGTACTGGTAGCCACGGGCCGCCGCCGCCTGTAGCATCACCTCCAGGGGCTGACGGCCATCGCTCCAGTCAGTATGGACGTGCAGGTCGCCCCGGATGTCGTCCTCGGTCACCAGAGGAGGCAGCGCGCCCCTCGCCGCCAGCTCGATCTCAGCCCCACCCTCCCGGAGCTCCGGCGGGATGTACTGGAGCCCCAGACGGCTGTAGAAGGCCTCCTCGTCGGAGAACTGCTCCACCTCACCCGTGTCCACGTGTTTGATACCGTACTCGCTGAGGGAGAGGCCCATGCGGTTGGCGTAGTCACGCAGCCGGATGTTGTGCTGCTGGCTGCCGGTGAAGTACTGGAGGAGGGAGCCATAGGCCTCCTCGGGCACGAAGCGCAGGTCAATCTGCACCCCCGCCTGAACGTAGACGCTGGCCTTCTTGGGGCCGTGGGCCAGCACCTCCACCACCATAGGCAGCTTGACTAAGGCGTCAATCACCTGCTCCGGGTCGCAGGCGGTGCCCATGATGTCTATATCACCCACCGTCTCCCGCCAGCGGCGCAAGCTGCCCGCGGCGTTGATGTGGCCTATGCCTGGGCAGCGCTGCCTCAGCTCCGCCATGACCTCTTCAGCCAGAGGGAGGGCCCTGCCCACGAGGATGCGGTCCTCCTTGGAGCGGAGGGAGCGGATGTGGCGCAGGATGTTCTCGGCGGACTTCTGCCCCAGGCGGGGGAGCTCCGCCAGGCGGCCATCCTGGGCGGCCTTCTCCAGCGCCTCCACCGTGCTGATGCCCAAGTCCTGGCAGATGCGCATGGCCGTCTTGGGGCCGACACCCGGCACGTCCATGAGCTTGAGCAGCCCGTCAGGGAACTCGGACTTTAGCCCTTCGTAGTACTGGAGACGGCCCGTAGAGAGCAGCTCCTGGACCTTCTTGGAGATGGCCTCGCCTATGCCCGGAAGCTCTCGCAGCTCCTTCCCCTCCTGCACATACCGGGCAAGCTCCACCGGCAGGTGCTCGATGGTGCGTGCCGCCCGCTGGTAGGCACGTATCTTGAAGACGGACTCGCCCTTCAGCTCCAGCAGGCCAGCTATGTTCTCAAAGACCTCCGCAATCTGCGCGTTGTTCATCATGGCCACCGCCCCCGAAATCCCTTAGCCCACCACACGCAGCCTCACCGGAAAGTGGGGGCTGCCCCGGTACCAGGTGTTCACCGTCCTGGCCCCGTACTTTCGGCGAAAAAGCCCCATGACGAAGGCATCGGCGGCCTCAGGCGCATCAAAGGGCGTGGCCTCCACGGCGATGTCCCGGTCCTTCACCCGCAGACTCGCCGAGGGACGGGCCCGGAGATTGCGGTACCAGTCGGTGGGCCTGCCCTGGCTGGAGACGCCGCTGAGGAAGTAGACGTGGCCGTCCTGGTAGGCGAACCAGAGCTCCACAGTGTGCGGCCCTCCGGTGACGCGCCCCGTGGTGGTGAGGTCCAGCTCCCTGGCCTCACGGAGCACGGCCTCCAGGTCGCCTGCTAGCGCCATGGCCTTCCCCCCTACGCCGCCCCGCCGTGGCACCTCTTGTACTTCTTGCCGCTGCCGCAGGGGCACGGGTCGTTGCGGCCCACCTTCTTCCCTCCCGCTGCGGCGGCAGTCCGCCCGCTGCCAGCTACAGCCGACATCACCGTGGTCACGCCCGAGCCAGAGGCCACAACCCGGCGCTCCCTGGGGCCGCTGGGCTGGCCACCGTCGGTGGCGGGCTGCCTGGAGACAGGGTGCGCGGCCATTGGGGCCAGGTGGAAGATGGTGTGCACGATGTCGTGCTGGATGCGCCCCAGCAAGGCCTCGAACATCTGGTGTCCTTCTCTCTTGTACACCACCAGAGGGTCTTGCTGGCTATAGGCGTGGAGCCCTATGCCCTGGCGCAGGTTCTCCATGGCGGTGAGGTGCTGCACCCAATGGGCGTCTATTACCTGCAACATCACCAGGCGCTCCAGCTCACGCATCATCGCAGGGCCAAAGTCGCGCTCCCGCTGCTCGTACAGCGTCTCGGCGTGGGCCAGGGCCCGCTCCTTCGCCTCCTCGGTCGCCAGCTTAGGAAGCTCCTCCTCAGTAAGTCCAACGGGCAGAGGATAGATGGTCTTCATCTCGGCGAGGAATGGGTCTACCTGCCACCGCTCCGGGTCGCCTGCAAGGTGGCGCGACACCAGGCTCGCGATTTCGGTACGGATCATCTCCTGGATATTGGCCTTGAGGTCTGCGCCCCCCAGCACCTTGCGGCGCTCGGTGTAGATGACGTCCCGATGGCGGTTGACCACGTCGTCGTACTCCACCAGGTGTTTGCGGATATCAAAGTGGTAGGCCTCCACCTTGCTCTGGGCGGCCTCCACCGAGCGGCTCACCAGCCTGCTCTCCAGGGGAGTGTCATCGGCAATGCCGAACAGGTTCATGACGGAGCGGATGCGGTCGCCGCCGAAGCGGCGCATCAGGTCATCCTCAAGAGAGATGTAGAAACGGCTGCTGCCCGGGTCCCCCTGGCGACCCGAGCGGCCCCGGAGCTGGTTATCTATGCGCCTGGCCTCGTGGCGCTCCGTGCCCAGGATGTGCAGCCCGCCCAGCGAGACCACCAGGTCGTGCTCTCTCTGCCACTCCTCCTGGCTCTCGGCGGCGCGGGGGTCCCCCCCAAGGACGATGTCTGTGCCCCGGCCAGCCATGTTGGTGGCCACGGTCACCGCCCCAGGCTTGCCCGCCTGGGCCACGATAACGGCCTCTTTCTCATGGTACTTGGCGTTAAGCACCTGGTGAGGCACGCCACGGCGCGTCAGCAGCTCGCTCAGGCGCTCCGACTTCTCGATAGAGACTGTGCCCACCAGCACGGGCTGCTTCTGGCGGTGCAGCTCCTCTATGGCGTTGGCCGCAGCCTTGAACTTGGCCTCCTCCGTCTTGAACACCAGGTCAGAAAGGTCCCGCCGGACCATCGTCCGGTGAGTGGGGACCACCACCACATCCAGCTTGTATATCTTCCAGAACTCCTCTGCCTCAGTGGCAGCGGTGCCCGTCATGCCCGCCAGCTTCTCATACATACGGAAGTAGTTCTGGAGGGTGATGGTGGCATACGTGATGCTCTCCCGCTGGACGGCCACGCCCTCCTTGGCCTCGATGGCCTGGTGCAGACCATCCGAGTAGCGGCGGCCAAGCATGAGCCGCCCTGTGAACTCGTCAACAATGACCACCTCGCCATCCCGCACCACGTAGTCCCGGTCCCGCTTGAAGAGCACCTCGGCGCGCAGGGCGTTCTCCACATAGTGGGTCAGGACGTAGTTGCTGGGGTCGTACAGGTTGCCCACGTTGAGCCACTGCTCCATCCTGCCTATGCCCGCCTCCGTGAGGGTTGTGTTCTTCTCTTTCTGGTCTATCTTGTAGTCTTCCTCGGGCCGTAGACGAGGCACCAGGCGAGCGAAGGTGGTGTAGAGCTTGGTGGACTCCTCCGCCGGCCCGCTGATGATGAGGGGTGTGCGGGCCTCGTCAATGAGAATGTTGTCCACCTCGTCCACAATGGCGTAGGGAAGTTCGCGCTGCACCCGCCCGCCCAGGCTGGTCACCATGTTGTCCCGCAGAAAGTCGAACCCGAACTCGTTGTTGGTCCCGTAGGTGATGTCCGCCCGGTACGCCTCCTGGCGGGACGCAGGGCGCAGGCGGGCCAGGCTGGGGTTGTCCGAAGAGTGCTCTGGGGCAAAGAGATAGGCAGACTCGTGCTGGAGGCAGCCCACCGTGAGGCCAAGAGCGTGGTATATGGGCCCCATCCACTGGGTATCCCGCTTGGCCAGGTAGTCGTTGACCGTCACCAGGTGGGCGCCATACCCGGCCAGGGCGTTCAGGTAAAGGGAAAGGGTGGCCACCAAGGTCTTGCCCTCGCCGGTCTTCATCTCGGCGATCTTGCCCTGGTGCAGGACGATGCCTCCCATTAACTGCACGTCGAAGTGGCGCAGGCCGATGGTGCGCGTGGCCGCCTCCCGCACCGCGGCGAAGGCCTCCGGCAGGATGTCGTCCAGGCTCTCTCCGGAATTCAGACGCGTCCTGAACTCATCGGTCTTGGCCCGGAGGGCCTCCTCCGAAAGGGCCTGGAAGGCAGGCTCCAGGTCGCTTATCTGCCTTACCAGGGGCCGAAGGCGCTTCAACTGCTTCTCGTTGGAGTCGCCCAGCAACCCGATCAGCTTGGTCACCATGAAGTATCACTTCCTCTGCCTGAGACCGGGGCAAAGAGACATACCTTACCTATTGTACCGCACCCGTCACGCACTGACGAAGACAGAAAGAGAGGGGGTGGACCTCCGCGAGCAGGGCCATAGGGCCCTATTCGAACATGGCGCCCACAGAGAGGCCGTTGTGAATGCGGTGAATGGCCTCCCCCAGGAGGTCCGCCACCGAGAGGACGGTGATGCGCTTGTTGCACTTCTCAGGAGGCACCGGAATGCTGTCGGTGACTACCAACTCCTGAAGGATACTCTTCCCCACCCGCTGAGCCGCCTGCCCTGAGAGCACCGCGTGGGTGGCGCAGGCGTACACCCCCAGTGCTCCTCGCTCATTGACGGCGTTCGCCGCGGCCACCATGGAGCCGCCAGTGTCCACCTCGTCGTCCACCAGGATGACGGTGCGGCCCGCCACGTCGCCTATGACGTTCAGGCTCTCTGTCCGCTCCAGGTTGCCGATACGCCTTTTTTCGATGATGGCCAGAGGGACGCCCAGGCGGGAGGCGAAGTCCCGCGCGCGCTTGCTTATGCCAATGTCCACGGCCACCACCACCGGGCTGGGAAGCTCCTTCTCCACAAAATAGCGGGTGAGGATGGGCAGGGCCGTAAGCTCGTCCACAGGTATGTTGAAGAAGCCCTGGATCTGCCCCGCGTGGAGGTCCAGGGTCAGGACCCGGTCTGCCCCGGCCACGGTGAGCAGATCAGCCACCAGCCTGGCCGTGATGGGCACCCTGGGCTGGTCTTTCTTGTCGGTGCGGCCGTAGCCGTAATGGGGGATCACCGCCGTGACGCGCCCCGCGGAGGCGCGCCTGGCGGCATCAATCATGATCAACAGCTCCATGAGGTTGTCATTCACGGGGACGCATACAGGTTGGACCAGGAAGACATCCCGCTGGCGGACGTTCTCCAAGATGCGCACGAAGGTGTTATCGTTGCTGAACTTGAACACCTCCACCTTCCCGATAGGGATGCCCAGGTACTGACATACCGCGCTGGCCAGCTCAGGGTTAGCGTTGCCAGTGAATACCTTCAACTCTTCGTAGAGCGCCATGTAGCCCCCCGCAAGAGCCCGGAGTACCCAGGCGGATTATAGCACAGGTGTAAGAACGGGCTGCGTCCCTAACGGGCCCTGGAAATTGGGGCCCACCGAACGTACAATCGCGGCGCAAGTGGCCCTCGAACAGGGCCCATCAGGACCATGGAGGAAAACGATTGGCACCAGCAAAAAGCACCAGCCTGGTGGCAGGAGTTGACCTGGGGGGCACCAAAGTAAGGGCCGCCGTGATCACCACCGACGGCAAGGTGTTGGGCGACTCTGTGCTCCCCACGCCGGCCCAGAACGGGCCGGAGGCCGTCGTCCAGACCATTGCCGACGCGGTGCGCGAGTCATGCCAGCGGGCATGGACCGTCCCTGCCGCGCTGGAGGCCATTGGGCTGGCCGCCGCCGGCCTGTGCGACCAGAAGCGAGGGGTGGTGGTCTACTCCCCAAACCTGCCCGGCTGGGATAACTTCCCGGTGTCTGAACGGCTCTTCCGCAGGCTAGAGCGCCCCACGTTCCTCGACAACGACGTCAACCTGGCTGCGCTGGCGGAGCAGAGGTTCGGCGCCGCCAGGGGGCACCGCAACGTGGTGTACATAGCCATTGGCACAGGCATCGGCGGCGCAATCATCATCAACGGCGAGCTGCACCGTGGTGAGACCGGCATAGCCGCCGAGGTGGGCCACATGACCGTGGCACCAGATGGCCCCCCGTGCGCCTGCGCCAACAGGGGCTGCCTGGAGGCACTCTCCTCCGGCAGCGCCCTCGCCCGCGAGGCGCGGCTGCTCCTACAGCGCGGTGTAGCATCGTCTCTGGCGGAGCTGGCGCGAGGGGAGGACTACACCGCCATCACCTCCGAGGCGATATTCGCCGCACTGGCCCAGAGCGATGCCCTTGCCCGGGAGGTGGCAGAGCAGGGGACCTACTACCTTGGCACGGGGCTGGCGAGCCTGGTGAACATCTTCAATCCCGGCCTTCTGATAGTGGGCGGCGGCCTGGCTGACCAGTGGGAGGACTACATAGCTCCGGCCCTGCGGGTCATGGAGCAGCGCGTCCTGCCAGGCATGGCGCGGAGTCTCTCCGTGGTGCCGCCCGCCCTGGGCAGCGAGGCCGGCGTCCAGGGTGCAGCCGCGTATGCGAGGGAAAGACTGATGGCGAAAAGCCGCTGACCCCGGGCTCACCCTTCGACGGGTCCGACTCCGTCGTGACTCCGATGAAGTCGGAGCTCAGGGTGAGCGGAGTCCGCGCCTGCTGGCGGTGAGTTTGTAGGGTGGGTGTAGCGCAGCGGAACCCACCATCAAAACACATTCCAGCCGGAAGGTGGGGATCACCACCCTACCGTGGGCCGCGTGTAGTCAATGCAGTCGAGGTGATTCCACAAACGAAAGAGGCCGGGGCGATTGCCCCGGCCCTTTCCATACCCTTAGCTTAGTTTACTTCACCACAAACTGTACGGTGTGGCCTACGGGGTCACCGGAGACAGTCAGGTCTACCTGGTAAGTGCCGGATGTGAGGCCCTTGGTGCTGAGGTTGTATATGTAGCCACCCAGGGTCGCGTCATAGCGGAAGTTGCTCTCCGGGTTCGCCTTGCCCGAGTCCACGGCATCTGAAGTGGTGCTATCCGAGACCTTGGTCACCGAAGCCGCGTTGACAGTGACGCCAGCAGACGAGACGTTAGCGCCGCTGTTGTCGCACAGTTGGAGCTTGATCGGGATAGTGCTGCCGGACTTGACGGCCTTCGTCTGGTCGTAGAGGGCACAGACACCGTAGGTGACCGAGTAGCTGTTGGAGTCTGAGCCTGCGTTTCCAGAGAAGTCCGTCGCCGTGACCGTCACCGTATGCAGACCTACCGCGGTGGAGTACCCGCTCACCACGACCGCAGGGCTGGGATCAACAGCGTCACTTACCGTGTAAGCCAGCACAGGGACAGCGCCCAGCACATAGGAGCCGCTGTCAGCAGGCGCGGTGATGGTCACCACCGGCGGCGTCGTGTCCTCCACCGTCACGGTGAAGGACCCGGTGTCGGTGAGTCCGCCAGAGTCGGTAGCCGTGCAACTCACCGCGGTGCTGCCCAGAGCAAAGGTGGTCCCTGAGGAAGGAGTGCAGACGGGAGCCAGCGGCCCATCCTCGGCGTCAACGGCTGTAGCGACAAAGGCCACTACCGCACCGCCAGGCCCCGTGGCCTCAGCGGTGATATCGGCGGGCACCGTCACCACCGGCGGCGTGTTAGCTGGGGCCAACACGTGCAAGGTGAAGGCCGCGGGGCCGGTACTGTAGGTGCCGGGCCCTGCATCGCTCACGCTCACAGTAATCGAGTAGTCACCTGCGGCGCTCGCAGTGAAGGTGACTGACTGGAAGACGCCGCAGGTCGTGAACACCAGGGACGAGGGAGCAGGCGTCACCCCGGCGGGCGCGCTGATGGTGACCGTGGCCGCCGAGCCATCGCTGGCATTACACCCACTTTGCCCGTCGCCACCAGTGCCCGTGATCTTATATCCGACACTTGTAGAACCGCCGACAGTGAAAGTGTCACTTCCGGGGTTCGCGGCAACGTTGTTGTTGACGTTGTCGGCCAGGGCCACCGAGGCCAGCGCCAGGAGCGCCACCACGGCTGCCACCACCACCCCCCATACCCCCGCCTTTGGTATCCTCACGTTCAGCCTTCCTTTCGCCTCACACAGTCCCGAGTGCAAAACCCGGACTCGTCCTTGCCATCTTCCATTCAGGGCGGACCCAGACACCATGCCAGCTCCGTGTCTGCCTTTTCACCGCCTGTCCACACGGTCCTCCCGGCCTCAAAACAGATGCAAGTTTATGCATCCGTTGCACATGAAATCAAGCGGGTTCTGACCTATCCAGACCTCCCATCTTTTATGGAGTTTTTATGGCATCTAAACCTGGCCCATGCTTGGCCACCGGGCTTCGCGCATCTACAGGCACCAGCGGGAGCTCACCAGAAGGGGTGACCCCTTCCGTCACCCCCGTTTCACCCGCCGTTCACCCACACGCGGGATGGGAGGTTTAGTGAGGTGGTGGTAGGTTGGTGGTGTGGAGACCAGCCGAGGGCTGTGCCTGACGAGCCCCTCAGACTCCACGGAGGTGGACGACATGGTGACCTTGCGGAACGGCGCGGCAGCAGGGGAACTGCTTACAGTAGCCCAGGTGGCCGCGCTGCTGAACGTGCACCCCAACACGGTAAGGCGCTGGGCCGAGATCGGCGTGCTACGAGCGTGCCGCATCGGGCCGCGGCGAGACCGGAGGTTCTACCGGTCAGAGGTGGAGCATCTTCTAGAGGCCAGGCCCCGATAGATGGGGCCCTTGAGCCTGGGTGAGGCGACGGCGGTGTGGGGCGCAGCTCGCACAAGGGCTGGAGGCGACGGACTAGCCTGCCGGGTCTCGCCTCGCCCTAGCAGCAGTGCCGCCGACTCTCCATCAAGCATCCTACGCGTCGGACATGCTACAATGACAAAGCATTTGGCCCATGACCAAGAACGACCGCTCTTCAGCTAGCCGCCGTCGGCGAACGCACGGCTGGACTTTTCTCACCAGCCACGCGGTGGTGTTCCTTCATGTGACAGGCCATCCCAGTGACACCATTCAAGAGATCTCTGAGCACCTTGGCTTGGCGACTCGAACCGTCGCCGGTGTTCTGACAGACCTACGGCGCGAGGGATACGTCAGGGCAACCAGAAAGGGACGCCAAAACGTCTACGACATCAATCCTGAGATGCCAATGCGGCACCCCTCTCAGATGGACCACAAGGTCGCCGACTTCTTCTCTCTGTTCAACAAGGACACAAGACGACCTGGATAGCTACAGGTCACGCTGACGACCTTGCTCCCGGTTCGACCATCTCCCAACGAGCGGGGAAACCCTCTCTTCCCGCTCATCCTGAGCTCCGACTTCCTCGGAGTCTCGACATGGTCGGACCTGTCGAAGGATGAGCGGCTTGTGCCAGCCGTGCTTAACTCAGTACCCTAGCGCCCCTTGTACACCGGCTTCCGCTTCTCCACGAAGGCCTTGGCCGACTCCTCAAAGTCCTCGGTGAGGTTGAGCCTGAGGGCTCTCGCATAGAGTTCCGCATCTGCCACCAGCTTCAGTGGGGCAAAACGCAGCATCCGCACGCTGGAGCGCACCGCCAGGGGCGGGACCTCCATGAGGCGCTCGGCCAGCTTCTCTGCCCCCGCCACGTGCTGGCCCTTGGGCACCAGCCGGTTGACCAGCCCCATGCGATAGGCCTCCTGGGCCGAGATAGGGTCGCCGGTGAGGACCATCTCGGCGGCCACCTTGCTGGCCATGTTAGGCCAGAGCCGGGCCCAGATGGTGGCCCCCTGGATGCCCCGCTTCAGTTCGGTGATGCCGAACTGGGCATCCTCGGCGGCCACAATGAGGTCGCACTCCGCAGTCAGGGAGCAGGCCACGCCCAGGCAGTAGCTGTGGACCGCAGCGATGACCGGCTTCCAGTTGGCCGTTCGCCCCAGGAAGCCATCAACGCCACCACCACGCGTCACCACCGCCGCCCTCCGCTCCTGACGAGTGGTGCCGGCGAACCGTTGCTTCACGTCGGCACCAGCGGAGAAGCACCGGCCCGCCCCGGAGATGATGGCCACCCATGCCTCGTCCTCCAGGTCGAACTCACGGAGCGCCTGAACCACCTCGCTCTCCAGAGGGTCGTTGAAGGCGTTGAGCGACTGCGGCCGGTTCAGGGTGATATAGGCTATCCGTCCCTTTACTTCGTATAGCACGTTCTCGTAGGGCATCTCCCCAGCCTCCTTCCGAACTCTGCGTCAGCGCCCTTCCATCGCAGCCTCTGGGCAAATTCTTCCGGACCGGGCCCTAGCGGCCCTTGTACACCGGCTTCCGCTTCTCCACGAAGGCCCTGGCCGACTCCTCAAAGTCCTCAGTCAAGTTCAGCTTGAGGGCCTGAAGGTACGTGTCCGCATCGGCCACCATTTGCAGCGGCGCGTGCCGGACTACCCGGACGCTGGAGCGCGCCGCCAGCGGGGGTACCTCCATGATGCGCTGCGCCAGCTTCTCTGCCTCGGCCAGGTGCTGGCCCTTGGGGACCAGCCGGTTCACCAGCCCCAGTCGGTAGGCCTCCTGGGCCGAGATCGGGTCGCCGGTGATGGCCATCTCAGCGGCTACCTTGCTGCCCATCGAGAGGATGGTCCTGGCCCAGATCCGGCCCCCTGGGATGCCCCGTTTCAGCTCCGTGATGGCGAACTGGGCATCCTCAGAGGCCACTATCATGTCGCACTCCACGGCCAGCGACATGGCCACTCCCAGGCAGTAGCTGTGGACCGCAGCGATAACCGGCTTCCAGTTCAGGGTGCGTCCCAGGAAGCCCTCGATGCCCCTGCCCCGCACACTGGCGGCGGCCCTCTCCTTCCGGCTCGGAGCAGCGAACCGCTGCTTCACGTCCGCGCCAGCGGAGAAGCACCGGCCTGCCCCCGAGATGATAGCCACCCAGGCGTTATCGTCCAGGTCGAACTCATGCAGCGCCCCGAACACCTCATTCTCCAGGGGATCGTTGAAAGCGTTGAGAGACTGGGGACGGTTCAGGGTGATATAAGCTATCCGTCCCTTCACTTCGTAGAGCAGATTCTCGTAGGGCATCTCCTTGCCTCCATTCGCGTATGCTTTCTTTGGCCGCCGTCTGAACGGCGCGAATGTAGCAGGGGGTGGCTGGCGTGTCAAGCGTGCCAGCCCTCCGTTTGCAGGCGGTGGCGGGAACTTCTTGAAGGTCTCTTGCGTCCTAAGAGCAGAGGGCTGGGGGAACACCCAAGCCACAACATGGGAGGTAGATCATGAGCAGAGTCATTGGCAACGGGAAGAGACGGATGCTGGCGGCGCTGGCTGTCGGCATCTCTCTAGCAGCCCTGCTGGTGGCGTGCACCGGGGCCGTGCCCCAGGCACAGTCCGACGGCAACACCCCTGGCGGGGGCGCACCTGCTGACACCACGGGGGTGAGTCCCAGCACCGGCGAGTCGCCATCGTCTGGAGCAGGTGGTCTGGTCAGCACCGGCGGGGCACAGAATGTGGGCCAGTTCACGGCCGAGTATGCATCGGGCGTCCTGGCGGCCCCCATGATGGCCAATGGCCAGCAACAGGGCATCTTTGTATCGGGCGACGGTACCGTGATGGCAGTGCCCGACGTGGCCATCTTGAGCCTGGGGATAGAGGCGCGGGCTGCCACTGTGGCTGAGGCCCGCCAGCAGGCGGCAGAGGCCATGAGCAAGGTTATGGACTCTCTTAAGGCCAACGGGGTGCTCGAAAAAGACATCCGCACCAGCTACTTCAACATCCAGCCCGAGTACCAGTGGATAGAGCCCTCCTTTGGCAAGCCCGGCAGGCAGGTCATCGTGGGCTATATGGTGAACAACCAGCTCACGGTCAAGGTCCGCGCTCTGGACAAGATAGGCGACGTCATTGACCAGGCGGCTATCGCGGGAGGCGACCTGACGCGGGTCCAGGGCATAAGCTTCACCATTGACGACACCAAGCCTCTTGAGACGCAGGCGCGTGAGAAGGCGGTGAAGGACGCCTTGGCCAAGGCACAGCAGTTCGCCGATCTGACCGGCGCTACCCTGGGGAGGCTGGTGTACATCAGTGAGAGCGGTGGCTTTGTGACTCCCTATCCTGTAGCCAGGATGGCCCTTGAGGGGGCCAAGGCCGCCGACTTCGCCAGCACGCCCATAAGCACTGGGGAGATGGAGGTGAGAGTCAGCGTGCAGGCGGTGTTCGCTATCGAGTAGTCGGGGTCCTGCCCCGACGTGATTCGCGTCGGGGCTTCGCGGGAGTGGCGGCGGGCAGAGCATGGCTGCCCGCCGCTTCGTGTCTCCAACTGGTAGTGTCGCCACCGGGCCGGACAGTGGCCTATAATGGCCAGACGACCTGCTAGTACGGAGGCCGCAAGCCCGTGGGGGAGATATTTCAGGGCACAAGGGTACTGGACCTGAGCTGGGGCATCGCCGGCCCCCTGGCCACGATGCTCCTGTGCGACTACGGCGCCGATGTGGTGAAGGTGGAGCCACCCGGCGGAGACCCCTTCCGCAAGCTGCCAGGCTACCTGGTCTGGTGCCGGGGCAAGCGGAGCGTGACGCTGGACCTGAAAACGGCTGGCGGCCAGGAGGTGCTGCGCCGCCTGGCTGGGAGCGCCGATTTGCTGGTGGAGAGCTTCAGCCCAGGGGTCGCCCAGCGCTTGGGGGCCGGGTTTGAAACTCTGAGGGAACGCAACCCCCGCCTGGTCTATTGCTCCATCTCCGGCTACGGGCAGGAGGGACCCTACCGGGACCTGCCGGGCTATGAGCACCTGGTGTCGGCGCGCAGCGGCGTGTACGAACAGCCCGGCTTTCGTGAGGGGCCCAGCCTGGTAGTGCTGCCCGTGGCCAGTCTGGGAGCGGCGCTCCTCGCGGTGCAGGGCATCTGTGCCGCTCTCTACGTTCGGGAGGCCACAGGCCGCGGCCAGCGAGTGGAGACCTCGCTCTACGCAGGCGCACTGGCCATGCAGTCCCAGATGGTGAAAGGGCAGGGTATCCCATCCTACCTCCAGGTCCAGGGACCCAGGACCCCCTTCGGCGCCAGCCCCTTCTACCGCCTCTACCGGTGCGCCGACGGCCAGTGGCTCCAGCTCGGCTGCATCAACGTGCGGTTCGTGCAGAAGGCCGCCGTGGCCATGGGCCTGGCCGCTGTCATTGCTGAGCCCCGCTTCGGTGATGGCCGCACCATCCCCACCGACGATGCCCGCCAGGAGCTTGTACGCATGCTCTCGGAGCGGTTCCTTGAGAGGCCAGCCTCGGAGTGGGCGTCCATCCTGGACGCCGCAGACGTCCCCTACGCGATACCCATGTCCACCGAGGAGTTCATGGACGACCCCCAGGTCCGGCACCTGGGGATGGTGGTGGAGGTGCAGGATGCAGCGCGTGGCCTGGTGAAGCAAATGGGCCTGCCCATCCTCTTCCACGGTGCGCCGGGGAGGGTGAAGGGCCCGGCGCCTGCCGTCGGCGAGCACACCCTACAGGTGCTGGCGGAGCTGGGGTACACGCAAAAGGAGATGAGGCAGTTGGTGCCAGGGGGCGAGTGATGGCTGGACCTCTGACCGGTGTTAGAATTCTGGACCTCTCCATGTACATTGCCGGGCCATATGGCCCAGGGCTCCTGGCCGACATGGGCGCCGACGTGGTGAAGGTGGAGCCCCTGACGGCGGACCCGCTGCGGAACGGCGTGGCAGGGTTTCTCACCTGGAACCGGGGCAAGCGGGGCATCGCCGTGGACCTGAGGCTCCCCGCAGGGAGAGAGGTAGTCCATCGACTGGCAACCGGGGCGGACGTGGTGGTGGAGAACTACCGCCCGGACGTTGCCGAGCGTTTGGGGGTGGACTACAAGACCCTCGCTGCTCTGAACCCCAGGCTTGTCTACTGCACTGTGACCGCCTACGGCTCCACGGGGCCCAACCGGCGACGGCCTGGCGTTGACCCCATCCTCCAGGCGGAGAGTGGGGTGATGCGCGCCCAGGGCGGTGACACGGCCCCACCCGTGTTCCTGCGTATCGCCGTCTGCGACTACTACGGCGCCATGCTCAACGCCACCGGTATCCTCATGGCCCTCTTCCATCGGGCGCGCACAGGCCGGGGACAGCGCCTGGAGACATCGCTCCTTCAAGCAGGCATCTTCGCCAACTCCGACGCCTTCGTCGCCTACGAAGGGAAGCCGCCCCGTCAGCAGGCAGACCCCCAACACTACGGCTTCGGCGCCCTGGACCGGCTGTACCAGACCGAGGACAGCTGGCTCTTCTTGCAGGTCTGCACCGATGCCCAGTGGAGGGCGCTGGCGGATGCACTGGGGCTTTCGGAGGACCCGCGCTTCGCCACCAGGGTCTCTCGCCAGCAGCACGACTCCGAGCTAGGCCAGACACTGGCAGATCGGTTCGCCGGTGGGCCCACGGAGCGATGGCTTGCGTTTCTGGAGACCAGGGGAGTGCCGTGCGCCCCCGTGGCCCTGGACTACCATCAGGCCTTCTTCGACGACCCTCACCCCCTGGAGACGGGGATGGTGGCAGAACGGGAGCACCCCACCTATCAGCGGGTGCAGCAGTCAGCCAACCTGGTCCGGTTCTCGGAGGGAGGGGGTCCGGCACCCCTGGCCGGGCCCACGGTGGGCCAGCACACAGACGAGGTCCTGAAGGAGCTGGGCTACTCGGCAGAGCAGATCGCGGAGCTGCGTCAGGCCAAGGTGGTCGCGTAGCCGGAAAATAGCGATTGACCCTTGTAGGGCATCCCGACCTGTCGGGACGAACCTGCCCGTACGGTACGGTCGGGTTGGGAAACCCGACCTACTGCGAGGAGCCAAGGTGGTCGCGTAGAAGTCGCCTTGTCTCCCGCCCGTGGCTCGATTATCCTTACGCCAGCACCCCTCAGAAAAAGGCCACTCGCCCTTCGACGCTCAGGACGAGCGGCACACGCCGGCCCCGCTCATGGTGAGCTTGTCGAACCATGAGCGGCACATCCGTTTTCCATGCGGGGGTGGCGAAGTCTTGCTTCATGAAGGACTTACAGGCAAAGGAGGCCCACCGGTGACACAGCAAGCACAGTACGACCTGTTGCTACGAGGCGGGAACCTGCTGGACCCGGCCCAGAAGGTCAACGCCAGCCGCGACGTTGCCTTTCGGGGTGGTCGCGTGGCTGCGGTGGCAGCGCGAATAGACCCGGCCCAGGCCAGGGAGGTCATTGATGTCACCGGCAAGCTGGTCACCCCTGGCCTGATAGACGCCCACGGCCACTTCTACCACGGCTCCAACCCTAGCCCCGTGCATCCGGACAAGGCGTGCCTGCCCTCTGGTGTGACCACGGCAGTGGACGGTGGGACCGCCGGGTGGGCCAACTTCCCGGCCATGCGGGACTACGTGTTTCCCGCCCAGAAGGTGCGGCTCCTGGCCTTCCTCCATATCGGCGCCCTGGGGCTGGCCCCCAACCGGGCGGTGGGAGGCGAGCTAAGGGACATTCGGCTGGTGGACCCCGACCATACCGCGGAGACGGTGCGACAGAACCGTGGCCTCCTTCTGGGGGTGAAGGTGCGTATGCATGTGGAGGCCGTGGCCTACTGGGAGGCCAGGAGTGCTCTGAAAGCGGCCCGCCTGGCTACCGACAGGTGCGGCGGGAAGCTCATGATTCACGTGAGCGGCACCCCAATCCCCCTGCCCGAGGTGCTGGAGGTGCTGGGCCCCGGGGACATCATGACCCACGCCTTCAACGGCAACCCTGAGAACATGATAGGCCACGATGGCAAGGTGAGGCCACAGGTCCGCGCCGCTGCCGAGCGGGGCGTGGTGATGGACGTGGGCGACGCCGGAGTCCACTGCGACATCAACGTGGTCAAGGCAGCCATGCGGGACGGCCTCCTCCCCACCACCATCAGCACCGACATCCATACACCGCCACCGGGCCGGGTCGTCTACAAGCAGCACGAGCTCCTGGCCAAGTTCATGGCGCTGGGCATGTCCCTGGAGCAGGTGGTCGCCGCCAGCACCAGCGCGTCAGCCAAGGTGATCGGGCTGGACAAGGAGATAGGGAGCCTTGGCGTGGGCATGGCGGGCGACGCCGCCGTGTTCACCCAGGAGGAGGGCCGCTTCACCTACCAGGACATGGCGGGGAATCATGTGGTGGGGGACAAGCGTCTTGTCCCCGTGCTCACCATCAAGGACGGCCAGGTGGTCTGGCGGGCCGGCTAGCGCCCGCTAAGCATTGAGTGTTGCCTACTTGAACCATGCCAGGGAGGTGACCATGTCCGCCAAGTCGCAACTGCACGAAATGCTCCAGCGAGGGGAGACGGTGGTGGCCCCCGGCGCCTACGACCCCCTGACGGGGCGCATCGTCCAGCGCATGGGGTTCAAGGCCTGCTACGTGGGTGGGTGGATGACCGGCGCTCACCTGGCCACCACGGAGCCCCTGACCACTCTCACCGAGCAGGTGGAGGTGGGCCGGAAGGTGGCGCGGGCCGTGGACATCCCTGTCATTGTGGATGCCGACGCAGGCTTCGGCGAGCCCCTCCAGGTGGTCCGAGCCGTCCACGAGTACGAGGAAGCGGGCATAGCCGCCATCCACATCGAAGACCAGGTTTACCCCAAGCGGGCCTCCTACCACCGGGGCCTGGAACACGTGGTGCCCAGGGAGGAGTTCCTGGCCAAGATACGCTACGCTCTGAAGGCCAGGCGGGACAGGGACTTCCTCATCATCGCCCGAAGCGACGCGGGCCACGCAGCGGGGGGCTCCTGGCAGGAGGCGGTGGCCCGCCTCCAGGCAGCGGCAGAGCTGGGTGCCGATGCCATAATGCCCCTGACCCGCACCAGCGAGCAGATGGAGCAGTTGCGCTCCCTCATGCCCAACCCCCCTGCCCCCATGCTCACCACCGCCTATTTCAACGGGCCATCGGTGAAGGAGATGGAGGCCCTGGGCTTCCGCATCATCATCTATCCCATCGCCACAATAGCCGCAGCGGTGAGCGCAATCATGGACCTCTATGCCGGGGTGAGGGACGCCGGAGAGTGCCGGTTCGACCCGCAGAAGGCCCAGAGTGTGCGCTCTGAGATCGAGGCGGCCATAGGTCTGCCGGAGTACTACAAGCTGGAAGACGAGACCACAGAGCGTAGGGGCTAGCTCGGGCGCACCGCCTCGAAGATGTCGTGGGTGCGGCAATAGAGGTTGCCCACCAGGCGGCCCACTGCCTTCAGCCTGTGAGGGTCCACCCGTTCCCCCTGTATGAGGTCGTCCCTTACATGGAGCAGGAGGACCTCCCCCAGCACCACCATCGTTTCGCCTTTCCCCTTGCCCACCGGGACCAGTTGGCTTAGCCGGCACTCCATGTTCACGGGCGACTCGGCCACCCGCGGAGGCCGCACCCGCTCGGAGGGGACCGGGGTGAGGCCCGCGACCTTGAATTCGTCCACATTGGCCGGGTAATCTCCCGCCGTCATGACCATCGCCTCAGCTATCTCGTCCACCACCACGTTGACGACGAATTCCCCCGTCTGCTCGATGTTCCACAGGGTGTCTTTGGGCCTCTCCCGCTTCTCGCCAGAAAAGCGGGAGATGGCCAGCATGAGCGTGGGCGGCGTATAGGAAACAACGTTGAAGAATGAAAAGGGCGCCAGGTTATTGGCACCTCCGGTAGAGGTGGTAGATACCAGGGCGATGGGCCTGGGCACCACAACGCCGCCCAGAATGCCACTGAACCCCTCGAACTTGAGTGGGTCTATCCTCATCTCTTCCTCCAAAGAAAGGCCGGGGGTATGTGGTAACTGTCTTGTGGTGGGAGTATAGCAGAGCCTGGCGTACAGCCTCTTGGCTAATGCGCCCAAGGGTGTAGAATAGCACGGCGTCGCGATGCACGCCGGAGAGCGACGAGAAAGGAGGGTGGTATGACCGAGCCGGTGCTGGTGTACACGAAGCACGAGGGCGGGCGCATAGTGGTTATGCGCATGAACAGGCCTGACCGGTTGAACGCGCTGAACGTGGAATTGATGGACGCCATCGCCGAGGGGTGGCAGCGCTTCGCCGACGACGACGAGGCGTGGGTGGCCATACTAACGGGGACCGGTGAGCGGGCCTTCTGCGCCGGCATGGACCTCCGGGCGCGGGCTGAGGCCGACGCCGCCGGCAAGGAGGTGCGACCCCGACGGCGCAGTGTCTTCCCCCTGGTGGATACTCTGAAGCTGTTCAAACCCACCATCGCCGCCGTCAACGGCTATGCTCTGGGGGGTGGCTTCCACATGATGCTCAACTGCGACGTGGCCATAGCGGCAGAGCACGCCGAGTTCGGCATCCCGGAGTCCCGGTGGAACCTGGCCCCACCCTTCCCCACCACCCTCACCCGGCTCATCGGCCTGCGCAGGACCCTGGAGCTGGCTCTTTGGGGCGCCCGCCGCATCCCCGCCCAGCGGGCGTATGAGATTGGCCTGGTGAACAAGGTGGTCCCCAAGGAGCAGCTCATGGACGAGGCCATGAGTTGGGCCAAAGAGATACTGGAGCTGGGCCCGCGGGCGGTGTGGGACCTCAAGGAGAGCATCTACCGCACGCTCCACATGGAGGCTCCCGTGGCATATGGCTTCGCCGAGGGCCTGGGCCAGAACCTGAAGGGGATGGAGGACAGCGTCGAGGGCCCCAAGGCCTTTGCAGAGCGCAGGAAGCCCGAGTTCAAGAACGCTTAGGCAGCGTGCCCCCGTGTGCCCTGGAGCCTGGCCTTTGCGACCTTGACTTTGCTCGGCCACCGTGCCATTCTCTGCGAGGGGCGCCGGCGGCAAGCTGAATATTGGCGTATTCCCCACGATGCCGAAGGATAGCTGGTGCAAGTCTGCGCAAGCAAGGAGGTGCCAGATGCTTTTCGTCGCCACTCACACTCATGCGCCCGAGTCCTGCCCTGTGAACGACCCGGTGTCGGTGCATGAGATGGCCAAGGCAGAGCACGCCAAAGAGTGCGGCGTGACGGTGCTGGGTAGCTACATCGCCCCGCCCGAGCACCTGATGTACTTTGTCCTGGATGCCAGCGACTACTCCTCGGTGGTCAAGTTCTTCCGGCCGCTGATGAAAATAGGCCTGCCCCGTATTACTCCCGTCCAGACGCTGGAGGAGGCTACGGGTATCTTCCCCGTGACGCCGCGCCGCGGCGGTAGGCGGCGGACGCGGGCCTGAGCGACGGGCTTCGATGGCCCTGCGGTACCCCGAAAGTGAAGTGAGGCCGGGCCCAATAAACGGACCCTCGGCATAGTTGGGTGTGCCTATACCCGCTGTACAGGAGGAGACTATGAGTGACAAGAGGATTGGCGTTGCGGCCATGGGCGGAGACGCCAGCGCTGTGCTGGCCCGTATACAGGAGTTGGAGCGCCTGGGTATGCCGGCGGCGTGGCTGACCACCGGGGGCGCGGGTCTGGATGCTCTGACACTTTTTGCCGCTGCCGCAGTGCGCACAGAGCGCATCCTGCTGGGCACCTGCATCACGCCCACCTGGCCGCGCCATCCGATAGTGGCGGCACAGCAGGTGCAGGTGGTGGGCAAGCTGGCACCGGGGCGCTTCCGCCTTGGGGTCGGCCCCAGCCACAAGGCAGGGATGGAGCGCACCTTTGGGGTAAACTTCCAGGCGCCGCTCACCAACCTTCGCGAGTACGTCCACATCGTCAAGACGCTGCTCCAGCAGGGAGCGGTGGACTTTGACGGGCGTCACTACCATGCCCACGCCCGCATCCCGGAGCCCATATCCGGTGTGCCTGTGATGGCTTCGGCGCTCCGGCGCGGCTCCTTCCTGGCGTGCGGCGCAGAGGCCGATGGCGCTATTAGCTGGGTCTGCCCTGGCACCTACCTGCGCGATGTGGCCCTCCCCGCCATGCGGCAGGGCGCACAGCAGTCGGGCCGCCCTGTTCCGCCGCTGATTGCCCACGCGCCCGTATGTGTCCACGACAACGCCAGTGAGGTGCGCGCCGCCGCCAAAGAGCAACTGGCGAACTACCCCGCCAACCCCTTCTACACCCAGATGTTGGTGGATGCCGGCTTCCCCGAGGTGGCCAAGACCAAAGCCTGGAATGATGCCATGCTGGAGGCGGTGGTGCTCTCTGGAAAAGAGGAGCAGGTGACGAGGCGGCTGAAGCAACTTTTCGACCTGGGGGCCAGTGAAATCATCGTCTCGGTGGTCACCGCCGGGGCCAACCCGGCGGCATCGTGGCAGCGGACGGTGCGGCTGCTGGCGGAGGCGGCCAAGGGCGTCTAGGCACGGGGCGTTCGGTCTCCGGAACACGTTCTGGAAAGCATTGGGGATAAGCACCCATCATTCACCAGTGGGACCGCTGGGGTAGTCCACGTACAAGAACGACGGGAGACCAACGTTATGAGGGCAGGTGTCCGGGTCTTGGTGGTCTCCGGCATTCTACTGTTCTTGGCCTGTACTCAGCCTGCTCCTACGCCTACAACCATCCCTACGCCATCCCCAACTTCCACGCCCACGGCCACGCCAACGCCGTTGCCAACTCCTACGCCCACGCCAATTCCACCGCCGGTGGCCTCGTTTTCAGCCAACGCCTCCTCAGGCAGCGCACCCTTAGCCGTTCGGTTCACCGACGCCTCCCAAGGCCCTGTCACATCCTGGCAATGGGACTTCGGCGATGGGTCCTCCAGCACGGAGCAGAACCCAACCCACCAGTACACCAAAGTCGGGACTTTCACGGTGCGGTTGGTGGCGGCTGGCCCTGGGGGCCAGGACGCGGCCACGAAGGATGGTGCAATACAGGTTCTTTCTGGCCCACTGGACGCCGTCCTGGTTAGCGCTACGACTGTGGCTGTATCGGTCCGGGAATCTCTCCGTCTGAGTGCCAGGGCCGTAGACGAGTTCGGCAACGATATTAGCAGCGTTGCACTTGTCTGGAGGGCCACGGACCCCGCCGTGAGGGTTGATGACACAGGTCTACTGACCGCGGGGACCAAAGCAGGAATCTATCGAGGCGTGATAAGAGTATCGGCGAGCCAGGGTGCCCAGAGCCGACAGACTACCATTGACGTGACCGTCCGGCCAGGGGCGCTGTCCAAAGTCGTGCTGGACCCAGCCCAGGTTACCCTGGACATAGGCGCTACCCATCGTTTCACTATCAAAGCCCTGGACGAGTTTGGCAACGAGATTCCCGACCCCATAGTATCCAGGAGTGTTACCCCTGCCTCGGGCGCGTGGGACGCCGGCGGCGTTTTCACCGCGGGAACCAAGGCTGGGCAGTTCCTGGGCGCTGTGCGTGTCGAACTGGTAAGCGGGACGGCCCGAGTGACGGCAACGGCAGACGTTACTATTCGGCCAGACCCACTGGCCAGCGTGGCGGTGCAACCGGCCTCGCTGAGCGTCCAGAAAAAGGGAGACATCCATCAGTTCAGCGCCTCAGGCTTCGACCGACACGGGAACGAGATCCCAGGCCTTGCTTTCGCATGGGAGTCCACGGGTGGCCAGATAGACCAGAACGGCATCTTTACCGCGACTGGCGTGTTTGGTCGCCATAAGGTCACTGCGTCAGCCACGTTCAAGGATAGTCGGCATAGCGGCTCAGCCCTGGTCACCATTCCGCCAACGTGGACCGTTACAGGAGGAATGGCCAACGCCCGGGTGGATATTGCGGTACTGCTGCCGAACGGCCAGGTGCTTACCGTGGGCGGTGCGCCTTCTGGCACCGAGGCGGCGGAGCTTTACGACCCGGCGCAAGGGACGTTCCGCAGTGCAGCAACCTCTCAGTGCGAACATGGGACAGGGGCCACCGCTACCCTATTGCCGGACGGGAAGGTACTGGTCGCTGGCGGGACCTTGGACCGGCGGTGTGCTCAGATCTATGACCCGGCCACCCAGTCATTTACCCAGACCGGGAGTCTACAGGTCGGCCACGCTAACCACTCGGCCACTCTCTTGTCCAACGGGAAAGTGCTTGTCGTTGGCGGTGATGTGGCTGGGGTCAGCAAGGCGGAGGCTGAACTGTACGATCCCGCAACCGGCAATTTTGTCTTGGCAGGTAATTTGCGAACGGACAGGACTCGACACGCTGCGGCACTACTCCCTAGCGGGAAAGTGCTCATCGCTGGTGGTCACCAGCTCACGGCTGGACAGGCCCAGTGCCTCCGTGCTGCGGAGCTTTATGACCCTGCCACAGGCACGTTCGACGATGTGGGGAACACCCTTTACGCGGGCTGCGAGGTCAGAGCCATAGTGCTGCAGAACGGCAAGGTCCTGCTCACTGAGGGGAGCCAGGGTGTTGCCGAAGTCTACCAGCCCCTCAACAGCACCTTTAGCCCAGCAGGAGAGATGAACAGGCGCAGAGCTAACTACACCGCGACCTTGCTCCCGGATGGAAGGGTGCTCGTTGCAGGTGGCCATAACGCGGTTTCGCCAACCTTACAGCCATTAGACTCTGCCGAGCTGTACGACCCGGAAACCAACAGCTTCACTGCAACAGCCAGTATGAAGCAAGCTAGGCTGAACCACACCGCGACACTGCTGGCAGACGGGAGGGTGCTTGTAGTGGGGGGCTCTGGCGCCCTCAACGCCTTGCTCAGTTCGGCTGAGCTGTTGGAATGACGCCAATGTCTCTTGGAAGCAATACCAACGAGAAACGGTGCTCTCGTCAATTGTGGCTTCTACCGGCCATGGTAAAGGACTTGCTGGCGAGGGCGACGACGTGCCTGGCGATGGCCAGGGAGGAGGTGGCCGCCGGAGAGGGGGCGTTCAGCACGTGGAGGGCGTTCTCCACCTCCACAATGCTGAAGTCGTCCAGCAGGTTGCCCCTCCGGTCCACTGCCTGTGCTCGCACGCCCGCCCCGCCGGGCGCCAGGTCCTTATCACGGATCTCGGGCACGAGCCGCTGAAGGGCATGGGCGAAGGCCCGCTTGCTGAAAGAGCGGTAGAATTCCGCCAGGCCCGTCTTCCAGTACCTTCTGCTCATGGCCCAGAAACCTGGATAGGCGAGGGTGCGCATGAGGTCCGGCAGGTCTATCCTCCACCTCCGATAGCCCTCCCTTGCGAAGGCCAGGACGGCATTGGGGCCGACCTCTACCCCCCCGTGAACGGTCCGGGTGAGGTGGACACCAAGAAACGGGAACAAGGGATCAGGAACGGGGTAGATGAGACCTTTCACCAGGTGGCGACTCTCCGGCGCCAGAGTGTAGTACTCACCCCGAAAGGGGATGATGCGCACATCGGAGGAGAGGCCCATCATTCGCAGGATGACGTCGGAGTAGAGCCCGGCGCAGTTGATGAGCTGGACGGCCCGAATGTCGCCCTGGGTGGTCTCCAGGCCAAAGAGCCCGTCAGACCGGGCTATCTTCATGACCCTGGCCCCTGTAAGTAGCTCCACGCCGCTCCTCTGCATCGTCGTAACGTAGGCCCTGGCCACCTCCCGATAGTCCACGATGCCTGTCCCCGGGGAGTAGAGGGCCTTGATCCCCCGAGCATGGGGCTCCAGCTCCCGCAGGCGCTCGGGTCCGATCATTTCTAGACCCTCCACCCCGTTGGCGGTGCCCCGCATATACAGGGTATCCAGAGCCGGCAGCTCCTCCTCCGTGGTGGCCACCACCACCTTGCCCACCGGCTCATGCCGGACGCCGTGCAGGTCGCAGAAGTCCCGCAGCGCCCGCGCTCCCGCTACGCACAGCCTGGCCTTCTGGGAGCCGGGGCGGTAGTAGAGACCGGAGTGGATTACACCGCTGTTGTGGCCCGTCTGGTGGCCGGCCACCTCTTTTTCTTTCTCTATCACCGCCACCCGAAAACGCGGATAGCTGGCGGATAGCTCCATGGCCGTGGCCAGGCCAACAATGCCGCCTCCGATTATGGCCACGTCGTACTTGTAGGAAGTCACAGGCTGTCTCCTGAGGTACACCCGGCGCTGAGGGTGATAAGGGAAGGGGCCCGGCTATGCGGGTCCCCTTCCAATGGTGTGGTCTCCATAATGCCAGGCCGAGGCGCCGGCAGTGAAGCTACACTAACGTCTTCACCTCGATGACGTCGCCTTTGCCAAGCTTCATGCCCATGGCCTCATGGTACTTATGCACCGCCTCGGCGCTGGGGGCCTCCGTCAGGCACCACGATTCATCCTTGGTGAAGAATGCATTGAGCCCCTTCACCCCCTGGGGACTCGCCATGCCAGCCCGTATGACCTTCCGCGCCTCCTCAGCCATCTGGGGCGACAAGGTCCCTTTATGGTGGTCCAAGTACATAGGCATTCTCCCCACCTCCCAGAGAAATGATGCATCTAACCCAATCATGCTACCAGTTGCACCACATACTGTCAAGCTACCGGCCATACCAGCTCCATCCCGTGGGGAATGAAGGTCATGAGCTATGAGAGTCGTACAGGACGTGGCGAGAAACAGAGCACGCGCCACTCACACAGGTACGGTGGTGCGAATAGGAAACTGCGAGGACTTCGAAGGGGCTTCTGGTCGCTTATGGGGCGGCCCGGCAGTCCAGACAAGCCTGGCTTACCAGTAGTCTCAAATGCCACCCATGGTCCGACTGGCTCACCATGAGCGGCCGCTTGGGAATGGCCTCTAGGAGACCTTTTTGATCCTCTTCGTCGCCCGAATGTTGGCCCCCAGCCCAAGGATGTTGGACACCACCACATCTCCCACATTCACCGGTGCCTGGACCGTCACCTGGGCCAGGGATTGCATGACGTCGCGCATCCGGTCCTTGGGAACGGGGCTATCGGTCTTCACGCTCACCAGGGGGATCTCTCCTCCCACCACCGGCACCGAGGAGGTCACGACCCGGCGAGGATCAAATATCTCGCTGCGAATATAGGGCCACGCCAGCTTGCAGGCGGCCTGCTGGACGTCCAGCAGGTCGGTCTCGTTCCACTCGGCAGTCACGTGGCAGCCCACAGGGCAAACGGCGCAGATCAACTCTCCCTTCACTCCGTCACCTCCACCGTTATCTCACCCTCCTTGGGAAACCGGTCGGCCCGAAGCTTCACCCTGATCATCTGGGCAGGGGCAACCATCAGTTCCCTCATCTTCCGTATGACCTGACCGTTGCTCCGGAAGACCACGTGGCGGTCCTTCTCCGGGGCCAGCGCCCGCAGGGAGAACTCCACCGCATCCTCGCCGCTGATCTGATAGGGCAGCACGTAGCGGACCCCCTGGCCCGGCTTCACCTTGATGGGGCTGGACGGCAGGGACCCGGCGGCAGCGTACCTAGCGGCGCTCCGGCCCGCCGCCTCTGCCTCCAGAGTCACGTAGTCCACCACGTCGTGAACGTGGAGCACATTGCCGCAGGAGAAGATGCCCGGCACCGAGGTCTGGAACCAGTCGTCCACGATAGCCCCGCCTGTCACCGGGCTCAGGGCCACGCCCGCTTTCTTGGAGAGTTCGTTCTCCGGGATGAGGCCCACCGAGAGCATCAGTGTATCGCACTCCACGAAACGCTGGGAGCCCGATTTTACTCCCCACTTGGGCCCCACCTGCGCCAGGGTCACGCCCTTCACCCTGCCGGTGCCGTGGATGCGAGTGACCGTGGTGCTGAGGTAAAGAGGGATGCCGAAGTCCTCCAGGCACTGCACCACGTTGCGGGCAAGGCCACTGGGGTAAGGTAGTATCTCCGCCACGCACTCCACTTTGGCCCCTTCCAGGGTGAGCCGTCTGGCCATGATGAGCCCTATATCCCCGGAGCCCAGGATCACGACCTGCCTGCCCACCATGATGTTGCGCAGGTTCATATAGTTTTGCACCACACCCGCCGTGTACACCCCGGCGGGGCGGGGGCCAGGTATGCCGAGGGCACCCCGCGTCCTCTCCCTACAGCCCATGGCCAGGACGACAGCCCCAGCCTTGATCCTTCGCATACCCTCTGCCGAGCAGACGGTGAGCACCTTCTCCGGCGTCAGGTCCAGCACCATGGTGTTGAGACAGAAGTCCGCTTTGGCCTCTTGCAGCTTGTCAATGTATATCTGGGCATACTCTGGCCCCGTGATGGACTCGCCTAGCACCTTCGTGCCGAAGCCATCATGGATACACTGGTTGAGAATGCCGCCCAGTCGCTCGTCCCGCTCGATGAGTAGGACCCGCTCAGCCCCGGCGTTCTTCGCCGAGGTAACAGCGGCCAGACCAGCGGGGCCGCCACCAATGACGGCGACGTCTACCTCTGTGGTGTGCATGTAAGGTCTTTGACCTCCCCGGCAAAAAGTGAGGAGCTGGGGCCCTTCAGGGATATCTCGGTCAGGGGTACGTGGTATTCGTTCACCAGCATGTCCACCACGCGGGGGCCACAGAACCCGCCCTGACAACGGCCCATGGTGGCCCTGGCCCTGTACTTGATGGAGTTCAGGCTGCGGGCGCCCAGCGGGTTTTCGATGGCCGCCTTTAGCTCTTTCCTGGTCACGGTCTCGCACCGGCAGACGATGTGGCCATAGTCAGGGTCCTGGGCCACCAGCTCCGCCTGTTTCTCCGGCGGCAGGTCCCGGAAAGTGACCGCTCCGTTGCGCTTGGAGGTGAAGTGGCCGTTGGGCACCAGCGATAGGTGCCTGCCCACCCACTGGGCCACGTCCAGCGCGATGGCGGGCGCCGCCGTGAGGCCGGGCGACTCGATCCCCACCAAGTGGAGCATCCCCGGGCACTCTGGGACCTCCTCGATGATGAACTCGCCGAAGCCGCCCACCGAGGATGGCGTGGTCTTGGCCCGAATGCCAGCGTAAGCGGCGATGACGTCCCTTGGGCTGATGGCTGGAAGAATCTCCTGTGCTTCCTTGAGCAGCTTGCGCGCCACGGCCCTGGTGGTGGCCACGTCGTCCTTGCGCCGCACGTATTCCGCGCTGGGCCCGATGAGGATGTTCCCGTCTATGGTTGGCGTCAGGTGCACCCCCAGGCCGGGGCCACCCTTGGGCGGCACCGGGTACACCATATGCTTGATCAGGCCCCCTTTGGCACTGTCTATGATGAAGTACTCGCCTCGGCAGGGGTAGACCTTGTAGCGTCGCACCCCAGCCAGCCTGGCCACGTGGTCGGAGTAGAGGCCCGCGGAGTTGATCACCAGCTTGCTGCCAATGGCCCCGCGGCGGGTGGTGATCCTGAAGGAGCCTTCCTTGCCCGATATTGCCGTCACCTCCGCCTGGAGCAGTACGTCGGCCCCGTTGGCAACGGCGACCTCGGCCAGGGCAATGGTGAGGTGAAAGGGGGAGGTTATTGCCGCCGTGGGAACGCTAAGGGCCGCGACCCCGCCGACGTTGGGCTCCATCTTCTTGACGGTGGCGCCGTCAACGATCTCCAGAGAGGGGACGCCGTTGGCGTCGCCCGTGGCCTTGAGCTTGTGCAGTTCAGGGACCTCGGCCTCGGTCAGGGCGGTTACCAGCTTTCCGACCCTTTTGAAGGGCACATCCAGCTCGGCACATAGCCCTTCAAACATCCTGGCCCCTGCCACGTTGAGGCGCGCCTTCAGCGAGCCCGTCTTCACGTTGAACCCGGTGTGCACCACAGCGCTGTTCTTGCCGCTGGTGCCCCGACAGACGTCGGCCTCCTTCTCTAGGAGGGCCACCTTCAGCCGGTACTGGGTCAGCTCGCGGGCAATGGCGCATCCCACAACCCCCCCACCAATCACTGCCACATCGTACTGTTCCATATGTCCCTTCCTGGCGCTATGGCTCTAGGCTTTTCGCCAGACATCGGTGTGTCCGTATGGCACCTTGAAAAAGATACCGGTAGCCCCTGGGTGTGTCAATTCTCAAACCTGACTGGGGTAGCAGGTCCCCTGTGGATGATGGTGAGATGTGACCACGAAGAAGCATATGCCTGACCCGAACAGCTATCTTAGCAGAAAGGGCGTAGATGCGCTAGAGGAGGACAATGAAAACCGACACGTTGACCGGCGGAGTCTTCCAAACTATCCTCTGTTTGCTCTTCTGGGCGTTGGCTGGCAGCTCAGCCTTCGGGGCCAGAGGGCGCTTTGACGGCGACGGAGGTGGGCATGGCTCGTCAGGTCAGCCAGCAGGAGATTGACACGTTTGTCCGGCGCCGTGGGCTGTTCACCAGGCGTCAGGTGCTGGGTGGGGCGGCGGTAGTCGGCGCAATGGCCCTGGGTGGTGCGCTGGACCGCCTTGTTCTGGCCCAGCAGGTCTCCGAAGACACCACCAGAGTCCAGGGAGGTCCCGCCTCCGACGTCAGCAAGGGCCGTTCGCAATTCGAGCAGCCCAAACGCACGGTCACGACGGCCTACGCTGGAATCCCCCAGATCAGCGGCACCGACCAGTCCCAATTGGTGGGTGTGATTACCCCTTCGGACCTGCACTTTGAGCGCCACCATGCCGGTATCCCCGACATAGACCCGCGGCGCTACAAGCTCCTCGTTCATGGTCTGGTCGAGCGTCCCATGGTCTTCACTCTAGACGACCTCAAGCACTTTCCACAGGAGTCCTTTCCACACTTTGTTGAGTGCTCCGGAGACAGCTCAGGCCACTATCGTGGCCTGCTGGAGACGGCCACAATCGTAGACACAAACCCCCTTTACAGCAACAGCGAGTGGGTCGGGGTGCCACTGGAGATACTTTTCCGCGAGGTGGGAGCCAAGAAGGAGGCCCGCTGGTTCCTCGCCGAGTCCTACGACGGTGCAGCCATGACCCGCAGCGTGCCCATGAGCAAGGGCTACGATGACGGCATGTTGACCTACGGGCAGAACGGGGAGGCCGTCCGGCCCGAGCAGGGCTATCCGGTGCGCCTGCTCCTCCCCGGCTGGGAGGGTAACATCAATGTGAAGTGGTTGCGCCGTATCGAGGTCTCAGACAGGCCCTTCATGACCCGAGAGGAGACCTCCAAGTACACGGACCCGCTGCCGAGGGAGGGCAAGGCGCGGCAGTTCACCTTCGAATGGGACGCCAAGTCGGTCATCACGCAGCCTTCGGGCGGTATGACTGTGCGGGGTAAAGGCTTCGTGGAGGTCCGTGGGCTAGCCTGGTCAGGCAGAGGCAAGATAGCCCGGGTAGAGGTGAGCACCGACGGGGGGAAGACCTGGGGTCTTGCCTCCCTCGCGGAGCCAGTTTTATCCAAGACCAGCACCCGCTTCCGCTATCCCTGGTTTTGGGAGGGTCAGGAGGCCATCATCCTGAGCCGTTGCACCGACGAGACAGGCTACATACAGCCCACCCGCAACCAGTTGTTGCTGGTCAGGGGGGAATCCAACTACCACTACAATGGCATCCAGGCCTGGAAGATTCAGCCCAGCGGCACGGTGGTACAAACCTACCATGAACCGCCACTTCAAGCAGCCTTGCCGACGCATTTGGCCGGGCTGTGGCCCCTCACACCAGACTGTGGCCTGGTGTAGGAGATGGAGCGATGAAAGGCGTAGAAGCGCTGTTGGCCCTGGCCCTTGCGGGCATAGCCCTTCTTGCCACAGCCTGCCGAGGGCCAGCGGGCCTCCCCAGTCCTACCCAGTCCAATTTGCTGCTGGCACCGCAGGCCCAGCCTACACCCGTAGGGCCATCGGCCACTGGTCCTGGCTACCGGGGCGCCTATGGCTTGGGGCGCGACGCCACACCCGAAGAGATTGCTACCTGGGACATAGACGTTATGCCCGATGGCACCGGCTTGCCCCCAGGCAGCGGCACGCCTGCCCAGGGAGCAACCATCTTCGCTGCCAAGTGCGCGAGCTGCCACGGTGACAAAGGACAGGGTGGTCTGCCTGCCACCAGCGAAGTCCTGGTGGACACCAGACCCTGGTTCGAGAGGGGGAACCCGAGACCAGTGGGACCGCGAACCATCGGCAACTACTGGCCCTTTGCCACTACCGTGTTCGACTACGTGCGTCGGGCCATGCCTTTTGACAAGCCGGGGTCGCTGACTAACGATGAGGTATACGCCGTGGTCGCCTGGCTACTGAACCAGAACAAGATCATCGGCGAGAAAGATGTAATGAACGCGCAGACCCTTGCCAAGGTCCAAATGCCTGTCCGCGACCTCTTCGTCCCCGACCCACGCCCCTGGCCCGAGTACCAGTAACCGCCTCTGCTCGAAACCCCCATCAGCGGCAATGGCAATGGCGGGATACGCCGCGTGGTACAATAAAAGTCGTCCGTCGCAGTGTTATGAAGTGCGTGGTCGTTGTCTGCTCTGGCGGCACACGGTGAGAGCCGCCTGGGGTGGAGATGCTGACGCTGGCTGGCAAGGGCGCTCTGGTTGTGGGCGCCAAGCGTGTGGGGCAGCACATTGTACGCCGGTTGGCCGAAGAGAAGGTCAACCTGGCCATCGCCTACCGTAGCTCCAAGGCAGAGGCGGAGCAGCTCTACCAGGCTGTGGCGTCTGTGGTGGAGCGGGCCTGCCTGCTCCATGGTGATGTAAACGTCCAGGAGGACGTGCAGCGCATGGCAAGGAGGGCCAGGGAGGAGCTGGGTGGGCTATCCTTCGTCATCAACCTCGCCTCTGGGTTTACCAGGACACCCTTCGCCACCCTTGACGCTAGCGCATGGGACTATGCTATGGTCGCTGCGAGGGGCAGCTATCTGCTGGCAGTGCATGCCGCCCGCCAGATGATGGACAACAGCGGCCCAACCCGGGGCCACATCCTCCTGTTCAGCGACTGGGCGGCGAAAGAGACCCCCTATCGGGACTACCTGCCTTACCTGACCGCCAAAGCGGCCATTGACTTTATGACCAGGGCCTTCGCAGTGGAGCTGGCGCCTCACGGCATCCTGGTCAACGCCATCGCTCCCGGCCCGACGATGCGCCCTCCCGACCTGGGCCAGGACGTGTGGCAGCGAGGCATCCTGGCCCACACGCCGCTTCAGCGCCAGTCCTCCGCAGAAGAGATAGCGGAGATGGTGGTGGCATTGCTCAAGAGCGAGACCATCACAGGAGAGACCATCCGCGTGGACTCCGGCAGACACCTGGCGGGCCCGGGTGTGGGAGGATAGAGGGTAGCGTGCCGCTACACAGGGTTACAAGGGCCATCGAGTTCTGCTACGGACACCGCCTGCTGGACTACAGTGGGAAGTGTCGTCACCTGCACGGCCATAACGGGCTGCTGGAGGTGGAGATAGAGGCAGAGTCACTGGACGGGTTGGGCATGGTGGTGGACTTTGGCGTCGTGGCCGACCTGGTGAAGGGCTGGGTTGACGCTAACCTTGACCACCGGATGGTGCTGTGCCGACGGGACCCGGTGGTGCCTCTCCTCGCCGAGATGGGTGAACCCCTCTACCTTATGGACGAGAACCCCACGGCGGAGAACATCTCCAAGCACGTGTTCCAGCAAGCGCAGAGGCAGGGCCTACGGGTGTCTGAAGTGAGGCTCTGGGAGACGCCTTCCAGCTACGCGACCTACAGGGAGGACTAGACTTGGAGAGGGTAGCAGCACTCGCCAGTGGCGGGCTGGATAGCTCCGTGCTTCTGGCAGACCTGGCGCAAGAGGCTATGGTTTTCCCGCTGTACGTCCAGATGGGGCTGGCCTGGGAGGAGGTGGAGCGGAGGGCGCTTAATGCCTTTGTGGACGCCCTCCGTAGCCCCAACGTGCAGCCCATAACCACGCTCTCCGTGCCTGTCCGGCAGGTCTACGGCCAGCACTGGAGCCTCACGGGCATCGGCGTGCCGGGCGCGGAGGCACCAGACAGCGCGGTCTTTCTCCCCGGGCGGAACGTGCTGCTCATCGGGCTGGCCGCGGTCTGGTGCAGCACCCACGGCGTCTCGCGCATCGCTATTGGCTCGCTGGGGGGGAACCCTTTCCCAGACGCCACACCGGACTTCTTCGAAAGCTTTGGGAGGGCTCTCAGCCTCGGACTGGCACACCCGGTCAGCATCGAGGCGCCCTACCGGGGCCTGCACAAAGAGGACCTGATCCGCCAGCGCCAGCAATTGCCGCTGGAGCTGACGCTCACCTGCATGGCCCCTACGAATGGCATTCACTGCGGCAGGTGCAACAAGTGCCACGAGCGGCAAGTGGCCTTTGCGACAGCCCGTGTGGCGGACCGCACCCGCTACGCCGCGTAGAGAGAGGGAAAAGTGAACAGAGCGCAACGTTTGGAGAAGCTCAAGCCGCTCCTGCGAGAGGTGCTGGTGGTCCTGGGGGAGGACCCGGACCGGGAGGGACTGCGCCGCACGCCGGAGCGGTGGGCGGACGCCCTCTTGACCTACACCCAGGGCACGCTGGAGGACCCTCAGGAGCACCTGAGGGTGATTTTCCAACTCAACGAGGACGACTATCCTATCGGCTCAGAGGACATGATTTTGGTGGACAGGATCGAGTTCACCTCCACCTGCGAGCACCACCTGGCCCCCATGCACGGCCTGGTGCACATCGCCTACATACCCAACCCCCAGAGCAGGGTCATCACCGGCCTCTCCAAGCTGTCCCGAGTGGTGGAGGTGTTTGCCCGGCGCTTGCAGGTCCAGGAGCGGATGACCCAGCAGATAGCCCGCGCCATAGATGAGCACCTGAACCCTCTGGGAGTCATAGTGGTGGCGCAGGCAGTCCATTACTGCATGATCGCTCGGGGCGTGGAGCAGCGCGCCAGCAGCACCACCACCACAGCGCGTCGCGGCCTCTTCCTGGACAAACCCGACCTGGAGGCCAAGTTCCAGGAGTACCTGCGCCTGCGGCTGGACGCCAGCAAGGTGTAGAAGCCGTTGCAAAACGAAGTTTTGCAACGGGGTCCCCTGTTCCCCCCGGGGGGAGCCTTGTCTCTCACACTCCCCTGGGGTTCCAAGGGGCGAAGCCCCTTGGC